>NZ_RWJX01000099.1 GCF_004123805.1 Cellulomonas endophytica | reverse complement strand
CAGCGCCGATGGTACTGCACCCGCCAGGGTGTGGGAGAGTAGGACGCCGCCGGACACTTTTCGCGCGAAAGGCCACCCCGCACGGGGTGGCCTTTCGTCGTTCCAGGGGAATCACTCACTTCGCGGTGAGGCGGACGGCGGGGATCTCGTCGGTCGGCGCTGCGGTGCCCTCCGCGGCGCACCGAGGCTGGCGGCACGCCAGGGGCTCCGACCGCTTCTTCGAAGCAGCCGTTCATGGGCGTGGCGGACCGTGTGCTCGACGCCGCGTCGAGCTCCACCGGAGCCCGGACAGCGTCCTCTGTCCCTCGGTCGTCCGCCCGGGCCGTCGATCCTCGTCTGCGGCCCTGATGTCGTCGAGGCCCTGCGAGCGCTGCCGGTGCTCGAGGACGCGCGTGGGGGTCGGGGCGCGTGGGGAGTCGGGCCGACCAGGGCGGTGCGGCCAGGAGGCCGGACGGTTCGCCTCCGCTCGGCCGGCTGCCGGCCGGAGCGCCCCGGGGCAGATCCCCAGCCGGTGAGCGCGGCGCGACCGGCGTGACAGCATGCAGTTCTGCAGGACGACGAGAGGCATCCCACGATGAGCAGCGAGAGCCGGCCCCCGCGCCGATCCGACGACGACCGTTCCACCGCCGGCTCGGCCGGCGACGGGCGCGCCCCGCGGCGTCCGTCCGGGGGCGGTCCCGGCGGGCGCTCCGGCGGCGGCTCCGGGCCGCGGACGCCCCGCGTCGCCGGTGCGGGTCGCGCCGGTGGTTCCTCGTGGCAGGACCGTCAGGGTGGCGGGGGCAGCGCTCGTCGTGAGGGCGGGTCCTCCTGGCAGGACCGTGGTGCCGGTGGTGCTCCGCGTCGTGAGGGCGGGTCCTCCTGGCAGGACCGCGGTGAGCGTGGTGCCGGTGCACCTCGTCGCGAAGGCGGGTCGTGGCAGGACCGCGGTGCCGGTGGTGGTGCTCCCCGTCGTGAGGGTGCGCGGGACGAGGTGCGGCGTCCTGGCGGCGACGGCGCTCGTCGCCCGGCCGGACCGTCCCGCGGCGGCGTCGACCGGCCCTGGTCGGCCGACCGTCCCTCCGGCGGCGGCCGCGGTGCCGACGCGCGCGGCGCCGGCGGAGAGGGCCAGGAGCGCCGGCCGTGGCGCGACGCGGGCCAGCCGGCCCCCCGCCGTTCCTTCCGCGACGACGACCGCTCCGCCGGTCGTCCGCGGCGCGACGACCGCTCCGCCGATCGTCCGCGGCGCGACGACCGCGACGGGCCCCGCCGGGACGACGGCCCCCGCGGTACGGGGGGGAGCCGCGACGACCGTGGCGGTCGCCCCGCGGGTCGCCCCGACGGCGGGTTCCCGACCCGCGGCGGCGCCGGTCGTCCCCGCGACGACCGCGGGGACGCGCGACCTCCCCGCCCGGTCGGTCCGGAAATCCCGGAGGACGTCGTCTTCGGCACGCTGCCCCGCGACGTCCGGGCGCGCCTGCGCACGCTGAGCAAGGAGAACGCAACGCTCGTCGGACGTCACCTCGTCATGGTGGGCCGGCTCCTCGACGTGGACCCCGAGGCCGCCTACGAGCACGCGACGGCGGCGGTGGCCCGCGGCGGGCGGGTGGACGTCGTACGGGAGGCCGCCGGGCTGGCCGCCTACCGCACGGGCCGGTACGCCGAGGCGCTGCGCGAGCTGCGGACGGTGCGGCGGCTGAACGGCTCGTCCGAGCACCTGGCCGTCATGGCGGACTGCGAGCGAGGGCTCGGGCGTCCTGAGCGCGCCCTCGCCGTGGCGCAGGAGCCGGGCGCCGAGACGCTCGACCCCGAGGGGCGCGTCGAGCTCGCGATCGTCGTGAGCGGTGCGCGGCTCGACCTCGGCGACCCCGACGCCGCCCTCGCCGCCCTCGCCCAGCCCGAGCTGCGCAAGGCCACCGGCCTGCTGCGGGTGCGCCTCGCACAGGCCCGCGCCACGGCGTTCGACGCGGCCGGCCGCCCGGCGGACGCCGAGGCCGAGCTGGCGCCCTTCGGCGCCGAGCTGCTCGCGGAGGCCTCCGGGGAGATCGACGAGGACGAGGAGGTCCTCCTGTGGGACCTGCTCGAGGACGCGGACGACGCCGACGGCGCCGACGACGCCGAGGGCGCGGAGGACGGCTCCGACGACGACGGGGTGGACGCGGACGGCTCCGACCAGGAGGGCCCCGACGGGCCGGCTCCCGGCAGCGACGGCTCGGACGTGGCGGGCACCGAGGGCTCGGTCGGGGAGAGCCCGGTCGGGGAGAGCCCGGTGGTCGAGGGCCCCGGCGACGAAGACTCCGGCGACGAAGGCACCGGGTCCGACGCAGCCGACGGCGGGGAGCCCGAGGATGCCGGCGACGAGGGCACAGGGCTCGGCGACTCCGGGTCCGAGAGCACGGACTCCGACGGCACCGGAGCCGAGGGCACGGACTCCGGCGAGTCCGGGTCCGAGGGCACCGGTTCCGCGGGCACCGCGTCCGCGGGCAGGGGGTCCGAGGGCGACGGCGGCGACGGCACGGGCACGCCGACGCAGGGGGACGGCCGGTGAGCGCCGGTCTGATCGGGTGCGAGGTGCCGCTCGTCGAGCGGTACGACCTCGCGCTCGTCGACCTCGACGGCGTCGCGTACCGCGGTCACGAGCCGATCGACGGCGCGTCGGACTCGCTCGGCGCCGCGCGCACGGCCGGCATGCGGCTCGTCTTCGTCACGAACAACGCCTCCCGTGAGCCCGAGGAGGTCGCGGCGCAGCTGTCGGGCCTGGACATCCCCACGTCGCCCGACGAGGTGATGACCGCGGCGCAGGCCTGCGCCCAGCTGCTGACCACACGGCTCTCGGCGGGGGACCCCGTCCTCGTCGTCGGCGGCGCCGGGCTGCTCACGGCGGTGCGGGAGGCCGGCTTCACCGTCGTGGCCTCCGCGGACGACCGTCCCGTCGCCGTGGCGCAGGGCTTCGCCCCGGAGATCGGCTGGGAGCGGCTCGCCGAGGCCGCCTACGCGGTCCAGCGCGGCGCGTGGCACGTGGCCTCGAACCTCGACCTGTCGCTGCCCACCGCCCGCGGCTACGCGCCGGGCAACGGGTCGCTCGTGCGCGCGGTCGTGGCGGCGACGGGCGTGGAGCCCGCCAGCGCCGGCAAGCCCTCGCCGACGATGTACCGCCTGGCGGTCGAGCGGCACGGCGCGCGGCGGCCCCTCGTCGTGGGGGATCGGCTCGACACGGACCTGGCGGGCGCCCGCGGCGGCGGGTTCGACGGGCTGCACGTCCTCACCGGGGTCAACAGCGCGCGGGACAGCGTCCTCGCGCCGCCGCACCTGCGGCCCCACCTGCTCGGCGCCGACCTGCGGTCCCTGCTCGTGGCGCACCCCGAGCCCGAGCCCGGCGCGGAGGGTTGGTGGACGTGCCGCGAGGCCGCCGCGCGGGTCGTCGACGGCCGCCTGGAGCTCCGGGGGGCCGTCACCGGTACGGACGAGCCGGCGCTGGACGTCGCGCGCGCGGCCTGCGCGGCCGCCTGGGCCGCGGTCGACGCCGGCGACGCCCTCGACGCGGCGTCGGTCCCGGAGCTGGCGAGCGCCTCCGCCTGAGGCCGGGCCGGCGCGGTCGGCCGGTCGGCCGCCGCGGGCGCGGTGAGCCGCCCCCAGCCCCGGCCCGGCCCCGGCGGTCGGGGGCCGGGCGCGGCCGTCCCGGGGGCGTCGGCGGCAGCGGGTAGCGTGACGCCGAACGCCGACGAGAGGGGTGCGCACCGATGAGCCAGGCAGCACCGGGACCGCGTCCGGGGGTCCCCGGCCCCCGGCCCGGCACGCCCGGTCCGCGGCCCCGCCCGGCGGTCCCCGGGCCGGCGGCGACGTCGGACCCTGACCGGCGCGCGGGCGTGGCGGGCGTCGAGCGGTGGTCCGACCCGGTGGACGGACCGGCGGAGCCGGACGCCGTCGACGCCGTCGACGGGGCCGACGGGGTCGACGGCGGCGTGGAGGAGGCGCTCCACCTGCTGGAGGGCCTGGAGGACCGGCCGGTCGCGGAGCACGTCGAGGTGCTCGACGCGGTGCACGGCGCCCTGCGGGACCGGCTCGCCGACGTGGGCCGGTGAGCGCCGTCGTGGACGTACCCGTGGACGTGCCCCTGGACGCACCCTTCGAGGCCGCCCGGCTCGACGCGGAGCTCGTGCGCCGCGGCCTGGCCCGCTCGCGCCGGCAGGCCGCGGAGCTCGTCGGCGCCGGGCGGGTGCACCTCGACGGGGTCCCCGTGCAGCGGCCCTCGACCCGGGTGCGGGACGGACAGACGCTGCACGTCGAGACGGACCCGTCCGACCCGGGCTGGGCGTCGCGCGCGGCGCACAAGCTCGTCGGCGCCCTCGACGCCCTCGCGCCCGCGGGCCTCGCGGTGGCGGGGCGCACCTGCCTCGACGTCGGCGCCAGCACCGGCGGCTTCACCGACGTCCTGCTGCGCCGCGGCGCCGGCCGGGTGGTCGCCCTCGACGTGGGGCACGGACAGCTCCTCGACCGGCTGCGCACCGACCCGCGGGTCGACGTGCGCGAGGGGGTCAACGCCCGGGACCTGCGCCCGGGGGACGTGCCGGCCCCCGACCTCGTCGTCGGGGACGTCTCCTTCATCTCGCTCGCCCTGCTCGTCGGACCGCTGGCGGCGCTCGCCACGCCGGGGACGGACCTGCTCCTGCTCGTGAAGCCGCAGTTCGAGGTCGGCCGGGAGCGCCTCGGGGCGGGTGGTGTGGTCCGCGACCCCGCGCTGCGCCTCGACGCGGTCCGCGCCGTCGTGCGGGCCGCCGCCGATGCCGGGCTCGCGCTGCGCGACGTGGTGCCGAGCCCGCTCCCGGGCCCCAGCGGGAACGTCGAGCTGTTCGTCTGGCTGCGGCCGGCCGGCCCCGGCGCGGCCGGTGCCGCCCCTGCGCCCGAGGACGTCGAGGCGCTCCTCGCGCGCCACCCGTCGCCGACGGCGGCCGCCGCGGCACCGGGCGGCCGTCCCGCGGCACGTCGTGGCGCGGACGGCGACGGCGCGGGGGAGGCGCTGTGAGGCGCCGTGCCCTCGTCGTGGTGCACCGGGGGCGCCCCGAGGCCCTCGAGGCCACGGACGAGGTGCTCGCCGAGCTCGAGCGCGCCGACGTCGACGCGGTCGTGGCGGGCGACGACGACGCGCTCACCCCGTCGGTGGCCGACGTCGACCTCGTCATCGTCCTCGGCGGCGACGGCACGATCCTGCGGGCGGCCGAGCTGACGCGGGAGTGCGGTGCCCCCCTGCTGGGCATCAACCTCGGGCACGTCGGCTTCCTCGCCGAGGCCGAGCGCGAGGACGTGGGCTCCACCGTGCGCCGGCTCACGAGCGGCGCGTTCACGATCGAGGCGCGGACGACCGTCGAGGTGGTCGTCCGGGTGCCGGGGGGCCCGACGACGACGGGGTGGGCACTGAACGAGGCCGCCCTGGAGAAGGCCGACCGCGCTCGGATGATCGAGGTCCTCGTCGAGGTCGACGGCCGGCCGCTGTCGTCGTTCGGCTGCGACGGCATCATCGTCGCGACCGCCACCGGATCGACCGCCCACGCGTTCTCCGCCGGCGGGCCCGTGGTCTGGCCGGACGTGGACGGCATGATCGTCGTGCCCGTGTCCGCCCACGCGCTGTTCGCGCGACCCCTCGTCCTCGGCCCGCGCACGGTGCTCGCCGTCGAGATGCTCGAGCGCTCCCCGGACGCCGCCGTGCTGACGCTCGACGGCCGCCGCCGCCTCGAGGTGCCGCGCGGCGCCCGCCTCGAGGTGCGTCGCAGCCCCGTGCCCGTGCGGATGGCGCGCATGAGCCCGGCGCCGTTCACCACGCGCCTGGTCAACAAGTTCGCCCTGCCCGTCGTGGGGTGGCGGGACGGCGCCGCCGCGCGCCGGCCCGGTGCCGCCGGCGCGCCCGGGGCCACCGACCCGCGCCTGCCGGGACCGGGGGAGGGCGGGGCGTGATCGAGGAGATCCGCATCCGGGACCTCGGCGTGATCGGCGCCGCGGACGTGCGCCTCGGCCCGGGCCTGACGGTGCTCACCGGTGAGACCGGCGCCGGCAAGACGATGGTGCTCACCGCCCTCGGCCTGCTGCTCGGCGTCCGCGCCGACCCGGCCGTGGTGCGGACCGGGGCCGCCGCCGCGTCCGTCGAGGGCCGGGTGGTCGGGCTGGAGGGCTCGGCTGCCGCCGCGCGGGCGCAGGACGCGGGCGCCGAGCTGGACGAGGACGGCGCGCTCCTGGTCCTGCGCACGGTGACGGCCACCACGACCCAGGCGACGGGCCGATCGCGCGCCTTCCTGGGGGGCCGGTCCGTCCCGCAGGGCGTCCTCGGCGAGCTCGCGGACGCGCTCGTCACCGTGCACGGCCAGGCGGACCAGGCCCGCCTGCGCTCCCCGGCGCACCAGCGGGAGGCGCTCGACGCCTTCGCCGGTCCGGAGCACGCGGCGACCCTCGCCGCGTACCGGGCGGACTGGGCGCGCCGCCAGGCAGTTGCGGCCGAGGTCGCGGAGCTCGTCGCCCGTGCCCGGGACCGCCAGCGGGAGGCCGAGCTCCTGCGGCTCGGGCTCGAGGAGGTCGAGCGCGTCGACCCGCAGGCGGGGGAGGACACGGAGCTCGACGCGGAGATCGAACGGCTCGCGCACGCCGAGGAGCTGCGCACGGCTGCGGCCGGGGCGCACGACGTGCTCGTCGGGTCGGACGACCCGGGCAGCGAGGGCGCGGCGGCCACCCCGGCGGTGGACGCCGCGCGGCGCCGGCTCGAGCAGGCCGGGCACCACGACCCGCGCCTGGCCGAGCTCGCCACCCGGGTGGCGGAGGCCGGGTACCTCCTCGCCGACGCCGCGGCCGACCTCGCGGCGTACGGGGACGACCTGGCCGCCGACCCGTTGCGGCTGGACGCGGCGCAGGCCCGCCGTGCGGAGCTCACGGCGCTGGGCCGACGGCACGGGGGCGACGTCGCGGCGGTGCTCGCGTGGTCGCAGGACGCCGCGCGCCGGCTGCTCGACCTCGAGGGCGGCGACGCCCGGGTGGTGGACCTGCAGGAGGAGGAGGCGGCGCTGACGGCGCGCCTGGTCGCGACCGCAGCCACGCTCCACGCCACGCGCGCCGGGGCCGCGACCCGGCTCGCGGCGGCCGTCGGGGCCGAGCTGGCCGGGCTGGCCATGGCCGGCGCGCGCCTCGAGGTCCTCGTCGAGCCGCTGGACGAGCCGGGCCCGCACGGCGCGGACCGCGTCGAGATGCTGCTCGTGCCGCACGCGGGCGCGCCGGCACGCCCCCTCGGCAAGGGCGCCTCGGGCGGCGAGCTCTCGCGCGTCATGCTCGGCCTGGAGGTCGCGCTCGCCGCCGAGGGCGGCCAACGGGGCGAGGCGCCGGGCACGTTCGTCTTCGACGAGGTGGACGCGGGCGTCGGCGGACGTGCCGCCGTGGAGGTGGGGCGCCGGCTCGCGCACCTCGCGCGCGGGTCGCAGGTGCTCGTCGTCACGCACCTGGCCCAGGTCGCCGCGTTCGCCGACCACCACCTCGTGGTGACGAAGTCCCGGGCCGGCGGCGTGGACGTCGTCACGGCCTCGGACGTGCGCGCCGTGCACGACGAGGACCGGGTGCGCGAGCTCGCCCGGATGCTCTCCGGGCAGGAGGACTCGCAGGTGGCGCGCGCGCACGCGGCTGAGCTCCTGGAGGCCTCGTCCGTGGGACGATGACGCCGATGAGATTCTCCCTGCGCAAGGCCGCCCCCGTCGCCGACGGCGCCGACGTGGTCGGTCCGGCGCGCGTGGACCACCGCACCAAGAACCTGACGAAGCGGCTGCGGCCGGGTGACGTCGCGGTGATCGACCACCTCGACCTCGACCGCGTGTCGGCGGAGGCGCTCGTCGGGTGCCAGCCGGCGGCGGTCCTCAACGCGTCGCGGTCCACGTCGGGCCGCTACCCCAACCTCGGGCCGGAGATCCTCGTGGGGGCGGGCGTGCCGCTCGTCGACGACCTCGGGCCGGACGTCATGACGATCGCGGAGGGCCACGAGCTGCGGCTCGTCGACGGTGCCGTGTACGCCGGGGACACGCTGGTCGCCGAGGGCGTGCTCCAGACGCCCGGCACCGTCGCGGAGGCGATGGCGGCCGCGCGCGAGGGGCTGTCGGTCCAGCTCGAGTCCTTCGCCGCCAACACGATGGACTACCTGCGGCGGGAGCGGGAGCTCCTCCTCGACGGCGTCGGCGTGCCGGACGTGCGCACCTCGCTCGAGGGCCGCCACGCCCTCATCGTCGTGCGCGGCTACCACTACAAGGAGGACCTCGTCGTCCTGCGGTCCTACATCCGCGAGTACCGGCCGGTGCTCATCGGCGTGGACGGCGGCGCGGACGCGATCCTCGAGTCGGGGCTGCGGCCCGACCTCATCGTCGGGGACATGGACTCCGTCTCCGACCGCGCGCTCCGGTGCGGCGCGGAGGTGGTGGTCCACGCCTACCGCGACGGGCGCGCCCCGGGCCTGGCCCGCGTGGAGGCCCTCGGCGTCGACCACGTCGTCTTCCCCGCCACGGGCACGAGCGAGGACGTCGCGATGCTCCTCGCCGACGACAAGGGCGCCGAGCTCATCGTCGCCGTCGGCACGCACGCGACCCTCGTCGAGTTCCTCGACAAGGGCCGCCACGGGATGGCCAGCACCTTCCTCACGCGGCTGCGCGTGGGCTCCAAGCTCATCGACGCCAAGGGCGTCTCGCGGCTCTACCGGCACCGCATCTCCAACCTCCAGGTGTGGCTGCTCGTGCTGGCCGGGCTGCTCGCCCTCGGGGTGGCCCTGGCCTCCACCGAGGCGGGGCAGACGCTGCTCGGCCTCGCGGCGGCGCGGTGGGACGACGTCGTGTCCTGGGTGACCGGCCTGTTCGGCGGCGCAGGATGACCTCCGCCCGCCCCGGCCGTCCGCCGCGTCGACCGCGATGACCGCGGCCCCCACCCCTCGGGTGCGGCTCGCCCTCCCCGCTCGCACCGCCCTCCCCGCGACGGCCGCGCGCCCGGCCCCCGCACCGTCCGTCCCCGACCGGGAGCACCACCTGTGATCGACTTCCGCTACCACCTCGTCTCGCTCATCTCGGTGTTCCTGGCCCTCGCGGTCGGCATCGCGCTGGGCGCCGGCCCCCTCGAGCAGACCATCGGCGACTCCCTGACCGGGCAGGTCGACCAGCTCCGGGTCGAGAAGGAGGAGCTGCGCGCCGAGCTCGACGAGCAGGCGGCCGCGACGAGCGACCTGCAGGCCTTCGCGGGCGCCGCCGGCCCGCGGCTGGTCGCCGGGGCGCTCGAGGGGCGCCGGGTCGCGGTCGTGGCGCTCGGGGAGGTCGACGGCGAGCGGCTCGCCGCGATCCGCGCGGGCCTCGAGGCCGCGGGCGCCGGGCTCACCGCCCAGGTGACGCTCACCCCCGCCTGGACGGACCCCGAGCAGCGCTCCTACCGGCAGGCGCTCGCCGGCACGCTGGTGCAGTACCTGCGCCCGGCCCCCGCCGCGGACGCCGGCCCCGCCGCCGAGCTCGCCACCGCGCTCGTCCAGGGGCTCACGCGGCCCGACGTCGCGGGCACGGACGCGCTCGCCGCGGACGGGCGGCTGCTGCTGGAGCTGCTCTCGACCGGGGACACGCCGCTGCTGTCCCTCGGCGAGCCCGTCGAGGCGCCGGCCGACGCCGTCGTGGTCGTGCAGCCCGTCGCCCCCGAGGTCGCCACGGAGGAGGAGGGCACCGCCGCGCCCGCCGCCGAGGCCACCGAGGCGGCCGTCGCGATCGTCCGGGCGGCCGGCACCGACGCCGAGGGCGGTGTCCTCGCGGACGGGCCCGGCGGTGCGGACAGCCTCACCGCGGCGGTCCTCGCGGACGGCGACCTCGCCGACGACGTCACCACGGTGACCGGCACCGAGGGCGTCGTGGGCACGACCGTGCTGCCGCTGGCGCTGGCCGCCGACATCGGGGGCACCGTCGGCCACTACGGCGAGGGCGCGGAGGACCCCTCGGCGCTGCCTCCCGTCGTCGCCCTGGACCCCCCGGACCGCGCCGGCCGTGCCGCGGCCGCGGCCGCGGCCGCGGCGGCGCCCGCCACCGACGCTGCCGGCACCGCCGGGGACGCCGCCGCCGGGGGCACGGAGGGGTGAGCACGACGCAGGGTCCGCGTGCCGCGTCCGGCTGGCGCCGCACGGCTGGCGCCCCGGCTCCGGTCGAGGCCGTCGAGGCCTCTGTGCTGCGGGCCGCGGTCCCGGTGCTGCGGGCCGCCGGCGGGGGAGCCGTGGCCACGCGCGTCCTGCGGGCGCTGCTGGACGCCCGCCCGCCCGGCGGCGCGGCGCGGTGGACGCGGACGAACCACGCCGGTGCCGACGTGAGCCTCCTCGAGGGGCCGGCGGTCGCCGCCGGGGTCCTGGTGGGCTCCGTCGCCGGCACGCGCGGGCGGGCACCGGGCCGCGGCGCCGCGTGCGCCGCGGGGGGCGCCGACG
>NZ_RWJX01000098.1 GCF_004123805.1 Cellulomonas endophytica | reverse complement strand
GGGCGCCGCGCGACGTGCCGCCCGACCCGGGGCGGGGCCCGGGGCCCGGGGCGGTGGCGGCCGTGCCGCCCGTCCCCTTCTGGCGCGCCGCGGTGCGGCCGCGCTCCGTCGGCCTGCTGCTCCTCCTGCTGCTCGCCGCCGCGGTCTGCGGGCGGCTCGGCGCGTGGCAGCTCGACCGTGCGCAGCTGCGGGGGGAGGCCGACGAGGCGCGCCGCGTCGCCGAGGCGGCGGCCGCCGCCCCGGAGCCGATCGACGCGGTGCTGCTCCCGGGCGAGGCCGTCACGGGGGCGATGGTGGCGCGCACGGTGCAGGTGCGCGGCACGTACGACCCCGCCGGCCAGCTCGTCGTGACCGGGCGGGCGCACGAGGGACGCACGGGCGAGCTCGTCCTCACGCCGTTGACGGTGCAGGGTGGTGCGGGCGACGGGACCGTCCTGCCGGTCGTGCGCGGCTGGCAGCCCGCCGGCGCCGCGCCGCCGGCCCCGCCTTCCGGGACGGTGACGGTCGTCGTGCACCTGCAGGGCGCGGAGGCCGCCACCGGCACCACCGGCGGCGGCCGCACGGAGGCCATCTCCTCCGGCGAGCTCGTGAACGTGTGGGGCGGCGCGCCCGTCTACGCGGGCTACGGCGTCCTCGTCACCTCCGACCCGCCGCAGGCGGGAGGGCTGGCCGCGCTGGACCCGCCGAGCCGGTGGGGCACGGGGCTCAACGTGCGCAACCTCGCCTACGCCGCCCAGTGGTGGCTGTTCGGCGGCTTCGCCCTCGCGCTGTGGGTGCGCCTCGTGCGCGACGACGCGCGGGGGGAGGGACCGGGCACCGCGGTGCCCGGCCTCCCCGCATGAGCGCGGCGCCGCCCGCGACCGGGGAGGTGGGCGTCGTCGTGACCAGCCACGACCAGGGCGGCCTCGTGGCCGAGGCGGTGGCCTCGGCCCGCGCGCAGGACCACCCCGGCGTGCAGGTGCTCGTCGTCGACGACGGGTCGACCGACCCGGCCTCCCTCGCGGTCCTGGACGCGCTCGTCGCGGACGGCGTGCCGGTCCTGCGGCAGGCCAACGCCGGCGTGTCCGCCGCCCGCAACGCCGGCGCACGGGCCCTGGGCACGGAGCTCGTCGTGCTGCTCGACGGCGACGACCGCCTCGCGCCCCGATTCGTGGCCGCGGCGCGCGAGCGGCTGGGGCGGCCCGGCGTCGTCGCGGTGTCGAGCTGGTTGCGGCTCGTCGGGGTGGCGAGCGGCGTCGTGCGGCCGCCCGGGGGAGCCCTGCGCGACTTCCTGGCGCGCAACGCGGCGCCCGCCACCGTCCTGCTGCGCCGCGGGGACCTGGAGCGGGCGGGCGGGTACGACGAGACGCTGCGCGAGGGCTTCGAGGACTGGGACCTCTACCTGCGGCTGCTGGCGCACGGGGGTCGGGTCGAGGTCGTCCCCGAGCCGCTCGTGGACTACCGGACCGCGCCGGCGTCCAGCAACGTGCGCAGCATGGAGCGGCGGCTGGAGCTCTACGGCGCGCTCGTCGACCGGCACCCCGAGGCCTTCGCGGCGCACCTGCGCCACGTGCTGCTGGAGCAGGAGGCCACCTCCACCCGGCGGCTGCTGCGCTGGGAGGCCGTGGTGCGGGACGGGCCGGGCGCGGACGACGGCGAGATCACCTTCGGCGACGGCGGCATGGCCGCCGCCGTCCGGCTCGCCGCCGCCCGTGCCGCCGGCACCCCCGGGGCCGCCCCGGCCGCGCCCCCGACCGCGCCCCCGACCGCGCCCCCGACCGCGCCCCCCGACGCCGGACCGGTGCCTGCCTAGGGCCCGTCCAGGGCCCGTCTAGGTGTGCTGCCAGGACCGCCAGAGCGCGGCGTACTCGCCGCCCGCCGCCACGAGGTCCTCGTGGGGGCCGATCTCGCTGATGCGGCCCGCGTCCACCACCGCGACGCGGTCCGCGTCGTGCGCGGTGTGGAGGCGGTGGGCGATCGCCACGACGGTGCGCCCCGCGAGCACCGCCGACAGCGACCGCTCGAGGTGCCGCGCGGCGCGCGGGTCGAGGAGCGAGGTCGCCTCGTCGAGCACGAGCGTGTGGGGGTCGAGCAGCACGAGCCGGGCCAGCGCGACCTGCTGCGCCTGCGCCGGGGTGAGGACGGCCCCGCCCGACCCGACCTCGGTGGCGAGGCCGTCGGGCAGCGCACGCACCCACCCCAGGGCGTCCACGGCGCGCAGGGCGTCCTCCAGCTCGGCGTCGCCCGCGTGCTCCCGCGCCAGCCGCAGGTTGTCCGCGACGGACCCGACGAACACATGGTGCTCCTGGGTCACGAGGGCGACGTGCCCGCGCAGGTCCTCCAGCGGCAGCTCGACCAGCGGGACGCCGCCGACCGTGACGCGGCCGCCCGTGGGCGGGTGGATCCCCGCGAGCATGCGCCCCAGCGTCGACTTGCCGGCGCCGGACGGCCCGACGACCGCCAGGCGCTCGCCGACCCGCAGGTCGAGGTCGATGCCGTGCAGCACGTCGTGGCCCTCGCGGTACGCGTAGCGCACCCCCGCGGCCACCACGTGCTCGTCCGTCGGCACCGCGGTGCCGGCCGTCCGGTCGCCCTCGACGAGGCGCACGCCGACGATCCGGGCGAGCGAGACCGTCGCGACCTGGATCTCGTCGAGCCAGAAGATGAGCTCCCAGACCGGGCCGATCATCTGGTACGCGTACAGGACGACCGTGGTGACGGCGCCGATCGTCACCTGGCCCTGGGAGGCGAGCCAGCCGCCCCAGAGGAGGACCGCGGCCGGGGCCAGGACGAAGGTGAGGTCGACGCTGGGGAACAGCACCGACCGCAGGAAGAGGGTGCGCCGCTCCGCCGTGAAGGCCTCGCGCAGGTCCTCGTCCATCCGGGCCTCGCGGCGCGCGCCGAGCCCGAGGGCGTCGACGGTGCGGGCGCCCTCGACGGTCTCCGTGATGGTGCCGTCGAGCACCGCGTACGCGGCGGACTCGCGCAGGTAGGCGGGGGTGGCGCGCCGCAGGTACCAGCGCACCGTGGCGACGAGGGCCGGCACGCCGAGGAACAGCGCGAGGGAGGCGAGGGGGGCGACGAGCACGCACGCGAGGACCGTGAGCGTGATCGTCGTGACGGCGACGATGACGCGCGGGACGCCGAAGCGGACGGCGTGCTGCAGCTTGTTCACGTCGTTCGTCGTGCGCGCGACGAGGTCGCCCGTGCCCGCGCGCTCCACGACGGACAGGGGCAGGCGCGTGAGCGTCTCGACGAACTCCTCCCGCAGCTCCGCGAACACCCCCTCGCCGAAGACCATCGAGCGGCGCTGCGCGGTGCGGATGAGGGCGGTCTGCGCGAGGACCGCCACCGCCCCGAGGGCGACGAGCCGGTTCACCTCGCCGGTGGTCGTGCCCGCGGTGACGGCGTCCACGAGGCGGCCGAGCAGCCAGGGTCCGGCGAGCCCGGCGACGGCGGCGAGGACGTGCAGCGCGGCGACGACGCCCAGCGGCCGGGCGTGCCGGCGGCCGAGCTCGAGGGCGTAGGCGCGCACCTGGGGCGCCTCGGCGACGGGCAGCTTCACGGCCGGCCCCCCGCCGCGGGGGCGGACGCGGTGAGGACGCCGCGGTCGTCCGGCGGCGCGGGCGCGTCCCCGGCCGCCTCCGAGAGCCGGCGGTCGACGACCCGCCGGTAGGCCGCCCGCGTCCCGGCGTCGACCGCCGGGTCCTCGAGCAGCCGCGCGTGCGGCGCGACCGCCGCCACCCGCCCGTCGACGAGGAACGCCACCTCGTCGACGTGGTCGAGGACGAGCGGGCTGGCCGTGACGACGAGGGTCGTCCGGCCGCGGCGCACGTCGGCCAGGCGGGCGGCGATGCGGGCCTCCGTGTGGGCGTCGACGGCGCTGGTCGGCTCGACGAGCACGAGCACCTCCGGGGCGGTGAGCAGGGCGCGGGCGAGGGCGACGCGCTGGCGCTGCCCGCCCGACAGGGACCGGCCGCGCTCGGGCAGTGCGCCGTCGAGGCCGTCCGGCGTGGAGTCGAGCACGTCCTGCGCGTCGGCCGCGGCGAGCGCGGCGAGCAGCCCGGAGCGGTCGGCCGTGCCGCGCGGGTCGAGCTCGTGCGCGAGGGCTCCGGAGAACAGGTGCGGCGCGGCCTCGGCGACGACGACGCGCTCCCGCAGCGCCGCCAGGTCCAGCTCGCGCAGGGGCACCCCGCCGAGCCGCACCGGCGTGGCCGCCTCCGCCGCGTCGTCGAACCGGCCCAGGCGCGTGGCCACGGCCGCCGACGCGTCCGGGTCCGCCGCCACGAGGGCGACCACCCGGCCGGGGCGCAGGACGAGCCCGGAGGCCTCGTCCACGAGCTCGGCGCCCGGCGGCGGCAGCGGTGCGCCGCGGCCCGTCCCCGTGGCCGGCGCGATCCGCAGCACCGCGACGACCTTGCCCGCGCCGACGTGGGCGCGGGTGGCGGCGCCGAGCGTCTCCGTCGCGCTCTGCACGGGCCACCCCAGGAACGCGGCGAAGCCGTAGACGGACACGAGCTCGCCGGGCGTCAGGGCGCCGGCCACCGCCTGGTGCGCCCCGAGCCACAGCAGCACGACGACGAAGGTGCCCGGGAGCAGCACCTGGAGCGCGTCCAGCCACGACTGGGTGGTGGCCACGTGCACGCCGCGGGCCCGCACGGCCTGGGACTGCCGGCGGTACCGGCCGACGAAGACGCCCTCGCCGCCGATCCCGCGCAGGACGCGCAGGCCCGCGACGGTGTCCGCGCCGAGCGTGGTCAGGCGGCCCGACGCCTCCCGCTGCGCCGCCTGGCGCCGCTGCAGGGGGCGGACGAGCAGGGCGAGCGCGACGGCCACGGCCGGCAGGCCGAGCACCACCACGAGGCCCAGCGGCACGGAGATGCGCAGCACGAGGACGGCGGCGACGCCGTAGGCCGCCACGCTCCCGAGGAACCGGGCGGCGGTGGCGTACAGCTCGCCGACGCGCAGGGCGTCGTTCGCGACCGCCGAGACGACCTCGCCGGTGGGCAGCTCCGCCGTGATGGCGTGCCCGGACCGGGCGGCGGCCCGGCCCACGAGCTGGGAGGAGGTGAACGCGGCGCGCATCCAGTTCGTCACGTCGTAGCGGTGGCCGACCGCGCCGGCCAGCGCGCTGACCGCCCCGAGCACCAGGAGCAGCGCCGCCGACCCCCACAGCCGGGGCCCGAACCCGTCCTCGAGCCCGCCGTCGACCGCGCGGCCCGTCAGGAGCGGCAGCAGGGCCTGGCAGCCCATCGCGACCATGCCGAGCAGCACCGCGACGGTGAGGATCCCCCACTGCCGCCGGGCGATCCACCACAGGTACGCGCCGGCACCGGTGACGGGGGGAGTGCCGGGGTCGGCGAGGGGGAGGGAGCGCACCCGTCGACGGTACGGGGCGGCACCGACACGGCGGCAAGCGCTTTAGCGGCGGCGCGTTCGGGTGCGACCCCGTGGGCCTGTGGGCGCGACCGTGGCGCAGGGTGGCGGGCGTCGGCCGGCCCGCGGCCGTGGGCGATGATGGGGCAGCCCGCCGACCGCGCCGGACCCGCACGAGTGAGGACCCCCATGACCGAGACGACCGCCGCCCCCGCCGCCGCCCGCTGGGCCGCGAAGGCGACCGGGGCGCTGAGGCGCTACCGGGTGATGGCGTGGGTCACGGGCGTGATGCTCCTGCTGCTCGTCGTCGAGATGGTCCTGGCGTACGTCGTCGGCGCGCCCGACGCCGTCCTGCGGTACCTCGCGTGGATCCCCTTCGCGCACGGCTGGATCTACGTCGTGTACCTCGTCACCGTCCTCGACCTGTGGTCGACGATGCGCTGGCGCTGGGGCCGCCTCGCCGCGCTCGTGCTCGCCGGCGTCGTCCCGGTGCTGTCCTTCGTCGTCGAGCGGAGGGTCCACCGCGAGGGCGAGGAGCGGGTCGCCGCCGCCACTACCCTGGGCGCGTGACGACCGACCACCAGCCCGTCCTCGTCGTCGACTTCGGCGCCCAGTACGCGCAGCTCATCGCGCGGCGCGTCCGCGAGGCGAACGTCTACTCCGAGATCGTGCCGCACACGGCGTCCGTGGCGGACCTGCTCGCCAAGGACCCGGCGGCGATCATCCTGTCCGGCGGCCCCTCGTCGGTCTACGCCGACGGCGCGCCCTTCGTCGACCCGGCGCTGTTCGAGGCCGGGGTGCCCGTGCTCGGCATCTGCTACGGCTTCCAGGCGATGGCCAAGGCCCTCGGCGGGACGGTCGCGCAGACGGGGCAGCGCGAGTACGGCGGCACCGGTGTCGAGGTGCGCGAGGGCGGCACGGTCCTCGAGGGCAGCCCCGGGCACCAGACGGTGTGGATGAGCCACGGGGACGCGGTGCACGCCGCGCCCGAGGGGTTCCAGGTGCTCGCGACGAGCGCCGGCTCGCCCGTCGCGGCGTTCGAGGACCGGGACCGTCGCCTGTTCGGCGTGCAGTGGCACCCCGAGGTCAAGCACTCGCCCCTGGGCCAGACGACGCTGGAGAACTTCCTCTACCGCGGCGCCGGCCTGCGCCCCGACTGGAACCCCGGCAGCGTCATCGCCGAGCAGGTCGAGAAGATCCGGGCCCGGGTCGGCGACGCCCGCGTCATCTGCGGCCTGTCCGGCGGCGTGGACTCCTCCGTGGCGGCGGCCCTCGTGCAGAAGGCCGTCGGCAGCCAGCTCACCTGCGTGTTCGTCGACCACGGGCTCCTGCGCTCCGGAGAGGCGGAGCAGGTCGAGGAGGACTTCGTCGCGGCCACGGGCGTCCGCCTGAAGGTCGTCCCGGCCGTCGACCGGTTCCTCGGGGCGCTCGCGGGCGTCACCGACCCCGAGACGAAGCGCAAGACCATCGGCCGCGAGTTCATCCGCGTCTTCGAGGACGCGGCGCGCGAGGTCGTCGCCGAGGCGGGCGACGCCGGGGGCGAGGTCAAGTTCCTCGTGCAGGGGACGCTCTACCCCGACGTCGTGGAGTCCGGCGGCGGCGAGGGCGCGGCGAACATCAAGAGCCACCACAACGTGGGCGGTCTGCCCGACGACCTGCAGTTCGCCCTCGTCGAGCCGCTGCGCGAGCTGTTCAAGGACGAGGTGCGGGCCGTCGGCCTCGAGCTCGGCGTGCCGGAGGCCATCGTGTGGCGCCAGCCGTTCCCCGGCCCGGGCCTCGGCATCCGCATCATCGGCGAGGTCACGCACGAGCGGCTGGAGATCCTCCGGGCCGCGGACGCCATCGCCCGCGAGGAGCTCACGCGCGCCGGGCTGGACCGCGAGATCTGGCAGTGCCCGGTCGTGCTCCTCGCCGACGTGCGCAGCGTCGGCGTCCAGGGCGACGGCCGCACCTACGGGCACCCCGTCGTGCTGCGGCCGGTCTCGTCGGAGGACGCCATGACGGCGGACTGGACGCGCCTGCCCTACGACGTGCTGCAGGTGATCTCCACGCGCATCACCAACGAGGTGCCCGAGGTCAACCGTGTCGTCCTCGACGTCACGAGCAAGCCCCCGGGCACCATCGAGTGGGAGTAGCCCTCAGGCGAACAGCTCGACGAGCCGCGTCGTGAACGCCGGCAGGTCGTCGGGGTCGCGCGAGGTCAGGAGGGGGAAGCGCGTCGTGTCGACGACGGCCTCCTCGTCGCGCCAGCTGCCGCCCGCGTTGCGGATGTCCGTGGCCAGGCTCGGGTAGGACGTGAGGGTCTTCCCCTCGACGAGCCCCGCCTCGACGAGGAGCCAGGGCCCGTGGCAGATCGCCGCGACGGGCTTGCCGGCGCCGGCGACGGCGGTGACGAGGGCGACCGCGTCGGCCTCCAGGCGCAGGGAGTCCGCGTTGACCGTGCCGCCGGGGACGACGAGCGCGTCGACGTCCTCGACGCGCACGTCCGCCAGGGTCCGGTCGACCGGGTAGGTGCCGCCCGGGCCGAGGTCGTCGTTCACGGTCCGCACCTCGCCGGCCTCGGGCGCGACGAGGAGCGCCGTCCCGCCCGCGTCGCGCACGGCCTGCCAGGGCCGCGTGAGCTCGGGCTCCTCGATGCCGCGGGTGCTCGTCAGGAAGACGACCGTCTTCCCCGTCAGGTCGCTCATGGGTCCTCCTCGTGGGGTCGGTGCCCGACGAGCCTGCGGCGTCGGCCGCCCGGCCGCACCCGCAGGGCCCGGTCGGCCCGGGCGGCCCGGGCGCCACGGTCGGCCCGGTCGGCACGTCTAGGGTGGCGCCGTGCGGATCGTCCACGTCTCGGACTGCTTCTCCCCGCGCGTCGGCGGGATCGAGTCGCAGGTGGGGGACCTGTCGGCCCTCCAGGCCGCGCGCGGCGACGAGGTGCACGTCCTCACGGCGACCCTCGGCGAGGCGGGCGAGCGGGGCGGCGTCGTCGACACGGAGCGCGGCGTGCACGTCCACCGGCTCGGCGCCCGCCTGCCGTTCGACCTGCCCGTCAACCCCGTGCAGGCGCGCCTGCTGCGGGAGGCGCTGCGGGCGGTGCGGCCCGACGTGGTCCACGTGCACGCCGGCGTGGTCTCGCCGTTCGCGGCGGACGGCGCCCGGATCGCCCTCGCCGAGGGGCTGGCGACCGCCGTCACCTGGCACTGCATGCTCGACGGCATGGTGCCGCTGCTGCGCCTCGCGCGGGGGCCCGTCACCCGGCTGGCGCGCGGCGCCGCGCTGTCGGCGGTCTCGGGCGCGGCCGCCGAGCGGGTCCGGCAGGTCGTCGGCCCGGGGGTGCCCGTCGACGTGGTGCCGAACGGCATCGACCTGAGCGCCTGGGTCCCCGGCCCGGCGGACGGCCCGGCGGTGCCGGACGACGACGGCCCCCTGCGCCTCGTCGCGACGATGCGCCTGGCGCCCCGCAAGCGGGCGGTGCCGCTCGTGCACGCCGTCGCCGACGCCGCGCTGCGGCTGCCGCCGGGGTCCGTGCACCTCACGCTCGTCGGCGACGGGCCCGCGCGCGCCCGCGTCGAGGCCGTCGTGCGGGAGCGCGGCGCCGAGGGGCTCGTCGAGCTGCGGGGGCGGCTGCCGCGCGAGGACCTGCGCGCGGTCTACCGGCGCTGCTCCGTCTACCTGGCGCCGGCCGAGCTCGAGGCGTTCGGCATCGCGGCGCTCGAGGCGCGGGCGGCGGGGCTCGCGGTGGTGGCCCGCGCCGGGACCGGGGTGGCGGAGTTCGTCGCCGACGGGACGGACGGGTTCCTCGTCGACGACGACGCGGGGATGACGGAGGCGGTGATCCGTCTCGCGGCGGACCCCGTGCTCCGACGGCGGCTCGTCGCGCACAACCGGGCCGTGGTGCCGGACTTCGGGTGGGACCGCCTGCTGGCGGAGGTCGACGCCGCGTACGGCAGCGCCCGGGACCGGCGGGCCGCCGCGCAGGGCTGACGGGGCTGACGGGGCCGAGCGCGATGTCCGGGTGGGTGTCCGGGCGCGGTGTCCGGGCGCGGCGGTGCCGGCGCCCCGGGCGGGGCGCCGGCCTGTGCCGTGCGGTGGGGCCTGCGGGCCCGGGTGCGCGCCCGGTCAGCGCCGGTCGGCCCGGGCGGACCGCAGCCCGGCGGTGAGGGAGCCGACGAGGAGCGCGACGCCCGCGAGGGCGAGGAGCCCGATGAGGGCGAGCCCGGCGTCGATCCGGGCCCCGGCGACCGTGGCCAGGACGCCGACGCCGAGGACGGCGACGACGAGCCCCCAGACGACGGTGGCGACCGACGGGCCCTGGGGGGCGGGCGGGTCGAGGGTCGTCGCGCCGAGGGGTGTGGCGCCGGCCGTGCCCGTGCCGCCGGTCGGGCTGCCGAGGTCCTCGGCGGGGAGGTCCGGACGGGCGGGGGCGTCCCAGGGGGCGTCGCCGGGGGTGCCGGGGCCGGTCGTGGTGCTCATGGTGTCCTCCGGGGAGCGGGTGCCCGTGACGGGCGGGATGGGGAGGGGGGTCGTGGCGGGGCCCTGCGGCCCCGGGCGGTCGTCGCTCACGTCAGCCCTCCTCCACGCTCACGTTGCCCATGCCGACGTGCACCACGAGGTGCAGCTCGGCGTCCTCGCCGTCGGCGATGCCGGGCGTCCGGACGTCGAGGCTGTTGCCGGCGCCGTCGCGCCGCTCCTCGACGCCCCCGACGGACCAGTCGATGTTCCCGAGGCCGACCTCCACGTCCGCGGAGACCTCCGTGCCGCGCGGCACCACGAGCTCGACGTTCCCGGCGCCGACGTCCACCGGGACCACGAGGGTCGAGCCGTCGAGCGGCAGCTCGGTGAGGTCGAGCCGCACGTCGCCCATGCCCTGCTCGATGCCGCCCGACGCCTGCTGGCGCTGCGTCCACGTGACGTCGAGGTCGCCGAAGGCGGGTCCGCCGCGACGCTCCCAGGGGCCGTCGACCGTGCCGTGCGCCAGCCCGAGCGGCACCGCGACGAGCGCCGTGGCGACCGCGAGCACGCCGAGCGCCCCGCTGGTGCGGCCGCGCAGGCCCGCCAGGAGGATCGCCAGGCCCGTGACGAGGAGCCCGATGCCCGCCGCGGTGAGCAGCACGGGGCCCTCGAACCGGTCGGCGCGCTCGAGGAGCAGCAGCGTCGCGACGGTGAGGAGCATGAGGGCCACGACGGCGCCGACCGCACCGGTGCCCGGGCCGCGGCGCCGGGGGCGCGGGGGACGGGGCGGCGGCACCGGCGCACCGGCGGGGCCGCCGAGGCCGGTCCAGCCCCCGGGGGTGCCGGGCC
>NZ_RWJX01000097.1 GCF_004123805.1 Cellulomonas endophytica | reverse complement strand
GACCCCGCCGCCGGCCCCGCCGCCGACCCCGCCGCCGACCCCGCCGCCGACCCCGGGGCCGGCCGGTAGCGTCGCGGGCGCCGGGGCGGGTGCGCGCGGCCGGACCGGCGCCGCGGAGGCGGTCGGGCCGTCGGACGAGGTGAGGGCGGTGGGCGGCGTGCGCGTCGTGCTCGACACGGACCTGTCGATGGGCGAGCCGGGCTCGGAGATCGACGACGGGTTCGCCCTTGCGCTCGCGCTGGCGGAGCCCGGCATCGACCTCGAGCTCGTCACCACCGTGCACGGCAACACCGACGTCGGCAGCGCCACGCTGCTGACGCTGGACCTGCTCGAGCGGCTGGGCCGCCCGGACGTGCCGGTCGTGCAGGGGGCGGCGGCGCCCCTCGTCGAGCCCGGGCGGGCGCGGCCCCTGCCCGAGGACGTGCGCGCCCGGCTGGGCCACCGGCACCCGGCGCCGGGCTTCGCGGCGGCCGAGATCGCGCGTCGCGTCCTCGACGCCCCGGGCGAGGTGACGGTGGTCGCGATCGGGCCGGTGACGAACGTGGCGCTGGCGTTCGCGCTCGACCCGGCGGTCGCGCGGTCCGTGCGCGAGGTCGTCGTCATGGGCGGCTCCTACCTGCGCAGCCACCCGAACAGCCTCGCGCTGCCGGGGGAGTGGAACGTGTGGAACGACCCGCACGCGTTCCGCGCCGTCGCGCACGCCGGCGCGCCGCTGCGGCTCGTCGGGCTCGACGTCACCCTGCGGGTGCGCGTGACGCTCGAGGACGCCGACGCGCTCGCGGCGGGCGGCGGCCCCTTCGGGCGGGCGGCGGCCGAGGCGACCCGGGCGTGGGTGGAGCGGTCGGCCCGGGAGGCGCCCGGCCGTCCCGAGGACGCCCGCAGCACCGCCCTGCACGACCCGCTCGCCGTGGCCGCCCTCGTCCGGCCGGAGCTGCTCACGTGGGCCGACGCGGCGATCGACGTGGTCACGGAGGGCCCGGGGCGCGGCGTGGTCGTCACGGACCTGCTGCAGGAGGCCGACGCGCCCGCGCCGACCTGCCGGGTGGCGGTCGACGTGGACGCGGACGCGGCGGCGCGGTACGTCCTGGGGCGCCTGGCGTCGCTCTGACGGGTGGCCCCTTGGCCCCGGGGATGGGCCGGACGGGTGACCCGGCGTGGCCGGACGCGGACGCCGGCCGTCGCCAGGGTGCGGGGTGGCACCTATGCTCAGCCGGGTCCGGCCAGAGTCGACCGGACAGCAGGGGGGCAAGGGTGCCCCTCGCGCCAGGGGAGGATGCATGCTCGAGCTCTCGTCGGCCAGCCTCGTGATCACCGGGGTCATCACCGTGGTGTCCGTCGCCGCCCTCGCCGTGGCGGTGCTCCTGCGTCAGCAGGTGCTCGCCGCCGACCCCGGAAGCCTGGGGATGCAGGACATCGCGCGGGCGGTGCAGGAGGGCGCCTCGGCGTACCTGCGCCGGCAGTTCCGGACGCTGTCCCTGTTCGCCGTGGTCGTGCTGGCCCTCCTGCTCCTCCTGCCCGGGGACGCGGGCGTGAAGGTCGGGCGGTCCGTGTTCTTCCTCGTCGGGGCGCTGTTCTCCGCCGCGATCGGGTTCCTCGGGATGTGGCTCGCCACCCGCGCCAACGTGCGCGTGGCGGCGGCGGCCTCCCGGCCCGGGGGCCGCGCGGAGGGCGCGCGCATCGCGTTCCGCACCGGGGGCGTCGTCGGCATGTCCGTCGTCGGCCTGGGCCTGCTGGGCGCCTCCTCGGTGGTCCTGCTGTACCGCGACGAGGCGCCCGCCGTGCTCGAGGGCTTCGGCTTCGGCGCGGCGCTGCTCGCCATGTTCATGCGCGTCGGCGGCGGCATCTTCACGAAGGCCGCGGACGTCGGCGCGGACCTCGTCGGCAAGGTGGAGCAGGGCATCCCCGAGGACGACCCGCGCAACGCCGCCACCATCGCGGACAACGTCGGCGACAACGTCGGCGACTGCGCCGGCATGGCCGCGGACCTGTTCGAGTCCTACGCCGTCACGCTCGTCGCCGCGCTCATCCTCGGCCGGGCGGCCTTCGGCGAGGAGGGTCTGGTCTTCCCCCTCGTCGTCACCGCGATCGGCGCCCTCGTCGCCGTCCTCGGCGTCTTCACCACCCGCGTGCGGGGGAACGAGAGCGGCCTGACGGCCATCAACCGCGGCTTCTACGTCTCGGCCCTCGTCGGGGTGCTGCTCGCCGCGGTCGCCGCGTTCGTCTACCTGCCGTCGTCCTTCGCGGCCTTCACGGGCGGCACCGCCGGCCTGGAGACCCACGGCGGCGACCCGCGGCTCGTCGCCACCGGCGCCGTCGCGATCGGCGTGCTGCTGGCCGGCGTCATCCTCTGGGTGACGGGGTACTTCACGGGCACGACGAGCAAGCCGACGAAGCACGTGGCGCGCACGACCCTCACGGGTGCGGCCACGGTCGTGCTCTCCGGCATCGGCGTCGGCTTCGAGTCGGCCGTCTACACCGCCGGCATCATCGCGGCCGCCATCTGCGGCGTGTTCCTGCTGGCGGGCGGCAACGTCGCGCTGGCCCTGTTCCTCGTCGCCCTCGCCGGCTGCGGGCTGCTCACCACGGTCGGCGTCATCGTCGCCATGGACACCTTCGGGCCCGTCAGCGACAACGCCCAGGGCATCGCGGAGATGTCCGGCGACGTCACGGAGGAGGGCGCGCAGATCCTCACGGACCTCGACGCGGTCGGGAACACGACGAAGGCCGTGACGAAGGGCATCGCCATCGCGACGGCCGTCCTGGCGGCCACGGCGCTGTTCGGCTCCTACGCCGACGCGGTGCGCACGGCGCTCGCGGACGTCGGCCCCGACCTCGGGGGCGACATCGCCGCGGCGATGACCAGCTACGACATCATCTCGCCCGTCACGCTCGTCGGGGTGATCCTCGGCGGCGCCGTGGTGTTCCTCTTCTCGGGCCTGGCCATCGACGCGGTCACGCGCGCGGCCAGCGCCATCGTCTTCGAGGTGCGCCGCCAGTTCCGGGAGAACCCCGGGATCATGACCGGCGAGACCCGCCCCGAGTACGGCAAGGTCGTCGACATCTGCACGCGCGACTCCCTGCGCGAGCTGGCCACCCCCGGGCTGCTGGCGGCGTCCGCGCCCGTGGCGGTCGGGTTCGGCCTCGGCGTCGGCCCGCTGGCGGGCTTCCTCGCCGGCGCCATCGGCACGGGCGTCCTCATGGCCGTGTTCCTCGCCAACTCGGGCGGCGCCTGGGACAACGCGAAGAAGATCGTCGAGGACGGCCACCACGGCGGCAAGGGCTCCGACGCCCACGCCGCGGCGGTCATCGGCGACACCGTCGGCGACCCGTTCAAGGACACCGCCGGCCCGGCCATCAACCCGCTCATCAAGGTGATGAACCTCGTCGCCCTGCTCATCGCGCCGGCCGTCGTGGCCGTCTCCGTGGGCGACGGCGCCAGCACCCCGGCGCGCCTGGGCATCGCGCTGGCCGCCACCGCGGTGGCGTTCGGGGCGATCGTCCTGTCCCGCCTGCGGGCGGCGCGGGTCGACGCCGAGGGCCGGCTGGAGCAGGAGACGCACCTCGGCGGCGGCGCCGGGGGTGCGGGCGGCACCGGGGCCGCGGCCGCGACCGGCTCCGTCGGCGGGGCCGTCCCGTCCGTGGAGGCCAACGGCCACCCGGCCGGCGTGGAGAACGTGCCGCACCGGCCCACGGCGCGGCCCGACGTGGTCGACCCGGCGCGGCGCGTCTAGGCCGGCGCAGGGACCGACCGCCGACAGGCCCCGACCGGGGGCGACGACCGACCGGGCGGGTGCGCTCCGTGGCACGATGCCGCGGACGCACCCGCCCGGGTGCGTGGAGGGGGCGGTGCGTGAGCGACCTGACGACGCTGCGGCTCATGACCTACAACGTGCGCGGGCTGCGTGACGACGCGCGGGCCGTCGCGGCCGTGGTCGCGGCGCAGTCCCCGGACGTGCTCGCGGTGCAGGAGCCGCCGCGGGGCCCCCTCGGCCGGCGGCGGCTGGCCCGCCTCGCGCGCCGGACGGGGCTCGTGCCCGTCGTGTCGGGGCGCGGCGCCCGCACCACGGCGCTGCTCGTGGCCCCCGGGCTGCCCGTCGCCGACGCCCGCGCCGTGCGGCTGCCGTGGCGGCCCGGACGCACCCGGCGCGGGGCGAGCCTGGCCGAGGTCGCGGGCCTGCGGGTGCTCGTCGTGCACCTCGGCCTCGACGCGCGCGAGCGCGCGCGGCACCTCGAGCTCCTGCTGGCGCGGCCCGAGCTCGCGGCACCCGGGACGACCGGGACGGGACCGACCGCCCCCGGGACGACCGCTCCCAGGACGGTCGCAGCCGGGGCGGAGGCGGGTGCCGGCGGTGCGGCCGGCGGCCGGCGCGTACCCCTCGTCGTGCTCGGCGACCTCAACGAGCTCCCGAGCGGCCCCTCCTGGCGGCGTCTGGGGGAGCGGCTCGTCGACGCGGCCGTCGCGGCCGGCGGCGGCATCCCGACGTTCCCGGCGGCGCGCCCCCGCAAGCGCATCGACGCGGTGCTCGTCGAGCCGCCGGTGGAGCCCGCGCGTGCCGAGCCCGCCGCCCCCGCCGACCCGGCGGGGACGGGTGGGGACGCGCCGGCCCCGGTGCCCGCGCGCGGGCCGCGGTTCCTGCGGGTCGCCCGCGCCCGGCGGCCGCGGGACACCCCCGCGGTGCCCGCCGGCGGCGGGGTCGCCGGGACCGGTGGCGCGTCCGGGGGGACCGGTGAGGGGGGCGGTGCCGTGGACACGCCGGCCGCCGCCGGCGCCGCCGCGCCGACGGGCGTGCGCGTGGTGGGCTCCTGGGTGCCGGGCGGGCCGCTCGTCGCCCGCGCGAGCGACCACCGCCCCGTCGTGGTCGACCTGCTTGTCGCGGCGCCGCGCGAGGGCGCCCCGGCCGGACGTCGCGGCGGGGCCGCGTGACGGCCGGCGCCGCCGCCGCGGACGTCCCGGACGTCCCCGACGTGCCGGTGCTCGACGACGCCGGCGCCGCCGCGCTCCGCGCCGACCTCGCGGACGCCGGGTACACCGTCGACGGCGTCGAGGAGCTGCTCGGTCCCGTGGCGGCGTCGGCGCTCCACCGCGGCGAGGCGGTCCCCGCGCTGCGGGCCACGGACGGCCGTGACGAGCCCGTCGCCACGCTGGTGCGGTCCTTCCTCCTCGGTGAGGCCGTGCCGGTGGCGGCGGTCGCGGCGGCGCTGCCCCGGCTCGGCGTCGCCGGTGCGGCGGCGGCTGGCCTCGTCGGGGCGGCCGGTGCCGCGCCCGACGACGGCGTCCGCGCCCGCGTCGACCTGCGCCCCTACGCCGTCGAGGACGGCCTCGGGGAGGGCGGGGACGGCGCGGGCTGGTGGGTGCTGTCCGACCTCGGCGAGCTGGCGACGGGCCGGGCGCTGCGGACGGACCACGTGCTCGGCGTCGGGGGCGCCTCGGCGCTGCTGGCCCAGGCGACGGTCCGCGAGCCGCGGCGCCGGGTCCTCGACCTCGGCACGGGCTGCGGCGTGCAGGCGCTGCACGCGGCGCGCCACGCGGAGCACGTCGTCGGGACGGACGTCTCGCGGCGCGCCCTGGCGTTCGCGCGCGCGACGGCGGCGCTCGCCGGCCTCGGCCCCGACCGCCTCGAGCTGCGCCACGGGTCCCTGCTCGAGCCCGTCGCGGGGGAGCGGTTCGACCTCGTCGTCAGCAACCCGCCCTTCGTCATCACGCCGCGGCGGGCCGACGTGCCCACGTACGAGTACCGCGACGGCGGCCGCGCCGGGGACGCTCTCGTGCAGGAGCTCGTCGAGGGCCTGGGCGCCGTGCTGGAGCCGGGGGGCGTCGCGCAGCTGCTGGGGAACTGGGAGGTGCACCGCGGGCAGGAGTGGCACGAGCGCGTGGGCGCCTGGGTCGACGCCTCCGGTCTCGACGGCTGGGTCGTCCAGCGCGACCTCCTCGACCCGGCGCAGTACGCCGAGATGTGGATCCGCGACGGCGGCACGACGCCCGAGGGCGACCGCGCCGGCTGGCGGGCCCGGTACGGCGCGTGGCTCGACGACCTCGCCGCGCGCGACGTCGAGGCCGTCGGCTTCGGGATCGTGACGCTGCGGCGCCCGGCCGGCCCCGGTCCCCGGCTGCGGCGCCTGGAGGAGGTCACGGGCACCGTGCGGCAGCCGCTGGGGCCCGTGCTCGGCGCGGTGCTGCACGCCCACGACGCGCTGGCCGCGCTGGACGACGCCGCGCTGGCGGACCTCGCGCTCGTCGTCGCGCCCGACGTCACGGAGGAGCGGTACCTGCGCCCCGGCGCGGCGGACCCCGAGGTGGTGCTGCTGCGCCAGGGCGGCGGGCTCGGCCGGACCGTGCAGGTCGGCACGGTGCTCGCGGGAGCCGTGGGCGCGTGCGACGGGGAGCTCACGCTCGGGCAGATCGTCGGGGCGCTCGCCGCGCTGCTCGAGGTCGGCGCCGCGGAGGTGGCGGCGGAGGTGCTGCCGCGCGCCCGCGACCTCGTGCGCGACGGGCTCCTGCTCCTGCCCGCGTCGACCTGACCGGTCACGACCTGGCGGGTCACGACCTGGCCGGTCACGACCTGGCCAGTCACGACCTGGCCGGTCACGACCTGACCGGCGGCGGCCCCGCCCGGCGCCTGCCGTCCCCGCGTCCGTCGCCCCTCCCGCGTCGCGTGCCCACCCCCCCGGCGGCCCATCGTCCACAGGGGGCGCCGCGGGCGCGGGGGCTTCGGGCTAGCGTCCGCGCGCCGGGCACCGTCCGGTGCGCGGCACCGGCTACCGCCGGTGCCGCGGGGGTCGCGGGGGCGGGACGAGGGGGACGCGGGTGCGGACGCGGGTGGCGGTGCGCCGGGCGGACGGGTCGACGACCCCGCTCGTCCTGGTGGCGGACGGCTCGGCCACGGCCGGGGACGTCGCGGAGGCGCTCGTGCGCGCCGACCCGTCCCTGGACCCGGCGTCGGGGCCGTCCGTCGACGGGCCCGACGCGGCACCGCGCGGGGCGCGGACCCTCGCCGTGGCCGCACCCGCCGGCGGGGCGGCCCGGGTCCTGGCCCCCGCCGTCGCGCTGGCCGACGATCCCGTGCCGCCGGGCTGCGACGTCCGGGTCGTCGCGGTCCCGTCCCGGGGTGCCCACCGCCGGACCGGCACCGCCGCGTCGCCGGCCGCGGTCGTCCGCGTCGTCGCCGGCCCCGACGCCGGCCTCGTCGTGGAGGTGCCCCGCGGGGTGAGCACGCTCGGCCGGGACCCGGGGTGCGACGTCGTGCTCACCGACCCGCGCGTCGCCCCCCTGCACGCCCGGCTGCGCGTCGACGGACGCACGGAGCTCGTCGACGCCGGCGCGCCGGACGGCATCGTCGTCGCCGGCGGACGGGTGCCGCGGGTCGTCCTGGGCGGCGCGGACCTCGCGGTCGTCGGCGACTCCGTGCTCCGTGTGGAGACGGACGCGGCGGCGGGGGCCGGTGCCGCACCGGCGGCGGTCGTGCGGTCGCCGCGCGTCGTGCCCGCCCTGCCGCCCGTCGTCCTCGACGCCCCCGCGCCGCCGGAGCCGGGGACCCCCTCGCGGTTCCCGCTCGTCGGGGTGCTGGCCCCGCTCGTGCTCGGGGCCGCCCTCCTGGCGGTGACGCGGTCCCCGGTCACGCTGCTGCTCGTGGGCCTGAGCCCGCTGCTCGCGCTGGGCGCCTGGTGGGACCGGCGGACCACGGACCGGCGCCGGGACCGGGCGGCGCTCGCCGCCTTCCGCGCGTCGCTGGCCGCGCTCGTGGGGGACGTCGGACGGCACCAGGGCGACGAGGTGCGCATCCGGCGCCTCGAGCACCCCACGACCGCCGAGGCTCTCGTGGCGGCGGCCCGGCGCGACCCGCTGCTGTGGTCCCGCCGGCCCGACGGGGCCGACGCGCTCGTCGTGCGGCTCGGCGACGGGCAGGGCGCCTCGCGCGTCGAGGTCCGGACGCCGTCGCGGGGGGCGGCGACCGCCGAGGCCTGGCAGGAGCTCGCGGCGGCGGTGGCGGGGCTCCGCACGGTCGGGCCCGTGCCCGTCCTGGCCGACCTGCGGGCGTGCGGCTCCCTCGGGGTGGCGGAGCCCGCCGGCCGCGACGCCGCCCGGGCGCTGGTCGCGCGCCTCGTGGCGCTGGCGGCGCCCGCGGACCTCGTCGTCGCCGCCGTGCTCTCCTCGTCGAGCGCGCCCGGCTGGGCCTGGGCGGCCTGGCTGCCGCACACCGCCGACGCCGGGAGCCCGCTCGCCGGGTCGCACCTCGCCTCGTCGCCGGCCGCCGCGGCCGACCTCGTCGCTCGTGTGGAGGAGGTCGTGGCGTCGCGCCGCGGGGGGCCGCACCGGGGCCCGGGAGGTCGCGGCGCCGGCGGGGGGACGGCGGGCGGCGGGTCGCGCCCGGCCCTCCTCGTCGTGGTCGAGGACGACGCCCCCGCCGACCGCGGGGCGCTCGTACGGCTCGCGGAGGAGGGTCCCGCCGTGGGCGTGCACGTGCTCTGGTGCGCGTCCGGCGTGCCCGCCCTGCCGTCGGCGTGCCGGACGTTCCTCGCCGTCGGCGGGGCGGCGCCGGACGACGACGAGCCCCCGGGGGGCGTGGCGGACGCGGGTGGGCCTGGCGGGACGGCGGCGGCCGGTGTGCGGGTCGGGCGGTGCGCGGCGGTCGTCGGCGACGCGGGTGCGGGCACGTGGACCCCGGTCGAGGCGGAGACGCTGACGGCGGCGTCCGCGACGGCGCTCGCGCGCGACCTCTGCGGCGTCACCGACGCCGGTGCCGCCGCCCGCGACGACTCCGACCTGCCGCGGTCCGTGCCCCTGCTCGCCCTCACGGGCCCGGAGGTGGCGCAGGACGCGGCCGCCGTGGTGGCGCGGTGGCGCGCCACCGGGTCCCGCGTGGGCGGGCGGGGTGCGTCGGGCCGGCGCCGCGTGGACGGGACCCTGCGGGCCGTGGTCGGCCAGGGCGTCGACGGTCCCTTCGTCCTCGACCGGCGCACCCAGGGGCCGCACGCCCTCGTCGGCGGGACGACGGGCTCGGGCAAGAGCGAGTTCCTCCAGGCGTGGGTGCTCGCGCTGGCCGCCGCCCACGGGCCGGACCGCGTGACGTTCCTCCTCGTCGACTACAAGGGCGGCGCGGCCTTCGCCGACTGCGTCGACCTGCCGCACACGGTCGGCCTCGTGACCGACCTGTCGGGCCACCTGGTGCGCCGCGCCCTGGCGTCGCTGCGCGCCGAGCTGCGGCACCGCGAGCGGCTCCTGGCCCGCAAGGGCGCGAAGGACCTGCTCGCGCTCGAGCGGACGGGCGACCCGGACACCCCGCCGGCCCTGGTCATCGTGGTCGACGAGTTCGCGGCCCTCGTGCGCGAGGTGCCGGAGTTCGTCGAGGGCGTCCTCGACGTGGCGCAGCGGGGCCGGTCGCTGGGGCTGCACCTCGTGCTGGCCACGCAGCGCCCCGCCGGCGTCGTCACGGACGCGGTCCGGGCGAACACGTCCCTGCGGGTCGCCCTGCGCATGGCCGACGAGCACGACTCCGTCGACGTGCTGGGCGTCCCCGTCGCGGCGCACGTCGACCCGGCCCTCCCCGGACGGGGCGCGGTGCGGACGGGTCCGGGGCGCGTCGCCGTCTTCCAGACGGGCTGGGCCGGCGGGCGCAGCGACGGCCGGCGCGGCACGACCGTCGCGCTGGAGACGCTCGGCCCCGACCCCGCGGTGCCGTGGGGCGCTCCGGCGTCCGGGTCCGGCGGGGTCGCGGCGCACGGCCCGTCGGGGACGGCGGACGCCCCGGACGACGAGAGCGGCCCGACCGACGCCCGTCGCGTCGTGGCGACGGTCGCCGCCGCGGCGGCCCTCGCCGCGGTGCCGCCGCCGCGGCGCCCGTGGCTGCCCGAGCTCCCCGCGGTGCTCGCGACGGACCTCGCGCCGGGGCGCCCGAGCGCGGAGCTGCCGCTGGGGCTCCTCGACGTGCCCGCCGAGCAGGCGCGGCGCCCCCTCGTGTGGCGGCCGGACCGCGAGGGCGCGCTCGTGGTGCTCGGCGCCGGGGGCTCCGGGCGGACCACCGCCCTGCGGACCGTCGCGCTCGCGGCCGCCACGAGCGTTGACCCCGTCCACGTGCACGTGCTCGACCTCACCGGCGGGGGGCTGCGCGGCCTCGAGGCCCTGCCCGCGGTCGGGTCGGTCGTCGAGGCCGCCGACCACGAGCGGGTGGCCCGCCTGCTGACAGGGCTGACGGCGCTGCTCGACGAGCGCGCCGCGGCCGCCGCCGACGGACGGTCCGGGGGGCTGGAGGCCCTGCGCCGGCGGTCCGGTGCCACCGACCTGCCGCGGGTGCTGCTGCTCGTCGACGGGGTCGCGGCCCTGCGCGAGGGGCTCGAGACCGACCCGGTCCGCGCACCGCTGTGGACCGCGTTCGCCCGGGTGCTGACCGAGGGGCGGCCGCTCGGCGTCCACGTGGCGATGACCGCGGAGCGTCCCTCCGCGCTGCCGACGGCGCTCGCCGGGGCGGTCGGGCCGCGGGTGGTGCTGCGGCAGGCCGACGACGCGGCGCTGCTCGCGCTCGGGGTGCCGCGCGACGTGCTGCGGGCCGACGCACCGCCCGGTCGCGGCGTCCTGGCCGGCCCGGGGCACGAGCTCCAGCTGGCGGCGCCGGGCGGGACGGCCGACCCCGCCGCCCAGGCCGCCGCGGTGGACGCGGCGGCCGCGGCCCT
>NZ_RWJX01000096.1 GCF_004123805.1 Cellulomonas endophytica | reverse complement strand
CGGGCGCCGCGGGCGACGGCCGGACGGGCCCCGCCGCGGTCCGCGCCGCGGCGCCGGCCGACGCCCCGGCGCTGGCGGCCCTCGCCGCCCGCACCTTCCCGCGGGCCTGCCCGCCGGGCACCGACCCGGCCGCCGTGGCCCGCCACGTCGTCACGGAGCTGACCGCGGAGCGCTTCACGGCCTGGGCCGTGGCGGACGGCGCGGTGCTGCTCCTGGCCGAGCGCGCCGGCGGTCCCGCGGGCTACGCGCTCCTGCTCGCCGACGAGCGGCCGCCCGCCCCCGTGCCCGCTCCCGCCGTGCTGCTGTCCAAGGCCTACGTCGACCTGGAGGAGGAGGGCACGGGCACCGCCGGCGCCCTCGTGACGGCCGGCCTCGAGCGGGCCGCGGCTCTGCTCGGGCCCCGTCCCGTGTGGCTCGGGACGAACGTCGCGAACGCCCGCGCCCGCGCCTTCTACCGTCGGCGGGGCTTCGTCGAGGTGGGCACCCGGACCTACGTGGTCGGCGGCCAGGCCCACGACGACGTGGTCATGCTGCTGCAGACCGTCCCCGGGGCCTGAGGGGCGCGAGCCCCCGCCGAGGCCGGCCGCGGAGCCGGCCGGGCCCCGGTCAGCCGCGCGCCTCGAGCTCGACGCGCGTGGTCCCGTCGCTCTCCGTGCTGACGGACAGCAGGCCGCCGGCGCCCAGCGACGGTGAGGTGAAGTCCGCGGTGGTCCGGTGCGGTCCCGGCACCTCGGGCTCCAGGACGAGGTGCGGGAAGGCCGCCCGCGCGGCGGCGGTCGCCGCGGCCACGTCGAGGCCGGGAGCCGACCACGCTACCATGACCACGGGGGCGGCGCCCTGCACGAGGGTGAGCCGGGCGAAACGGGTGGGCCAGTCGGGCGGCGCCGAGCCCGCGGTGAGGCGCTCGACGAGGCCGAGGACGCGCTCCTCGGTGAGGTCGGGGCCGCCGTCGTCGCGCCGCGGCAGGTGCTGCACGTGCAGGAGGCTGCCGCCCTCGGGTCGCGCGACGACGTCGACGGAGTCGGCCGAGGCCCCCGCGGTGCGCAGGAGGACGGACACGGTGCGCCGACCGTCGTCGTCGGCCTCGACGACGTCGAGCACGCTGGTTCCCGGGGGCGGCGCCGCCACCTGCTGGGCGACGAGGGCGTCGACGCCCTCGGGCGTCTCGACGAGCAGGTCGGCCTCCAGCCCCTCGAGCCGGGCCCCGCCGGCGGGGTCCGCGGAGAGCTGGAGGCCGACGCTGAGGCTGCGCCAGGTGCCCGCGGCGGGCAGGGCGACGCGGACGGGCTGGCCGGCCCAGGCGACGAGCTCCGCGGGGGACAGGGCCGCGAGGGCCTCCGCGGTGGGCAGGAGGGACTCGGCGGCGGTGCCGGTGCCGGCCGACGGGTCCGCCTCGGCGGGGTCGGCGAAGGTCGGGGCCGGCGGGACGACGACGGGCTCCCGGACGGTCGGCATGCTGCCCCGACCGGCGGGCGGGGGTGACGGCACCGTGGTCGGCGCCGCCGTGGCGCCCGCGCCGCACGCGGCCAGGAGCACCACGAGGGCGGCGGCGAGCGTCGCTCGGGCCGGCGGGAGCGGTCGCCGCGCCATGAGGACCTCCGGGGCCGGGCGTCCGGGCGGCGCCCGGCGGTCGGGGCCGGTCGACCCGGGTGCGCTGCGCCAGCCTGCCGTGGACGGCCGCGCCGCGTCGACGTGACGTGGGACACGTCCGGGGGCGGCGGGGAAGTCATCCGCCGGAGGGTGCCCGGAGGAGGACCGGCATGAGGAGAGGTGCCCGCGAAAGGACTCGAACCTTCGACCTTCTGCTCCGGAGGCAGACGCTCTATCCACTGAGCTACGCGGGCGGCACCGGCGGACCGGCGGTGCACGAGCCTAGCAGCCGCCCGGCGCAGGTCCGGCCCCCTCGTCGAGCGGCTCCCCGCTGCCCCGTGGGCCCGGCCGCGGGAGGCGTCAGGCGGACGCGGCGTCGCGGGGCTCGGGCAGCCCGTCGAGGAACTCCGACAGGTAGTCCTCCGTCTCGCGGACGGCACGGTCCGCGTCGCCGGCGACGATCGCCTCGACGAGTCCGTCGTGCGCGTCGGGCCCGTGCGTGTCGGAGACGAAGTTGAACCGGATGTTCTCGCCGATGGCGTCGACGAGGTTGTCGTACAGGGTCCGCAGCAGGGGGTTGCCGGCGGCGCGGACGACGCAGCGGTGCAGCGCCAGGTCGGCCTCGACGAGGCGGTCCATGTCGCCCGCGAGGTGCGCCGCGGCCCGCTCGTCGCGCAGCCGCAGCAGCTCGGCGGCCTCGGTGGAGCCGCGGCGCCGCGCCGCCGTCCGGCCCGCCTCCACCTCCAGCGCGCGCCGGACCTCGATCACGTCGCGCTGGCGCGCGTCGACCATGTGCCGGCCCATGGAGACCGCGAGCTCGGACGTGGACAGCACGTAGGTGCCCGAGCCCTGCCGCCGCTCGACGAGGCCCGAGTGCACGAGGGACTGCACCGCCTCGCGCACGGTGTTGCGCCCGACGCCGAGGAGCTCGACGAGCGCGGGCTCCGCCGGGATGCGGCTGCCCACGGCCCACTCCCCGGAGACGATGCGGCCGCGCAGCTCTGCGACGGCCCCCTCGATGAGACCGGTCCGACGGGTCATGGGCGGTAGGGTCCCGGCTCCGGCATGCGGTGCAGTCAACACCGGCACGTCCGCGCAGCGCCAGGTGGGGGTGTCACCCGGACGGGTGGTGGGATCACCGCCACCCGCTCCGTCCGCGGCCCGCACCGGCCGCGCCGCCCTCCCGCCCGCCGCCCTCCCGCCGCCCTCCCGCCGTCCTACCGGAGCCCCGCCGTGCCGCTCGTGCTCGTCGCCGTCGTCCTCGCCGCGCTGAACCTGCGGCTGGCGGTGGCGGTCGTCTCGCCCGTCCTCGACCTGCTGCGCGAGGACATGGGCTGGACCCCCGCGCAGGTGGGGCTGCTGGGCGCGCTGCCGCCCGTGGCGTTCGCGGTCCTCGGCGTGAGCACGCCGGCGGTGGCCCGGCGCCTCGGCACGGAGCGCGCCCTCGTCGCCGCGCTCGCCGTGGCCGTGGCGGGGGAGGTCGGCCGCTCGACGGCGACGGGCGCGGGCGCCTTCCTCGCGTGGTCCGCCCTGGCGCTGGCGGGCATGGGCGCCGGCAACGTGCTCGTGCCGCCGCTGGTCAAGCGCTGGCTGCCCGACCGGGTGGCCACCGCCACGGCGGCGTACCTCGTCGCGATGGCCCTGGGCTCGGCGCTGCCGCCGCTCGTCGTCGTGCCGCTGGCGCAGGCGCTGGGGTGGCGGCCGGCGCTGGGCGTGTGGGCGCTCGTCGGCGTCGTGGCCGTGGTGCCGTGGCTCGTCGTCCTGCGCCGCGCCCGGGCGGGCACGGGGACGAGCACGAGCGCGGGCACGGGTGCGGGCACGGGTGCGGCGGTCCTGCCGGCGGTGCCCGGCGGCCGGCGAGGGCCCAGCGTGTGGCGGTCGGGGCGCGCCTGGGCGATGGCCGTCACCTTCGCGGCGACCGCGCTGACGACCTACGTGCTGTTCGCCTGGCTGCCGCAGCTGCTCGTCGACGCCGGGGTCGGCGCGGCCGCCGCCGGGCGGTACCTCGCGCTGTTCGCCGGCCTCGGGCTCGTGAGCTCCTTCGTCGCCCCGCGCCTGACCCAGCGCGCCCGCGACCCCTGGGGGCTCGTCGTGGCCTTCGCCGCGGTGTGGGCGGCCGGTCTCCTCGGGCTGCTGCTCGCGCCGACGACCGCGACCGCGCTGTGGGCCGTCCTCCTGGGCCTGGGGCCGAGCGCCTTCCCGATGCTCCTCACCCTCGTGACGCTGCGCTCCCCGGACCCGGCGACCACCGCCGCGCTGTCCGGGATGGTGCAGGGCACGGGGTACGCGCTCGCGGCCGCCGGCCCGGTGCTCGTCGGGCTGCTGCACGACGCCACGCGCGGCTGGTCCGTGCCCGTCGGCGCCCTGCTCGGCGTCCTCGTGGTGCAGGTCGTCGCCGCGCGGTGGGCGTGCCGGCCCGGCCTGGTGCCCTCGGTGCTGGGGGCGGCTCGCGTGCCCGAGGCCGGTGGACGGCCCGCCGAGGGCCGGCCGACCGCTCGGTAGGCTGGGCCGGTGACCCCCCAGCAGCTGGCGCAGGCCGTCCGTGCCGCCCTCGTCCGGGCCGTCGAGGACGGCACCCTCGCGCTCGACCCCGAGCTCGTGCCCGACGAGGTGCACCTCGAGCGCCCCCGTCAGCGCGAGCACGGGGACTGGGCGACGAACGTCGCGCTGCAGCTGGCGAAGCGGGCGGGCACGAACCCGCGCGCCCTGGCCGCGGACCTCGCCGCGCGCCTCGGTGCCACGGAGGGGGTCGCCGCCGTGGAGGTGGCCGGCCCCGGGTTCCTCAACATCCGCCTCGACGCGGCGGCCGCCGGCGCCCTGGCCCGGACCGTCGTGGAGGCGGGGGAGGCCTACGGCCGCAACGACGCGCTGGCCGGGGTGGACCTCAACCTCGAGTTCGTCTCGGCCAACCCCACGGGCCCGCTGCACATCGGCGGGGTGCGCTGGGCGGCCGTGGGCGACAGCCTCGCCCGCGTGCTCCAGGCCTCCGGCGCGCGCGTGACGCGGGAGTACTACTTCAACGACCACGGCGCGCAGATCGACCGCTTCGCGCGCTCCCTGCTCGCGCGCTCCCTCGGCCAGGACGCGCCCGAGGACGGGTACGGCGGGCAGTACATCGCCGACATCGCCGAGCGCGTCGTCGCCGACGCCCGGGCCGCGGGCGAGCCCGACCCGCGCACGCTGCCCGAGGACGAGGCGAAGGAGGCGTTCCGGGCCCGCGGCGTCGAGCTCATGTTCGCCGAGATCAAGGCCTCCCTCGCCGCCTTCCGCGTCCACTTCGACGTGTACTTCCACGAGGACTCGCTGCACGGGAGCGGCGCGGTCGAGCGGGCCGTGGCCCGCCTGCGCGAGCTCGGCCACGTCTACGACGCCGACGGCGCCGTGTGGCTGCGGACCACCGACTTCGGCGACGACAAGGACCGCGTGGTCCTCAAGTCCGACGGCGAGGCGGCGTACATCGCCGGCGACATCGCGTACTACCTCGACAAGCGCGAGCGGGGTGCGGACCGCGTCGTCATCATGCTCGGCGCCGACCACCACGGGTACATCGGCCGGATGATGGCGGTGTGCGCCGCGTTCGGCGACACCCCGCACGTCAACCTCGAGATCCTCATCGGACAGATGGTCAACCTCGTGCGCGAGGGCAGGCCGCTGCGCATGAGCAAGCGCGCGGGGACGGTCGTGACGATCGACGACCTCGTCGACGCGGTCGGCGTGGACGCGGCCCGCTACGCGCTCGCCCGCTCGTCCGCGGACCAGAGCATCGACCTCGACCTCGACCTGCTCGCGCGGGCGACGAACGAGAACCCCGTCTTCTACGTCCAGTACGCCCACGCGCGCACGGTCAACGTCGGGCGCAACGCGGCCGACGCCGGCGTGCGCCGGGAGGACGGGTTCGACGCGTCCCTGCTCGACCACGAGAGCGAGGCGGTGCTGCTGGGGCAGATCGCCGAGCTGCCGCGCGTCGTGGCGCAGGCGGCCGAGCTGCGCGAGCCGCACCGCGTGGCGCGCTACCTCGAGGAGCTCGCCGGCGCGTACCACAAGTGGTACGACCAGCGCCGGGTCACGCCCTTCGGCGACGAGACGGTCTCGGACGTCCACCGCACGCGGCTGTGGCTCAACGACGCGACGCGCCAGGTGCTCGCGAACGGCCTCGGGCTGCTCGGGGTGAGCGCCCCGGAGCGGATGTGACCGGCCCCGGCGCCGTCCCCGCGCCCACGGCGGGGGCGGCGGTCGGCACGGGCCGCCCCGTGCCGACGGCGGTCGGCGGCGAGCCCTGGTCCTCGGGCGTCGCGCGGGGCGGGGACGGCACCGTCGTGGTGGCGGGGCTCCCGCTGGCGGACCTCGTCGCGGAGCACGGCACTCCGGCCTACGTGCTCGACGAGGCGGACCTGCGCGCCCGCGCCCGGGCCTACCGCACGGCCTTCGCGGACGCCTTCGCCCGCGTCGGCACCACCTGCGACGTCTACTACGCGGGCAAGGCGCTGCTCACGGTGGCGGTCGCCCGGTGGGTGCGCGAGGAGGGGCTCCGGGTCGACACCGCGACGGGCGGGGAGCTCGCCGTCGCGCTGCGGGCCGGGGTGCCGGGCGCGGAGATCGGCCTGCACGGCAACAACAAGTCCGACGAGGAGCTGCGGGCCGCGGCGGCCGCCGGCGTCGGGCGGGTCGTCGTCGACTCCCTCGCCGAGGTGGCGCGGGTGGCCGCGGCCGCCGACGCCGCCGGGACGCGCGTGCCCGTGATGGTCCGCGTCACCACCGGCGTGCACGCCGGCGGGCACGAGTACATCTCCACCGCGCACGAGGACCAGAAGTTCGGCCTGTCCCTCGCGCCGGCCCCCGACGGCGGCGACAGCCCGGCGATGGTCGCGCTGCTCGCCGTGCTCGAGCGCCCCGGTCTCGAGCTCGTCGGGATCCACTCGCACATCGGGTCGCAGATCCTCGACCCGGCCGGCTTCGTCGCCGCCGCGCGGGCGGTGCTGGGGCTGCGGGCGGCGCTGGCCGGGCGCACGGGGACCCTCGTCGACGAGGTCGACCTCGGCGGGGGCTACGGCATCGCCTACCTCCCGGGGGAGCGGGCCCTCGACCCGGTCCCCACGGCCGAGGCGCTGGCCGACGCCGTCGCGTCCGTGTGCGCGGAGCTCGGCACGCCGCTGCCGCGGGTGTCGATCGAGCCGGGCCGGGCCGTCGCGGGGCCGGCGGGGCTGACCGTCTACACCGTGGGCACCGTGAAGCCCGTCCGCATGGAGGACGGGACGGTCCGCACGTACGTGTCCGTCGACGGCGGGATGAGCGACAACATCCGCCCCGCCCTGTACGGCGCGGCGTACCACGCCGAGCTCGACCGCCCGAGCACCGCGCCCGGGGTCCTCGCCAGGGTCGTGGGCAAGCACTGCGAGAGCGGCGACGTCGTGGTGCGTGACGTCGTGCTGCCCGGGGACGTGCGGGCGGGGGACCGGCTCCTCGTCGCCGCGACGGGCGCCTACGGCCGCTCCATGGCGTCGAACTACAACGCCGTCCCGCGCCCGCCCGTGGTCGCGGTGCGCGACGGCGCCGCGCGGGTCGTCGTGCGACGGGAGACCGTGGAGGACCTGCTCGCCCTCGACGTGGGCTGACCGGCCGGGCCGGCCGACCGCGCCCCTATCCTGGCCCCCGTCCTGGTCCACCCGTCCCGTCCCCACCGCCGGCCCCTGGCCGGCTCCCACCGCCGGAGGCAGCCGCCGTGAGCGCACCCGAGCCCGCCCCGAGCGCGGGCGCCCGCCCGCCGATCCGCGTGGCCCTCCTGGGCTGCGGGACCGTCGGCACGGAGGTCGTGCGGCTCCTCGGTGCGCAGGCCCCGGACCTGGCCGCGCGTGTCGGCGCCCCCCTGGAGCTCGTCGGGGTGGCGGTGCGGGACCTCGACGCGCCGCGCGACCCCGTCGTCGACCGGGCGCTGCTGACGGCCGACGCGGAGGGCCTCGTCGAGCGGGCGGACGTCGTCGTCGAGGTCATGGGCGGGCTGGAGCCCGCGCGCGGCCTGCTGCTGCGGGCGCTGCGCGGCGGGGCCGCGGTCGTGACGGCCAACAAGGCGCTCCTCGCCGAGGACGGGCCCACGCTCTACGCCGCCGCGGACGCCGCCGGGACCGACCTCTACTTCGAGGCGGCGGTGGCCGGGGCCATCCCGATCGTGCGGCCCGTGCGGGAGTCCCTGGTCGGCGACCGGGTGCACCGGGTGCTGGGGATCGTCAACGGCACGACGAACTACGTGCTCGACCGCATGGCCACGGAGGGCCTGGGGCTCGACGAGGCCGTCGCCGCCGCCCAGGAGCTCGGCTACGCGGAGGCCGACCCCACCGCCGACGTCGAGGGCTACGACGCGGCCGCGAAGGCCGCGATCCTCGCCTCCCTGGCCTTCCACACCCGCGTGTCCCTCGCCGACGTCGACCGGACCGGCATCACGGGTCTGACGGCGGACGACGTCGCGTGGGCCGCGCGCACGGGGCACGCGCTCAAGCTCCTGGCGGTGGCCGAGCGGGCCGTGGACCCCTCCGGCGGCCCCGACGGCATCGGCGTGCGGGTCCATCCCGCGCTCGTGCCGCTGGACCACCCCCTGGCCGGTGTGCGCGGGGCCTTCAACGCCGTGTTCGTCGAGGCCGAGGCGGCCGGCGAGCTCATGTTCTACGGCCGCGGCGCGGGCGGGGCGCCCACGGCCTCCGCCGTGCTCGGGGACGTCGTCTCCGTCGCGCGTCACCGCGTGCAGGGCGGCCGCGGCCCCGTGGAGTCCTCCTACGCCGACCTGCCGGTGCTCCCGGCGGAGGCGGCCCGCACGCGCGCGCAGGTGCGGCTCCTCGTCGCGGACCGCCCGGGCGTGCTCGCGCAGGTGGCGTCCGCGCTCGCCGACCACGGCGTCTCCATCGAGGCCGTGCAGCAGACGGCGGCCCCCGCCGCGGGCGAGCCCGACCCGGCGCACCCCGACGAGCCCTCCGCGACGCTCGTCCTCACCACCCACACCACCACCGAGGGCGCCCTGCGCGCGACGGTCCGGGTCCTGGCGGACCTGCCCGCCGTGCGCCGCGTCGTCTCCGTGCTGTCCGTCCTGCGAGTCGAGGGAGCCTGATGGCCCACCAGTGGCGCGGCGTCATCGCCGAGTACGCCGACCGCCTGCCCGAGCACCTCACCCGCACGGTCGTGACTCTGGCCGAGGGCGGCACGCCGCTCGTCCCCGTCCCCGTCCTGTCGGAGCGGGTGGGCGCCGAGGTGTTCTGCAAGGTCGAGGGGATGAACCCCACGGGGTCGTTCAAGGACCGCGGCATGACGACCGCCATGTCGGCCGCCGCCGACCGGAGGGCGAAGGCGGTCGTGTGCGCCTCCACGGGCAACACCTCCGCCTCGGCCGCGGCGTACGCGACCCGCGCCGGCATGGTCTGCGCCGTCCTCGTGCCCGACGGCAAGATCGCGATGGGCAAGCTCAGCCAGGCCATCGCCCACGGCGCGCGCCTGCTCCAGGTCGACGGCAACTTCGACGACTGCCTCGTCGCGGCGCGCAAGCTCGCGGAGGCGTACCCCGTCGAGCTGGTGAACTCCGTCAACCCGGACCGCATCGAGGGGCAGAAGACGGCCGCCTTCGAGGTGGTGGACGCCCTCGGCGACGCCCCGGACATCCACGTGCTGCCCGTCGGCAACGCGGGCAACATCACGGCGTACTGGAAGGGCTACCGGGAGTACGCGGGGCTCGACGCCGGCGCCGCCCACGGGGCCGTCGCCACGCGCACGCCCGCGATGTGGGGCTTCCAGGCCGCCGGCGCGGCGCCCATCGTGCTCGGCCACCCCGTGGACCAGCCCGAGACGCTGGCGACCGCCATCCGGATCGGCAACCCGGCCTCCTGGCCGCAGGCGCTGCACGCGCGGGACACGTCCGACGGGCTCATCGAGTCCGTGACGGACGAGCAGATCCTCGCCGCGCACCGCTTCCTGTCGGCCGAGAACGGCATCTTCGTCGAGCCGGCCTCCGCAGCCGGGGTGGCCGGCCTGCTCGCGCTCGCCGACGCCGGACGGGTCCCCGCCGGGGCGCGGGTCGTCGTGACGGTGACCGGGCACGGGCTCAAGGACCCGCAGTGGGCCCTGCGGGCCGCCGACGGCAGCGAGGTCACGCCCGAGCGCACGAGCGCGGACGTGGTCTCCATCGCCGCCGCGCTCGGCCTGGGCTGACCCGCGTGCGCCTGCGCCGGGAGCACGTGCGGGTGCGCGTGCCCGCCACCAGCGCCAACCTCGGCCCCGGGTACGACGCCCTGGGGCTGGCGCTGGGGCTGCACGACGAGGTCGAGGTGCAGGTCCACGCGCGGCCCGCGGTGACCGTCGAGGTCAGCGGGGAGGGCGCGGGGGAGGTCGCCGCCGACGAGGGGCACCTCGTGGCCCGGGCCCTCCTCGAGACGTTCGACGCCGTCGGCGCGCCGCGCACGGGGCTGCACCTGCGCTGCACGAACGCCGTGCCGCACGGCCGCGGGCTGGGCTCGTCCGCGGCGGCCGTCGTCGCCGGCGTGCTGGCGGCCCGCGCGCTGCTCGGCGACCCGCCGGAGCTCGACGACGCCACCGTCCTCGGCCTCGCGACGCGGTTCGAGGGCCACCCCGACAACGCCGCGCCCGCGGTCCTCGGCGGCCTCACCCTCGCCTGGCTGCCCGGGCCGGGCGCCGTCCGCCTCGCGCTCCACCCCGCGGTCGTTCCGGTCGTCGCCGTCCCGCCCGCGCGCCTGGCCACCGCGCACGCACGGTCCGTGCTGCCCGCCGACGTCCCGCACGCCGACGCCGCGTTCCAGCTCGCGCGGGCCGCGCTGCTCGTCGAGGCGCTCGGCCGGCGGCCCGCGCTGCTGCTCGAGGCCACGCAGGACCGGCTCCACCAGGAGTACCGCCGCGCGGCCATGCCGGACTCCCTCGCGCTCGTCGACGTGCTCCGCCGGCGGGGGGTGGCCGCCGTCGTCTCCGGCGCCGGCCCGACCGTGCTCGCCCTCGGGGTGCGCGACGAGGACGGCCGCGTGGACGCGGAGGTGGCGATGGCGGAGGCGTTCGGCGGCGCGATGGGCGGGTGGCGCGTGCTCTCCCCGGGGGTCGACGACCGGGGCGGGCACGTCGTCCCCGCCGGCCCCCCGCCGCGCTGACCGGGCGGGTCGTCGACCGGCCCACCCGGTCGCGCCACGCGCACGGGTGATCTGCGGCGCGGTCCCTCGACCGTCCAGCACGCGGTGTTATCCTCGTCGCGTCCCCCTGATCCACGGTCCGGTGGCGCCTCACGCCTGGATCGGTGCGGTGCGATCGCCCGGAGGGCCCGCTCCGTGGCGGTGCCGCCCCAGGGGAGCAACCCCGCCACCCGCGTGCGTCACCGCACGCCGTGGCCGCACATCTCCACCCGCGCCGCACGGGCCGGGAGGACGGCCGGACGCCAGACGTCGCGGCCGACGACGAGGGGAAGGGTCCTTCGTGACAGACACCGTCGACTCCGCCGTGAGCAGCTCCGGCGGAGGGAACCCCGGCGCCGCCATCGCGGCGATGCGCCTGCCCGAGCTGCAGGCGCTCGCCGCCCAGCTCGGCGTCCGGGGCACCTCCAAGATGCGCAAGAGCGACCTCGTGCAGGCCATCTCCGGTGCGGGCGCCCCCCGGCCGCAGGCCCTCGAGGCGGCGCGCACCGGCACGACCACCGCCGCCGCGGACGCGCCGCCCGCCCGTCGCCGCGCCACACGCGCCGCCGCGGCGC
>NZ_RWJX01000095.1 GCF_004123805.1 Cellulomonas endophytica | reverse complement strand
GGGACGGTCAGCCAGCGGCCTGCTCGTCGGCGCCCGTGAAGAAGAGGATGCGGGTGCGTCCGATCGTCAGGGTGTTGCCGTCGAGCAGCGTCGCCGCGGGGACCTGGTGGCCCTCGACGAAGAGCCCGTTCGTGGAGCCGAGGTCCGTGGCGACGACCCCGTCGGGCGTCACGCGGATCTCGACGTGGCGCCGGGAGACCCCGGGGTCGTCCACGACGATGTCCGCCTCCGAGCCGCGGCCGATGACGGTCGTCGGGCCCGTGAGGATGTAGCGCTGCCCGTCGATGTCGACGAGCGGGTGCCGGGGGCTGGGCGAGGCCGACGTCGCCGGGGCCACCGCGCCGCGGACGCTGGAGGACGAGATCTCGAAGCGGCCGGCGTCGAGGTCGACGTTCTCGGTGAAGCGCACGCTCACCGGCCCGACGAAGGCGTACTGCTGCCCGGCGGCGTGGTCGGTCGCGGTGGCGGCGAGCTCGTCGGCCATGGCCTCGGCGCCCCAGGACTCGACGAGGTCGTAGTCGGGCGTGGACAGCTCGATGGCGTACTCGTTCGGCGCGACCGTGCGGTCCCGCCCCACGACCATGGCGCGGTCGTCCATCTCGCGGCGCAGGGCGTCGACGAGCTGCACGGGCTTGAGCTCGCCGCGGAAGGAGCGCACGTTGTTCATGGCGCGCTCCACGCCCTTCTCGATCCGGTCGAGGAACCCCACCACGCCCTCCCTCCTGCCGCTCGCGCCGTCGTCCGTGACCCGTGCACCGAGGGGCGCGCGGCCGCCCCCGCCGGGCGTCCGGAGGGGGCACCGGGCACGACCCGACGCCCCGGGACACGTCGGGGACCGCACCGATGGTAGCCACGCACGCCCCCGGGGCGGCCCCGGCACGGCCGCGACGTGCCGGGACGGGTGGATCCGGCGCGTCGTGGCGCGGCCGGCCGGACGCGGCCGGACGCGGCCGGACGCACCGGCCCCCCCGGGCCGCACGGACCGCCGCCGGCGCTCCCCGCGTCCTGGCGTCCCCGCCGCCTCTGCTACTGTTCTGCACCGCGCGCGAGTGGCGAAATGGCAGACGCGCTGGCTTCAGGTGCCAGTGCCCGCAAGGGCGTGCGGGTTCAAGTCCCGCCTCGCGCACACACCCGGTCGGCCCGCCGACCACGACGAAGAGCCCGGCCGACGGCCGGGCTCTTCGTCGTCCGGGCTCCCGCCGGCGTCCGGCGCACGGTCGGCGCCGACTCGTCGACGGGTGCGGGGCGCAGCGGACGCTTCCGCATCGCTCCCCTCGCTGTTAGCGTTCACAGCGGCGCCGACGCTCCTGCGGGCGTGGCGGGACGACGAGGGCCGAGGGTGTGACGACAGAGTCGACGGACGCGCACGTGCGCGACCCCGCGCCGCCGCCGCCGCGTCTCGACCGCCCGCCGGCGATGAGCGACGTCGCCCAGGCCGCCGGCGTCTCGCACCAGACGGTCTCGCGCGTGCTCAACGAGCACCCCAACGTCCGGCCCGAGACGCGGCGCCGCGTCCAGGAGGCCATCGAGCAGCTCGGCTACCGGCGCAACACGGCCGCCCGCGCCCTGGTCACGCGGCGCACGGGCGCCATCGGCGTCATCACGGAGGACTCCCCGCTGTACGGGCCCACGATGACGCTCATCGCGCTGGAGAACGCCGCGCGGGCCCAGGGCCTGTACGTGTCCGTCGCGACCGCGACGCGCTGGGACGTCGCCACCGTGCGCGCCGCCCTCGAGCACTACATGGACCAGGGCGTCGACGGCGTCGTCGTCATCGCCTCGCACGACGAGGCCGTCCGGGCCGTCCGCGGGTACGACAGCCGCGTCCCGGTCGTCATGGTCGGGCCGTCCGAGCTCGACGGGGACGTCCACACGGTGGCCGTGAACCAGTACGCCGGGGCCCGTCTGGCGACCCGCCACCTCCTCGAGCTGGGCCACCGCGACGTCGTCCACGTCGCCGGCCCGGAGGTCTGGCTCGACGCGCGCTCCCGGGCCCCGGGGGTGGCGCGACACCCTGCTCCAGGCCGGCCTCCAGCCGCGCGAGCCGCTCCAGGGGGACTGGACCGCCTCCACGGGCTTCCGGCTGGCGAAGGACCTCCTCGCACGCTCGCGGACGGGCACGGACCCGGAGGACCGCCTGCCTACGGCCGTGTTCTGCGCGAACGACCAGCTCGCTCTGGGGGTCCTGCACGCCTTCGCGGAGTCCGGCGTCCGCGTCCCGCACGAGGTCTCGGTGGTCGGCTTCGACGACGTCGAGGGCTCGGCGCACTTCTTCCCGCCGCTGACGACCGTCGCGCCGGACTTCACCGCCCTGGGACGGGTGTGCCTGGAGCAGATGGTGTCCGCGATGGCGGGGGCGTCGCCGACGCCGGTGCTCGTCGGCTCGGCCCTCACCGTCCGCGCGAGCACGGCGGCGCCGCGGTCGATGTGAGCGTCACCCCTGCGGGCGTGCCGTGACCGGACCGTGACCTGGGCATCTTGACCGGCCGTGTTGTGAGCGTTAACAATCAGCGCAGCCCGACACAGCCGTCGGCACCCGCTCGAGGAGGAGTCATGTCCCGTCCCGCGCCCGTCCGCACCCGCCTCGCCGTCCTGGCGACCGGCGCGCTGCTCGCCCTCACCGCCTGCTCCAGCGGCACCGCCGACGCCGGCGGTGACACCGGCGGCGGCGACGACCTCATCCGCGTCGGCTTCTCCCAGCTCGGCGCCGAGAGCGGCTGGCGGACCGCCAACACGGAGTCCGTCAAGGCCAGCCTCTCGGAGGAGAACGGCTTCGACCTGAACTTCGTCGACGCCCAGCAGAAGCAGGAGAACCAGATCAAGGCGCTGCGCGACTTCGTCGCCCAGGACGTCGACGTCATCGCGTTCTCCCCCGTCATCGAGACGGGCTGGGACGAGGTGCTCCAGGAGATCAAGGACTCCGGCATCCCCGTCGTGCTCGTCGACCGCACGGTGGACACCACGGTCGAGGACCCCTTCGTCACCTGGATCGGTGCGGACTTCCGCCAGGAGGGGACGACCGCCGGCGAGTGGGTGGCGGAGAACGCCCCCGACGCCAAGATCTTCGAGCTCCAGGGCACCCTCGGCTCCGGCGCGCAGGTGGACCGCGAGGAGGGCTTCGACGAGGTCGTCGGCGACCAGGTCATCGGCAAGGCCAGCGGCAACTTCACGCGCGCCGAGGGCAAGACGGCGGTCGAGGCGGCGCTGCAGGCGTACCCCGAGACGGACCTCATCTTCACGCACAACGACGACATGGGGCTGGGCGCCGTCGAGGCGATCGAGGCCGCCGGCAAGGTGCCCGGCGAGGACATCAAGATCGTCTCCGTCGACGGCGTGCGCGACGGCCTGCAGGCCCTCGTCGACAAGAAGTTCAACTACGTCGTCGAGTGCAACCCGGTCTTCGGGGACCAGCTCGCCGAGCTCATCACGCAGGTCGCGAACGGCGAGGACGTGCCGGAGGAGACGATCGTCGTCGACGCCGCGTTCGACCAGACCATCACGCAGGCCGACGTCGACGCCCGGGCCTACTGAGCCGACCGGCCCACGCCGTGCGCGGCGGCGGAGCCCGCCGCCGCGCACGGTCCCCCGGGGCGTACCCCGGGGACCCACGACCGACCCTCCCCAGAGAGGACAGCGATGTCCGAGCGGAACGGCCGCGCCGACGACGCGGTGGTGCGGATGACCGGCATCACCATCACCTTCCCCGGCGTGAAGGCGCTGGACGGCGTGGACCTCGTGCTCCGCCCCGGCGAGGTGCACGCGCTCATGGGCGAGAACGGCGCCGGCAAGTCCACCCTCATCAAGGCCCTGACGGGCGTGTACCGCGTCGACTCCGGCGGCATCACCGTCGCCGGGCAGGAGCTGCGGTTCGACGACCCGAGCCAGGCGCAGGCGGCGGGCATCAGCACCGTCTACCAGGAGGTCAACCTCTGCGCGAACCTCACGGTGGCCGAGAACGTCATGCTCGGGCACGAGGTCCGGCGCGGGCCCTTCGTCGACTGGCGTGCCACGCGGCGCGAGGCCCGGCGGTTCCTCGACCGCCTGAACCTCGCGATCGACCCGCGCTCGCAGCTGTCCTCGCACTCCATCGCGGTGCAGCAGCTGTGCGCCATCGCCCGCGCGCTCGTCGTCGACGCCAAGGTGCTCATCCTCGACGAGCCCACGTCCAGCCTGGACAAGGCCGAGGTGGCGGAGCTGTTCCGCGTGATCCGCACGCTGCGCGACGAGGGCGTGGCGATCCTGTTCGTCTCGCACTTCCTCGAGCAGGTCTACGCCCTGTCCGACCGCATGACGGTGCTGCGCAACGGGCGCTTCGTCGGCGAGTTCCGGACGGACGAGCTGCCCCGCCGCGAGCTCATCGCGCACATGATCGGCCGCTCCGGCGAGGCCCTCGCCGGCATCGAGGAGCAGGCGCGCACCGCGGTGACGGTCCACTCGCCGCGCGAGACGCCGCTCCTCACGGGCGTCGGCCTGGGCAAGGACGGCTCCGTGGAGCCGTTCGACCTCGACCTCTACCCCGGGGAGATCGTCGGCTTCGCCGGTCTGCTCGGCTCGGGCCGGACGGAGGCCGCGCGGCTGCTCACGGGTGCCGACCGCCCCGACCACGGGACGGTGTCCTGGCAGGGGCGCCCGACGCGGCTGTCCACGCCCCTGGCCGCGCTGCGGCGGGGCATCGCCCTGTCGACGGAGGACCGCAAGAAGGAGGGGATCATCGGCGACCTGACCGTGCGCGAGAACATCGCGCTCGCGCTGCAGGCCAGCCGGGGCGCGTGGCGCCGGATCCCCAAGCGGGAGCTCGACGAGATCGTCCAGAAGTACATGGTGGCGCTGAACATCAACCCGCCGAACCCCAACGCCCTCATCCGCAACCTCTCGGGCGGCAACCAGCAGAAGGTGCTGCTCGCGCGGTGGCTGGCGACCTCGCCGCGGCTGCTCGTCCTCGACGAGCCCACCCGCGGCATCGACATCGGCGCGAAGACGGAGATCCAGCGCCTGGTGACGGAGCTGGCGGCCGACGGGATGTCGGTCGTCTTCATCTCCTCCGAGCTCGAGGAGGTGCTGCGCATCAGCCAGCGGGTCGTCGTGATGCGCGACCGGCAGAAGATCGCCGAGATCACCAACGACGAGACGGTGACCAGCGAGACCGTCCTGGAGACGATCGCGAGCAGCGGGGAGAGCGCGGCATGAGCACGACCACGACCCCGGGCCGGCGGCCCGGCGCCCTCCTGCGGGAGGTGACCCAGCACGGCCTCGTCTGGCCGGCGCTCGCCCTCGTCCTGCTGCTGCTGGCGTGCGGCGCGAAGAGCCCGGGCTTCCTCGACGTGGCGCTGCGCGACGGCCACCTCTACGGGCAGCTCGTCGACCTGTTCCGCAACAGCGCGACGCCCCTGCTGCTCGCGCTCGGGATGTGCCTCGTCATCGCCACGGGCGGCATCGACCTGTCGGTCGGGGCGGTCATGGCGATGTCGCTGGCGGTGTCCCTCACCTACCTCGACGGCGCCGCCGACCCGAGCAGCCCGCTCACGGTGGCCACCGCCCTCGTGCTGGGGCTCGGCCTCGGCGTGCTCGCCGGCGCCTTCAACGGCGTCATGGTGGCGGGCCTGGGGATCCAGCCGTTCATCGCCACGATGATCCTCATGGTGGCCGGCCGCGGCATCGCCATGCTCATCACCGAGGGCCAGATCACCACGGTGACGAGCCCGCCCTTCAAGTCCCTCGGCTCGGGCTTCGTCCTCGGCATCCCGACGCCGGTGGTCATCGCCGCCGCGGTGTTCGTGCTCGTGGTGCTCGCCGTGCGGCGGACGGCCCTCGGCATGTTCCTCGAGGCCATCGGCACCAACGGCGAGGCGAGCCGGCTGGCGGGCGTCAAGGCCAGCTCGACGACCTGGACGGTCTACGTCATCGCGGGCGTGCTCGCCGGCCTGGCGGGCATCGTCTACGGCGCGCCGACGATGGCCGCCGACGCCAACAACATCGGCCTGCTCAAGGAGCTCGACGCCATCATGGTCGTCGTCCTCGGCGGCACCCGGCTCGACGGCGGCCGGTTCCACCTCGGCGGCCTCGTCGTCGGCGCCCTGCTGCTGTCCGCCCTCGAGCGGGCGGTCATCATCTTCGAGCTGCCCAGCCAGACCACGCCGCTGTTCAAGGCGGTCGTCCTCATCGCGGTCTGCGTGGCCGCGTCCCCCTCGCTGCGCTCGCGCCTGCGGACCCCGCGTCCGCCGGCCCGGTCCGCCGCCCGGCCCGCGGAGGTGGCGGCGTGAGCACCGGCCAGCTCGTCCCCACGGCGCCCCCCGGCGCCTCCCCCCGGACCCCCGTCGCCCGCGCCCGCGGGCTCGTGGGCTCCTTCGACCGGCGGTTCCTGCCCGTGCTGGGCACGCTGCTGACGCTCGCCCTCATGCTGGGCGTCGGGCAGAGCCGCTACAGCACCGACCGCGCGGACTTCGTCAGCATGAAGCTGCTGTCGAACCTCCTCGTCGACAACTCCTACCTGCTGGTGCTCGCCATCGGGATGACCTTCGTCATCCTCACGGGCGGCATCGACCTGTCGGTCGGGGCGGTCGTGGCGCTCGTCGGGCTCGTGAGCGCCAAGCTCTTCACGGCCGGGCTGCCGCTGCCCGCCGTGCTCGTCGTCGGCGTGCTCATCGGCACCACCTGCGGGCTGCTCATCGGCGTGATGGTGCAGGCGTTCGACATCCAACCCTTCATCGCCTCGCTCGCCGTGATGTTCCTCGCGCGCGGCCTGGCGAACGTCGTGAGCACGAACTCCCTGGCCATCGACGACCCCGGCTTCTCCGCGCTCGCGGCGTGGAGCCTGAAGTTCGGCGAGGGCCGCGGGCTGTGGCGGATCAACGCGAGCATGCTCATCGCCCTCGGCGTGCTGCTCGTGGCCGTCTACGTCCTGCACTACACGCGCTTCGGCCGGACCGTCTACGGCATCGGCGCGGGCGACCGCGGCGCGGCCGTGACGCTCATGGGCCTGCGGCCCGCCCGCACCCGGGTCTGGGTGTACGTCATCAGCGGCACGTGCGCGGGCATCGCCGGCATCCTCTTCGCGCTCTACACGAAGTCCGGGTTCAACCTCACGGGCATCGGCATGGAGCTCGACGCCATCGCGGCGGTCGTCATCGGCGGCACGCTCCTGTCCGGCGGCGTGGGCTTCGTGCTCGGCACCGGCGCCGGGGTGCTCGTCTACGGGCTCATCCAGGTGCTCATCGCCCGCGAGGGGCTCGACTCCTGGTGGACCCGCGTGTTCATCGGCGGCGTGCTGCTGGCCTTCGTCGTCCTGCAGCGCCTCATCACGGTCCGCCGCCGCTGACGGGCACGAGCAGGGACGTCGACGGCCGCCGGCCCGCCCGCGGGAGGCGGACGGGGTGAAGTCCGACCGGACCGCCGCGAGGGGGTGCGGTGGGTGCCGATGGGGAGGGCGGTACGCCGAGCGGCGGACAGGACGGGGATGTGCGCGTTGGCGAGGACCGGCGGGGTACGTGCGGCGGCTCTGGCCGTCGTGGCGGTCGTGACGACGTCGTTGCTGCCGGCGGCCGCCGCCGCCGGGGCGACGGGCACGGGCTCGGTCGGTGGGACGGTCTGGACGACCTGGGGTGACCAGCTCCAGACGTGGAACAGCCTCTTCGTCGTCGAGGCGACCGACCGGTCGGGGACCGCGGTGCTCGACGCGGCCGTGCCGGAGCACGACGGCACGTTCGTGCTCGACGCCGTCCCGGCCGGGGACGTGCTCGTGAGGGTGTGCCGGCAGGCGAGCACGCGTGACTGCGTGTATGCGGGCCCCACGGCCGACGCACGTCTTGCCGACGTCGTCCGCGTCGTCGCAGGGGGCGCGAGCGCGGTCCCGTCGGCGATCCCGAGAGCCCTCCCGGACCTGTGGACCCTGCCCTACACCTCCGACCTGGTGTGGACCGACGGTCGGACGCTGACGCCCGTGACGTACGAGCAGTGGCGGTCGATGGGGTTCGACCCTCCGCAGCGGGCGCACACCAGCTACCGCCGGTTCGCGTGGTCGGCGACGGTGTACGCCGTCACCGAGGTGTGGTCCTTCTACTGGCACCGATGGGTCACCGCCTCGCGTGCCCTCACGGCCGCCGAGTGGGCCCGGGCAGGACGGCCGGCACCGGCCCCGGCGAGCGGCACGGAGCCCGTGCCGGGGATGCGCACCCTCAGCTGGAGCACGAGCCCCGAGCTCTTCGCGGTCGAGCCCGACGGACGGCACCACAGGCTCACGTTCGCCGAGTGGCAGGGCCTCGGCGCACCGGACCCGGTGGCGAGCCCCGGCGGGTTCGTACGGCTCTCGTGGGACGGCACGGGCGGCATCGGCCGCCAGGGGACCGCGACGGACGGCTCGTACCAGCCGCTGACCTACTCCGAGTGGGTGGAGCTGGGCTCCCCGACGCCCGCGGTCGCCGCGCGCTTCCCGGGCGACCTCGTCCACGCCCGGGTGGGCGGCTCCGACCTCCACTACAGGGGCCCGAGCCTGTCGCGGAGGATCACCTACGACGAGTGGCGGCTCCTCGGGTCGCCCGAGCCGATGCGGTTCCCCTGACCCTCGGTGCCGGCCCGGTCCCCCTGGTCCGTCGCGCGAGAGCGCGGTGACGGCCGGCGCGGACCGGCCGAGCGGACGCTCGCCCTGGTCGGGCCCGAGACGGCATAGTTCCGTCCTGCCGACGAGGACGCAGGGCGACGGCCGCGACGGCGACGACGGCGGAGGGAGGACGCGGTGCGGCGTGCGGCCGTGACGATGCACCAGGTGGCCGAACGGGCGGGCGTCTCCATCAAGACCGTCTCGAACGTGGTGAACGACCTGCCCCTCGTGCGCCCGGAGACGCGGGCGCGAGTTGAGGAGGCCATCGCCGCGCTGGGCTACCGCGTGAACGTCTCGGCGCGGAACCTGCGGCGCGGGCGGACGGGCCTCATCGGGCTCGCGCTGCCCGAGCTGTCCCTGCCCTACTTCGCCGAGCTCGCGGACTCCGTCATGGAGGCCGCCTCCGCCCGCGGCACCACGGTGCTCATCGAGCAGACCGGCGCCGAACGGGCGCGCGAGCTGGCGGTCCTGAACTCCGACCACCGGCTGCTCACGGACGGCCTGCTCTTCTCCCCGCTGGCCCTCGGCCAGGACGACGTGGAGCTGCTCCGCGTGCCCTACGCGCTCGTGCTCCTCGGCGAGCGCATCTTCCACGGGCCGGTCGACCACGTGACCATGGCGAACGTCGACGGCGCCCGGGCGGCGACGGAGCACCTCCTGGCGCGGGGCCGGCGCCGCATCGCGGTGGTGGGTCACCACCCGGGGGAGACCGTCGGTTCCGCGGCGCTGCGCGTGCAGGGGTACCGCGCGGCGCTCGAGGCGGCGGGCGTGCCGTTCGACGAGCGGCTGCTCGGCGAGGCGCAGCAGTGGCACCGCAACACCGGCGCCGACGCGATGCGCGCGCTCCTCGAGGACGGGGTGCGGTTCGACGCCGTGTTCGGGCTCAACGACGCCGTCGCCCTGGGGGCGCTCCACGTGCTGCACGAGCGGCGGGTCGCCGTGCCCGAGGAGGTCCTCGTCGTCGGCTTCGACGCCGTGCAGGAGACGGCGTACAGCTCGCCGCCGCTGTCCACGGTCGACCCGGGGCGGGAGGACATCGCCCGCACGGCCGTGGGCCTGCTCCTCGAGCGCGTCGCCGGCGCCGACGTGCCGCCGCGCCTCGTCGTGGCGCCCCACCGCGTGCTGGTCCGGGAGTCCACGACCCCCTGAGGGCTCTCGGCGCACGCGTCCCGGGCGCGTCCGGCGCCGTTACGCGCCGTCCTGACCGGGCCGCCGTCCCTCCCCGGCTGCTCCGCTCGGGGTGGTCCGCGGGTCGGTGAGGCGCCCGCGGGGCCGGGAGGTCACGTTCTGGTGACGGTCGTTGTGCCCCCGGGCGGCCGGGTGCTACGTTCCGCTTACATCGTTGTAAGGGCACCGCGCGGCGGAGCGTCCTACATCGATGCATGGCCTCGCGACGGCGCGAGCGCCCGCAGTGATCGAGGAGGATCAGATGCGTCTGCGCACCCCTGACCGGACCGCTCTGGCGACGACGGCCGTCGTCGCGGTGGCGTCCCTGACCCTCGCCGCGTGCAGCGGCGGCGGCGGCACGGAGGGCTCCGGCGGCAGCGCCGGCGGCTCCGAGGGCGGACCCACGGAGCTGCTCGCGTGGCACGGCTACACCGAGGCGGACGGCGACGTGCTCCAGAGCATCGTCGACCAGTTCAACGCCTCGCAGGACGACTACGAGGTCAAGACGGAGGAGATGGCCTGGACGTCCATCTCCGAGAAGCTGCTCACGAGCCTCGGCGCCGGCAACGGCCCCAACCTCGTGGTCCAGGGCGTCGACACCGGCCTCGGCTACGCCAACCAGGGCGCGTTCGTCTCGATGCAGGACTACTACGACGACGAGCAGTACACGGAGAACGACAACTTCTACCCGAACCTCGTCGAGCAGGTGACGTTCGACGGCGAGGCCTACGGGGTGCCCATGGGCACGACGGCCTTCGCCGTCTACTACAACCCGGCGCTGTGGCAGGCGGCCGGCCTCACGGAGGCCGACTACCCCACGACCGTGGACGAGCTGCTCGAGGTCGCGAGGACGCTCACCCTCGACGCGGACGGCAACGGTGAGCCCGAGCAGTACGGCTTCGCGCTCCCCGACCAGGACGCGGGCCTGCTCTCCGCCCTGCTCCACACGGGCGGCGGCGACTTCATCACCGACGGCGAGAACGGCCTGTACTCCGAGGAGAACGTGGCCACGCTGGAGCAGTGGCAGTCGGCCTACGTGGACGACAAGATCAGCCCCACCGGCATGGACGCCACGGCCGCGATGGAGCTCTTCGGCTCCGGCCGCGCCGCGATGATCGTCAACGGCCCGTGGGAGATCACCTCCGCCGCGAGCTTCGGCATCGAGGTCGGCGTCTTCGAGTGGCCGGGCGACTGGGTCCACGGCGTCGCGAACTACTGGTACGCGACGAGCATGAACGACTCCGAGGAGGAGCTGGCCGGCGTCCGCGCCTTCTCCGACTGGTGGAACTCGCGCGACATGCAGGTGGAGTGGACCGAGTCCTACTACCCGCCGAACCGCGACGACATCGAGCAGTCCGAGTTCGCGTACCCGATCATCGCGACGCTCGCCGGGTTCTCGAACAACGCGCACTACTACGCCACCGGCATCTCGACCTCGGTCTCGGACATCACCGCGGAGACCGACGCGATGATGACGAACATCGCCCAGGGCGGTGACGTCGAGGAGCTGCTGCAGGCGGCCTCCGACAAGGTCGACGGCTACCTCGCGAACGAGTGACGCCCGGCGG
>NZ_RWJX01000094.1 GCF_004123805.1 Cellulomonas endophytica | reverse complement strand
CGCCCTCGCGGACGCCGGCGGCCCGCAGGAGCCCCCGCAGCTCGTCGAGGTCGGCCTGCGCGAGCACCGTCGGGTCGACCGTGGTGCGGACCTGCACCGCCACGCCCGAGGCCAGCACGAGGCGCAGGGACCGGAACGCCGCGTGCGCGCTCGTCGCCGGGCCGCCCGCCCGGGTCACCGCCCGGTAGAGCCGCGGGGGCGCCTTCACGTCGAGGAACACCCGGTCGACGAGGGGCAGGACCGCCGCGAGCCGCCGGGGGAACGCCCCGCCCGTGTGCAGCCCGACCGCCATCCCCGCCGCGCGCACCTCGCGCATCGCCGCCGCCAGCCCGGCCTGCCGGGTCGGCTCGCCGCCGGAGAACACGACCGCGTCGAGGAGGCCGCGCCGCCGGGCCAGCAGGTCGCGCACGTCCGACCACGGCACGGCGCCGGGCCGCCGGGGGTCGAGCAGGCCGGGGTTGTGGCAGTACGTGCAGCGCCAGGGGCAGCCCTGGAGGAACACCGTCGCCACGAGCCGGCCGGGCCAGTCGACCGTCGACAGCGGGGTCAGGCCCGCCACGGCGAGGTCGTCGGCGGCGGCACCCGCCGCCCGCGGCACGGGCGCCGACGCCCGGCGCAGGGCCGCGCCGAGGTCCTCCCGGCGCAGGACGGGCCGGCTCCGGGGGGCCCGCGGCACCGCCGTCCCGCTCGCCGGGACCGGGGCCGGCGCGGTCACCGGGCACCCGCCGCCGCGAGGCCGGCCCTCGCCGGGTCCGCCGGCGCGGGACCTGCCGGCGCGGGACCTGCCGGCGCGGGACCTGCCGGGGCGGAGCCCGTCGGGGCGGATCCCGTCGGGGCGGATCCGGCCGGCCCTGCCTCCGACGCCAGGCCCTCCGGCTCCCGGAACGGCACCCGCTCGGCGTGCTCCCCCTGCTTGCCCACGTTGAAGGAGCTGACGGGGCGGTGGTAGCCCATGACGCGCGTCCACACCTCGCACACGACGGGCCCGGCCCCCGGGCCGCGCTCGTCGGCGCAGCGCGGGCACGTCGGCTGCTCGCCCGCGAGGTAGCCGTGGGTCGGGCAGATGGAGAACGTCGGCGTGACGGTGAGGTACGGCACGCGGAAGCGGGTGAGCGCACGGCGGACGAGCTCGCGGCACGCCTCGGGCGAGGACACCGCCTCGCCCAGGTAGAGGTGCAGCACCGTGCCGCCGGTGTACCGCCCCTGCAGCTCCTCCTGCCGCCCGAGCGCCTCGAAGGGGTCGTCCGTGAAGCCCACGGGCAGCTGCGAGGAGTTCGTGTAGTACGGCCGGGCGTCCGTGCCGGCCTGGCGGATGCCGGGGAACCGCCGGCGGTCCTCCTTCGCGAAGCGGTAGGTGGCGCCCTCCGCCGGGGTCGCCTCGAGGTTGTACAGGTGGCCCGTCGCCTCCTGCAGCCCCACGAGGCGGGCGCGCAGGTGGTCGAGCACGCGCAGGGCCACCGCGTGCCCCTCGGGCGTGGTGAGGCCCTCGTCGTCGCCGGAGAGGTTCCGGACCATCTCGTGCAGGCCGTTGACGCCGATCGTCGAGAAGTGGTTCTCCAGGGAGCCGAGCCACCGGCGGGTGTAGGGGTAGAAGCCCTCGTCGACGAGGCCCTGGACGACGGAGCGCTTGAGCTCCAGCGAGGTCGCCGCGAGGTCGACGAGCCGGTCGAGCGCGGCCAGGAGCGCCCCCTCGTCGCCGGCGTGGAGGTACCCCAGCCGCGCGCAGTTGATCGTCACGACGCCCACGGACCCGGTCTGCTCCGCCGACCCGAAGAGGCCGTTGCCGCGCCGGAGGAGCTCGCGCAGGTCGAGCCGCAGGCGGCAGCACATGGACCGCACGTCGCCGGGGCGCAGGTCGGAGCCGAGGAAGTTCTGGAAGTAGGGCAGGCCGTAGCGGGCCGTCATGGCGAACAGCCGGTCGGCGTTCGGCGACGTCCAGTCGAAGCCCTCCGTGACGTTGTAGGTCGGGATGGGGAAGGTGAAGGCGCGCCCGTCCGCGTCGCCCTCCGTCATCACCTCGAGGAAGGCGCGGTTGAGCAGGTCCATCTCCGCCTGCAGGTCGCCGTAGGTGAACGGGCAGGGCTCGCCGCCGACGAGGGGCACCGCGTCCCGCAGGTCGTCGGGGCACGTCCAGTCCAGCGTGAGGTTCGTGAACGGCGTCTGCGTGCCCCACCGGCTCGGCACGTTGAGGTCGTGGACGAACTCCTGCACGGCCTGGCGCACCGCGTCCGGGGAGAGGCCGTCCCGGCGCACGAACGGCGCGAGGAGGGTGTCGAACGAGCTGAACGCCTGCGCGCCGGCCCACTCGTTCTGCAGCGTGCCGAGGAAGTTGACCATCTGCCCGAGCGCGCTGGTGAGGTGGCGCGGGGGGCGCGAGGCCACCCGGCCCGGCACGCCGCCGAAGCCCTGCTCGAGGAGCGCGCGCAGCGACCAGCCCGCGCAGTAGCCGCCCAGGACGTCGAGGTCGTGGACGTGCAGGTCGCCCTCGCGGTGCGCGCGCTCCACCTCCGGCGGGTACACCTGCGAGAGCCACCAGTTCGCGACGACCTTGCCGGCCGCCGACAGCACGAGGCCGCCGAGGGACCAGCCCTGGTTCGCGTTGGCCGCGACCCGCCAGTCCGAGCGGTCGAGGTACTCCTGCACCGTGGTGCGCACGTCGACGACGACCGGGGGGCGGGCGGCGTCGTCGGGCGCGACGGCGGGGGCGGCGGGCGGGGCGCCGCGTCCGGCACCGGTGTCGGACGTCGGGTCGCTGTGGGCGGTGCGGGGCGCGGCGGGCACGGCTCTCCTCTGCGGGCTCGGGCGGGGGCGACGGCCGGCCGCCGGGGACGGCGCCGGCCGGTGGGGGCACCACCGGGCAGGACAGTCTCGGGACCCCCGCGACGGGCGCACGGGGACGTTCGTCCCTCCTCGCCCGCCGCGACGACGAGATGCCGGTCCGGGTCGCTCGTGGCCGCGCAGGCGCGACCCGAAGCGGCACCTCGTCGCGGGGTGGCGGGCTCCCGCACCCTCGAGCAGCAGAGCGGGGGAAACCCGCTGACGACGAGATGCCGCTCCGGGTCGGCCGCGGCCCCGGACGAGCGACCCCCAGCGGCACCTCGTGCGGGGTGGCGGGCCTAACCCAGGACGGAGCGGCCGCCCGCCGGCAGCCCCGCCCTCACGACGAGATGCCGGTCCGGGTCGGCCGCGGCCGCGCACGAGCGACCCGGAGCGACACCTCGTGCCCGGGCAGGGTCCCCCGGGGTCGAGCGGTGGTCCGGCGGCGGCCGGCTCAGGCCGGTGGGGCGATCGCGTGCAGGCGCACGCGGTCGCCGGGGCGCAGCTGGGCGGCGGCCGCCCGGGCCGCGGGCGTGAGGACCGCCACGACCGGGTAGCCGCCCGTCACCGGGTGGTCGGGGCCGAACAGGACGGGCAGGCCGCTCGGCGGGAGCTGGACCGCGCCGGCGACGAGGCCCTCCGTCGGCACCTCCCCGGGGAGACGGGCCACGGGCGGGCCGGCCAGGCGCACCGCTACGCGGTCGGAGTCGGGGTCGACCGTGAAGAGGGCCGCGCCCAGGGACGCGAGGCCGCCGCGGAGCCGGTCCACCCGCGGGCCGGGGAGCACGTCCAGCACCGTGGCCGCGGCGGCCGCGTCGGGGTGGGCCTCGGAGGCAGGGCCTCCTCCGGTCGCGCGGACCGCCGCGTCGACGCCCGCGGCGGGCGCGCCGTCGGGCCGCGGGTCGACGTCGCGCTCGTCGCGGACCTCGTGGGGGTCCTGCAGGTCGTCGCGGAGGTCGTCGCGGAGGTCGTCGCGGAGGTCGTCGCGGAGGTCGTCCCGGTGCGTCGGCAGGGGGACCGCCTCGACGGCCGCGTCACCGGCCGGCAGGCGGTCGCCCGCGCGCAGGGGCGGAGGCCCGAGGCCGGCGAGCACGTCCCGCGAGCGCGAGCCCAGCACCGCCGGGACGGCGACGCCGCCGCGCACGGCGACCCAGGTGCGCAGCCCCCGGGCGGGCGTGCCGAGCCGCAGCTCCGCGCCGGGACCCAGACGGACGGCGGTGCCCGTCGGCACGGCCACCCCGTCGAGCCGGGCACCGGGGTCGGCCCCCGCGAGGGCCACGACGTGCGTGCCCGCCGCCAGCAGGGCCAGCCCCCCGAGCAGCACCTCCAGGCCGGCGGCGTCCGGCCGGTTGCCGACGAGCCGGTTCGCGGCGCGCAGCGCGGCGGGGTCCGCGGCGCCCGACCGCGGCACGCCGACGTCCGCGCGCCCGGGGCGGCCGCCGTCCTCCACGAGGGTCAGCGGTCCGGGGGCCAGGACCACCAGCGCGGGGCGGTCGGCGTCGCCCGCCGCCGTCGGCCCGGGCGGGGTCACGGGCCGGGCCGCCGGCGGGGCCGTGCGCGAGGTCGGGGGCGGGGTCGGGGTCGGGGGCGGGGTCGGGGTCGGGGGCGGGGTCGGGGTCGGGGGCGGGGCGGTCGGCCCCGTCCCCGGGTCGGTGCCGAGGGTGCGCACCCCGGCGGTCGCCCGCGCGGGGACGAAGCGCACGCGGACCCCGGGCGCCAGGGTCGCCGGCGGCTCGCGGTCGACGTCGAAGAGCACGGCGTCCGTGCGGCCGAGGAGCCGCCAGCCCCCCGGGGAGGCCGCGGGGTAGACGGCGGTGAAGGCGTCGGCGACGGCGACGGAGCCCGGCGGCACCCGGGGCCGCGGGGAGTCGCGGCGGGGGACGTGCAAGCCCGGGTCGAGGCCCACGAGGTAGGCGAAGCCGGGCAGGAAGCCCCCGAAGGCCGCGGCGTACGTGCCGGCGGCGTGGCGGGCGACGACGTCCTCACGGCTGGTCCCGGTCAGCGCCGCGACCTCGTCGAGGTCCTCCCCGTCGTAGACGACGGGCAGCTCGACGACGGCGGATCCCCGTCCCGGTCCGCCGTTCGGCCCCCCGCCGGACGCCGCGCCCGCGACCGCCGCCCGCAGCCACGCCTCGACGGCGGCGAGCGCGCGCGGCCGCGGGTCCGCGACCCGGACGAGCACGCTCGCCGCCGCCGGGACGAGGTCGACGACCGCGGGGTGCCGCCCCGCGCGCAGCGCCGCGTCGACCCGCCGGACGGCGGCCAGGTCGGGCAGGTCGACGAGGAGCGCGTCCGTCCCGTACCGGTGGACGACGAGGGGGTCGCTCACGCCGGGACGCGCCCCGACGCCGCACCGCCGACCGGGAAGGCCCGCACCGGCACGCCGGCCGCGGCGAGGGCGGCTCGCACGGCCGCCGCCAGCCGCGCGGCCCCCGGGGTGTCGGAGTGCACGCAGAGGGACGCCGCGCGCACCGCGATCCTCGTGCCGTCGACCGCCGTGACCGTCCCGGTGGTCGCGAGCCCGACCGCGCGTCGCCCCGCCGCCGCGGGGTCGGTCACCAGGGCGCCGGGGGCGCCGCGGGGGACGAGGAGGCCGTCGGCGCGGTAGCCGCGGTCGACGAAGGCCTCGGCGACCGTGGGCAGCCCCGCCGCCGCGGCGAGGCGCAGGACCACGGACCCCGGGGGGCCGAGCACGGCGAGCGCCGGGTCCACCGCCCCGACGGCCGCCACGAGCGCCGCGGCCTGCTCCCCGTCGTGGGTGACGCGGTGGTACAGGGCGCCGTGGGGCTTCACGTGGCGGACCGTGGCGCCGACCTCGTGCGCCGCGGCGCGCAGCGCCTCGAGCTGGTCGACGACCTGCGCCGTCAGCTCCGCCGCCGGCAGGTCCGTGGGCCGTCGGCCGAAGCCCTCGCGGTCCCGGTAGGAGGGGTGCGCGCCGATGCCGACGCCCCGGGCGGCTGCCGCGGCGCAGGTCGCCCGCATGCTCGCCGCGTCCCCGGCGTGGTAGCCGGCCGCGACGTTCGCGCTGGTGACCAGGCGCAGCAGGGCCTCGTCGTCGACGGGCGCACCCGCGCGCCACGGGCCGTCGCCCTCGCCGAGGTCGCAGTTGAGGTCGATCCCCTCGTCGCCACCGCCGTGGCCACCGCCTCCGCTGCTCGTGCCGGCGGCGCCACCGGGGCCGGCGTCGCCGCTGCCGTCCGTCGCGCCGTCCACCCCCGCATCGTCGCGCACCACGGGCTCCGGTGCGGGGCGGACGCGGCGCGCGGCCGGCGTCAGGACACCTGGACCTCCTTCCAGAACGCCACGTAGCCGCTGAAGTCGCGTCCGACGCGGTCGGACGCCGACGGGTAGGGGTGCGGGTAGGACCACGCGCGGTCGTGCAGGGTCGTGCCCCCGGCCCGGACGTCCCAGTACTGGCACTCCCCCTTCCAGGGGCAGGTGTAGGGCGTCGCCGAGGCCTCGAGGAGCTCGGTCCGGACGGCCGCCGGGGGGAAGTACACGTTCCCCTCGATGTGGAGCACGTCCTCCTCGGACGCCTCCGCGAGCACGGTGCCGTTCAGCATGGCGGTCGGCATGGCGGGTCCCTCCGTCGGGCCCGCGGCCGGAACGCTGCGGGCGGTGGCGCGGCGACCGTACGACGGCGCGCCACGGCCCGCGCGCCCACCCCCGGGACGTCTCAGCCGCCGACGGACGCGTCGCCCTCGGGCAGGATCGGGCACGGTCGGACGCAGCCGGACGGGTTCATGCGCCCGTCCTCCGGGTCCCGCCCGTCCGGAGGGGTCGGGAGGTTGCAACTCGGTCACGAGAGTTCCTGTGAGCACGGTCCCACCGCCATGATCGAGGCGGACCCGCGGCAACGGCGCCGCGTGTCCTCCGCCTCGCCCCGGTCCGCCCGCGCTCCCGGTCAGCCGCCCCGCTCCCGGTCGACGCGTCCGGCGGACCGGGCGGGGCCGGTCCGGATGCGCGTCCGGCCCCGTCCCGCCCGGGTCGGCCGCACGACGGCGGCCGGCCCCCGCCCCGCACGGGCGTGCCCCGCCGCGGGGGAGGATGGTCGGGTGGACTCCCCGGACCTGCTCGACGTGCTCCTCGCGGGCGGTCGGCGGGCCGAGCGGGCCACGCACGTCCGGCACCTGCCGGCGCGCGAGGGGCGGGCGGTCCCCTGGCCGGCCTGGGCGGACCCGGCCCTCGTCGCTGGCTACGGCGCGCTCGGCGTGCAGCGCCCGTGGACGCACCAGGCCGAGGCGGCCGAGCACGCCTGGGCGGGGCGTCACACCGTGCTGGCGACCTCGACGGGGTCGGGCAAGTCCCTCGCCTTCTGGCTGCCCGCCCTCACGGCCGCCCGCGCCGCCGTGGCTCCTCCGCCCGCGGCCGAGCGGGGCCGGATCGAGACCGTCGAGCGGCACGCCACGACCCTCTACCTCTGCCCGACGAAGGCCCTCGCCGCCGACCAGCTGCACGCGCTGGAGCGGCTGCTGGACGCCGCGCAGGTGCGGGACGTGCGCGTGGCCACCTGCGACGGCGACACCCCGCGGGAGGAGCGCCGCTGGGTGCAGGACCACGCGGACGTGGTGCTGACCAACCCGGACTTCCTGCACTTCGCGCTCCTGCCGCAGCACCGGCGCTGGACCCGGCTCCTGGCGTCGCTGCGCTACGTCGTGCTCGACGAGTGCCACGCCTTCCGCGGCGTCTTCGGCGCCCACGTGGCCCTCGTGCTGCGCCGGCTGCTGCGGCTCGCGACGCACCACGGCGCCACACCCACGGTGCTCCTGGCCTCGGCGACGACCGCCGACCCCGCCCGCAGCGCGGCGCGGCTGGTCGGGGTCGACCCCGACGACGTGCGGGCGGTCACCGAGGACGGCTCCCCCGCGGGCCGCCGCACGATCGTCCTCTGGCAGCCCCCGGTGAAGCCGGGCACGGGCCCCGACGGCTCCGCGCCGTGGGCGGCCCTGCTCCCGGAGGAGGACCCCTGGTCGGGCGACCACCCCCGCCGCGCCGCGACCGCGGAGACGGCCGACCTGCTGGCGGACCTCACGAGCGCGGGGGCGCGGACGCTCGCGTTCACGCGCTCGCGCCGGGCCGCCGAGTCCGTGGCCGCGGCGACCCGGGGCCACCTCGCGGCCGTCGACCCCTCCCTGCCCCGGACGGTGGCCGCCTACCGCGGCGGGTACCTGCCCGAGGAGCGCCGCGCCCTGGAGGCGGCGGTCCGCACGGGACGCCTGCGGGCGCTGGCCACGACGAACGCCCTGGAGCTCGGCGTCGACATCTCCGGGCTCGACGCCGTCCTGCTCGCGGGCTGGCCCGGCACCCGGGTGTCGTTCTGGCAGCAGGCGGGGCGGGCGGGGCGCGCGGGGGCGGACGGCCTCGTCGCCCTCGTGGCGCGCGAGGACCCGCTGGACACCTACCTCGTGACGCACCCGGAGGCGGTGGTCGACGCCCCCGTCGAGGCGACGGTGTTCGACCCCGGCAACCCCTACGTGCTCGGGCCGCACCTGTGCGCCGCGGCGGCGGAGATCCCGCTGCGCGCCGAGGAGCTGGCGGTCTTCGGGCCGCGGGCGCCCGAGCTGCTCGACGTGCTCGTGGCGCAGGGCGCGCTGCGGCGCCGCTCGTCGGGCTGGTACTGGACCCACGCGGAGCCGGCCGCCCGCCTCACGGACCTGCGCGGCACGGGCGGGGACCCGGTGCGCGTCGTCGAGGGCGCGACGGGCCGGGTGCTCGGCACGGTCGACGCCGCGGCGGCGGACGCGACCGTGCACGAGGGCGCGGTCTACGTGCACCAGGGGGTGTCCTTCGTCGTCGACGGGCTCCACCTGGCCGACTCCCTGGCCCTGGTCACGCGGCGCGACGTGGACTACGGCACCTGGGCGCGCTGGCTCACGACGACGGAGGTCGTCGGGACGGAGCGCTCGGTGGCCTGGGGCCCGGTGACGTGGGCGCTCGGGCAGGTCGACGTGACGACGCAGGTCCTGGGCTACCAGCGCAAGCGGATCCCGGACCTGCAGGTGGTCGGGTCGGCCGAGCTCGACCTGCCGGCACGGACCCTGCGGACGGCGGCCGTGTGGTGGACGGCCCCGGCCGAGGTGCTGCTCGCCGCCGGCGTCACCGTCGAGCTCACGCCCGGCGCCCTGCACGCCGCCGAGCACGCCTCCATCGGCGTCCTGCCGCTGCTGGCGACCTGCGACCGGTGGGACCTGGGGGGCCTGTCCACCGCGCAGCACCCGGACACCGGCACCGCGACGGTGTTCGTGCACGACGCCTTCCCCGGCGGCGCGGGCTTCGCCGAGCGCGGCTTCGAGCTGGCGGGGACGTGGCTGCGCGCGACGCGCGAGGTCATCGCGACCTGCCCCTGCGCCACGGGCTGCCCGGCGTGCGTGCAGTCGCCGAAGTGCGGCAACGCGAACAACCCGCTGGAGAAGGCCGCCGCCCTCCGGCTGCTGGACGTGGTCCTCGGGCACGCGCCGGCCGAAGGCGCGGGTGCGGGTGCGGGTGCGGGTGCGCCGGAGGCGAGCGCCTCGGACGGCGGCGCACACGACGGGGAGCGGGCGCGGCGTGAGGGCCCGGTGAAGATGTCCGGCGGCCGTTGACCGGGCCCGGGAGCCGCCCGACCCTGGCGGCGTGACGCCGCCCGGCCCCCTGCCCCCGCCGCTCGTCGCGGCGCCCGGACCGCTGGCGCGCCGGGTCGTCGGGACGCTCCTCGTCACCGCGGCGCTGCTCGCCGCCACGTACGGCACCCTGCTGGTCCCGCTGCTCGGGAACGGCCTGGCGGACGCCGCCGGGGCAGCCGGCGGCGCGGACGGAGGGGTACCGGCGGTGCGGCTGGGCTCGGCGGCGGACGCGCCCCCGCCGCTGGGCGCGCTCGTGGTGACGGGCTGGGCGCTCACCGCAGCGCTCGCACCCCTGGTCGCCCTCGCGGGGCTGGTCGGCGGCGCGACCGCCGCGGTCCTGCTCGCCCGGGACGGACGGCGCCTGCTCGCGGTGCTGGCCGTGCCGGCCGCCCTGACGCACGGGGCGGTGCTGGTGGCGGCCGCCTCGCCCTGGGGGCAGACGGCGGCACGGCTCGTCCTGGGCTGAGCCGGTCGCGGCGCGGCCGGGCACCCGACGCGAGGACCCGGCGACCGTGGCGACCTCGGGGCCCCGGCGACCGGGCCCGCCGTCACGACAGCACGCCGGCGGGACGGACGCCGGCGTGCGCGCGCCGCTCGACGGGTCCGAGCGGCCCGGGGCCCACGACCCGCACCCGGACCGAGCCGTCGGGGTCCAGCCCGCAGGCCACGAGGCGGACCCCGTGCCGGACGGCGGCCCGCTCGGCCACCTCGCACCCGGCCGCCCCGCGGCGCAGCGCCGCCGACCCCGCGCCCAGGGCCGCGAGGTCCGCGGCCGTCTGCGCCCGGGCCGCGGCGACGACGGCGCCGCCTCCCACGCCCAGCGCGAGGGCGACGACCACGGCGACGGCCGCGAGGACGACCACCAGGACGGACCCGGAGCCCGCCTCGCCGCCGCGCGCCGTCACGGCTCGACCGCCGCGCTCGCGGTGGCCTCGACGGTCCACGCCGTGCCCCACCGGGCGACCTCCACCCGGCGGGACACGGTCACGCGCACCCATCCGTCCGCACGCCCGACCTCGACCCGTGCCCCGTCCCCCGCCGCTCCGGCGGCGCGGACGGCGGCGTCGTCCTCGCCCAGCGCCGCCGCACGCGCCGCCGCTCGCGCGCCCTCCTCGCACGCGAGCCGGGTCGCGACCGCGCTCCCGACCGCCAGGACGAGCACGAGCAGGACGAGCACCACCGGCAGCGCGAGCGCGAGCTCGGCCGTGACGCTCCCCCGGTCGCCCGACCACGGACGGGGTCGGACGACGGGCGCCGCCGCACCCCGGGCCGCACCCCCGTGCCCGCTCCCCTCACCCGGGCGACCGGGGGGACGCCGGCCGGTCACGACGACAGCGCCCGCTCGATGATCCCGAGCAGCAGCGTCCGCACGCTGCCGCCCTTGAGGATGACCAGCAGCAGGCCGGCGAAGCCCACGGCGGCGAGGGTCACGACGGCGTACTCCGCCGTCGCCATCCCCGCCTCGTGGGGCAGGCGCCGCCCCGCCGCCCACCGCCGCCGGCAGGCGTGCACCGCCCGGGCCGTCAGCGTCCGCAACCGTCGCACCATGAGGACCTCCCTCTCGGCCGCCCCGACGGCGGCCACGGCACGAGGGTGGCGGCGGTGCCCGGCCCGCGGCGGGGGCGGCGTCGCCGCCGGGGACGGATCCCGTCCTGCGGGGGCTGTGGACGTCCCGACAGCCGCCCACCTCATCCGCCGAGCAGCCCGTCGAGGAGGGAGAGCACCACCGGGACGAGCCCGAGCAGGACGAACGCCGGCAGGAGGCAGGTCGCGAGCGGCAGGAGCAGGCGCACCCCCAGCCGCGCCGCGGCCTCCCGGGCGCGGCGGCGCTGCTCGGCGCGCCGACGGTCGGCGAGCGCGCGCAGCGCCGCGACGGGCGAGGCCCCGGCGGCCCACGCCGGTCCCAGCGCGGCTGCGAGGCCG
>NZ_RWJX01000093.1 GCF_004123805.1 Cellulomonas endophytica | reverse complement strand
CCGCCGGGGCGGCGGGTGCGGCGCCCGGGTCCGGCACCGGCCCGAGCACCTCGGCGCCCCCGGGGAGCCGGGCGTGCGCGAGCAGCGACGCCACCGCGCGCCGCCCACCGGTGACGGCGGCCGTCCGCACGGCGGGCGGCAGCGCCAGCTCCTCGCGCTCGGCGAGCTCCCGCGCGGCGAGCCCGGCCGGGTCCCAGCGGACGAGCGCCTGCGTCGGCCGCTCCGCCCCGTCCCCGACGAGCTGCACGAGGCCGCCCCGACCGGCCGGCCGCACGAGGGCCGCCGCCGCCGTCCACCGGCGCAGCGCGTCCTGCGCCGCCCGGAGCCCGGACCCGGCGCTGGCGACCGCCGCGTCGAGCAGCACGGCGGCGGCGTAGCCGTCCTCCGCCACGGGCTCGGCGCCGGGGGTCGCGACGACGAGGGCGGGCCGGTCCGGCACCCGCGCCAGGACGCCCCCCGCCGCCCGGGCGCCCGACACCACGACGCGCACGCCCGGGAAGGCGCGGCCGAGCTCCTCCGCCGTCCGCTCCGACCCCACGCGCACGGAGCGCAGCGCGCCGTGCCCGCAGGCCGAGCAGCGCCAGCCCGTCGCCAGGCGCCCGCACCAGCGGCACGCCGGGACCGCGTCGGCGCCGTCGAGACCCAGCGGGCCGTGGCACGCGGTGCACCGCGCCGCCTCCCGGCACCGGCCGCACGCGACCACCGGGACGTACCCGGCCCGGGGCACCTGCACCAGCACCGGGCCGCGTGCCAGCCCGTCCCGCAGCGTCCGCCACGCCGGCGTCGGCAGCCGCGCGGCCGCCGCGGGGCCCTCGCGCGCGAGCTCCGTGCTCGTCAGCGCCGCGACCCGCGGCACGCGCGCCCGCACCGTGGCCCGGTCGGCGGCCACCTCGTGCGCCCACCCCGACGCGACGAGCGCCTGCGCCTCCACGGTCCGGCCCGTCCCGCCCACGAGGAGCGCGCACCCCTCGAGCTCCGACCGCAGCGCCAGCACCTCGCGCACGTGGGGGTAGGGCGCCCGCGGCTCGCCGTGCAGGGGGTCGCCGTCGTCCCACACGACCGCCAGGCCGAGGTCGGGCAGCGGGGCGAAGGCCGACGCCCGCGTCCCGACGACGACCCGCGCCCGCCCGTCCCGCGCCGCGAGGAACGCGCGGTAGCGGGCCGCCGGCCCGTCCTCGGCGACGAGGCGCACGGCGGTGGCCCCCTCCGGCAGCCCCTCGAGCGCCCCGAGCACGCGGTCGACGTCACGGGCGTCGGGCACGACGACGAGCGCCGTGCGCCCCGACGTCACGCAGGCCTGCACGGCCTGGGCGACGGCGTCGGGCCAGTCCTCGCCGGCGGGACCGGGCAGGGCCGTCCACACCGCCCGCGGCGCCGACCCGCGGGCGACGTGCCCGAGGAACGCAGGCCCGCCGCGGTAGGCCGCCCACGCCGGGGCGTCGGGGTGCGCGGGGCCGGCGGCGGGCGCCGCTCCCCCGCCGTCCGAGGACGGCGAGGGGTCCTCCGCCTCCGTCCGCGCGTGCCGCGTCGGCACGGCCAGGCGCAGCACGTCGGCCAGGGTGCCGGCGTACCGGTCCGCCACCGCGCGGGCGAGGCGCAGGACCTCCGGGGTGAGGACCGGGTCGGGGGACACGACCCGGCGCAGAGGGAGGAGGTCGCCCTCGTGCTCGGCCGTGGCCACGCGCCCGAGCACGTACCCGTCGACCTCGCCGCCGCCGAACCGCACGCGCACGCGCACGCCCGGCCGGGCCGCGGCCGCCATCGTGGCGGGCACGGCGTACTCGAAGGGCCGGTCGAGGTGGTGGGGCGGCACGTCGACGGCGACGCGCGCCACCGGCCCCTCGTCGGCCAGGGCCACGGGCCCGGCGCTCACCCGGCGGGGGCGACGACGCGCACCGGGCAGCCCCGGCAGCGCGAGCTGCTCCCCCACCGCGCCCACCGGGGCCTCCCGCCCCGCGGCCGGCACGCCGCGCGCCCCGCTCAGGCGCCGACCGCGGCCCGCAGCGCGTCGACGCGGTCCGTGCGCTCCCAGGTGAAGTCCGCGTGCTCGCGGCCGAAGTGCCCATAGGCCGCGGTCCGCCGGTAGATGGGGCGCAGGAGGTCGAGGTCGCGCACGATCGCGGCGGGGCGCAGGTCGAACACGTCGCGGATGGCCCCGGTGAGCTCCTCGTCGCTCACCGTGCCCGTGCCGAACGTCTCCACGTACAGGCCGACGGGGTGCGCGGTGCCGATGGCGTAGGCCACCTGGGTCTCGCAGCGGCGGGCCAGCCCGGCCGCCACGACGTTCTTGGCGACCCAGCGCATGGCGTAGGACGCGGAGCGGTCGACCTTGGAGGGGTCCTTGCCCGAGAACGCGCCGCCGCCGTGCCGCGCGTAGCCCCCGTAGGTGTCGACGATCGTCTTGCGGCCGGTGAGCCCGGCGTCGCCCTGCGGGCCGCCGACGACGAACACGCCCGTCGGGTTGACGAGCAGCCGGACGTCGCTGACGTCGAGGTCGAGCCCCTCGGCCTCGAGCACGGGCCGCACGACGTGCTCCTGGACGGCGGGCCGGAGCTGGTCGTCGAGCCGGACGTCCGGCTCGTGCTGCGTCGAGACGACGACCGTGTCGAGGCGGACGGGGCGGTCCCCCTCGTACCCGATGGTCACCTGCGTCTTGCCGTCCGGGCGCAGCCCCGGCACGACCCCCTGCCGCCGCACCAGCGCGAGCCTCTCCGACAGCCGGTGCGCCAGCCACACGGGCAGGGGCATGAGCGAGGGCGTGTCGTCGCACGCGAAGCCGAACATGAGCCCCTGGTCGCCCGCGCCCTGCAGGTCCAGCGGGTCGTCGTCGCCGGCGTCCTGGCGCACCTCGAGCGCCTTGTCGACGCCCGCCGCGATGTCGGGCGACTGCTGCCCGATGGACACGGACACGCCGCACGACTCGCCGTCGAAGCCGATGTGGCTGGAGGTGTAGCCGATCCCCGTGACGACCTCGCGGACGATCTGCGGGATCTCGACGTAGGCGCTCGTGGTGACCTCGCCCGCGACGTGCACCAGGCCCGTCGTCACCATGGTCTCCACCGCCACCCGCGCCACGGGGTCCTGCTCGAGGATCGCGTCGAGGATGGCGTCCGAGATCTGGTCGCAGATCTTGTCGGGGTGGCCCTCGGTGACCGACTCGGAGGTGAACAGGCGCATGGCGGCGGGCATGCCCGGCAGCCTAGTGCGGAGCGCCGACACCGCCGTCCGGGCCCAGCCGGGCCACGACGGCGTCGAGCACCGCGTCCGCGACCTCGCGCTTCGAGCCGCTCGCGCCGGCCACCACCTCGCCCGTCCGGTCGAGGAGGGTCACCGTGTTGTCCGACGTCCCGAAGCCGCGGCCGGCACCCACCTCGTTGAGGACGAGCAGCGCGGCCCCCTTGCGGCGGGCCTTCGCGCGCCCGTGGTCCAGCACCGAGCCCGTCGCGTCGCCGGTCTCCGCGGCGAACCCCACGACGAGCTGCCCGGCGCGGGGCGGGTCGGCGACGAGCCCCGCGAGCACGTCGGGCGTGCGCACGAGCCCGACCACGGGGGCGTCGTCGCCCGCGCCCTTCTTGATCTTGCTCGCGACGGCCTCGGCCGGCCGGAAGTCGGCGACGGCGGCCGCCATGACGACGACGTCGGCGTCCGCGGCGGCGGCCCGGACCGCGGTGCCGAGCTCCTCGGCGGTCCCGACGGCCACGTGCTCCACCCCCGCCGGTGCGGGCACGTCCAGGTGCGCGCCGACGAGGGTCACGCGGGCGCCGCGGTCGCGCGCCGCGGCCGCCAGCGCCACGCCCTGCCGGCCCGAGGAGCGGTTGCCGAGGAACCGCACGGGGTCCAACGGCTCACGGGTCCCGCCCGCCGAGACGACGACGTGCCGCCCGGCCAGGTCGTGCCGCGGCCCGGCGACGAGCGCCAGCGCGGCCGCCGCGATGGCCTCGGGCTCCGGGAGCCGTCCGGGGCCGGTGTCGGCACCGGTGAGGCGGCCGGCGTCGGGGTCGAGCACGTGGACGCCCCGGGCGCGCAGCGTCGCGACGTTCGCGACGGTGGCGGGGTGCTCCCACATCTCCGTGTGCATCGCCGGCGCCATGAGGACGGGGCACCGGGCGACGAGCAGCGTCGCGGTGAGCAGGTCGTCCGCCCGCCCGGCGGCCGCGCGGGCGAGCAGGTCCGCGGTGGCCGGCGCCACGACGACGAGCTCCGCCTCCCGGCCCACCCGCACGTGCGCCACCTGGTCGACGTCCTCGAAGAGGTCGCTCGTCACGGGCTCGCCCGACAGCGCCTCCCACGTGGGGCGCCCGACGAACTGCAGGGCGGTGCGGGTGGGCACCACGCGCACGGCGTGCCCCGCCTCGCGCAGGAGGCGCAGCAGGAGGACCGCCTTGTAGGCGGCGATGCCCCCGCCGACCCCGAGGACGACGCGCACGACGCTCGGCAGCCGGTGGTCAGGCCTGCGGCTCGGCCTCGACGGGCGCGGCCTCGATGCTCAGCAGGCCCGCGTCGATCTCGCGCATGGCCACCGAGAGCGGCTTCTCCTGCGGGCGCACCTCGACCAGCGGGCCGACGTACTCCAGGAGGCCCTCGTTGAGCTGGGCGTAGTACGCGTTGATCTGGCGCGCGCGCTGGGCGGCGTAGAGCACGAGCGCGTACTTGGAGTCCGCGCGCTCGAGGAGGCGGTCGATGGGCGGGTCGGTGATGCCCGTGGGGGCGGCGACGGTTCCGGACACGGTGGTCTCCAGGGAGGTCGGGGGGAAGGGGGGACGGGGTCCGCCACCAGGGTACCGCGCGCCTCAGCGCCGGCCGGCGACCGCCGGGTCGTGCGGCACGAGGCCCATGACGTGGACGAGCTCGTCCGTGGCCCGGTGGACGTCGTCGTTGACGACGACGTGGTCGAACTCGGGCTCGGCCGCGAGCTCGACGCGGGCCGTGGCGAGCCGGCGCTCGCGCTCCTCCGCGTCCTCCGTGCCGCGCCCGACGAGACGCCGCTCGAGCTCCTCCCACGACGGCGGGGCGAGGAAGACGAACCGCGCGCCCGGCATGGAGGCGCGCACCTGCCGGGCGCCCTGGAGGTCGATCTCGAGCAGGGCCGGGACGCCGGCGGCGAGGCGCTCCTCGACGGGACGGCGCGGGGTGCCGTAGCGGTTCACGCCGTGCACGACCGCCCACTCGAGCAGCTCGCCGGCCTCGGCCATCGCGTCGAACCGCTCGGCCGTGACGAAGTGGTAGTGCACGCCGTCGACCTCCCCGGGCCGCGGGCGGCGCGTCGTCGCGCTGACCGACAGCCAGACCTCGGGGTACCGCTCACGGACGTCCGAGGAGACCGTGCCCTTGCCCACGGCCGTCGGGCCGGCGAGGACGGTCAGACGGGCGGGCGGTGGGGTGCTCACGGGGATGTGCTCCTGGTCCGGTGGTGCGTCGGGTGACGGCAGGCCGCCCGCCCCGTCGCGGGCGGCCTGCCGGCCCGGGGGGTGGTGCCGCCCGTCAGCCGAACCGGTCGACGAGCGCCTTGACCTGGTGGGGTCCGAGACCGCGCACGCGGCGGGTCTCCGAGATGCCGATCTCGGAGATGATCGCACGGGCCTTGACCTTGCCGACGCCCGGGAGGGACTCCAGGAGCGCCAGCACCTTGATCTTGCCGATGGTCTCGTCGGCCTGGCCCTGCTCGATGACCTCGGACAGGGAGCCCTGCGAGTACTTCAGCCGGTTCTTGACCTCGGCCCGCGCCTGCCGCGCGGCGGCAGCCTTCTTCAGCGCGTCGGCGCGCTGCTCGGGAGTCAACGGAGGGAGTGCCACTCGCGTCACCTTCTCGTCATCGGTCCGGCGACCCGCGCCGACGGCGGGATCGTGAGGACGAACGTAGCGACGCGGCCCCGCCGGGGCAACGCAGCGCGGCGCGACGACGTGCGCCGACGTGCACGTCAGCGCAGCGCCGCGCCCGCCTCGTCCGCCGCCCGGCGGGCAGCGGCCCGCAGCGCGGGCACGTCCGGGCCCGCCGCGAGCACCCCCCGCGAGGACGAGGCGAGCACGTGCCGGCGCGCGTCCCCGAACACCGCCGCGAGCTCGGCCGGCCCCGCGCCCTGCGCGCCGACCCCCGGCGCCAGCAGCGGGCCGCGCACGGCCGCGAGGTCGAGGCCGAGCCGTGCCGGGGCGTCGCCGACCGTCGCCCCGACGACGAGGCCGACCGACCCGGTGCCGTCGGGCGTGCCCGCGGCGGCGAGCTCGGCCGCGTTGAGCGCGGCCGCCTCCGCCGCGACGGTGGCCGCCACCGCCCGCCCGGACGCGTCCCGGGCGTGCTGCACGGCCGCACCCTCGGGGTTCGAGGTCAGGGCCAGCACGAACAGCCCCCGGCCCGTGGCGAGCGCCGCCTCCACGGCCGGGGCCAGCGAGCCGAAGCCCAGGTACGGCGACACCGTCAGCGCGTCTCCCGCCAGGGGCGACCCGTCGCGCAGGTAGGCGTCGGCGTAGCCGGCCATCGTCGAGCCGATGTCGCCGCGCTTGGCGTCCACCACGACGAGCGTGCCCGCCTCCCGGCCCGCAGCGACGACCTCCTCCAGCACCGCCACGCCGGCCGCGCCGTGCCGCTCGAAGAGCGCCGACTGGGGCTTCACGGCCGCCACGTGCCCCGCCACGGCCTCGAGGACGCGCTGCACGAACGTCCGCAGGCCCGCGGCGTCGTCGGCCAGCCCCCAGGCGGCCAGCAGCCCCGGGTGGGGGTCGATGCCGACGCACAGCGGGCCGTGCGCCCCCACGGCCGCCGCGAGGCGGGCCCCGAACGGCGCGGGCGTGCTCACGCGGGCGTCCCGGCCGCGGCCGCCGCCCGCCGCGCCCGCGTCGCCGCGCCGTGCTCCTGCAGGCTCCGGACGGTCAGCGGCGCCGAGCGCATCGCGGAGATCGCCTGCACGGCCGCGCCGAGCTGCTGCACGGTCGTGATGATCGTGGCGTCGGCGGCCGTCGTCGCCGCGCGGATCTCGTACCCGTCCGCCCGGGCACCCTGCCCCGAGGGCGTGTTCACGACCATGTCGACCTCGCCGTCCACGATGAGGTCGACGATCGTGCGCTCGCCGTCCGGGCCGCGGCCCGCGGAGTGCTTGCGCACGAGCGTCGAGCGGATGCCGCTGCGGCGCAGCACCGTGGCGGTGCCCTCCGTCGCGAGGATCTCGAACCCGAGCTCGGCGAGCTGACGCACCGGGAATACGATGGAGCGCTTGTCGCGGTCGGCGACGGAGATGAACGCGCGGCCCGAGGTGGGCAGGCCCCCGAAGGCCGCCTCCTGGGACTTCGCGAACGCCGTGGGGAAGTCCACGTCGAAGCCCATGACCTCGCCCGTCGACCGCATCTCCGGGCCGAGCACGGTGTCCACGACGGTGCCGTCGGCCGTGCGGAACCGCTTGAAGGGCAGCACCGCCTCCTTCACGGCGATGGACGCCCCGAGGTCGACGACGCGCGCGTCCTCCGCCGGCAGGACCCCGCTCGCCCGCAGCTCGGCGATGGTGCGTCCCGTCATGACGAGCGCGGCGGCCTTCGCCAGGCCGACCCCCGTGGCCTTGGCGACGAACGGCACGGTCCGGGACGCGCGGGGGTTCGCCTCGAGGACGTAGAGGACGTCGGAGACGAGCGCGAACTGGATGTTCAGCAGCCCCCGGACGCCGACGCCGCGGGCGATCGCCTCCGTCGACAGCCGGATCCGCTCGAGCTCGCCCGAGGAGATCGTCACGGGCGGCAGCGTGCAGGCGCTGTCGCCGGAGTGGATGCCGGCCTCCTCGATGTGCTCCATGACGCCGGCGAGGAACAGCTCGTGGCCGTCGAAGAGCGCGTCGACGTCGATCTCGATGGCGTCGTCGAGGAACCGGTCGATGAGCAGCGGCGGCAGCGTGCCGGCCCGCCCGCCGTCGGCGAGCTCGTCGAGCGCCCGCCCGACGTACTCGGACAGCTGCGTCTCGTCGTAGACGATCTCCATGCCGCGGCCGCCCAGGACGTACGAGGGCCGCACGAGGACGGGGTAGCCGATGCCCCGGGCGGTCTCGCGCGCGCCGGCGAGGGTCGTCGCGGTGCCGAAGGCGGGCGCCGGCAGCCCCGCGGCGGCCAGCACCTTGCCGAAGGCGCCCCGGTCCTCCGCGGCGTCGATCGCGTCCGGCGGCGTGCCGAGGATGGGCAGGCCGGCCTCGGCGAGGCGGTGAGCCAGCGACAGCGGCGTCTGCCCGCCGAGGGTCACGATGAGCCCGGCGACGGGCCCGGCCGCGAGCTCGGCCGCGTACACCTCGAGGACGTCCTCGAAGGTCAGCGGCTCGAAGTAGAGCCGGTCCGCGGTGTCGTAGTCCGTCGAGACCGTCTCGGGGTTGCAGTTGACCATGACGGTCTCGTACTCGCCCTTGAGCGCCAGCGCGGCGTGCACGCAGGAGTAGTCGAACTCGATGCCCTGCCCGATGCGGTTGGGCCCCGAGCCGAGGATGAGGACGGCCGGCCGCTCGCGCGGGGCGATCTCCGTCTCCTCGTCGTAGGTGGAGTAGTGGTACGGCGTGCGGGCGGCGAACTCCGCGGCGCAGGTGTCCACGGTCTTGAAGACGGGCAGGAGGCCGACGGCGTGCCGGGCGCCGCGGACGGCGTCCTCCGACGTGCCCCGCAGCTGCCCGATCTGCGCGTCGGACAGCCCGTGCCGCTTCGCGCGCAGGAGCACCTCGCGCGTGAGCGCCGGCGCCGCGGCCGTCTCCGCCGCGACCTCGTTGACGAGCTGCACCTGGTCGAGGAACCAGGGGTCGATGCCCGTCCGCTCGTGCACCGTCTCGACGTCGACGCCCGCGCGCAGGGCCTGCTGCAGGTCGACGAGGCGCCCCTCCGTCGGCCGGGCCAGCGACGCGACGAGCGCCTCGAGCGCGGCCCCCGAGGCCGGCGCGCCCCGCCAGTGGAAGGTCGCGTCCCGCTTGTCGATGGACCGCATCGCCTTGCCCAGCGCCTCGGTGAAGTTGCGGCCGAGCGCCATGGCCTCGCCGACGGACTTCATCGTCGTCGTCAGGGTGTCGTCGGCCGCGGGGAACTTCTCGAACGCGAACCGCGGGACCTTCACGACGACGTAGTCCAGCGTCGGCTCGAAGGAGGCCGGCGTGGAGCCCGTGATGTCGTTGGGGATCTCGTCCAGCGTGTAGCCCACGGCCAGGCGCGCGGCGATCTTCGCGATGGGGAAGCCCGTCGCCTTCGACGCCAGCGCCGAGGAGCGCGACACGCGGGGGTTCATCTCGATGACGACGACGCGGCCCGTGCGCGGGTCCACCGCGAACTGGATGTTGCAGCCGCCCGTGTCGACGCCGACCTCGCGGATGACCGCGATGCCGATGTCGCGCAGCTTCTGGTACTCGCGGTCGGTGAGCGTGAGGGCCGGCGCCACGGTGACGGAGTCGCCCGTGTGGACCCCCACGGCGTCGACGTTCTCGATGGAGCAGACGACCACGACGTTGTCGTTGCGGTCGCGCATGAGCTCGAGCTCGTACTCCTTCCAGCCGAGGATGGACTCCTCCAGGAGGACCTCGGTGGTCGGCGAGTAGTGCAGCCCCTGGCCCACGATGCGGCGCACGTCGGCCTCGTCGTAGGCGATCCCCGACCCCAGGCCGCCCATGGTGAAGGACGGGCGCACGACGAGGGGCAGGCCCAGGTCCGCGACGGCGGCGAGCGCCTCGTCGACCGTGTGCACGATGACCGACCGCGCGCTCTCGCCGCCGCAGACGGCCACGACCTGCTTGAACTGCTCGCGGTCCTCGCCCTTCTGGATGGCGGGGATGTTGGCGCCGATGAGCTCGACGCCGAACTCCTCGAGCACGCCGGCCTCGTCGAGCGCGATGGCGGCGTTGAGGGCGGTCTGGCCGCCGAGCGTGGGCAGCAGCGCGTCGGGGCGCTCCTTCTCGATGATCGCGCGCAGCACGGGCACCGTGATGGGCTCCACGTAGGTGGCGTCCGCGAACTCGGGGTCCGTCATGATCGTCGCCGGGTTCGAGTTCACGAGGACGACCCGCAGGCCCTCCTCCTTGAGCACGCGGCAGGCCTGCGTGCCCGAGTAGTCGAACTCCGCCGCCTGGCCGATGACGATGGGGCCGGACCCGATGACGAGGACGCTGGACAGGTCGGTGCGCCGCGGCATCAGGCATCACCCTTCGGCTCGGAGTGCGTGTGGTGGGGGTGCGTGTCGTGGAGGTCGACGGACCCCCGGGGCTGCGTCATGAGGTCGACGAAGCGGTCGAACAGGTACGCCGCGTCGTGGGGGCCGGCCGCGGCCTCGGGGTGGTACTGGACGGAGAAGGCCGGCAGGTCGAGCGCCTCCAGGCCCTCCACCACGTCGTCGTTGAGGTCCACGTGGCTGACGCGGACGCGGCCGTAGCGGCCCTCGTCGTGCGGCGCGACCGTGTCCTCGTCGAGCGGGGCGTCGACCGCGAACCCGTGGTTGTGCGCCGTGATCTCGACCTTGCCCGTCGTGCGGTCCATGACGGGCTGGTTCACGCCGCGGTGGCCGTAGCCGAGCTTGTAGGTGCCGAATCCGAGCGCGCGGCCGAAGAGCTGGTTGCCGTAGCAGATGCCGAAGAACGGGATCCGCCGGTCGAGGACGCCGCGCAGGAGCTCGACCTCGTGGGTCGCCGCCGCGGGGTCGCCCGGGCCGTTGGAGAAGAAGACGCCGTCGGGGGCGAGGGCCAGCACCTCGTCGAGGTCGGCCGTCGCGGGCAGCACGTGCACGCGCACCCCGCGCTCGGCGAGGCGGTGCGGGGTCATCGACTTGATGCCCAGGTCGAGCGCGGCCACCGTCGCCACGGGCTCGGCCACCGGCCGCCCGTCGGCCCCGAGGGGCTCGACGACGTAGGCGCCGTCCGTGGAGACCTCGGCGGCGAGGTCCGCGCCGGCCATCGCCGGGGCGGCGAGCACCTGCTGGAGCAGCTCCCCGGGCTGGGCGGTGCCGCCACCGGGCCGCTCGAGGGCCTCCCCGGAGAAGACGCCGGCGCGCATGACGCCGCGCTCGCGCAGGTGGCGCGTGAGGGCGCGGGTGTCGATGCCGCTGATCCCGACGACGCCCTGGGCGACGAGCTCCGCGTCCAGGCTGCGACGCGCCCGCCAGCTCGACGAGCGCCGGGCCGGGTCGCGCACGACGAACCCGGCGACCCAGATCCGCGCCGACTCGGGGTCCTCGTCGTTCACGCCCGTGTTGCCGATGTGCGGCGCCGTCATGACGACGATCTGGCGGTGGTACGAGGGGTCGGTGAGCGTCTCCTGGTACCCGGTCATGCCCGTGTTGAAGACGATCTCGCCGACGGTCGTGCCGGTGGCCCCGTACGCCTCGCCGCGGAACGTCCGGCCGTCCTCCAGGACGAGCAGCGCGTGGGTCATCGGGGGTCCTCCGGGGGGGTGGGGGGCGTGGGCGGGGCGGGGGGCGCGGGGGGCGACGTCGGGGGCGGCGGGCCCCCGACGAGGGCGGCGGCGGCGGCCAGCACC
>NZ_RWJX01000092.1 GCF_004123805.1 Cellulomonas endophytica | reverse complement strand
GGGAACGGGCCGAACGGGCCGGAGGGACCGGGGCGCGGCGGCACGCCCCCGGGGCGGCGGGCCGCCGCGATGACGACCCAGGCGACGACGCCGAGGAACGCGATCCAGCCGAGCGAGACGAGCACGTCGGCGTCCCCGCCCCGGATCCACCAGCGGTCGCCGCGCCCGAGGCCGACGAGGACGAGCAGGATCCCGCCGACGACCGCCATGTCGAAGCGGCCGCGCACGAGCTCCTCGAGGTGGATGCGGCCGTCGCGGCGCTCGGGCAGCAGCAGCCACGCGAGCCCGTAGGCGACGAGGCCCAGGCCGCCGAGGAGCACGCTGACGGCGAGCAGGCCGCGCACGAGGAGCGGGTCGATCGCGAAGCGCTCCGCGAGGCCGCCGGCGACGCCGCCGACCCAGCGCTCCTCCGAGCGCGCGACGCCCGTGCGGCGCAGGGAGGCGAAGAAGCCCGAGGGGCGGGGCGGGGCCGACGCGCCGGGGCCGGTCGAGGAGGGGCCGGTCGAGGAGGGGCCGGTCCAGGAGGGGCCGGTCCAGGACGCGCCGGCGCCGGGCGGGCCCGCGCCGAAGGGCGGGGCGTCGGCACCCGGGCGGGCGCCGACGGGGTCGTCGCCGCCTCCCGACGGGGCGGGGCCCAGCGCGGGCAGCGGTGTCGTCGCGGCCTCGCCGGCCGGGCCGGCGGGGTCCCCGGCGCGGGGGCCGGAGGGGCTCGTGGTGTCCATGACGACGATCGTGCTCGCCCCCGGCCCCCGGCGGGATCGGGTGCTCCCCTGAACCGACCCTGGTCCGCCCCTGGCCCGGACCCCCGCCCACCCCGGTCCCCACCCCGGTCCGTCCCCGGGAGGGTCCCCGGGCGCCGGCGGACGTGTGACGATCAGGGCGTGAGCCCCCTCGACGCCCCGGCGACCCCCCGGCCGCGCGCCCCGCTGCGCCGCCCGGAGCGGGGTCGTCTCGTCGGCGGGGTCGCGGCCGGCCTCGCGGCGCACCTGGGCCTGCGGTCCGCGGTGCCGGTGCGGATCGCGCTCGTCGCCCTCGTGCCGTTCGCGGGCACGGGCCTGGCGCTGTACCTGTTCTGGTGGGTCACCGTCCCGGTCGCCGACGCGGCGCGCGACGCCGCCGCGGGCGGGCCGCCGAGCCTGCTCGCCCGCGTGGCGCCGCGGCTCGCGGGTGCGGGGGCCGTGCGCCGCTGGCCCGTGGGCGACCTGCTCGTCGGCGGGCTCCTCGTCGTGTGCGCGGTCCTGCTCCTGCAGATGCGGGACGGCGGCGGGATGCGCAGCACCTGGCTGCTGCCGGCGATGGTCCTCGTGCTGGGGCTCGTGCTCGCGTGGAGCCAGCTCGACGCCGTGCAGCGCGGGCGGTCCCGCGGCGGGGCGCCCTCGCCCGTGCTGCGGCTGCTCGGGGGCGTGGTGCTCGCCGGCGTCGGCGTGCTGCTCCTCGTCGGGGACGTCAGCGGCCGGGGGGTGGAGCCCGCCACGCTCGTGCAGTCCGTCATCGCGTCCGTCGCGGTCCTCGGCGGGGTCGGCCTCGTCCTCGCGCCGTGGTGGCTGCGCCTCGTCCGCGAGCTCGGCGACGAGCGCGCCGCCCGCGCCCGGGAGTCCGAGCGCGCGGACATCGCCGCCCACCTGCACGACTCCGTGCTGCAGACCCTCGCCCTCATCCGGGCCCGCGCCGACGACCCGACCGAGGTCGCGCGGATGGCCCGGGCCCAGGAGCGGGAGCTGCGCGAGTGGCTCTACGACGACCGCAGCGTCCCCGGGACGTCCGTGGCCGCGGAGCTGCGCGCGGTCGTCGCCGAGGTGGAGGACACGCGCACCGGGCCGGAGGGGGGCGCGGTCGCGGTCGACACCGTCGTGGTCGGCGACCGCGAGCCCGACGCCCAGACCGCGGCCCTGCTCCAGGCGGCCCGCGAGGCCCTCGTCAACGCGGTGGTCCACGGCCGGCCCCCCGTCTCGCTCTACATGGAGGTCGGGCCGCGCACGGTCGAGGTCTTCGTCCGCGACCGCGGCGAGGGCTTCGACCTCGCGGACATCCCCGCGGACCGCTTCGGCGTCCGCGAGTCCATCCTCGGGCGCGTGCGCCGGCGGGGCGGGACCGCCACCGTGCAGTCCACGCCCGGCCGCGGGACGGAGGTCCACCTCTGCGTCCCCGTGGACGGGGCGGTGCCCGAGGCCGTCGCCGACCACGCGCCGGAGCCCGCGCCGGCCGCCGCCGAGCCCGCGGGCGCACCCGCGCCCGCCGCCGTCCCCCCGACCGTCCCCCAGAGGCAGGAGGCCCGGTGAGCCAGGCCGTCCCCGTACCGGTCCCCGTCCCCGGCGTCGTCGACGTCGTGCTCGTCGACGACCACCACATGTTCCGCGCCGGCGTGCGCGCCTCCCTCGACGAGCGCGTGCGCGTCGTGGGGGAGGCGGCCTCCGTCGACGAGGCGGTCACCGTCGTGACCGGGCTGCACCCGGCGGTCGTGCTCCTCGACGTGCACCTGCCGGGCGGCGACGGGGGCGGCGGCGCGGAGGTGCTCCGCCGGTGCACGCCGCTGCTCGGCACGACGCGGTTCCTCGCGCTGTCGGTCTCCGACGCCGCGGAGGACGTGGTGGCCGTCATCCGGGCCGGCGCCCGCGGCTACGTGACGAAGGCCATCCAGGGCCGCGAGCTCACCGACGCCGTGCTCCGGGTCGCCGCCGACGACGCGGTGTTCTCCCCGCGGCTGGCCGGCTTCGTGCTCGACGCCTTCGGCACCGCCGCCGGCGACGTGGCCATCGCCGACGACGAGCTCGACCGGCTCTCCGCGCGCGAGCGCGAGGTCATGCGGCTCATCGCCCGGGGCTACAGCTACCGCGAGGTCGCCTCCGAGCTGTTCATCTCCATCAAGACCGTCGAGACCCACGTGTCCGCGGTGCTGCGCAAGCTCCAGCTGTCCAGCCGGCACGAGCTCACCCGCTGGGCGGCCGCCCGGCGCCTCCTGTGACGGGAGCGGGCGAGCTCCTCGTCGGGCTGGTCGTGCTGGCGGGGCTCGTCGGGGTCGTGGTCCAGGTCCTGCCCGGCGCGTTCCTCGTGGCGCTCGCGGTCGTCGTCTGGGGCGTGTGGACCGGTGGCGGGTGGGGGTGGGCCGTCGTCGTCGCGGCCGTCGTCCTCACGGCGGCGGCGCAGGTGGTCAAGTACGTCGTCGCGGGGCGCCACCTCGTGCGCGGCGGCGTGCCGAACCGCAGCCTCGTGTGGGGCGGGCTCGCCGGCGTCGTGGGCTTCTTCGTGATCCCGGTCGTCGGCCTGTTCCTCGGCTTCGTCCTGGGCACCTACCTCGCCGAGCTCGCCCGCCTGCGGGAGCACCCCGTGGCGTGGCGCGCGACGGTCGTCGCCCTGCAGGCCACGGGGCTGACGATCGCCGTCGAGCTGGCGGGGTCCCTGCTGGTCACCGGCCTCTGGCTCCTCGGCGTCTGGCGCACCTGAGGACGGGGGCCCGGGCGCGCCCGTGGGCGGCGTGAGGTCGTGTCGGTGGGGCGACCTACCCTTGTCCCGCCATGACCTCCCTGTTCGAGAACCTCACCCTCTTCGCCCCCGGCGGTGCCGCGCCGCAGGGCGGCCCCGTCGTCGGCGCCGGCCCGGCGGGCGGCCGCCGGACGGACGGGACCGCGGCCGGGCTGCCGCGGCTCATGCCCCCGCGCGGGGACGAGGACGAGGCCGAGGAGGCGGAGAACCCCCGGGCCGACGCGCTCCTCGAGGGCCTCAACCCCGAGCAGCGGGCCGCGGTGCTGCACGCGGGCGGGCCCCTGCTCATCGTCGCGGGCGCCGGGTCCGGCAAGACGCGCGTGCTCACGCACCGCATCGCCCACCTGCTCGCGACGCGGCGGGCGCGCGCGGGGCAGGTCCTCGCCATCACCTTCACGAACAAGGCCGCGGCGGAGATGCGCGAGCGGGTCGAGGCCCTCGTCGGGCCTGCCGCGCAGCGGATGTGGGTCTCCACCTTCCACTCCGCCTGCGTGCGGATCCTGCGCCGCGAGGCGGCCACCCTGGGGCTGCGCTCCAGCTTCTCCATCTACGACGCGGCCGACTCCCAGCGCCTCCTCACGCTCGTGTGCCGCGAGCTCGACCTCGACCCGAAGCGGTACCCGGTCAAGGGGCTGTCCTCGCGCATCTCCGCCCTCAAGGACGAGCTCGTCGACGCGGAGACGTTCGCGAGCACCTCGGGGGAGGGGCGCTCCAACGACGCCGACACCGTGCTCGCGCAGGTCTACACGCGGTACCAGGCCCGGCTCCGGCAGGCGCACGCGCTCGACTTCGACGACCTCATCATGAGCACCGTCCACCTGCTCCAGGGGTTCCCCGCCGTCGCGGAGCACTACCGGCGCCGCTTCCGGCACGTCCTGGTGGACGAGTACCAGGACACGAACCACGCCCAGTACGTGCTCGTGCGCGAGCTCGTCGGCGGGACGGCGGCCGAGGACGCGGCGGCGGCCGCCGGGGAGGACGTGCCGGCGGTGCCCCCGGGCGAGCTGACGGTCGTCGGCGACGCGGACCAGTCCATCTACGCGTTCCGCGGCGCGAGCATCCGCAACATCCTCGAGTTCGAGGCCGACTACCCGGCGGCGACGACGATCCTGCTCGAGCAGAACTACCGCTCCACGCAGACGATCCTCTCGGCCGCGAACGCCGTCATCAGCAAGAACCCGGGGCGCACGCCGAAGCGGCTCTGGACGGACTCCGGCGCGGGCGCCCAGATCGTCGCGTACGTGGCCGACACGGAGCACGAGGAGGCCCGCTTCATCGCCGAGGAGATCGACCGCCTCGGCGACACCGCGGACGTCCGCCCGGGCGACGTGGCGATCTTCTACCGCGCGAACGCCCAGTCGCGTGCGCTCGAGGAGGTGCTGGTCCGCGTCGGCCTGCCCTACAAGGTCGTCGGCGGCACCCGCTTCTACGAGCGGCGCGAGGTCCGGGACGCCGTGGCCTACCTGCGGGCGGTCGCGAACCCGGACGACGACGTCAGCCTCCGCCGGATCCTCAACGTCCCCAAGCGCGGGCTGGGGGACCGGTCCGAGGCCATGGTCGCGACCTTCGCCGAGCGGGAGCGCATCTCCTTCGGCGCGGCCCTCGAGCGCCTCGACGAGGTGCCGGGGCTCGGCACCCGGGCCGTCACGGGCCTGCGCGCCTTCGGCGACCTCATGGGCGGGCTGCGCGAGGTCTCCGCCGGCGGAGCCGGACCGGCGGAGGTGCTCGGCGCCGTGCTCGACCGCTCGGGCCTGCTCGCCGAGCTGCGCGCGAGCGAGGACCCGCAGGACGCCACGCGCGTGGAGAACCTCGCCGAGCTCCACGCGGTGGCCACGGAGTTCGAGCAGACCGACCCCGAGGGCGACCTGGCGGACTTCCTCGAGCGCGTCTCGCTCGTCGCGGACTCCGACCAGGTGCCGAGCCCGGACGGCGGGGACGACCCGGACGCGGTCGACCCGGGCGTCATCACGCTCATGACGCTCCACACCGCGAAGGGGCTCGAGTTCCCGGTCGTCTTCCTCACGGGGCTCGAGGACGGGACCTTCCCGCACATGCGGTCCCTGACCGACCCCGACCAGCTCGCCGAGGAGCGCCGCCTGGCGTACGTCGGCCTCACGCGCGCCCGGGAGCGCCTCTACATCTCCCGCGCCGCGGTCCGGACCGCCTGGGGCGTCCCCAACGAGTTCCCGCCGAGCCGCTTCCTCGACGAGCTGCCCGAGGAGCTCGTCGACTGGCGCCGCCGGGAGTCCAGCACGTCCCAGCTGCGGGGCGGCTGGGGGTCCGGCTTCGGCACGGGCCGCGCGCGGGGCGAGGGGGGCGGCCGGTCCGCCGCCCGTGAGCGCGAGCGCGAGCAGCGTCCGGCGCTGCCGTCGACCGGGGCGTCGTTCGGCTCGGCGACCCCGCGGGCCGACGTGCCCGCGCTCGCCGCGGGCGACCGGGTCACCCACGACGCCTACGGCCTCGGGACGGTCGTCGCGATCGAGGGGGCCGGGCAGAACGCGGTCGCCAAGGTCGACTTCGGGACCGAGGGCGTCAAGCGCCTGCTCCTGCGCTTCTCACCGGTGACGAAGCTCTAGCCGGCGCCTCGCGGCCCCGGGCAGCGCCCCTCCCGGTGCCGCCCGGGTCCGAGCCGGGCTCAGCGGGCCAGGGCGAGGTCGGCGCCGTCCGCGCCGCCGCCGCGCCAGGCGGCGTGGACGGCGCGGCGCACCTCGTCGGGTCCGAGACCGAGCGCCGCGAGGGCGGTGTGCGCGGCGGTGCCGTCGAGCCGCGCCAGCGCCAGCAGCACGTGGCCGGTGTCGATGTGGCGGTGCTTCAGCGCCAGCGCCTCCCGCAGCGCCACCTCGAGCGTCTTCTTCGCGTCCCGGTCGAAGGGGACGTGGCCACGCACGGGCCGGTCCCGTGCCTCGTCCGCCGGCACGTCGAGCGCCCCCGGGCCGAACGCGGCCTCGGCCCTCCGGCGGACCGCCTCCAGGTCGATGCCGAGGCCGGCCAGGGCGCCGGCGTCGATGCCGGAACGGGCGTCCACCGCCTGCGCCACGTCCTCGGCCGTCCTCCCCACCAGCCCCAGGGCGGTCGCCGCGACGGACCCCGGGGCCCGCAGGGCGCCGAGCAGGACGTGCTCCGTGCCGATCCTGCGGTCGCCCCGTTCGCGGGCGACGAGCTGCGCGCCGACGACCCCGTCGCGCGCCTCCTGCGTGAACCGCTCGAACATCAGCCGAACCTCTTCCCGTACTTCTGGTGGACCGCCTGCCGGGACACGCCGAGCGCCGCCGCCACCTGCTGCCACGACCAGCCGAGGCGCCGCGCGCGCTCGACGTGCAGGGCCTCGATGCGGTCGGCCAGCTCGCGCAGGGCACGCACCGACCGCAGCCCCTCGGCGGGGTCCTCGGCGGTGGTCGCGGCGACGAGCTGCTCGGTCATGTCGTCAACGTAGGTTGACGACAGGACGTCCGTCAAGGTCTCTTGACGGGCAAGCGCTTGCCTTCTCTCGACGCCGGGCGAGGGCGCGCGTGCCGCAGGTCACCCCGTGTCGTCCCATGACTGCTCCGTGCGCTGTCGGGCGGGGCCCGGGGCCCGGGCTACGATCGATCGGCAGAGGCGTCGGCACACCGACGTCCGCGCGGGGCGACGAGAGGAACCGTCAGCGGTGGACCTGTTCGAGTACCAGGCACGAGACATGTTCGAGCGGCACGGCGTGCCGGTCCTGGGCGGGGTCGTCGCGACGACGCCCGACGAGGCCCGGGCCGCCGCGGAGCGCCTGCTCCCCGAGGGGGGCGGGGTCGTCGTCGTCAAGGCGCAGGTGAAGACCGGCGGCCGCGGCAAGGCCGGCGGCGTGAAGCTGGCCCGCTCCGCCGACGAGGCGGCCGAGAAGGCCGGCGAGATCCTCGGCATGGACATCAAGGGCCACACCGTCCACCGCGTCATGGTCGCCGAGGGCGCGCGCATCGCGGAGGAGTACTACTTCTCGCTGCTGCTCGACCGGGCGGAGCGCCGCTACCTGGCCATGGCCAGCGTCGAGGGCGGCATGGAGATCGAGCAGCTCGCCGTCGAGCGCCCCGAGGCCCTCGCCCGCGTCGCCGTCGACCCGCGGACCGGCATCGACGCCGCGAAGGCCGAGGAGATCGTCACGGCCGCGGGCTTCGGCCCGGAGGTCAAGGACGAGGTCGCCGCGGTGCTGCAGAAGCTGTGGGTCGTGTACCGCGAGGAGGACGCCAGCCTCGTCGAGGTCAACCCGCTCGTCCTCACGGAGGACGGCCAGGTCGTCGCGCTCGACGGCAAGGTGACCCTCGACGCGAACGCCGACTTCCGGCAGGCCGGCCACGCCGAGCTCGAGGACGCGGCGGCGGCGGACCCGCTCGAGGCCCGCGCGAAGGAGAAGGACCTCAACTACGTCAAGCTCGACGGCGAGGTCGGCGTCATCGGGAACGGCGCGGGGCTCGTCATGAGCACCCTGGACGTCGTCGCCTACGCCGGCGAGGCGCACGGCGGCGTGAGGCCCGCGAACTTCCTCGACATCGGCGGCGGCGCCTCGGCCGAGGTCATGGCGGCCGGGCTGGACATCATCCTCACGGACCCGCAGGTCAAGAGCGTGTTCGTGAACGTCTTCGGCGGCATCACGGCGTGCGACGCGGTCGCCAACGGCATCGTCGCCGCGCTGCGGATGCTCGGCGACGAGGCCTCCAAGCCGCTCGTCGTCCGCCTCGACGGCAACAACGTGCTCGAGGGCCGCCGCATCCTCGCGGAGGCCGCCCACCCGCTCGTCACGCTCGCGGAGACGATGGACGGGGGCGCCGACGCGGCCGCCCGCCTCGCTCACGAGGCCGCCTGACGCCCCGCCGGACCGAACGAGAAGAGCAGACCTCCCCATGGCCATCTTCCTGACCGAGCAGTCCAAGGTCGTCGTGCAGGGCATGACGGGCTCCGAGGGCACGAAGCACACGACCCGCATGCTGGCCTCCGGCACGCAGGTCGTCGGCGGCGTGAACCCGCGCAAGGCCGGCACGTCCGTGACGTTCCCGTCCCCGTCGGGCGAGGTGGACGTGCCCGTGTTCGGGTCCGTCGCCGACGCCATGGCGCAGACCGGCGCCGACGTGTCCGTCATCTTCGTCCCGCCGGCCTACACGAAGGCCGCCGTCGTCGAGGCGATCGAGGCGGGCATGCCGCTCGTCGTCATCATCACCGAGGGCGTCCCCGTCAAGGACACCGCCGAGTTCTTCGCCCTCGCGCAGGAGAAGGGCGTGCGCCTCGTCGGGCCGAACTGCCCCGGGCTCATCAGCCCCGGGAAGTCGAACGTCGGGATCATCCCCGCCGACATCACGGGTCCCGGCCGGATCGGCCTCGTGTCGAAGTCCGGCACGCTGACCTACCAGATGATGTACGAGCTGCGGGACCTCGGGTTCTCCTCCGCCGTCGGCATCGGCGGCGACCCGATCATCGGGACGACGCACATCGACGCCCTCGCGGCGTTCCAGGACGACCCCGACACCGACCTCATCGTCATGATCGGCGAGATCGGCGGCGACGCCGAGGAGCGCGCGGCGGCGTTCATCCGGGACAACGTCACGAAGCCCGTCGTCGGCTACGTCGCCGGGTTCACCGCCCCCGAGGGCAAGACGATGGGCCACGCCGGCGCGATCGTCTCGGGCTCCGCGGGCACGGCGCAGGCGAAGCAGGAGGCCCTCGAGGCCGCCGGCGTCCACGTCGGGAAGACGCCGTCGGAGACCGCGGCGCTCGCCCGGAAGCTCCTCCAGGCCTGACGAGCCGCCGGGCCACGCCCGGCCCCCGCGCACGACGACCGGCGCGTCCCCGTCCTGGGGGCGCGCCGGTCCGCGTCCCCGGCCGGGCGACGACCCGCCCGCACCATGGGGGACGTGAGCAGCACGACGACCCGCAGCCCGGCCCCCCGCCCGTCGGCGGCGCCGCGACCGCGGCGCACCACGCTGCTCGACGACGTGCGCCCCGAGGTCCTGCGGTCCGCGATCGACGGGGCGCCGACGTGGGTCTCCGGGGTGCTCTCCGCGCTCCAGGGTGCCCTGCTGTCGCTGCTCTGCCTCGTGCTGCCGGCCCTGGCCGCGTTCGTCGCGACCTCCGCGGACCCCACGAACGACGGGGTGCCCTGGACGCGGGCCGCCCACGTCGGGGCATCGGTGTGGCTGCTCGCGCACGGCGTCCCGACCGTGGTCGCCGGCGTGCCCGTGACGCTCGTGCCGCTGGGCGTGACGGCGCTCGCGCTGTTCACCGCGTGGGCCTCCGCGCGCCGGTCGGGGACCGCCACGCGGGCGGCGCACGGGGCGGGCACGGCGACCTACGCCGCCGCGACGCTGCTCGTCGCGCTCCTCGTCGGGGCGTCCGGCACCGGGCTGCTGCTCGCCGTCCTCGGCGGGGCGCTCGTCGGCGGGGCGGGGACCGGTCTCGGCCTCCTCGCCCGCCCCGGCGCGCGCCCCCTGCGCGAGGTCACGCGCCCGGCGTGGCGGCGGGTGCCCGCGCCCCTGCGGGTCGGCGCGACGGGCGCGGTGCTGGCCACGGCGCTGCTCGTGCTCGTGGCCGCGCTCCTCACGGTCGTGTGGGTCGTGGGCAGCATGACGACCGTCGCCGACGTGGTCCGCGCCCTCGGGCTCGACGCCGTGGGCGGCGGGGTGCTGGCGGTGGCCCAGCTGGCGTTCCTCCCCGACCTCGTGCTGTGGAACCTCGCGTGGGCGGCGGGCCCGGGGTTCGCCGTCGGGGCGGGGACGACCTTCTCGCCGCTCGCGACCGTCACGGGCCCGCTCCCGGCGGTGCCGATGCTGGGCGCCCTGCCCACCCCCGACCTCGCCGGGACGCCCGGGGTGCTGCCCCTGCTGCTCGTCGTCGCCGTCGGGGCGCTCGCGGGGCTGCACGTGCACCGGCGGCTCGTCGTCGAGCGCGCCCGCGACCTGCTGCTCGCGCTGGCGGGCCTCGCCGTCGCGGTCGTGCTGCTCGTCGCCGGGCTCGTGCGGGCCTCGGCGGGTGCCGTCGGCCCCGGGCGGCTCACGGACGTCGGCGGCGACCCGTGGGCGGTCGGCGGTGCCGCGGCGGGGCTCGTGCTCCTCGGGGCCGTGCTCGCGGCCGCACCGGCGGAGCCCCGGGTACGGGCATGGGTCCGGGGCGTCGTCGCCGGCGCCGTCGAGCGGGTGCGCCCGTGTCGGGCCACCCCCGCCGAGGTCCTCGTCGCGGCGTCGGCCGAGGGCGTCCCCGGGCGGCCCGGCGACGAGCGGCCGGCGCCCCCGGCGGCGTCGGACGCGGTCGACACGCAGGCGGTGCCCGTCGTCGACGAGCCCGTCGCGGGCCCGGCCGCACCGGGCCCGGCCTGACGCCACGTCCCGGCGCCGGTCCGTCGGCCGCCGGAGCGGGCGGCGAGGCCGCCGGCGGCGGAGCTCAGCGGTCGGTGCGGCCCCCGAGCAGCTCGAGGCGGCGCTCCTCGTAGGCGGTGTCGCAGCGCCGCTCGGCCACGACGGTGACCGCCGCGGCGCGGCAGGCCTCGTACTCCTGCGTCACGGGCCAGAGGAACAGCGGGGCGAGCGACGTGAGGGTCCACGTGGCGGCGATGCCGGCCAGGACCAGGCCACCCGTCCGGACCCCCGAGCGGGGGGCGACGCGCTCCGCCGCCCGGACCGCGCGCACCGCGAGGACGACCGCCGCGACGGCGGCCGCCGTCCCGATCGCCGGGCCGGGCAGCGGCGAGCCCGTCGCGAGCAGCGCGACCAGCAGCACGACGGCCGCCAGCCGCAGGAGCCGCCGGGCGGGCCGCAGGGCCTCGACGTCCGCGGTGCGGCCCGGCTCGGGCTCGGGCGCCGGCGTCCCGCGGCCGCCCGGGCCTGCGGACCCCGGGTCGGCCGACCGAGGAGCCGGAGCCGGGGACGGGTGCGCGGACGGGTGCGCGGACGGGTGCGCGGACGGGTCCGGGGACGTCCCGCGCGCCGGTGGCGTCGCAGGGGGCGGCGGTGGCCCGTCCGGCCGGCCGTGCCCCTCGCCCTCGG
>NZ_RWJX01000091.1 GCF_004123805.1 Cellulomonas endophytica | reverse complement strand
CCGACCTGGCGACGACGGAGGCGGGCGAGGCCCCGGCGGCCCACGCCGGTCCCAGCGCGGCTGCGAGGCCGCGCGCCCAGGGCACCGCGGACCACGCCGCCCCCCAGGACGCGCCCTGCACGAGCAGGGCCGCGACCGCGGCCAGGTCCGCACCGCGCTCGCCGCCGACCGCGCCGCCCACGGCCGCGAGCGCTCGCGGCACGGAGCACCCCGTGAGGACGGCCGCGGCGACGAGCTCGACGACGAGCACCTCCGGCAGCTCGACGGGGGCCGGGCCGGGGGCGACCGGCAGCGCGCCCGCCGCCCGCCGCCCGGACAGGGTCCGCCCCGGGCGGCGCGACCGCACCGGTCCGGGCGCGACGGCGGCCAGCCGGCCACGGGCGGTCGACCTCACCGCGCCCCCGCCCGCTCGGCCGCGCGCACGAGGTGGGCGGTCCAGCGGTGGCCGAGCACGAGGAGCACGAACCCGGCGCCGACCGCGGCCGCTCCCGGACCACCGCCGACGACGACCGCGACGGGGTCCGCCCCGAGGAGCACGCCCACGGCGAGGCCCAGCAGGGGCAGCGCCGCCAGCAGGCGCGCCGAGCTGCGCGGCCCCGCGACGGCCGCACGGCGCTCGCCCTCGAGCTCGCTCTCCAGGACCACGGCCGCGGCCACCCGGTCCAGCACGTCGGCCACCGGCGCACCGAGGTCGTGGGCCAGACGGCACGCCGCGACGACGGCCGCCGCCGGCACGAGGTCGGGGCTCGAGCCGCGTCGCCGGCGGCCGCCCCTGCCGGCCCGGGCGGCGCCCCGTGCCGCCCGCGCGCCGACGGTCGCCGCGGTGAGGGCCGCCACGGTCGGCACCCCGTCGCTCGTGGTGAGGTCCGGCGGCGCACCAGCGGGACCGGCCGGGACGGGCGGGAGGCCCGCCGCGAGCACGTCCGTCCACACGACCCCGGGCCGGCCGCCGGCGCGCAGCCGGGCGACGACGTCGGCCAGCACCGCGTCGAGGCCCGGCGCCTCGCCACCGGGCCGGCCACCACGCCCTCGCGGAGCAGAGGCCGCGGGCGTGACGGGCGACGACCGCGTTCCCGTCGGCCGCCGCCCACCGTGCCGGCGGCCGGGCGTCCGCACGGGCCCCCGCCGGCGCGCCGCCCCGTCGGAGCCGCCCGGAGCGCGACCCCCGGGCCCGGCGGCCACGACGACGGCCGCGGCGAGCAGCGCCACGGCCGTCCCCGACGCGCTCACCCGTCCGCCCCGCGGTCCCCGGCCGGCCACGTCCAGCCCGGCCACGCGTCCCCGAGCCGCTCCTGCAGCGCCGGCCACGCGGCGCCCGTCGCCACGCCCCCGCCGGCGCCGACCTCGAGCGCGGGGCGGACCGCGAGCCGGCCGTCGCCGCCGCGGCGCAGCACCCCCACGGTGACGAGCCGCCGCGCGCCGTCGCGTCCGCGGCGCAGGTGCAGCACGGCCTCGAAGGCGGAGGCGGCCTGCGCGGCCACCGCGTCGGGGCCGAGGCCCGCCAGCGCACCGAGCGCCTCGAGCCGTGCCGGCACGTCCGCCGCCCCGTTCGCGTGCACGGTCGCGCAGCCGCCCTCGTGGCCCGTGTTCAGCGCGGCCATGACGGCCGCGACCTCCGCCCCGCGGCACTCCCCGAGCACGATCCGGTCGGGGCGCATCCGCAGCGCCTGCCGGACGAGCTCGGCCAGGTCGACGCCGCCGGCGCCGTCGACGTTGGGCCGGCGCGCCAGCAGCCGCACCACGTGCGGGTGGCGCGGCGCCAGCTCGCCGGCCTCCTCCACCACGAGCAGGCGCTCGTCGTGCGGCACCGCCTCCAGCAGCGCCGCCAGCAGCGTCGTCTTCCCGGACCCCGTGGACCCGGACACCAGCACGCTCGCCCGGGCCTGCACGAGGGCGCGCAGCAGCGGCGCGAGCCCCGGGGCCAGCGTGCCGGCCGCCGCCAGGCCGGCGAGGTCGAAGGGGCGTCGGCGCAGGACGCGCAGGGAGAGCAGCGCGCAGCCGTCGGCCACGGGCGGCAGCACCGCGTGCAGGCGCGTCCCGTCGGGCAGGCGCGCGTCGACGGTGGGCGCCGCGTCGTCGAGCCGCTGCCCGCCGAGCGCGGCGAGCCGGACGGCGAGGGCGCGCACCTCGTCGGGCGAGGCGAAGGACACCGGCGCCCGCTCGAGACGCCCGTCCCGCTCGACCCAGACGGCGTCGGGGGCGTTGACGAGGACGTCGGTGACGGCGGGGTCCTCCAGGAGGGGCTGCAGCGGGCCGGCGCCGCGCAGCTCGTCGGCGACCCAGCCCGCGAGCTCGGCCGCGCCGACGTCGCCGAGCACGACGCCCAGGCCGCGCGCGGCGGCGGCGACCGCCGGGCCGAGGTCGGGGTCGACGGGGCCGCCGTCCGGGCCCGCGGGGCCGGCCTGCCCCGCGTCCGGCCGCAGCCGGCGGCGCACCTCGTCCGCGACGGCACGGCGCACCGGCGCGGGCAGCGCGACGGGGCGGTCCTCGGACGGTGCCCCCGATGCGCCCCCGGGCGCCGGCAGGGCGTGCCGGAGCGACCGGCCGGCGGGCCGCGACCCCTCCCTCGCCCACCCCTCCCCCGTGCCCCACGCGGACGTCACCGTACGCCCCAGGACGCGAGCAGCCGGTCGGCGACGCGCACAGGGTCACCGCGGCGCGGCAGGACGGCGCGCTCGGCGGCGCGCGCGACGCCCCGCGCGCTGCGCACCCGCCCCGCGAGGGGCCGGCCGACCGCGCGGACGACCTCGCCCACGCCGAGCCCGCCCGGGGCGGGGCCGCGCACGACGAGCCGCAGGTCGGCGTCCGGCGCGGCGTCGCGGAGCACCAGGGCGCCCGCCACGCCCCGCAGGTCGGCGGGCACGAGGGCGACGAGCACGTCGCACAGGCCGGCGCGCGCCGGCGCCTCCGCCCGGCCGAGGTCGAGCACCACGAGCCCGAGCACCCCGGCGAGCGCCTCGAGGGCGGCGCCCACGACCGCGTCGTCCGGCAGGCCGGCGGACCGGCCGGCGCTGAGGACCGCGCACCGGTCGCGTCGCGGCAGGAGGGCCAGGAGCTCGTCGCCGTCGAGCGCGCCGCGCGCGGCCGCGAGGTCGGGCCAGCGCACGCCGGGGTCGTCCTCGAGGCCCAGGAGCACGTCGAGGCCGCCCGCCACGGGATCGAGGTCGACGAGCGCCGTCGCCGTCCGCTCCGACGCCCGTGTCGCGACGAGCGCGGCCAGCGTCGAGGCGCCGGCACCGCCCCGGGCGCCGACCACGCCGACGACCAGCGCACCCCCCGGCCCCGGCCCCACGGGCGCCGCACCCCACCGGTCCGGCTCCACCCCTCGTCGTCCCCCACCCCGCGCTCGCACGGGGGGAGCCTGCGCCGGCGCGGGACGGGTCCACGCGCCCGGCACCGGGACCGGGGAGGCGCCGCCCCGACCCCGGGGCTGGGGGCGGCTCGGGAATGCTGCATCGCGGCGCCCGACGGCGCCCGACGGCGCCCGACGGCGCCACTGCGCCGGGCCCGCCCCGGCGCAGAGGCCCTCAGGCGGCGCGCGTCCAGGCCGCGAGCCGCCCCGCGGGCACCACCCGGCGCCGGGCCACCGCGGCGGTGGTCGCCGCCAGGCCGCCGAGGAGCCAGACGACGAGCGCCGCCGCGGCGCCGCCGGCCCCGCCCGTCCCGGTGACGACCGCCTGCAGCCCCTCGAGGCCGGCGGCCAGGGGCAGGGCGTCGACGACCCGGTCGAGCACGGCCGGGACCGTGGAGATGACGGCCGTCGCCATACCGAGCACGGCGACGACCACCGCGACGAAGCGCCCGACCCCGCCGAGCACCGCCACCAGCCCCTGCACGACGGCGGCGAACGTGGCACCGGACAGCGCCGCCAGGACGGCGAAGGTCGCCCAGCCGCCCGGCGACAGGTCCAGCGCGCCCGCCATGACGGCGGTGACGGCGAGGCCCTGGACCACGCCGACGAGCGCCGCCGGGGCGTAGGCGCGCAGCGCCAGCACCACGGACGAGCGGGTCGAGCCCAGCGCGCGGCGCGGCACGGCGCCGAGCACGAGGAAGGTCGCGAGCGCACCGAGCCAGAGCGCGACCGTGCCGAGGAAGGGCACGCTCGTCGACCCGAAGAGCGCGCCGGCGTCGCCGGTCGTGGCGACGGGGTCGGCGATGACGTCCGCCAGCGCGGCCGACTCCTCCTCCGTGTAGGTCGGCACGCCCTCCTGCGCCTGCGTCAGCCCGTCCGCGAGCCCCGTCGCGCCCGCCGTGAGCTCGCCGGCACCGCCGGACAGCTGTGCCGCGCCGTCGGCGAGGGTCGTCGCCCCGGCCGCCGCGTCGCCGGCGCCGTCCGCCAGCGCGTCGGCGCCCGCGGCCGCGTCCCCGGCGCCGTCGGCCAGGGCGCGCGCGCCGCGGTCGACGGCCGCGGCGCCCGTGGACAGCTGCGCCGCCCCGTCCGCCGAGGAGCGCAGGTAGTCCGCGAGGGTGCTCAGCCCCGTGGCCGACGCGGTCACGCCGTCGGCGAGCGTCCGGCCGCCCGTCTGCAGCTGCCCGACGCTCGCCTGGAGCGAGGGCTGCCCGCCCCCGCCCGTGGTGAGGGCGCCCGCGACCCCGCCGGCACCCTGCGCGAGGGCCGAGAGGGTCTCCCGCGGCACGGTGCACGTCGCCGCCTCGCCGCAGGCCTGCAGGGCCGCCGCGAGGCCGCGGCTGACGTCGGTGGCCGAGGTACCCAGCGTCCCGACGCCTCCCGCGAGCGCGTCGAGTCCCTGCGTGAAGGCGGCCGCGCCGGGGGCGGCGGCCGCCGCCGCGTCGGCGGAGGACCGCGTCTGCGTGGCGAGCTGGTCCAGCCCGCTCGCCAGCCCGGCGGCGCCGTCCGCGAGGTCGCCCGTCCCGTCGGCGAGGTCGTCCGCGCCGGAGGCGAGCTGCCCGACCCCGTCGGCCAGGTCGCCGGCGCCCGTGTCGAGCTGCGCGACGCCGTCGGCGAGGGCCCGCGCGCCCGACGCGAGCGTGTCCGCGCCGCTGCCGACCTGCCCGGCGCCGGAGGCGAGCCCCGCAGCCCCGTCGGCGGCCTGCCCGAGGCTGTCCGACAGGGTGTCGAACCCGACGAAGACGTTCGAGAGGTAGCCCGTCGTCAGCTCCTGCCCGAGCAGCTGCACCGCCGTGCCGGTGACGGCCTGGGAGACCGCCGCGTCGACGAGGCGCGAGCGGGCGCTCGTGGCGATGTCGATCGTCGCCCGCGTCGCACCCTCCGGCCCCTGCGCCGTCGAGGTGGCGGCCGCCGAGAAGGTCGGCGGGATCGTCACGACGGTCGCGTACGTCCCGTCCTCGAGGCCCTCGGCGGCGTCCTGCGCATCGGTGAGCACCCAGCGGAAGTTCTCCGACGAGCCCGAGCCCGACACGTCCGGCACCCTGTCGGAGGACGCCGCGCCGGAGGGCCCGTCCTCGGACGACCCCTCGTCCACGCCGTCCGCGGTCACGAGCGCGGACGCGAGCTGCCGCCCCAGCGGCACGGTCTGCCCGTCGAGCTCCACGGGCTCGTCGAGGTTCACCACGGCCGCCTGCACCCGGTCGAGCCGCTGCGTGGGCTGCCACAGCGCCCAGGTGAGCAGCCCGCCGACGACGAGCGGCACGAGGACGAGGCCGAGCAGCGTGAACCAGGTGGCACGCGGTGCGGTGCGGGCGCGCTCGGGCCGCAGGACCCCGCCGCCGGTCCCGCCCCGACGTCGGGGCGGCGCGACGACCGCGCCGGCCACCGCACCGGGGACGGCGGCCGGCACGACCGCCGTGCCGGCCGGGTCGGTCGCCGTCGCGTCGCCGGGCGGCAGCGGTCGGGGGGCGGGGGCGGGGGCGGGGGCGGGGGCGCCGGTGTGCGCCATCAGAGCACCTTCTCCAGGTCGTGGGGGCCGTCGCCGGCGGGGGCAGCGGGCGGGGGAGCCACGGGCAGGGGGGCGGGGACGCCGTGGCCGGGGGCCCCCGCGGCGCGCGCCGGCACGTCCACGACGACGGCGGACGTCCCGTCCTCCGGGGGCAGCAGCCCGACGAGCGCCGCGGGCTGCACGCAGGACACGACGAGCGTGAGGCTGCGCCCGGCGGCGGCCGCGGCGGCACGGGCGGCGGCGATCTCGTCGCGGACGGCGTCCCGCAGCACGGGGTCGGCGACGGCGTCGAGGTCGTCGACGACGACGAGGGGCGACCGGGCCGCGAAGGCCTCCCGCAGCTCGGCGACGGGGTCGGCCGCCCGCGCCAGCCGCGCCACGGCGACGCGGGAGCGGATCGCCGCCGCCCGCTCGGGGGCCACGAGGCCGTCGACCTTGAGCAGCCCGGCGTCGGCGTGCGCGCGCCCGGCCAGGGTGAGCAGCAGCGCTGTGCGCCCGGAGCGGTGCGGCCCGTCGACGACGAGCGTCCCTCCCCGAGGCACACGCAGGGTGACGTCGCCGAACACGGGCTCGCCCGAGGGCGCGTCCAGGCGCAGCCCCTCCGCCGCGACCGCGAGGTCGGTGCCGGGCCCGGGCCAGTCCGCCAGCGCGAGCTCGCGGGCCAGCCCCTCCCCCTCGACGTCGAAGGAGGGCAGCACGCGGTCGAGCCGGCGGGGCATGTGCCACGCGCGGTCGCCGAGCAGGTGCAGCACGGCGGGCACGAGCGTCATGCGCACGACGAACGCGTCGACGAAGACGCCGACGGCCAGGCCGAGCGCGATGGGCTTGATGTTGGCGTCGCCCTCGGGCACGAAGGCCGCGAAGACGGCGAACATGATGACGGCCGCCGCGGTGACCACCTTCGCCGAGCCCAGGAAGCCGGAGCGGACGGCGGCGCGGGCGTCGCCGCCGTGCACGTAGTCCTCACGCATCCGGGAGACGAGGAAGACCTCGTAGTCCATCGCGAGCCCGAACAGCACGCCCATGAGGACGATGGGCATGAAGGAGATGACGGGGCCGAGGTTCGCCACGTGCAGGAGGTCGGCCCCCCAGCCCTCCTCGAACACGAGGGTGACGACGCCGAAGGACGCGCCGACGGACAGCAGGTACCCCAGCGTCGCCTTGAGCGGCACCCACAGGGACCGGAACACCATCGTCAGGAGCACGAAGGACAGCCCGACGACGAGCACCCCGAAGGGCAGCAGCGCCCGGCCGAGGCGGTCGGAGATGTCGATGCCGACGGCGGTCTGCCCCGTGACGGACAGGTCCACGCCGTAGGTGTCCTGGAAGTGGTCGTGCAGGCCGCGCAGCTCGGCGACGAGCGCCTTCGTCTCCTCCGAGTCCGGCCCGCCCTCGGGGACCACCTGGACGATGCCGGTGTCCGCGGAGGCGTTCGGCGTCGCCAGGGGCACGGACGCGACGCCGGGCAGGCCCTCGATCTCCGCGGCGAGGTCGGCCATGAGCCCCAGGGGGTCCGTCGAGCCGACGATGGTGCCGGTGACGATGAGCGGCCCGTTGTAGCCGGGCCCGAAGTGCTCCGCGACGAGGTCGTAGGTGGTGCGCGCCGGCGACCCCTCGGGCTGGCCGCCCGCGTCGGGCAGCGCGAGCCGCAGGTTCAGCGCCGGCAGGGACAGGGCCGCCAGGGCCCCGACGACGAGCACGATCGTCAGCGCCGGCACGCGGGTGGCCAGCCGCACCCAGCCCGCGAAGAACCGGTTCTCCGCAGCGGCCGCCGGCGCCGGGCGGGCGGCCGACCCGCTCGGGGCCGCCGACCGCGCCGCCCGGCGCTCCGACCGCCGGCCCGGGCGCAGCCGGTCGCCCGCGAAGCCCAGCAGGGCCGGGGTCAGGGTGAGCGCGATGACGACGGCCACGCCCACGGCGCACGCCGCGGCGACGCCCATCGTCGTGAGGAAGGGGATGCCCGCCACGGACAGCCCGACGAGCGCGATCATCACCGTGAGCCCGGCGAACACCACCGCCGACCCGGCCGTGGCCAGCGACCGCGCCGCGGACTCCTCCGGGTCCATGCCGTCGCGCAGCTGGCCCTGGTGCCGGCTGATGATGAAGAGCGCGTAGTCGATGCCCACGGCGAGGCCGAGCATGAGCGCGAGCAGCGGCGTCGTGGAGGAGATGGTCGTCACGGCCGTCGCGACGAAGATCCCCGCCATCGACAGGCCCACGCCCAGGACGGCCGTCAGCAGCGGCATCCCGGCGGCGAGGAACGACCCGAACGTCACGACGAGCACCACGAGCGCGACGAGCACCCCGAGGCCCTCCGTCGGCGTGACGCCCGGCACCTCGTTGGCAAAGAGGTCGCCGCCGAGCGCCGCCTGCGCGCCGTCGGGCAGCGCCGCCCCCAGGTCCGCCGCGGCGTCCTCCAGGCCCGCCACCGTGGCCGCGGGCACCGACTGCGCCGAGCCGTCGAGCTGGATGCTGACGACCGCGGCGGAGCCGTCGTCGGACACGACGCCGCTCACGTCCCCCGTGTACGGGTCGGTCACGGCGGCGACGCCGTCGAGCCCGCCGAGCGCGTCGACGGCCTCCTCGACCGGCCCCTGCACGTCCGCGTCCGTGACGGCGGCGCCGTCGGGCGCGACGACGACGAGCGTCGCCGTCGCGCCGCTCACCTGGGGGAACGTCCGCGAGAGCTGGTCGAGCGCCGCGCCCGACTCCGTGCCGGGGATGGAGAAGGTGTCGTCCGTGCCCTGCGAGAGCAGGCCGGCGGCGAGGCCCGCGAGCACGACGACGGCGAGCCAGAGCGCGGCGACGCGGCGGTGGGCGCGGTACACCCACCGGCCGAGGCGGTACAGGGACGAGGACACGGTTCTCCCGGGGATCCGGAGCGGTGGGGGCCGGATACATCTCCGTATCCGATACAGGAACGTATCCGATAGGCTGCCCGCCGACAACCGCTCCTCGACAGGAGACCCCGTGCCGCCCGCCCCGCCCGTCCCCGCCCCCGCCGCCCCGGCGGGCACCCCCCGCCGCCCGGCGCCGTCGAGCCGGCGCGAGCGGACCCGCGAGCGCCTCCTCGACGCCGCGTACGAGGTGTTCGCCGAGACCGGCGTCGCGGCGGCGAGCGTGGAGGAGGTCTGCGAGCGCGCGGGATTCACCCGCGGGGCGTTCTACTCGAACTTCGCGACGAAGGAGGAGCTGTTCAGCGCCCTCCTGGAGCGGGAGAACGGCGACGTGCTCGCCGCGCTGGGCGAGCGCATCGACGCCCTGCTGCCCGAGGGCGACGCCCCGCCGCTCGACGAGAGCCGCCTCGGCGACCTCGTGCTCGGGCTCCTCGAGGGCCCGTCCGACCTGCGGCGCTGGTGCCTCGTCGAGAACGAGTGGCAGCTCGTCGCCCTGCGCGACCCCGAGGTCGGCCGCCGGTGGGTCGCCGACCACGACCGCTTCATGGACGCCCTCGTCCCCCTGGTGCGCCGGGCCGCGGAGCGCGCCGGGCGCCGGTTCGTCCTCGACCCCGATCTCGCCGTGCGCGTCGTCGTGGGCGTGTACCGCGAGGGCCTGACGGAGGCGATGCTCCGCGGCGCCGAGGACCCCGCGCGGCTGCGCGCGGAGCTCGCCGAGGTCGTGCGGGCGCTGACCGTCGCCGCCTGAGCGGCACGCCGGGAGCGACGACGGCGGACCGGCCGGACGTGCGGACGGCGGTGCCCCTGGCGCGGGGCACCGCCGCCCTGACCTCAGGGCCGCAGGGTGAACAGGCGTGCTGCTGCTCGGCCGCGACGGACACCGGTCCGGTCGGCCTGCCCAACGGTGGGCGTCCTGCACGTGGGTGCTCTGTCGGTCTCCAGGTCGTGGGACACGGTCTACACCCGCCACGCCCGGAGGGGAACCCGTGCGGGTGAAGCCCCAGGTCGCCCGCGGCCGCCGTCCACCACCCGACCCCCCGGCCCACGATGCGGACGCCGTCGGTCCTCCGTCGAGGCGACCGCGCGCACCCCGCCACCCCGTGACGCCTCGATGACGCACTCCGCCGTGCGTGACGCACCTGGAGGTGCGACGCCGACGGCGAGGTGCGACGCCGACCGCGCGAGGACGTCGCGGCGGTGCGACGTCACGCCGGCGACGGGGTGGCCGGCGGGACGCGCGGCCGCCACGATGGTCCGCGTGACCGCCGTGCCGCGCCTCGCCCAGGTCGTGCTGGACACGACCGAGCCCCGCCGCCTCGCCGAGTTCTACCGCGAGCTCTTCGGCCTGGAGTACCGGCCCGGCGACGAGGCGCCCGCCCCCGGCGAGCCCGACGACGCCGACTGGCTCGTCCTGCGCGGCGGCGCGGGCGGGGTGCCGCTCGCGTTCCAGCGCGTCGACGAGCAGCCCGCCTCGACGTGGCCGGAGCCCGGGGTGCCGCAGATGCTGCACCTGGACTCCGTCGTCGACGACCGCGCGGCGCTCGAGCGCGCCCGTGGACGGGCGGAGCTCCTCGGGGCACGCCTGCTGCTCGACCGCACCGACGACCCCGACGAGCCGCTCTACGTCCTCGCGGACCCGGCCGGCCACCCCTTCTGCGTGTTCGTGGGCTGATCCCGCCGGCGGCGCCCCCGCGGCCGGTCGACCGGCCGCCCGGGACGTGCCAGGGTCGCGGCGTGGACGACGACGACCCGCGGGCGACCGGCCGCCCGCCGACGCCGGGGGTGCCGCCGCCCGCGCCGCCACCCGCCCCCGACGCGTCCCCGGCCGGCACGACCGCCGCGGAGGACGCGACCGCCGCCGCGCCGGCGCTGCCGACCGACGCCGCGCCGGCCCTGCCGACCGACGCCGCGACGGCCCTGCCGACCGACGCCGCGCTCGAGGCGTCGATCCTCGCGCCGAGGGAGCCACGCAGCGGCGGGGTCGCCGGCGGCGGCCCCGGTGCCGGTGCCGCGCCTCCGCCGGACCGGCCGGGCACGTCCGTCGCGACCCGTCCGGGGCGGCGCCGGCGGCGGGTGGCGGCCGGTCTCGTCGCGGCCGGGGTGGCGGCCGGGGCCCTCTGGGCCACGACGCGGTCCGACGCCTTCGCCGACTGCGACGCCGCCCGCGCCGCCGGCGCGGCCCCGGTCCTCGCGGGCGACCCCGGCTTCGGCCCGCACCTCGACGCGGACGGCGACGGGGTCGGCTGCGAGTAGCGGCGCGGCGTCCTCGTGGACGAGCCGGACGGGCCGGACCGGCCGGACGGGCCGGACCGGCCGCTCCGGGGTCGGGCTCGGACGTCAGGCCCGGCCGACGGGCCTACGCGTCGGGCAGCCGCCCCGCGAGCACGCCGTCCGCGACGCGACGGGCCTGCCCGGCGCCGACCACGACGGCGTCGGCGACATGCCGGACCCAGGCCACCAGGCCCTCGGGCGTGCCCGTGGCGGCCCCCGCCGCGGCCGCGAGGTACGGGTTCGGCGCCGCCGCCCACGCCGCCTCGGGCACGACCGAGCCCGTGGGGTCCAGGCCCCGGACCGTGAGCAGCGCCCGCGCCACCGCCCGGGCGACGACCCCGTTGCCCGCCGCGAACGGCCGCACGGCGAGCAGCTCGGCGTGCACGACGGCCGCGACGACGAGCACGGGCGCGGCCGTGCCGACCAGCACGTCGCCCAGCAGCGCGACGCGGGCCGCCGCCTCCGGCCCGTCGGGCGCCGGGCCCAGGCCCCGCAGGTCCCCGGGCGCCTCGCCCGCCCCGCG
>NZ_RWJX01000090.1 GCF_004123805.1 Cellulomonas endophytica | reverse complement strand
GGGGGGGGGGGGGGGGGGGGGGGGGGGGGGGGGGGGGGGGGGGGGGGGGGGGGGGGTCGGTGCCGCGCCGTGCGGGGGTCAGGGCTCGAGGACGACCTTGCCGAACTGGCGGCCCTCGACGAGGCGCGCCAGCCCCTCCCGCGCCTGCGCGAGGGGCAGCACCGCGTCGACGACGGGGCGCACGCCCGCGCGCACGCACAGGCGCAGGAGGTCCTCGAGGTCCGCGCGCGTGCCCATCGTCGAGCCGACGACGCGGATCTCCTGGAAGAAGACCCGCGTGAGCTCGGGTGCCTCGGGCTCGCCGGTCGTCAGCCCGACGACGACGACGGTGCCGCCCGGGCGCACCGTGCGCAGGGAGTGCCGCCACGTCGCGCGCCCCACGCTCTCGAGCACGAGGTCGACCCGCGGCACCCGCGCCCCCGGCTCCACGGCCGCCGCCGCGCCCAGCGCCCGCGCCCGCTCACGGCGGTCCGGGTCGCGCCCGGTCACCGTCACCTCGAGGCCCGCCGCGGCGCCGAGCACGGTCGCCGCCGTGGCGAAGCCGCCCCCGGCGCCCTGGACGAGCACGCGCTGCCCGGGCCGCGCACCGCCGGCGACGAACAGCGCCCGGTAGGCCGTCAGCCAGGCCGTCGGCAGGCACGCGGCCTCGACGAAGGACAGCCCCGCCGGCTTGTCGACGAGGTTCCACGCCGGGACGGCCACGCGCTCCGCCAGGGTGCCGTCGTAGCGCTCGGACAGCAGCGAGCGGGGCTCGTCGGCGTCGACGCCCCGGCCGTCGGGGCCGCCGACGACGGCGTGCACGACGACCTCCCGCCCGTCGTCCGTCACGCCCGCGGCGTCCGTCCCGAGCACCATCGGCATCCGCTCGGCCGGCAGCCCGACGCCGCGCAGGGAGAACACGTCGTGGTGGTTGAGCGACGCGGCCCGCACCGTCACCGTCGTCCAGCCGGGGCGCGGCGCGGGCTCCGGGTGATCGCCGACCCCCAGACCGGCCAGCGGGTCGTCGGGGGAGGGGCGGACGGCGGTGGCGGCGAGCACCCCGCCCACGCTAGCGAGGGGCCCACCAGGATGGGGGCGTGAGCCCCCGCCGCCCGACCCGCCGCCGACCGGGCGCGGCCCCCGCCCCCCGCCTGCGGCGCCTCGTGACCCGCGGCGCCCCGCCGACGCGGCCGGTGCCCGCGGTGACGCACCTCGACCCGGCCACGCTCGGGGACGTCCTCGGCCTCGGCCTGCGCGTCGGCGAGGCGATGGCCGGCCTGGGCGCCTCGGCGCTCGAGGTGACGACGGCCGTGCGCGGCGTGGTCCGCGCGTTCGGCGCCCGGGGCACGCAGGTCGACCTCACGTTCACGTCCATCACGGTCTCCGACGACCGCGGCCCGGGCGGCGTGCCGCTGACGGTCGTGCGGATCGTGGAGTCGCGGTCGCTGGACTACGGGCGGCTGCAGCGGGTGGCGGAGCTCGCGCGGGAGCTCGGGGCCGTGCCCGTCCCGCCCGACGAGGTGCCCGCGCGGCTCGCCGCCGCGACGGCCCGCCTCGAGGCGGTGCTCACCGCCCCGCGCCCCTACCGCCGGGGCGTGGTGACCGCCGCCGTCGCCCTGCTGGCGGCGGCCGTCGCGGTGCTGCTCGGCGGCGGGCCGGCCGTCGCGCTCGTCGCGGCGCTGACGTCCGCGGGCATCGACCGCGTCGTCCTCGGCCTGGCCCGCGCCGGGCTGCCGCCGTTCTTCCAGCAGGTCGGCGGGGCGGCCGTGGCGGCCCTCGTCGCCGTCGGGCTCTTCCTGGCGCTGCCCGTGCTGCCGGTGGACCCGGGTCTGCTGCCGCCCTCGCTCGTCGTGGCCTCGGGCATCGTCGTGCTGCTGGCCGGGCTGCAGCTCGTGGGGGCGGTCGAGGACGGGCTCACGGGCTTCCCCATCACGGCGGGGGCGCGCTCGTTCGAGTCCGTGGTGCTCACGCTGGGGATCGTCGTGGGGATCGCCGGCGTGCTGGACGTCGCGCGACGGGCCGGCGTGCCGCTGGTGCTGCGCGACCCGGCACCCGTCACGGCGCCCCTGGCCGTCCAGGTGCTCGCGGCGGCGGCCGCCTCCCTGGCGTGGGCGGTGGCGTGCTGGGCGTCGGGGCGCGCCGTGCTCGCCGCGACGGTCGTGGGCGGCCTCGGCTGGGCGGTGCTCTCCGGGATGGGCGCGCTCGGGGCGGGCGCACCGGTCGCGAGCGCGGCCGCGGCGACGGTCGTCGGCTTCACCGCGTCGACCGCGGCCCGGCGCCTCGGCGCCCCCGCCCTCGTCACCGGGGTCTGCGCGATCGTCCCGCTGCTGCCCGGCCTCGCGGTCTACCGGGGGCTGTTCGGGCTCGTCGACGCCCCCACGGCCGACGCGCTGCTCCCGGGCTTCGCCGCGCTGCTCGAGGCGGCGCTCATCGGGCTGGGGCTAGCAGCCGGGGTCACGCTCGGCGAGCTGCTGGCGCAGCCCCTCGTCGCCCGGCGCGGGACCCGCCGGACGGCCCGCGCCGCGCTCCCCGGCGGCTGACGACGAGCGGGCGGACGCACCCGTGGGCGGCCGGCGCAGGCCGGCCACCCGCGGGTCGCCGGCGTCAGGCCGGGCTGCGGTCCGCCGTGAGGTCCCGCACCGCGGCGTACTGCTCGCGCACGAACGGCACGGGCTCGCGGACGGGCAGGACCGTCGGCGCACCGGCGGCCGACCACGCGGGCGGCTCGTCGCCGCCGGCCAGCACCCAGGCCGCCTGGCGTGCGGCGCCGTCGGCGACGTACTCGCCGGGCGTGGGGACGTGCACCTCGAGGCCGAGGATCCCCGGCGCGAGGGCCTGCACGGCGGCGGACTGCGCCGCGCCGCCGACGAGGTGCGCCCGCTCGACGGGCACGCCCGCCGCCCGCAGCGCGTCGATGCCGTCGGCGAGGGAGCACAGCAGCGCCTCGACGGCGGCCCGGGCGATGTGCGCGGGGGTCGTGTTCGTCAGGCGCATGCCGTGCAGCGCGGCGGTGGCGTGCGGCCGGTTCGGGGTGCGCTCGCCCTCGAAGTAGGGCACGAGGACGAGGCCGTCGGCCCCGGCGGGCGCGGACAGCGCGAGGTCGGCGAGGCCCGCGTGGTCGACGCCGAGCAGGGTCGCGGCCCAGTCCAGCACCCGGGCGGCGTTGAGCGTGCAGGCGAGGGGCAGGAAGCGCCCCGTCGCGTCGGCGAAGCCCGTGACGAGCCCCGAGCCGTCCGCGGTCGGCGCCTCGGCGATCGCGGAGACCACGCCGGAGGTCCCGATGGACACCGCGACGTCGCCGGGTCGCAGGCCGAGCGCGAGGGCGGCGCCCGCGTTGTCACCGGCACCGGGCCCGAGCGCCGCGCCGGACCCGCCGAGGACGGCCGCCGTCCCGGTGCCCGCCCGCTCGGCCGGCCCGAGGACCCGGGGGAGCGCCGGCACGTGGCCCAGCGCGCGCTCGAGCAGGTCGGTGCGGTACTCACCGGTGGTCGGGGACCAGTAGCCCGTGCCCGAGGCGTCGGAGCGGTCGGTGACGAGCCCGTCGAACCCGACGCCCGCGTGGCCGCCGGCGAGGCGCCAGGTCAGCCAGTCGTGCGGCAGCGCCACGGCGGCGGTGCGCGCGGCGTTCTCCGGCTCCGCGTCCCGCAGCCAGCGCAGCTTCGTCACCGTGAGGGAGGCGACGAGCACCGAGCCGACCGCGTCGGCCCACGCCTGCGCGCCGAGCTCGGCGACGAGCTCCTCGGCCGCCCCCGCGGAGCGGGTGTCGTTCCACAGCAGCGCGTCGCGCACGACCTCGCCGCCCTCGTCGAGGGCGACCATGCCGTGCTGCTGGCCGCCGACGGACACGGCCGCGACGTCGGCGAGCCCGCCCGCCGCACCGACGGCCGTCTCGAGCGCGTCCCACCAGTGCCGGGGGTCGACGGACGTGCCGTCGGGGTGGGACGCCCGGCCGGTGCGCACGAGCGCCCCGGTCTCGGCGTCGCGGACGACGACCTTGCAGGACTGGGTGGAGGAGTCCACCCCGGCGACCAGCGTCATGACGTTCCCTGTCCGGCCCGGGCGGCGTCGCGGCGGGCCTCTCGTCGCCCGGCGAGGGGCGGGGGTGCTGCGGGGAGGGGGACGGCGACGGCCCGCCGCACGCCGGAGGGCGCGCGACGGGCCGACGCCCGGGGTGGTGCGGGGGTCAGCGGGCGCCGATCGCGTGCTCGAGCGCCAGCTGGTTGAGACGGACGAAGCCGAAGCCGCGGGCGGCGACGCCCTCGACGTCGAAGTCCTCGAACGCGGAGCGGTCGGCCAGCAGGTCGGCCAGGGTCTCGCCCTCGCCGAGCGTCGGCTGCGCCAGCTCGAGCACGCCGGACTCCTCGAGCGCCGCCTGGACCTCGGGGTCGGCGCGGAAGGCCTGGGCACGCTCCTTGAGCAGGAGGTAGGTGGCCATGTTGGCGCGGGCCGACTCCCAGACGCCGGCGATGTCCTCCGTGCGGGAGGGCTTGTAGTCGAAGTGGCGCGGGCCGTCGTAGCGCGGGCCGCCGGCGGGGAAGCCGTTCTCGACGAGGTCGACCGTGGCGAAGGCGGAGAACAGGTCGCCGTGGCCGAACACGAGGTCCTGGTCGTACTTGATGGACCGCTGGCCGTTGAGGTCGATGTGGAAGAGCTTGCCGGCCCACAGCGCCTGGGCGATGCCCGTCGTGTAGTTCAGGCCCGCCATCTGCTCGTGGCCCGTCTCCGGGTTCAGGCCGACGATGTCGCCGTGCTCGAGCTTGGCGATGAGGCCGAGGGCGTGGCCGATCGTCGGCAGGAGGATGTCGCCGCGGGGCTCGTTCGGCTTCGGCTCGATGGCGATCCGGAGGCCGTAGCCCTTCTCCTTGATGTAGGCGGCGACGGTGTCGATGCCCTCGGCGTAGCGCTCGTGGGCCGCGTACAGGTCCTTGGCGGAGTCGTACTCGGCGCCCTCGCGGCCGCCCCACATGACGAAGGTGTCCGCGCCGAGCTCGGCGGCGAGGTCGACGTTGCGCACGACCTTGCGCAGGCCGTAGCGGCGGACGCGGCGGTCGTTCGACGTGAACGCCCCGTCCTTGAAGATCGGGTGGCTGAACGTGTTCGTCGTGACCATCTCGACCGTGATGCCGGTCTCGGCCAGGGCGCCCTTGAAGCGCTCGAGGATGCGGTCGCGGTCGGCGGCGCTCGAGCCGAAGGGGACGACGTCGTCGTCGTGGAACGTCACGTGGGCCGCGCCGAGCTCGGCGAGGCGGTGGACGGACTCGACCGGGTCCAGCTCGGGACGGGAGGCGGAGCCGAACTGGTCCTGGGCGTTCCAGCCGACGGTCCAGAGACCGAACGAGAACTTGTCCTCACGGGTGGGCGTGCGCGTCATCGCGAACCTCTCGGTGCTCGGGGCGGGCGCACCGGGGCGCCGCTGCCCGTATTTGTTGTCGCGATGAACATATGCGCTCCGAGCCGCTAGGGTCAAGACGTGTCCTCCGCCCCGGCCCTCGACGGCCCCGTCGACGGCCCCGTCGACACCTCCGTCGACACCTCCGTCGACACCTCCGCCGGCCGCCCCGGCGCGGCCCCGCCGGCCGTGCGCGCGGCGGCGGCCCCCTCCGTGCCGCTGTCGACGGGGCGCGTCGCGCGGGCGGCACGCCAGGACCGGATGCGCGAGCACAACCTCGGCCTCGTGCTCGCGGAGGTCGTCGACGCGCGGGAGCCCGTGTCGCGGGCGCAGGTGGCAGGCCTGACGGGGCTGTCCCGGGCGGCCGTCACCGGTCTCGTGGACCGCCTGGTGGTGGCAGGCCTCGTCGCCGAGCTCGCGCCCGTGGCGCAGGCCCGCGCCGGCCGGCCGGGGGTGCCGCTGGTGCCGGCGCGCCGCACGGTGGCGGGCCTCGGCCTCGAGGTGAACGTGGACTACCTCGGCGTCCGTGCGGTCGACCTGGCGGGGGAGGTGCTCGACGAGCGTGTCGTGCACGAGGACCTGCGCGGCAGCGACGCCACCGCCGTCCTCGCGCGGCTGGCCGCGATGGCCGACGAGGTGCGGGCCGGCCTCGCCGCCGCCGGCGTCCGGCTCGCCGGCACCGCGCTGGCGCTCCCCGGGCTCGTCGACGGCCCCGTCGGCCCCTCCGCCGGCACCGTCCCCGTGCCCGGCGGCCCGCTGCGCGTCGCGCCGAACCTCGGGTGGCACGACGTGGACCTCGGGCCCACGTCGCCCGTCGGCGCCCTGGCGCCCCTCGTCGCGAACGAGGCCGACCTCGCCGCCCGGGCGGAGGCCCACGCGCGCCGCGGCGGCGAGCCGCCGAGCTTCTTCTACGTCTCCGGCGAGATCGGCATCGGCGGCGCGAGCGTCCAGGAGGGCGAGCTGCGGCCCGGGCGGCACGGCTGGGCGGGCGAGATCGGGCACGTCGTCGTGGGCTCCGGGCCCGACGGGCGGCCCCAGCGCCTGGAGGCGGTGGCCGGCCAGCGGGCGCTGCTGGCCGCCGCCGGCCTGCCCGCGGAGGCCCCCGTCGACGCGCTCGTCACGGCGCTGACCGGGGGCGACGCGGCCGCGGCCGCCGCGGTCCGCGCCGGTGCCCGCGCCCTGGGCACGGCGCTCGCGGCGGTGGCGCACGTGGTGGACGTCGACGACGTCGTCCTCGGCGGCACCTTCGCGCACCTCTTCGACGCCGTCCGGCCCGAGGTCGAGGCGGTGCTCGCCGAGCTCGTCGTGCACTGGGCGTGGTCGCCGGTGCGCGTGACCCGGGCGCAGGCGGGGGACCTGGCGGCGCTCACCGGCGGGGCGCTCGCCGTCCTGGCCGGCGTGGTGGCGGCCCCGACGGCCTGGGGCGCCTGAGCGGGAATCCCCTCGCGGCCGGGGCCGGGCCCTCGGCACACTGCCGGGGGTGACGCCTGTGCCCACCCCCGTGCCGAGCCCCCCGGCGGCGGACCCGCCCGAGATCACCGCCGACCTCGTCCGGCGGCTCGTCGCCGAGCAGCTCCCGCACCTGGCCGGGCGGGCCGTCACGCCCGTGCCGCGGCAGGGCTGGGACAACCGCACGTTCCGGCTCGGCGACGACCTCACCGTCCGCCTGCCCAGCGCGGCGGGCTACGTCGCCGCGGTCGAGAAGGAGGACCGCGCGCTGCCGCTGATGGCCGCGCACCTGCCCGTGCCGGTGCCGGTGCCCGTCGCGACCGGCCGGCCGTCCGCGGCCTTCCCGTTCCCGTGGTCGGTGCGCCGGTGGATCGACGGGGAGCCGCTCGACCACGCGCGCGACGTCGACCGCGACGGGCTCGCCCGGGACCTGGCCGCGTTCCTCGTCGCGCTGCGCGCCGTGCCCGCCGCGGACGGCCCCGTCGCGGGGCGCCACTCCTTCTTCCGCGGCTGCCACCCCGGCGTGTACGGCGACGAGGTCGCCGAGGCCCTCGTCCGCCTCGGCCCGCGCGTGGACGCGGCCGCCTGCCGGGCGGTGTGGCAGGACGCGGTCACCACCGCCTGGCCGGGGCCGCCCGTGTGGTTCCACGGCGACGTCGCCGCCGGCAACCTCCTCGTCGCGGGCGGCCGGCTGGCCGCCGTCATCGACCTCGGCACGTGCGGCGTCGGGGACCCGGCCTGCGACCTCGTCGTGGCGTGGACGTTCTTCGACGCGCCCGAGCGGCGGGAGCTGCGCGACGCCGTCGGCCTCGACGCGGCCACCTGGCGGCGCGCCCGCGGCTGGGCGCTGTGGAAGGCGCTCGTCACCGTCGCGGGGATGTCCGGGTCCGACCGCGACGGCGGGCAGAGCCGCGCGCTGGCGGCCGTGCTGGCCGACCCGGTCGTCGGGGGAACCGTCGTCGGGAGGCCCGCCGGCTGAGGCCCGGCCCGGCGCCCGCGGCCGTCAGCGCGCGTCGAGCTCCTCCGTGGCGGTCTCGAGGAGGAACCCCCGCAGCAGCGCCCCCACCTGGTCCTCCTCGATGAGGAAGCCGTCGTGCCCGAAGTCCGACACCACGGTGCGGACGGGGCCCGCGCCCCGGATGCCGGCCGCGATGCGCTCCGACTGCGCCGGCGGGAAGAGCCGGTCGGTGTCGACCGCGACGACGAGGGCCCGCGCCGTGATGGCGGCGAGCGCGGCCTCGACGCCCCCGCGGTCGCGCCCCAGGTCGTGGGTGAGCATCGTCTCGGTGAACCGGACGTAGGTGTTGGCGTCGAACCGGCGGGCCAGCTTGTCGCCGTGGTGGTCGAGGTAGGACTGGACGGCGTAGCGCCCGTCGACGAGGGGATCCTCGGCGCCCTGCGGGATCCGGCCGAAGCGCTCGTCGAGCTCCTTCGCGCTGCGGTACGTCTGGTGCGCGATCTGCCGCGCGACGCCGAGCCCGGCGTGGGGGCCGTCGCCGTCCGCCGCGCCGTAGTAGTCGCCGTCCCGGAAGCGCGGGTCGAGGCGGATCGCGGCGAGCTGGGTGTGGAAGGAGGCGATCTGGTCGCCCGAGGTCTGCGCCGCGGTCGCGATGGCGGCGATCGCCCGCACCCGCTCCGGCGCGCTCGCGGCCCACTCCAGCACGCGCAGGCCGCCCATGGACGCCCCCACGACGAGGCTCCAGGCGTCGACCCCGACGAGGTCGGCGAGCCGCAGCTCGGCGGCGACCTGGTCCCGCACGGTGAGGCGGGGGAAGCGTCCGCCCCAGGGCCGCCCGTCCGGGGCGGTGGAGGCCGGGCCCGTGGAGCCCTGGCAGCCGCCGAGGGCGTTCGGGGCGACGACGAAGTACCGCTCCGTGTCGATGGGAGCGCCGGGACCGACCATCGAGGACCACCAGCCGGGCGTCGGGTGGCCCTCGCCGGCCGGCCCGGTGACGTGCGAGTCGCCCGTGAGCGCGTGCAGCACGAGCACGGCGTTGTCGCGCGCCTCGTTGAGGGTGCCCCAGGTCTCGTAGGCCAGCCGCACGACCGGCAGGCGCCCGCCGCCCTCGAGCAGGAAGGGGCCGAGGTCGGCGAACCGGCGCCGCCCGACGGGGTCGCCGTCGCGCCACGCCGCCGAGGCCGGCACGGGCGGGCGCCGCTCGAGCGGCACCCGGCTGCCGGCCGCGCCGACCGGCGCCTCGCGGGGCGGGGCGCCGGCCGACGGACGGGTGGTGCGGTCGGGCACGGGCTCAGGCGCCCTTCGCCGCGCGGAAGCCCGCGTCGAGGTCGGCGAGGATGTCGTCGATCCCCTCGAGCCCCACGGCCAGGCGCACGAGGCCCGGGGTGACGCCGGACAGCGCCTGCTCCTCCTCCGTGAGCTGGCTGTGCGTCGTCGAGGCCGGGTGGATGACGAGCGAGCGCACGTCGCCGATGTTCGCGACGTGGCTGTGCAGCTCCAGCGCGGAGACGAAGGCCTGGCCGGCCTCGCGGCCGCCGTCGAGCTCGAACGCGAGCACCGCGCCCGCGCCGCGAGGGGCGTACTTCACCTGGTTCGCGTGCCACGGGCTGGAGGCCAGGCCCGAGTAGTGCACGCCGCGCACGTCGTCGCGGGCGTCGAGCCACTCCGCCACGCGCTGCGCGTTCTGCACGTGGCGCTCCACGCGCAGCGACAGGGTCTCGATGCCCTGCGCGAGCAGGAACGCGTTGAAGGGGCTGATGGCGGCGCCGAGGTCGCGGAGCAGCTGCACCCGCGCCTTGAGGATGTAGGAGAGGTTGACGCCGAAGATGCCGCCGACGCCGAGCGCCTTCGCGAACTCCAGGCCCTTGTAGGAGGGGTCGGGCGTGTTGAACCCGGGGAAGCGCTCGGGGTGCTGCGCGTAGTCGAAGGACCCGCCGTCGACGATGACGCCGCCGATCGCGGTGCCGTGGCCGCCGAGGTACTTCGTCGCGGAGTGCACGACCACGTCGGCGCCCCACTGCAGCGGGTTGATGAGGTACGGCGTCGCGACGGTGTTGTCGACCACGAGCGGCACGCCGGACGCGTGGGCGACGCCGGCGACCGTCTCGATGTCGAGGACGTCGGAGCGGGGGTTCGGGATCGTCTCGGCGAAGAACAGCTTCGTGTTCGGGCGGACCGCGTCGCGCCACGCCTGCGGGTCGTGCGGGTCGGAGACGAAGGTCGTCGTGATGCCGAGCTTCGGCAGCGTCCACCGCAGGAGGTTGTAGGTGCCGCCGTACAGGGAGGGGCTGGCGACGACGTGGTCGCCCGCCTCGGCGACGTTGAGGATCGCGTACGTCTCCGCGGCCTGCCCCGAGGCGACGAGGAGCGCGCCGACGCCGCCCTCGAGCGCGGCGATGCGGTCCTCGACGACCTGCTGCGTCGGGTTCGTGATGCGCGTGTAGATCGGGCCGAGCTCCTGCAGCGCGAAGCGCGCCGCGGCCTGCTCGGCGTCGTCGAACACGAACGACGTCGTCTGGTAGATCGGCAGGGCCCGGGCGCCGGTGGCCGGGTCGGGGGTCTGCCCCGCGTGGATCTGCTTGGTCTCGAAGCTCCAGCTGTCGCTGCTCATCCTGGTCCCTCTCGGTGGGTGCGGGGGCCGCAGGGAGCCGACGGGCGTCGACCTCGCCCGCGGGGGGCTGCTCGGGTCGCGCACGGGGTGGGCCGGGCCATCCCGGGACGTCGCACCGGCGGGTGCGACGGGTCCTGCGGGAGGCGGCGGGCGCGCCGGACGTGCGCTGGGGTCAGCGACACATTCGGCGGCAGGTCATGACGGGGAGGTTACGGCGGGGCCCTCGTCGCCCGGAACAGCCGTCTCATTTGCTGGACGTGCGCCCGCATGCTGAGAACGACGCAACTCGTCGCCATCGCTGCATCCCTTCACCTCCGCGCCCCCGCGGCCGATGGGCAGAGGGGCGGCGGGTGACAGGAGTGACCCGTGTGACTCGCGATGTTCGAGTGACGGGTGTTTTCTTCTGGGACGGGCGCGGGTACGGTCCGACGGGACCCCGGGACGCGTGCGGCACCTCCGTGCGCCGTCCCCACGACGACGGGACAGGTGACGCGGTGCGCAGGCACGACCGGAGGGACGGCCACGCCGCCCGTCGCGGGCGGGTCCCCGGGACCGCGCTGCTCGTGCTCGCGCTCGGCCTGGGTGCCGGGGTCGCCGGTGCCGGCGGCGCGCTCGCCGCGCCGGCGCCGCCCGTGACCGACGAGGACGTGCGCGAGGCGCAGGCCGCCGTCTCCGCCGCCCGGGGTTCGGTCGCCGCCATGGAGGTCCGGCTCGCGGAGCTGTCCGGCACGCGGGAGGCGGCGGAGAGGGCCGTCGGCTCCGCGGCGGAGGACTACGCCGCCGCCACCGCCGCCCGCGACGCCGCGGTCGCGGAGTCCGAGGCCGCCGCCGTGCGCTCCCGCGACGCCGACACCCACGCGGAGGAGGCGCGTCGCACCCTCGTCGCCATCGCGCGTGAGATGACGCGGACCGGCGGCTCGACCGAGCTGCTGCGCGCGCTCGTCTCCGCCGACGACTTCGAGCAGGTCGCCGCGCGCAGCTCCGCGCTGGACCACCTCTCGGGCAAGGCCGACCAGGCGGTGCAGGAGTTCCGGGCCGCCGGGGTCGTCGCCGACGCCCTCCAGGGCCGTGCCCGCGCCGCCGCCGACGAGGCCGGGCGCACCACCGCGGCGGCGCAGACCGCGCTCGCGGCGGCGCAGGAGGCGGAGCGGGCGGCGGAGGTCGCCGTGGCGGCGGCCGACGCCGAGCGCGACGGGCTCCTCGTCGCCCTGGCCGCGGCGCAGCAGACCAGCGTCGAGGTGCAGCGCCAGCGCCAGGACCAGGTCGAGGCCGAGCGCCGTGCCCGTGAGGAGGCGGCCGCGCAGGCGGCGCGCCTCGCCGCCGCGCGGACGGCCGCCCCCGCACCGGCCCGGGCGGCCGTCGCCGCCCCGGCGA
>NZ_RWJX01000009.1 GCF_004123805.1 Cellulomonas endophytica | reverse complement strand
CGGCCCCGTCGTGGCCGCCGGCCGTGCCCGCGTCGCGGGGGCCGCCCCCGGGGCGCGGGGCCGGGACGTCCGGCGTCCGCCCGCCCGCACCGCCGACGCGGTCGAGGACGCGGCTCACGGGGCCACCGTCGGCCGTCCGGCGCGGGCACGCGCGGGCACGACCCGGGGCGCACGGACGACGGCTCGCATGGCGGGGGTTCGGAGCGGACGGGGGAGCGGACGGGTCGGTTCTGCCACTGCACTCCTACCTCGAGGGACGCGCCCGGCCGCCGGTGCGCCGACGCGCTCAGGTCGCGGTCCGCACCGGCCGATGGACGGCCATGACCACCCTCATGATGCCGCCTGCGCCCACGACGACGTCGACCGTTCCGCGCCCCGCGTCCGGGTCGGCCGGCTCGCGCCGCCAGGAGGTGCGTCGCCAGGTCGCCGACGCGCGGGTGCACGCGCCCGACCTCGTCGCCCGGCACGGCCTGCGCGACGCGGTCCAGGCCTACGACGCGCTGCTGGCGGGCACGCTCTCCGGCGCCGAGTTCTCCGCCGTGCGGGATCTGCTCACCGGCTGGTCCTGAGGGCTCTGGGCGGGCCAGCCGCCCGCCGACGGCGCCGCGCTCGCGCGGTCGACGGCTTACCACGTAGGAAGACCTCTGCGCTGGCTGTTTACAACGTCGAAAGACGTGCCTACCGTCGGGGGACGGGTCGCGCAGCGGAGCGCGGTGCCCGTCCGCCGTTCGAGGGAGAACAGTGATGAGAGCTGCGCAGACGACAGGGGGCGCGCCGGCCGACGGGGGCGCCGTCGCGGTCGGGCAAGGTGGTCGACGCGTCCGACGGCTGGTCCTCGCCGCCGGGCTGGGGCTGGCGATGGCGCTGACGGCGGCGCCCGGCGTCGCCGTGGCGGACGACCACGTCGACCTCACGCCCGGCCCGACGGTCGTGCGGGACCTGGGCTCGCCGACGGGCTACACCGGCCACTTCGTCCTGCACGCACCCGAGGCCTCCAGCGTGCGGTTCGTCGCGGACATCATGCTGCGCGACTGGGAGGACCCGACCGACCCGACGGTGTACGCGCCGTCGGAGTACCGGCCCGGCCTCATGCGCGGCGGTGGCGCCTACGAGGTCGAGATGACCGAGGTGGAGGACGGCTACTGGGTGACCGACGTGCCGCTGGCCGCGGGTGCGAACCAGTACTGGTTCTACGTCGACGGTGACACGAGCCTGTGGGTGACCGACCCCGCCAACGCGCCGGTCTACGCCCCGGACGGCCTGCAGGGCACCGCCCGCCGCGCCTTCAACCGCGTCAACGTGCCCTACGACGCCGAGCGGCAGGACTTCGCCCCGCTCGCCGCCCGGCAGGTCGAGAACCCGCGACCGGGCTCGCCGAAGGGCACCTGGGGCTACGTCCCCCTCGAGGTCGGGGGCGCGGAGCGGACCGTCGGCGTCTACCTGCCGCCGGGCTACGACGCCGACCGCGCCGTGCCCTACAAGACGATCTACATGCAGCACGGCGGCGGTCAGGACCAGTCCGACTGGCTCAACATGGGCAGCGTCCCGGTGATCATGGACAACCTGCTGCAGGACGGCCTGACGGAGCCCGCCGTGGTGGTCACCACGGCCACGGACTACCTGGGTGACCCCGAGGAGGGCTACCCGGCCCTGCGCGACGTCGTCCTGCCGTTCGTCGAGGGCGCCTACAACGTCTCGACGGAGCCGGTGGACCGCGCCTTCGCGGGCCTGTCCCGGGGCAGCATCGTCACGCAGAACATCATCGACCACGACCCGACGCTGTTCGGCTGGTACGGGCCGTGGAGCGGCGGGGCGCGGCTCGACCCGACGACGCCGGGGCTGGCCACGCCGTACATCCTCTTCGGCGGCGGCGCCTGGGACTTCGGGCTGCCCGACGCGGAGGTCGTCGAGTCCTACGACAACGCGCTGGTGCAGAACGTCGTCGTGGCCGGCGCGCACGACTTCAACGCCTGGAACCAGCTCTTCACGATCTTCGCCCGCGACTACCTGTGGCAGCCGGAGGCGTTCGTCGCCCCGTACCTCGACGAGACGCAGGACGAGCTGGACGCGCTCCAGGCCGACCGCGAGGTGGCCGGCGCGGTGTCGTTCCTCCTCGAGGAGCACCTGTCCGCCGCGACCCGGCTCGCGGCCCGCGGCAGGACGGACGCGGCGGTCGTGCAGCTCGAGCGCTTCGTCGAGCGGCTCGACGCGCCCCCCGGGGCGAGCAGCCGGGTCTCGGACACGGCCGACGTCGAGCTGCGCGAGCGCGCGGAGACGCTGATCGAGAACCTCGCCGCGGCGAGCTGAGCCCTGCGGGCACCACGAGGGGGTCGGCCGCCACGTCGCGGCCGGCCCCCTCGCCGGTCGAGCGCACGGCGCGTCCGGCCGGCCGGGTCCGCCGCCCCGGGGGCGGGCGACGTGCGACCCTCTGCACGACCCACGGAGCAGGAGGTCTGGGCGGTGCAGGACGCGAGCAGGGCGCCCGGTCTGGTCGGCCGGGACGTCGAGATCCACGCCCTCGAGGGCCTGCTGGAGGACCTGCCGGACCGCGGCGCCGCCGCCCTCGTCCACGGCGAGGCCGGGATCGGGAAGACGGCCCTCCTGCAGCACGTCTGCGCGGCCGCCGCCGGACGAGGGCTGCGGGTGCTGCGCACCACCGGCGTCGAGTCGGAGATGCCGCTCCCGTTCGCCGGTCTCCACCAGCTCGTCCGGCCCCTGCTGGACCGCTCTCCAGCCCTGCCCGTCCCGCAGCGCCGCGCGCTGAGGGCCGCCTTCGGCATGACCGACGACGCCGCGCCGGAGCCCTTCCTCATCGGCCTGGCCGCGCTGACCCTCCTCAGCGACGGCGCCGCGGAGCAGCCTCTCGTCCTGGTGGTCGACGACGCGCACTGGCTGGACCGGCCCAGCGCGGACGCCCTCGGCTTCGTCGCCCGACGGCTCGACTCCGAGCCCGTCGTGATGGTGCAGGCCCAGCGCGACGGCTTCCCGCCCGCGCTCGCCGGCCCGACGCTGGTGGAGCACCACCTGCCCCGCCTCGACCCGCGCTCCGCGGAGAGCGTCCTGGCCCGCCGCGCCCCGCGGCTCGGCCCGGCCGGCCGCAGGAGGGTGCTGGAGGCCGCGGCCGGCAACCCCCTCGCGCTGACGGAGCTGCCGCTGGAGGGCGCCGAGGACGACGCCGCACCCCTGACGCTGACCGCGCGGCTGGAGCGCGCGTTCGCGGCCCGGCTCCCGGGCCTGCCCGCGGCGACCCGGGACCTGCTGCTCGTCGCGGCCCTCGAGGACGGGGGCGACCTCACCGAGGCCCTGGCCGCGACGTCGCGGTGGCGCGGCGAGCCGGTCACGGCCGAGGCCCTGTCGGCGGCCGTCGGGGTCGGCCTCGTCGTCGCGGACGGCCCGCTGCTCACCTTCCGCCACCCGCTGGTCCGTCATGCGGTCCACCGGCGCGCCACCCCGCCCGAGCAGCGGGCCGCGCACCTCGCCCTGGCCGCGGTGCTGCGCGACGGCGACCGTCAGCTCTGGCACCGGGCCCTCGCCGCGGACGTGCCGGACGACGCGGTCGCGGCGGGGCTGGAGGCCGCGGCGTCCCGCGCCCAGCGCCGCGGGGGCGTGGCCGCCGCTCAGGCCACGCTCGAGCGCGCCGCCCGGCTCACCGCGGACCCGTCCGAACGGGTGCGGCGCTACCTGGGGGCGGCCGAGCTGGCGTTCGAGTGGGGGCGGCCCGACGTGGTCGACCGCCTCCTGCGGGAGACCGCGGCCCTCGACGTGCCGGTCCGGGAGCGGGCCCGCCTCTCCGTCATCCGGGAGGGCTTCGAGGAGGGCGTGCACGACGTGCGCGCGGGCACCCGGATGCTCACGGAGGTGGCCGCGGCCGCGGCGGCGGAGGGCCGGGCCGACCAGGCGCTGCGCTTCCTGCAGGCGGCGTCGCTGCGGTGCTGGTGGGCCGACCCGGGCGCCGGGGCCCGTGCGCGCCTGCTGGAGGTCGTCGAGCAGGTCACCGCCCCGGACGACGTCCTGGTGCTCGAGGTGCTGTCCTACGTGGCGCCGTTCGACCGCGGCGCGATGGTCCACGGACGGCTGCTCGCGGCGTCCCACGTCCCGCTCGACGCGGCCCGCGGCCAGGCGGCCGGCGACGCGGCGAGCGTCGTGGGGGACTTCCCGCTCGCCGTCGGGTTCCTGACGCCGGCGCTGGCGGGCCTGCGGGCCGACGGGCGGCTGGGTCTCCTCGGGCGGGCCCGGGCGGTCCAGGCCTGGAGCGCGCTGAACGTCGGCCGGTTCAGCCTGGCGGCCACGGCCGCCGACGAGGCCGCCCGGCTCGCCGCCGACTCGGCGCAGCCGCTCATGGGGGTCGTCGCCGAGGTCGTCCAGTGCGTGGTCGCGGCGCTCTGCGGCGGCCGGGATGTCGAGGAGCGGCTCGCCGCCGCGGCGCGCCTGGGCCTGCAGGTGGGCTCCTACGCCGTCCTCGCCGGTGTGCAGCTCGCCCGTGGCGTGGTGGCGCTGGACCAGGGGCGGCACGAGGAGGCGTGGGACCAGCTGGCACGGCTCTCGGACCCCGCCGACCCCGCCCACCATCCCGTGGTGCGGACCTTCGCCGTCGCCGACCTCGTCGAGGCGGCCGTCCGCAGCGGGCACCGGGCCGAGGTCGAGCCCCTCGTGGCCGACCTCGAGGCCCTCGCCGCACGGACGCCCTCCCCGGTGCTGCACCTCGGCCTGCGCCACGGCCGCGCGCTCCTGGCGTCCGAGGGCGAGGCCGAGGCGCTCTTCGCGGACGCCCTCGCGGCGGACCTCGGCGGCTGGCCCTTCGCCCGCGCCCGGCTGCAGCTCGCGCACGGTGCCTGGCTGCGCCGCCGCCGGCGGGCGGCGGAGTCCCGCGCCCCGCTGCGGGCGGCGCGGGACACCTTCGACGCCCTCGGCGCCGTCGCCTGGGGCGACCGTGCCCGCCAGGAGCTGCGCGCCGCCGGGGAGCGGAGCCGGCCCCGCACCCCCGAGGCGCGCGAGCGGCTGAGCCCGCAGGAGCTGCTGATCGCCCAGCTGGCCGCCCAGGGCCTCACGAACCGCGAGATCGGTGCGCGGCTGTACCTCTCGCACCGGACGATCGGCACCCACCTGCACCGGATCTTCCCCATGCTGGGGATCACCTCCCGCGTCGCCCTGCGCGCCGCGCTCGGTCCGGAGCCGTCCCCGGGAACGGTCACGACGACGGTCATCTGACGTACGCGCCGCGTCGGCGTCGGTCCCTACGGTCCTGGAGTCAGCGACGCGACGACCACCCGGGTCGACCCGGTCGCTGCGGACCGGGAGGAACCCCACGTGACCACCGAGACCGACAACCGTCCACCGGCGGAGGGCACGCCGACCGTGGTGCTCGTGCACGGCGCCTTCGCGGAGTCCGCGAGCTGGAACGGGGTGCTCGAGCAGCTGCTCGCCGACGGCTACCCCGTCGTCGCCACCGCCAACCCCCTGCGCGGCCTGCGCCAGGACGCCGACCAGCTGCGCACCGTCCTGGACCGCGTCGACGGCCCGGTCGTCGTGGTCGGCCACTCCTACGGCGGCTCCGTGATGAGCGTGGCCGCGCACGGGCACGCCGGCGTGCGGGCGCTCGTCTACGTGGGCAGCTTCCTCCTCGAGGAGGGGGAGAGCACCGGTGAGCTGGCCGGGAGGTTCCCCGGGAACGAGCTGGGGTCGGCGCTGGAGCCCGTGCCCGTGCCCGACGGCGCCGGCGGCACCGTGACCGACCTCTACATCCGGCCGGACCGCTTCCGCGAGGTGTTCGCGGCCGACGTGCCCCCCGAGGTCGCCCGCCTGATGGCCGCGACGCAGCGGCCCATCACCAGCGAGGCCCTGGAGGAGAAGGCGACGGCCGCCGCCTGGCGCACGGTCCCGTCCTGGACGCTCGTCACGCGGCAGGACCTCGCGGTCCCCGCCGAGGCGCAGCGCTTCATGGCCCGGCGCGCGGGGTCGACGGTCGTCGAGGTCGACGCCTCCCACGCCGTCGGCGTCTCCCGCCCCGGGGCGGTCGCCGACCTCGTCCTCCAGGCCGCCCGCGCGACGGCGGGCTGACCCGCCGCCGCCGGACCGGGCGGGATGGAACACGGACGGGTGATCCTCGACCGGGAGCGTCGGAGAGGGTCGACGGGACCCCGTTCGGTGCTAGGTTCCGCGAGCCCACCGCCGTGCTGCACCACCCCCTGGGAGCCCCCGTGCGCCTCCGTCGACTGCTCGCCCCCGCCGTGCTCGCCCTGGCGCTCGTCGTCGCCCCGTCCGGTCCCGCCTCGGCGGCCGTCACCACCGCGTACCAGGGCAAGAGCTGCGTGGGCTCCCAGGTGCTGCGCTGCGCGTGGATCAACTACGACAGCACGAACAACCGGATGCGGGCCTACGGCGAGATCCGCGACGCCGCCGGGGGCTCCAACTACGACGTGGCCCTGTACGGGATCTGGGTCGACGAGTACTCCGCGGGCCGGTGGGTGGAGCGCGACTGGGTCTACTACGCCTCCGACGGCTGGCACGCGGAGTCCGACCTCGAGGCGGGGGAGCTGCTGTCCTGCGTCGGCAGCCGGACCTACCGCGTCCGGATGGACGGCAAGTGGCGTGCGGCCGGGACCACCGGCAACGGCACGTACGAGATGCGCACCAGCAAGACGTACACCTGCTGACGCCGCGGGGGTCAGCCCGCCGACGACGGCGGTGCGGTCACGACCGCCGCCTCGACCACGACGACGGCGGCCGCGTCGCGCGTCGCCTCGAACCGGCGGGGGAGGCACCGGTCCTGCACCGGGACGGTCTGCACGGTCCACGGGTCCGCAGGCGTCCCCGTCCCGCCGTCCAGCGCCACGTACACGACCCCCGGGACGCCTCCGAGCTCGCACGCCGCCAGGTCGAGCCGCTCCCACAGGGCGTCCCCGGTCGCACCGGCGAGCCTGGTCATGGTCGTCGTCACGAGCGCAGGGTCGGTGCCGCCGCCGGCGGTGCCGTCGTCGCTGCTCGACAGCGCCAGCTGGAAGCCGACCCCGCCGGCCGCCGCCAGCAGGCCGAAGACCCCCGCGGCGACGAGGGCCGCGCGCGTCTCGGCGCGGACCGTCGTCGCCTGCGCGTCCGCGACGAGGACGGCCCTGGCGCGTTCCCACACCGCCAGGTCGGCGTGGTGCAGCGCCCGGGCGTCGTCGAGCTCCCGGACCCGTGCGGCCGCGGTCGCGGTGGCGGCGGCGTCCGTCGCCCGCTCCGCCTCCGCCAGCGCTGACCTCGCCCCGACGAGCTCGGCCTCGACGTGCCGCGCGGCCCTCCGACGGTCCGCGAGCCCGCGCTGGAACGACGGCACGGTGGGGTGGCCGAGCAGGTAGTGCTCGCGGGCGGCGGCGTCCGCGAGCCGGCGGTCGAAGGCCTCCCCCAGGTCGTACAGCGTCACGACCTGCGGGACGAGGACGCGCGTGGCCGTGACCAGCAGCGCGCCGACGGAGAACAGCCCCAGGGTGCCCAGGCCCCACGCGAGCAGGAGCTGGTCGGTGTCCTCGGCGAGGCTCAGCGCCGGACGCGAGACGATCGCGGTCCCGAAGACGGCGGCCCCGACCGCCGCGAGGGCGGCGGCAGCGGTCAGCGTCGCCGTCGCGGCGGTGACGAGCGCACCGAGGCCGGTCCGGCCGGGCGCGGGGCCGCTCACGGCAGCAGGGAGCCGGGCGGCCCGTCGGGGGGGCCGTCGAAGCGGATCGCCGGAGGCGGGACGGACGGCTCGTAGGGGGCCCAGTGGTAGGCGCCGGTGGCGCCCTCCCGCACCCACTGCCAGCGCCGGCGGTCCCTCCCCGTCACGATCTCGTAGGGGTAGGCCCCGTCGCGGTCAGGCCCCATCGCGTCGCCCCCTGTGTGCTCGTCGCCCGGACAGGGGTGGGACGCTCCTCCTGAGCGGCACGGCGGGAGAGGGTCCTAGCCCCCAGGAGCACGGGGACGTCCGCCCGCTCCTGGTGGCGACGTCCCTGCTCACGAGCGGGTGGTCCTCGGATCCGAGGCGCGTGCCGGTGCGCGCGGCGGTCGCGGTGGCCGATGGGGCAGGGGCAGGCACCTCCCGCGCCGCCAGCACCGCTGGCCCCACCTCAAGGACGTCCCGTGTCCCGAGCACAGACCCACCCCTCCGGCAGAGGCCGGCGGACGTCCGCCGCCGCGATGGCGGCCCTGACGGTCGCGACGCTGGGCGTCTCGGGCGTGCCCGCGGCCGCCGCCGCCGAGGAGGCGCCCCCCGTCGTGCAGGGGGCGGTCCCCGGCGAGCCCGCACCCGAGCCGCCCGGCGACGAGGACCTGGCCGACACGCCGGTGGACACGGGGGAGGCGCCCGACGGGGGAGAGGCTCCGGCGGGGCCGGCCCAGGAGGGCCCCGAGCCGGCGACGGAGCAGCGGCCGGGCGGGGCGACGACCGACGGTGCCGTCGATGCCCACCCCGTCGAGGAGAGCGGCGCTGCGCCGGCCGACGCGGTGGCACCGGGACGGCCGGCTCCGGCCGAGCCGGCGGCGGGCGGTGACGGGCAGCAGCCCGTGCCGGCGGCGGACGTCGCGCTCGCCCGCGACGACGAGCTCCGCGGCGTGGCGCTCGGCACCCGTGCGCGGGTCGAGGTGCTGCTGAACGACGACCCGACCCTGCGGCGCGAGAGCGTGCGGCTCGTCGACCGGTGGGGCAGCCGGGTGCACGACCTCGTCGTCCCCGGAGAGGGCATCTGGATCGCCGACACCCTGGAGGAGACCCGCGGCACCCTCGTCTTCTACCCGTACCACGACATGGACGGGACCTACACCGGGGACCCCACGCCCGTCCGGTACTCCGTCATCGACCAGCAGGGTGTGCAGCACGTCGCCCGGGCCTCGGTCCTCTACCGTCCCGGGCTGGCGCCGGACCAGTCGACGGGCCATGCGCACGGGCAGCCCGTGACCCTCGCCCCGCTCCGCAACGACCGCGGCTCGATCGACCCGGCGACCCTCTCGCTCGTCTCGCCCGACGGCACCCCCGTCGACACGTCGGGCGTCCACGGGGGCACGTACACGCTCGACCGCGCCGCCGGGACCGTCACGTTCACCCCCGACCCGGGCTTCGACCACGCCCAGGTCCCCGGCAGGGCCCGGTACCGCGTCGCCACCCACGCCGGGGAGACCGACGTCCAGGACATCGTCGTCGCGTACGAGGTCGTCGCCCGCCCGGACCGCGTGACCGCCGCCCGGCACGGCCGGCCGGTCGTCGTCGAGGTCCTCGCCAACGACGAGGGGGCCGTCGACCCGGCGACGCTCCAGGTGCACCCCGCCGACGAGCCGTCCGACGGATCGACCCTGACCGTGCCGGGCGAGGGCACGTGGACCGTCCAACCGGAGGCGGGGACGGTCACCTTCACCCCGCAGGCCGGGTTCCGCGGGACGCCGGCGCCGGTCGGGTACCGGATCGGCGACGGGGTCGCCTACCCCGACCCCTGGGAGCCGTACGTCGAGGGGCGGTCCAGCATCACCCTCGAGTACGCCGCACCGGCCGCCCACGCGGACGTGTCGGTCCGCAACACCATCGGCGAGCCGGTGACGCTGGACGTGCTGGCGGACGACGACGGCGACGTCGACCCGGGCACGCTCGTGCTGCTCCACCCCGTGGACGGGACCCCGACCCGGAGGATCGTCGAGGGTGACCAGGGTTCCTACTCGGTCGACCCGAGCACCGGGACGGTGACCTTCTCACCGTCCGCGGGCTACGACCCCGCCGTCCCGCTGCCGGACCTGCGGTACGGGGTCACCACCCTCGACGGCGACGTCCTCACCGGCACCATCGCCATCGACTACGCCCCCCGGGCCGCCGACGACGCGCGGGACGGCCTGCCCAGCGGCCGCCCCGCGACGGTGGACGTGCTGGCGAACGACAGGGGCGCGCTCGACGTGCGCAGCCTCGGCCTCGTCGTGCCCGGACCGGACGGCACGACGACCACCGCGGGCTCCGTCCACGTCGACGGGCAGGGCGTGTGGAGCACCACCCCTGCCGGCCTGGTCGAGTTCCACCCCGCCGACGGGTTCACCGGCAGCCCCGCACCGGTGACCTACCAGGTCGCGAACGGGCGCGGCGTGACGACCGTGGCCACGGTCGCCGTGACGTACGAGAGGGTCGTGGTGGTCAGCCCGACCCCGACGGGCCCGACCGCGCCCACCACGCCCGTGCTCACGGCACCGGTGGTCTCCGAGGGCAACGCGCACGGCCGACCGGCGACGCTGCCCATCCGGACCCGGGTGCCGGACGCGGTCGGCAGCACGCTGTGGATCCGCGACCCCGGCGCCGCACCGGCCGTCGGCGCCGGCGCCTCCGCCGCCACGCCGGACGCGCCCTACCGGCTGGTCAAGGGCCTCGTCGTCCAGGGGCAGGGCGTCTGGACGGTCGACGACACCGCCGCGACGATCACCTTCGTCCCGGAGGCCGGCCTCGCCGGGAACCCCGACGCGATCGAGTGGCAGGTGGAGGACTCCGCGGGCCAGGTGCGGTCCGCGACGGCGACCGTCCTCTACCTCGCCGCCGCCTCCACCCCACCGGTCCTGCCGATCGGCGCCCTGCTCACCCTCCCGGCCGCGACCGTCGCAGCGCCGACCGCACCGACCGCACCGACCGTGCCGACCGTGCCGACCGCACCGACCGCACCGACCGCACCGACGCAGCCGGCCACCCGCGCGGCGGCGGTCCCGGGCGCGCCCCGCACGGGAGGGCTCGCGTCGACGGGCGCCGACCCCGGCACGGCCGGTGCCCTGGCCGTGGCGCTCGCGACCGCCGGCGCGGCCCTCGTCGCCGTCCGCCGCCGCTCCCGCAGCCAGGAGGCGTGAGACCGCGCCGGCAGCGCCGGACGGCGCGTCCCGCCCCTCACCTGGGGGAGCGGGACGCGCCGTCCGGCGCCGGAGCGCGAGGTCGTCCTGCGCGGCCGCCCCTCAGCCCTTGACCGACCCGGCCGTGAGGCCCCGGACGAAGAAGCGCTGGAGGGCGAAGAAGACGGCCATGGGCAGCAGGATCGAGATGAAGGCCCCGGCCTGCAGGAGCTCCTCGCCCTGCCCCTGGGTCCCCAGCAGCTGCTGGAGCTGGACGATGATCGTCGCGTTGCCGGGGCTGAGGAACAGCTTGGCGATGAGCAGGTCGTTCCACACCCAGAGGAACTGCAGGGTCGCGAACGCGGCGATCGCGGGCATGGACATGGGCGCCACGAGCCGCCAGAAGGTCTGGTAGTGGCTGGCCCCGTCGATCTTCGCCGACTCGACGACCGAGAGCGGGAGCGTCGCCATGTAGTTGCGCAACGTGTAGAGGCACAGCGGCATGCCGAACCCGGTGTGCAGCAGCCACACCGCGACGAACTGGCCGGAGATGCCGATGCCGTTCGGGCCGAGCAGGTCCAGCATCGGCTGGAACGCGACCTGGATGGGCACCACCATGACGGCCACGATGGCCACGAACAGCAGGTCCCGGCCGGGGAACTCCATGAACGTGAAGGCGTAGGCGGCGAAGGCCGCGAGCATGATCGGCAGGATCGTCGCCGGCACGGCGACCACGACGCTGTTGAGGAACCCCTGGGCCATGCCCTGGCCGGAGAGCGCGCCCGCGTAGTTCTCGGCGGTCCACCCCGCGCCGAACGGGTTGAGGATCGCCGTCCACCAGCCGGTGGTGGCGGCGTCCTCCCGGCTGCGCAGGCTCGTGACGAGCAGGCCCAGCGTGGGGACCGTCCACAGCAGGCACAGGACGACCATGACGAGGGGTGCGACCCAGCTGCGCCGCTGACCCTCCGGCGTCACGGAGCGCCGGGTGCCCATCACGGCACGCGGAGGGGTCGCCACGGCGGTCATCGGGTCTCCTCGCGGAAGCTGCGGACCTGGTAGAGCAGGACGGGCAGGACGAGGAGGAGCAGGATCACGACGATCGCCGACGCCTGCCCGGCGCGCTGGGCGGTGAACAGCTCCTGGAAGAACAGCACGGCGATCACGTTGGTGCGCGCCTGGCCGTTCGTCAGCACGTAGATGATGTCGAAGACCTTGAGCACGAGGATCAGCACCGTGATGAAGACGGTGAGGATCGTGCCGCGGATCTGCGGGATGATCACCCGGAAGAACAGCTGCCGTTCGTTGGCCCCGTCCAGGCGGGCGGCCTCGAGGGTCTCCTCCGGGACGGCCTTGATGGCGCCGGACAGCAGGACCATCGCGAAGCCGACCTGCAGCCAGACGAGGATGACCATCATGAGCAGGGAGTTGAGCCGCGCGGTGTCGAACCGCAGCCAGTCCTGCGCGGTGCCCCCGAGCCCGGTGATGATCGCGTTGAGCAGCCCCGTGTCCTCGTCGAGGTTGTAGACGAGACGCCAGATGGTGGCGGCGCCGACGAAGGAGATCGCCATGGGCAGGAAGATGAGGCTCTTCGCGACCTTCTCGCCCGTGGCCGGCAGGCGGTCGGCGAACAGGGCCACGACGACCCCGAAGGCGACCGTGACGGCCGGCACGATGGCCAGCCAGAGCAGGTTGTTCGTGATGGCCAGCCAGAACTCGCCGCTGGAGAAGATGGCGGCGTAGTTGTCGAACCCCACGTACTCCGTGCTGCGGTCGCCCGCGAAGCTGTAGTTGATCGTCTGCACCGTGGGGTACAGCAGCATGAGGGAGATGAAGCCGAAGGCCGGCAGCAGGAAGATGTACGGGATCACCCCCTGGGACAGCCGCTGCGGCAACGACTCGGCGAAGACGTTGGCGAAGTAGAACAGCAGCGCCGCTCCGCCCAGGCCGGCGAGGATGCCGACCACCGCCATGAGCAGCCGGTTGTTCAGGTACCAGCCGGGGAACCAGGCGATCGACAGGAAGATGTTGATGACCAGCCAGGCGACGAGCGCCACCCCCAGGATGCCCAGGACCATGCGTCCCGGCCGGGCGGGCGAGCCCCCGCGGCGGGCGGCCGGAGCGGTGCCGGCCGGTGCGGCCAGGACGGTGCTCACGAGCCGTCCTCCGCCGCGGGCCAGCTCTCCTCGATGTCGGAGGTCACCTGCGCGGCCGTCTTCTGACCGCTGAGCCACTCGACCATGCCGGTCCAGAACGTGCCGCCGCCGACGGCGTTGGGCATGAGGTCCGAGCCGTCGTAGCGGAACACGTCGGCCTCCGCGACGATCTCGGCGGTCCTGCGGGTGATGTCGTCCGGGTACTGGGTGGCGTCGAACGTGGTGTGCGGCGAGAGCCAGCCGCCCGCCTGCGCCCACGGGCCCCCGAACTCGGGGGACGTGAGGAACTGCATGAGGGCGATCGCGTCGTCGTCGTTGCCGTTCATGAGCGCGGCCAGGTCACCGCCGCCCAGGATGGGCTGGCCCTCGTAGCCGTCCACGGCGGGCGGGAAGGCGAAGACGCCGACCGAGCCGTCGAGGTCCGCCTGCACCTCCTCGGGCATGAACCCGGTGATGAAGTTGCCCTGGCGCTCGAGGAAGCACTCGGGCGGGTCCGCGAAGGCCGGGAGGATCGCCTCGGAGAACGGGGTGGCGATCACGCTCTGCGTCCCTCCGGCCACGTTCCCCTCGGCGAGGACGAGCTCGCCGAACGCGTCGAAGGCGGCGATCACGCGCTCGTCGTCGAACGGGATCTCGTGGGAGGTCCACTCGTCGTAGACGTCGGGGCCCCACAGGCGGAGCATGTACTCCTCGATCCAGTCGGTGCCCACCCACCCGGTCGCCTGGTCGGAGTTCCACCCCATGCACCACGGCGCGGTGCCGCTGTCGCGGATCTGCGTGGCGATCCCCGCCAGCTCGTCGAGGTCGGCGGGTTCCGTGCTGTAGCCCTCGGCCGGGTAGGTGGCCTGGTTGTACCAGACCAGCGACTTCACGGCCATGCGCATCGGCGCCCCGTAGACGCGGCCGTTGAGCCGACCGGCGTCGAGGAACCCGGGGACGAGCGTGTCGTCCAGCGCGTCGTAGTCGAGGTAGGTGTCGATCGGCTGCACGTACCCTGCCTCGGCCTGCTCGAGCAGGCCGCCCGGCTGCGGGAAGATCGCGACGTCGGGCGCCTGGCCGGCACCGGTGCGCTGCCGGATGGTGTTCGTGAAGTCCTGGTCGGAGCTGTACTGGACGTCGATCCCCGACTCCTCCTCGAAGTCGGCGAGCGACGCGTTGAAGGCGTCGGCCTCCTGCCCGCCGAACGCCCCGAGGACGGTGACGACCCCGTCGCCGTCCGCCTCTGCGTTGTCCACGAAGCCGGCGAGCCCCTCGCCCGCCGCGCCCCCCTGGCTCGGGTTCTGCAGGCAGCCGGCCAGCAGCAGGGCACCGGCCGCCCCCATGCCCGCCAGCGCGACGGCGCGCCGTCCTGTCCCTCTCATGAGGACCTCCTGTCGGGTGCGGGACAGCGTCGTCCCGCATCGCTCAGCAACATAGCCCTCGCGCGGGTCCGGCGCCCTGTCGCGGCCGCGGCCGCACCCGGGACCCCGAGGACCCGGTCGGACGGAGCAGCACGCGGACGTCGCCGCCGTCGTCGGGCATCCGCCACCGCTCGTCCGCAGCGCGCAGCGTGAGCCCGTCACCGGCCGCGGTGAGCTCGACTGCCGGCAGACCGTCGCCGTCGGCGACCCGCAGCCGCCCGCCGTCGTCGGGGCGCCGCTCCACGTCGCACGTGCTGGGCGCCTGCAGGAGGTGGCCCGACGTCACGCGCCCGACCGGCCGCCGTCGCGCGTCCACCGCGGGGTGCGGGCGGGCGACCACCCGGTCGCCGTCCAGTCGGAGCAGGTGGGAGACGCTCAGGGCGCCGGCCCAGCGGCCGTCACGCCCACCACGAGCATCCGGGCTCCCACCGCCTGGTGCTGCAGCACCGGCACGGGCGCTCCTCGGAGCAGCCGTGACCGGACGGTCAGGGACGGCGCTCGGGAGCGGGCGAGCTGCGTCACCGCGGTGAGGTGACGCTGCGCCGCGACGTCCCTGCGGACGTCCGCCTCGAGCGGGTACCAGCCCAGGGCGATGACCTTCCCCGGATCGGGGCCGACGTGGACGAGCACGACGTCCGCAAATCGGAGTCGTGCCTCCGCGAGGCCCCACTCGAGGGTCCGGCCGCTCGTGCCGCCCTCGGCCAGGGCGATCACCACGGGGCCTGTCTCGGTCGTCATGGCCCCCCTCCCGATCGCTCGTGCCTGCTCGGGGTCCTCCGGAGGGTCCGCGAGACCGTGTCCGGTCCTGCCCTGATCCTGCTCCTGCCCTGTCCCGTCGAGCCGGGACCTCCGACCCTGCCGCCTCGCGCCCGGTGGTCCTTGACTGGCGTCGAGGCCGCGTCGCACGACGCGACGGTGGTCGACCGGCACGGGCGGCGCCCGCCGCGGAGAGCAGGACGGGAGGCGGCGGTGATGGTGAGGGCTCATGTCGGTGCGCGGCTGGTCGTCGCGGGGCGGCGCCAGGGCGATCCCTCACGGGACGGCGAGATCATCGAGGTCCGGGGTGCGGCCGGCGGTCCGCCCTACCTCGTCCGGTGGTCGGACTCGGGGCACGCGGCCTGGTGTACCCCGGCCCCGATGCCACCGTCGCGCCCTCGGGTCAGGACGGCACGGAGGCGACGTAGGACGGACGACACGGAGTCGACGTCGGCCGGTGGACCGCACGCGTCGCGACGCATCGACCGGTGGGAACGACGCGATCGGTGACGGGCGTCGTCGTGCGTCGCCGGGGGTTCCTCACGAGCGGTGGGGGCTCATGCGAGGGCGCCGTTCGCGACCTCCCCGGTCGGGACGACGTCGTGGCGTCCAGGCACCACCAGCACCGGGCAGCGCGCGTGGTGCAGTGCGGCGTGGGAGACGGAACCGAGCAGGAGGCCGACGAACCCGCCCCGGCCCCGTGAACCGACGACGAGGAGCCGGGCCCCGTCGCTCTCGTCCAGCAGCACCCGGCGCGGGTCACCGGGTCGCACCACCGTCTCCACGGTGAGGCCGACGGCACGCGCGCTCGACGCGACGTCCTCGAGCACGGCAGGTCCGTCCGCAGCGTCGTCGCCGGAGGCGACGACCGGCGGCGTGGCGTGCACCGCCCGGAGGGGGGCGCCGAGCGCGGACGCGAGCTCGAGTGCGGCCTCGAGCGCGGCAGCCTCGTCGGTGCTCCCGTCCACACCGAGGACCACGGGACCCACCTCCCTGACGGCTCCGCGGACGACGAGGACGGGACGGCGGCCGTATGCCGTCAGGGCGACCGCGACGCTGCCCAGCACGAGCCCGGAGAAACCTCCGAGGCCGCGGTCCCCGATGACCGTCAGCCGGGCGTTGCTGCTCGCACCCAGGAGCACCGGGACGGTGGCGCCCGTGACGACGCGCCCTCGCGCGACCAGGTGCGGCGTCGACACCCGGGCGCGGTCCACGGCCTCGGCGACGACGCGCTCCGCCGCCGCGCGGAGGCCGGCTCCGGCGGGCGCCCCCGGGGGCGGGCCGAGCGGCACGCGGAGCCTCGGCCAGATGAAGGCGTGGACGACGTCCAGGGGGAGCCCGAGGGCTCCCGCGACGAGGGCTGCGACGTCGACCGCCCGGAGCGCGTCCTCCGAGCCGTCGACGCCGACGACGACCGTCCCACCCCGGTCCGGGTCAGCCGCGATCACGACCCGGCCCTCCAGACGTCCGTCGGCCGACCGGTGCCTCCGGATCTGACAGGGCTGCAGGCTCCGCTGAAGGATCGGCCCCTCGCGACTCGTGGACCACGAGGACGTTCCCGAAAGCCTCGCGCACGAGCCCGTCGCTCACCGAGCCGAGCAGCAGCCCGCAGAACGCACCGAGACCCCGGGACCCGACCACGACGAGGACCGCGCTGCGGGAGGCTTCCACGAGGGCGTGAGCGGGATCGTCCTGCACGACCGAGCACTCCACGTGCAGCCCCGGACACCGCGACCGGACCTGCTCGACGTGCGCCTGCAGAGCCCGACCCACGGGTGTACGGAGCGCTTCGTCCTCCGGCGACGGCGGTTCCACGCCGTACCCGTAGAGGACCGGCTCGAGCGGCAGGGCGTGCAGCAGCACCAGTCCCGCCCCCTGCTGCACCGCGTGGTCACCGGCGACGTCGGCGGCTGCGAGGGACCGCGACGAACCGTCGACGCCGGCGACCACCGTGGCGGCGGCGGTGGCGGGAGGGCGTGGACGACGCACGACTGCCACGGGGCAGCGGGCGTGGGTGGCCAGGTGCGCGGCCGTGCGCCCGATGCGAGGGCCCCTCCCGCGCGAGCCGGGTCCGATCACGAGCAGCTGCGCCCGTTCGCTCAGGGCGCGCAGCGCAGGCACGGCGGGGCCGAGCAGCAGGTGCGTCGTGATGTGCAGGTCCGGGTACGCGCGGACCGCGGCGGCCCGCTGGAGCTCGAGGCCCTCGGCGGCCTCGTGGCGGAAGGCGGCACCGTCGACGACGGGGTACCACGCCCAGGTCGTGACCTCGGGGGGATCCTCGTGCGCACGTGCCAGGACGACCGGCGCTCCTCGCAGCCGCGCCTCCTGCAACGCCCACCCGACGACGTCGTCGTCGTGCGCACCACCACGCACCGCGGCCACCACGGGCCCGTCCTCACGCACCGTCTCCTCCAGGACCCTCGTCGTCGGGACCGGCAGCCGCCCGTCTCAGCGGTGCTCGCGTCGGTGCTCGTCGTGGCCCCGGACGACGAGGACGGGGCACGTGGCGTGGTGGATCACCGCCTGGCTGACGGAACCGAGCAGCAGGCCGCGGAAACCTCCTCGCCCTCGTGACCCGACGACGAGGAGGGCTGCGTCGTGCGCCGCCCCCAGCAGCACGGACGCCGCAGACCCGCGGGCGACCTGGGCTCGCACCTCCACGTCGGGGTACCGCTCGGAATGCCCTGCCAGCGACTCGGCCATGAGCGCCTTCTCGGCCGTCCGCAGCTCCTCGACCTCGTCGGGCGTCCACGCCGGTGTCGGACCGACGATGGTGGGGAGGTCCCAGGCGTGCACGGCGACGAGGGGGCACGCCAGGCGGGACGCGCGGTCGAAGGCGAGGGCGATCGCCTGCTCGCTCAGGGGAGAGCCGTCGACACCCACCACCACGGGCCCTCGCGCCGTTTGAGGAGGCCCGTCCGGGAGCCGGACCACCGCGACGGGGCAGTGCGCGTGCGCGACCACGGCTGTGCTCACCGAGCCCAGGAGGAGCCCCGCGAAGCCGCCCCGACCACGGGAACCGACGACGAGCAGCTCCGCGGCGCTGCTCTCGGCGACGAGCCCGGCCGGCACGCTCTCGCGCAGGTCGAGCGCCGTCGTCGTCGGGACGTCGGGAGCGAGGTCGTGCACGAGCCGCTCACCCTCGGTGAGGACGCGCGTGCCCAGCTGCGTGGCCAGGGTCGACGTCAGGTCGGACACCATCATGTCCTGCAGGACCGCCGTCCCCGCCACGTGGACCAGCCGGAGCCCGCGCCCGAGGCGTCGGGCCTCCTCCGCCGCCCAGGTGAGCGCCTGCCGCGCGTGGGCCGACCCGTCGTACCCGACGACCACCGGACGGTTCATGGGATGCCTCCTGACGACGGTGCCGCGCGGCGCTGCACGACGCTCCCAGCCTGGCCGCCGTGGACCTCGCCCGACAGGGACGGAGGTCCCTCGTGCGAGGTGCGCTCCGCCCCCGGGGTACGTGCCGCCACGACGATCCCCCGGACGCACTCCGGTACCGGCAGGCTGACGTCGGCCCCGCGTGCGCGATCAGGAGGTCGCGGCCTCCCGGATGAGGTCCGTGACGGCCGCCGGGTGGCTCAGCATCGCGACGTGCGAGCTGCGGATCTCGACGGTCGTCGCACCGGCGCGCGCTGCCATCGCCCGCTCCGCCTCCGGCGGGATGATCCGGTCCTGCGCGGCGACGAGGTACCAGCTGGGGATCGTGCGCCAGGCCGGCACGCCCGAGGGCGTGACGAGGGCGGCCAGGGCGCCGGGGCGCTGGGTCGCCGCCATGACGGCGGTCCGGCGACGGGGCAGGTCGGCGGCGAACAGCCGGTGGAACCAGGCGGGGTCGATGGAGGCGTCGGCGTTGCCGCCCGTGGCACCCGGGATCGGGCGCAGGACCAGGTGGTCGGTGACCTCGGTGTGGCCGCCGCCCAGGGCGTTGGCGGCCACGACGTCCTCGCCCTCGTCGGGTGCGTAGGCGGCGATGTACACCAGGGCCTTGACGTCGGGGTCTCCGGTGGCGGCGTTGGTGATGACCGCGCCGCCGTAGGAGTGGCCGACGAGCACGACGGGCCCGGTCAGGGTGTCGAGGAACGCGCGCAGGTGAGCGGCGTCGTCGACGGGCCCGCGCAGCGGGTTGGAGAAGGCCAGGGTCGGGTAGCCCTGGTCCGTGAGCCGCTGGATGACCGGCTCCCACCCGCTGGAGTCGGCGAAGGCGCCGTGGACCAGGACCACGGTGGGCCGGGGGCCGGGCGTCCCGCCGGCGGGGGCGGCCGGCGTCGAGGCCACGGCGTGCGCGGGCAGGAGCAGGGCCGCGAGGGCGGCGAGGAGGACCGCGAGGCGGCGTGGACGTCGCGATCCGAGCGAGGCGCGGGTGGACATGGGGACGACCTCTCGTCAGGGGGACCGGGCGCGCCCACCGTGGCGGGGAGGGAGGCGACGCGGACCACGTGCGGCACGTAGCCCGTCGGCCCGACGCCGACCTGCGAACGTCGCAGGGTCCAGGACCCTGGTGGGGACGGTGCTCGTCCCGTTAGCGTCGCGGCCGTGACGGGCCCGGGCGAGCTCGTGGGACGGACCGCCGAGACGCGTGCGGTCACGGCGATGCTGGCGGGCGCCCGCAACGGTCGCGGTGGGGCGCTGCTGGTGACCGGGGAGCCGGGCATCGGCAAGACCGCCCTGCTCCGCGCGTCCACCGCCGCGTTCGCGGGCAGGGTCGTGCGCATCGACGGGTTCGAGGCGGAGTCCGACCTCGCCTTCGCCGCCGTCCAACGCCTCGTCGCCGCGCTGCACCGTCACGTCCCGGCGTTGTCGCCGGCCCACGCGCACGCCCTGGCGGTGGCGGGAGGTCGGGCGGTGGGCAGCCCGCCGGACCGGTTCCTCGTCGGGCTGGCCGTGCTGTCGCTGCTGGCCGCCGCCGGTGATGCCGAGCCGGTCGTCTGCGTCGTGGACGATCTCCACCTGCTCGATCCGGAGTCGCGGGACGTGCTCATGTTCGTCGCGCGGCGCCTGGAGGCGGAGTCCGCGGCCGTGCTCCTCGCGGCACGGGACGGGGAGGCGGTCCGGCGCGTCGGCGCGGGCGTCCCCGTGCTGGTGCTGACGGGGCTCGACGCCGAGCCTGCCGTGCAGCTGCTGCGCCTCTCGCTGCCGGGCCCCATCGACCCCGCGGCCGCGGCGCGCGTCGCCGCGGCCACCGGGGGCAACCCGCTGGCGCTCGTGGACCTGGCCCGTGAGCTGTCCGTGGCCGAGCTCACCGAGTCCGCCCTGGTGGCCGAGCCGGTGCCGATCGGGACGCACCTGGAGGCCCACTACCTGCGACGGGTGCGCGTCCTGCCCGGGGAGGCGCAGACCTGGCTGCTGATCGCGGCGGCGGACTCCACCGGCGACGTGCGCCTCATCGAGAACGCTGCGGCCGCGCTGGGCGTGCCGGACGGTGCCGACGCGGCCGAGGTGGCCGGGCTGGTGAGCATCGAGGAGCGGGTGCGGTTCCGGCACCCGTTGGTGAAGTCGGCCGCCTACCACGCGGCCCCCGGTGGGCAGCGCCGCCGGGTGCACCGGGCGCTGAGCGCGGGCGCGGCCGCACTGGGTCTCGTCGAGCTCGAGGCCTGGCACGCCTCGCGGGCCGCCCGGGGCCCCGACGAGGAGGTGGCGCACCGGCTGGAGCTGGTCGCCGACCAGGCCGGACGGCGCGGTGGCTCCTCCTCGCGGGCCAACGTCCTGGCACGGGCCGCGACCCTGACCCCGGAGGGGCCACGGCGCGGTGGCCGGGTGGTCGCCGCAGCCGAGGCGGCGCTGGTCTCCGGCGCCGCCGGCGTGGCGGGCGAGCTCCTGGCCCAGGTCGAGGAGGACGTCCTGACCCGGACCGACCGTGGACGCCTGCTCGCGCTCCAGGTGTCGTTGGCGATGTTCGGCGGCGACCCGGCCATCCGGCGCGGGTCGGCGCAGATGCTGGAGGCCGCCGCCTGCTTCCGCGGCGCCGACGACGACGCCGAGCAGCGGGCCCTGGTCGGCGCCTACGAGCGGCTGCTCCCGGTCGAGCGCCTGTCCCAGGGCGTCACGCACCTCGAGCTCGGTCAGCGCCTGGCCGAGGGAGCCGCGCGGCGGGACGGCGTGACCGGTGCCGTGCTGCACGGTCTGGCCGCTCAGCTCCTGCTGCCCTACGAGCGGGCGGTGCCGGTGATGCGCAGGGCGTTGGCGGCGCTGGAGGCCCTGCCGGCGGCGGAGCTCCTGCCGTACGGCTCGGTCGGGGTCGCCCTGAGCGTCGCCCTGTGGGACCTGGCTGCGCGCGGCCGGTACCTGGACCGCAGCGTGGGCGCGGCCAGGGACACCGGTGCCCTGCAGTCGTTGGACAGCCTGCTGTGGAGCGCGGCGCTGTCCGAGCTGCGCGGCGGGACGCCGCAGCGGGCGGTGGAGTGCATGGAGCAGGTGCGCGAGCTGCGTCGCGCCATGGGCTACGACGCCGAGCACGTGGTCAACGTCGCCGTGCTCGCCTGGACGGGGGCCCCGCGCGAGCAGGTCGAGGCGATCTCGGACGGCGCTGCGGCGATCGGCTTCGGCGGGGTGCACAGCGCCGGCATGTCGGGTCTCGCCGTGCGCGACATCGCCGACGGGCACTACCGCGACGCGTTCGAGCGGCTGCGTCCCCTCGTGCACGCACCGTTCCTGCAGGTGACGCCGCTGGACCTGCCCGACTTCGTCGAGGCGGGCGTCCGTTGCGGGAGGGCTTCCGAGGCGTCGGGGGCCGTCGACCAGCTCGAGGGCATGGCCCGGGTGAGCGGCACCCCGTGGGTCCGCGGGCATGCTCACCTCGGACGCGCCCTCGTCGCCGACGACGACCGGGCCGAGGACCACTACCGCGCGGCACTCTCCGCGCTGGAGGCAGCCGGCGCGCCGGTCGACCTCGCGCGGGCGCACCTGCTGCACGGGGAGTGGCTCCGGCGCCGCCGGCGCCGCCGGGAGGCGGCACAGCAGCTGCACCGGGCGACCGAGCTCTTCGAGCGGTCCGGCGCACACCTCTTCCTCGCCCGGGCGCGCGCGGAGGACGAGGCCACCAGGACCGAGGGCACGGCACGTCGCGGCTCGTCCCCGACGGCAGGACTGACGCCCCAGGAGCTGACCGTCGCCCGGCTGGCCGCCGCCGGCCGCACCAACGCCGAGATCGGCGCCCGGATGTTCCTGTCCGGGCACACCGTCGACTACCACCTGCGCAAGGTCTTCCAGCACCTGGGCGTCACGTCACGACGCCAGCTCGCGGACCACCTCGGCGACGGGTAGGCGCGCCCGGCGTCCCCCCGCTGTCGGACTACGCACCGCACGTGGTCCCGCCCTCGCCGGGCCTCCCGAGACTGGGCACCACCCAGCCGACGGATGCGCAGGAGGACCCGTGCCGACGATCACGACCGACGACGGAACCACCATCTTCTACCGCGACTGGGGCGGCGAGGGCTCACCGGTCCTGCTCAGCCACGGCTGGCCGCTGAACTCCGACGCCTGGGAGGCCGCCGCCCTGTTCCTCGCCGAGCACGGCCACCGGGCGATCGCCCACGACCGGCGCGGGCACGGCCGCTCGAGCCAGCCCTGGGCCGGCAACGACATGGACACCTACGCCGACGACCTCGCGTGCCTCCTGGACGCCCTCGACCTGCACGACCTCACCCTCGTCGGACACTCCACCGGCGGGGGAGAGGTGGTCCGGTACCTCGCCCGGCACGGCAGCGACCGCGTGTCCCGGCTCGTGCTCGTCTCGGCCGTGCCGCCCCTCATGCTCCGTGCGGACCACAACCCCGACGGCGTCCCGATCGACGTGTTCGACGGGCTCCGCGCGGGGGAGCGCGCCGACCGCTCGCAGCTGTACCGCGACCTGGCCGACGGGCCGTTCTTCGGCCACAACCGCAACGGCGACGTCGACCGCGGCTTCCGGGACGCGTTCTGGCTGCAGAGCATGGCGTGCGGCCACCGAGCCGCCCTCGAGTGCATCGCGGCCTTCTCGGCGACGGACTTCCGCCCCGACCTGGCCGCGATCGACGTGCCGACCCTCGTCGTGCACGGGGACGACGACCAGATCGTGCCCGTCGAGGTGGGCGGCCGGCGCTCCGCCGCCCTCATCGACGGCGCGACGCTCACCGTCTACGCCGGCAGCGGGCACGCACTGCCCGACACCGACCGCCGGCGCCTGCACGCCGACCTGCTCACCTTCATCGACGGCTGAGGAGCCCGCCATGACCAGCACCGCACCCGACACGATCGTCCTGGTCCACGGCCTGTGGATGACACCGCGCAGCTGGGAGGGGTGGGTCCCCTACTACGAGGCGAAGGGGTTCCGCGTCCTGACCCCCGCCTACCCCGGCTTCGAGATCGAGGTCGAGGCCCTGCGCCAGGACCCCGACGTCATCGCCCGCCTGACCGTGCCCGAGACCGTCGACCACCTCGCGGCGGTCGTCGAGTCCGTCGCGACGCCGCCGATCCTCATGGGTCACTCCTTCGGCGGGGTCCTCACCCAGCTGCTGCTGGCCCGGGGTCTGGGCTCCGCGGCCGTGGCGATCGACTCCGCGCCCACCGAGGGGGTCCGCGTCAACCCGCTGTCGCAGGCCCGGTCGCTGTTCCCGGCGCTGAAGAACCCCGCCAACCGCCACCTCGCGGTCGGGTTCACCCCCGAGGAGTTCCACTACGCCTTCACCAACACCCTGGGCGCGGAGGCGTCGCGCGAGGTGTGGGACCGGTACGCCATCGCCGCGCCCGGTCACTGGGTCTTCGAGTACGGCCTCTTCGCGAACTTCAAGCCCGGGCGTCAGGAGACCTGGGTGGACTACGACGCCGACCGGGCACCGCTGCTGTTCATCGGCGGCGAGAAGGACCACATCATGCCCCCGGCGGTCAACAGGTCCAACGCCCGGCACTACCACCGCTCACCCGCCGTCACCGAGTACCGGGAGATCGCGGGCCGTGACCACTGGACCTGCGGGGCTCCGGGGTGGGAGCAGGTCGCCGACCTCGCGCTCGGGTGGGCTCTGGACCACGCGCGCAGCGACCAGCCGTGGCGCCCGGAGGGATCGGTCCGCCGGAGCTGAGAGGCGTGCACCTGGGTCGGGTCAGCGGCCCTCGTGGTGGACGAGCTCTGCGACGCCCTCCCTGGGGCGCACCGGCGACGGGGTAGAGGACGACGTGGCCTCTCGCGCGCCGGGCACCGGCGCCGCGCCCCGATCGGCGCAGGTATCAGGCGGCGTGCGGTCGGCTCCGCACCCTCGGACCCGCCCGGCGACGTGGTGGGACGACCCCCGAGGAGCGGCGATGCCCGGTACCACGACCTCCGTCCTGCGCACGGTCGACCACGTCGTCCGGCCCGTCACGGCGTGGTCCGTCCTCGACCACGAGCCGCTCGACCCGCTGCCCGTGGAGGCCGTCGACCCCGCGGTGCTCGTCGAGCGCCTGCGCGTCGACCCCGCCGCGGTCGAGGTCCTGCACGGCGGGGCGGCCGGCGCGGCGGAGGCGCTGCGGGGCCGGCCGGAGCTGCTCGACGAGGTCCGCCGCGTGCACGCCGCCGCCCTGCTCCCCGGCGAGACGCCGTTGGTCATCACCGACGTCACGACGGAGCCCGTGCTGTCGTGGACGCCCGCCACCCTCGTCGTGCACTACCGCAACCCCCACGAGGAGCCGGTCGTGCTCGCCTCGGTCACGGTCACCTGGGCCGGTGAGCCCTTCGTCGTCGAGCAGGAGGTCCGCGCCGACGCCCGCGAGGGCACGCTCGAGCTGCGGCTCGACGAGGAGCACACCCTCCCGGTGGGCCCGGCGGGCCTCGACGTGACGCTCTGGCGTGCCGACGGCGCCCGGGCGGCCGTGCGGCACACCGTCCTCGTCCTGCCCTCGAACCCGCTGGCGATGGCGCTGGGTCCCGCCGGCGCCCGGGTCACGGGCAGCTGGAGCCTGCGCGGCGACCACCGGCCGGAGAGCGACACCTTCGTGACGGAGTGCGAGATCACGATCACCAACGGCGACCCGCGGCCGGTCGCGATGGGCCGCTCGATGTCCTGGGAGTTCTGGGACGGCCCCGTCGGCGGCGGGACGCGGGTCGAGGCGGGCACGCTCACCTGGTCGGCGCCGATCACGGTGCCGGCCCTCGGTGCCTGGCGCGGCAGCGTCCACTTCTCCTCGCCTCGGGGCAGCGGCGTCTTCGGCCGGTACGACCGCAAGGAGGACCTGGCGCTGGCGGTGTCCGCCACGGCCGTCGACGGGCGGGTGCTGCGCGCGGAGATCACCGCCCGGACCCTGCTGGCCTACGGCGTGAACATCATCAAGGTCGGCACGTTCGGGGCCCAGGAGCACGCCGACCTCTACGCCGCCGTCGACCGGATGCGCGAGGTCTTCGAGGCCCGGGACATCACGCTGCGGGGCGTCGACCGGCGCCTCATCACCGCCGCCCAGGCCGGCGGCTACACGACCGTCGGCTCCGAGGACGAGTACCGCGACATGCTCGAGGCGTGGTCGTGCGCGAACGACTACGTCGACGTCTTCGTGGTGCAGGACTTCGCCTGGGCCGGCTACAACGGGTACGCGGGCGACATCCCCGGTCCCGCCACCAAGGGCGGCCGCAAGGACGGCGTCGCCGTGGAGAAGACGGGCTACACGGACGGCTCCGGCACGGCCCGGCTCGACGTCGAGACGCTCGCGCTGCTCGTCGGCCACGAGGTCGGGCACTACCTGGGCCTGGCACACCAGGAGACCACCGACAACCTCATGCGCAGCAGCAGCGGCGTGCGCGGGGCCGCGGTCGACTACGAGCAGTACCGGCTGATGTTCCCGCACGGCTACGTCGTGCACCTCTGACCACCCGCGCCCCGCCCGTCCTGCCCGCCCGACCGCTGACCGGAGACCCCCGATGGCCGACCTCACGTACCTCCCGCCCGAGCGCCCGCGCCCCGAGCCGCCCGGGGGCGCCACCCGCCCCTCCGTCCGGGTCGACACCGGTGCCTTCCCCCGCGTCGCCGCCCGGATCGACCTCGACGAACGGCTGCTCGCGGGCACCTGCGGGATCGACGGGCCCGAGCTGCGGGTGGGCGCCGAGGACCTCGACCTGCTGCTGCTGGCCGCGGCCGAGCGCTTCGGCGCCGGCGCCGGCGTGCTCCGGCGGCAGGCCGTGCTCGCCCTCGGCCTGCTCGACGCGGACCCGGCGCGCGAGCGCCTGCGGGAGCTGGCCCTCTCGCCGTTCGAGCACCACCAGGTCCGGCTGCACGCGCTCGCCGCGCTGGGCCCGGACCGGGCGCGGGAGGTCGCCGAGCGGCTGCGCGAGGACCCGGACGAGGCCGTGCGGGACCGCGCGACGAGGATCGCGGACGGCACCGCCCCCGAGCGGCCTCCGGTGCCCGCCGTCGTGCCGGTGGACCGGCGGGGCGCCCCGGACGGCCGCGGCGCCGACGGGCACGACGGCCACCGCTGCTGCTGCGCCTGCTGACGCCGCTGCCGGATCCCCGTCGCACAGGGCGGGCGCGTGCTCCGAGCACGAGGTGAGGCAGCCGACGCGCGAGGTGGTGACGGGTCAGCTGCGGCAGCAGGAACGGCAGAGGCCGCCGCACCGGACGGTGCGACGGCCTCTGATCGACGACGACAGCGTCGGGCTGACAGGATTTGAACCTGCGACCCCTTGACCCCCAGTCAAGTGCGCTACCAAGCTGCGCTACAGCCCGCCGGCTCCCGCAGGAGCCGCCGACGACTCTACCGCACCGAGGACCCCCGTCCGGAACACCCGGGCGGCACGTCGTGCCGCCGGCTCACCCGACGAGCTCCCCGGCGCGCACCGCCGCCCGGTGCGCGGCGACGGCGTCGACCTGGCGCAGGATGGCGTCGAGGACGGGGGCGCGGTCGAAGCGCTCGGCGTAGGCGCGCGCGTCCGTCAAGAGCTCGGCGCGAGCGGCCTCGGACAGGCCGAGGACCGCGTGGTCGATCGCCGCCGCCAGGGCGTCGGGGTCCTCCACGGGCACGACGAGGGCGTGGTCGCCGACGGCCTCGCCGACGCCGCCGGTCGTCGTCGTGATGACCGGGCCGCCGCCGGAGAGCATGACCTCCGTCAGCGCGATGCCGAACGTCTCGACGAACTCCGGCAGGGGCTTGGTCGGGAGGGCGAATGCCGCGCACGCCGCCATGAGGTGGCGCTTCTCCTCGTCGTCGACGTCGTCGAGGAACCGGATCCGGCTCGCGACGGGGGAGCGGCCCGCCAGCTCGCGGTAGAGGCCCGCCTGCGGCCCCGTGCCGGCGATGACGAGGCCGACCTCCGTGCTCGCCCGCGAGCGGCCGAACGCCTCGATGAGGTCGTCGACGCCCTTGGCGGGCATGAGGCGGGAGAGGAACAGCACGTAGCCGTCGCGCTCGAGGCCGCGGGAGGCGAGGACCTCCGCCGTGCGCGCCGGCTCGAGGTGGAGGTACGGGCGCACGTCGACGGCCGGGTAGGACACCTGGAGCCGCTCGGCCAGCCGCGTGGCGTACGTCGTGCCGTGGCGCGCGTCCACGGCCCCGGCCTCCTGCACGACGAGGTCGAGCGTGTACTGCGACACGGCGAGGACGACGTCGTGCTCGAGGTAGGCCGTCAGCACGTGCGCGGCGGCGCCGAAGCGGTCCTGCGCCACCGCGGCGCGGACCACGTTCGTGACGTCGGAGCCCACGGCCTCGGCGACCGTCACGAGGTCGACGGGCAGGCCCGACGACCGGGCGATCCGCGCCGCGTCGGCGACGGCCACGGCGTGCGGGCTCAGGTACAGCGACATCGCGACGGTCGGCACGCCGTCGGTGAACAGCTCGACGAGGCGCCCCGTGAGCCCGGCCAGCCAGCGGCCGTCGGGCACCTTGTAGTCGCCGACCGGGGCCGGGCGCTCCACGACGACGCCGTCGCGGTAGGGCAGGACGCGGTCCAGCGGCTTCAGGGGCAGGCCGGAGCGCTCGAGCACGTCCAGCGGCCACGTGACGATGCGGACCTCGTCGAACCCGCGGTCGAGCGCGGCCTCGGCGAGGTTGCGGGCCTCGCCGGAGTGGCCGCAGATGACGGGGTCGGCGCGGACCACGATGACGAGGCGGCGGGTCGGGCGACGCGCGGCGGGGGAGGCGGTGGTCATGGCGCTCCTCGGGGTCGTCGGAGGGGAGGCCGGCCCGGGAGGGCCGGCGGGGGCGGGACGGGGAGGGCGTCGGCCGCGTGGCCGGCGCCTACCGAGGGCTGAGGGGGCTCGGCGTCGAGGGCGGCCGCTGCCGCACGGCCCACCCGGACGGCTCCGGCCCGAGCTCCACGTGCAGGTGCCCACCGGCGTGGAGCTGGGACGTGGTGATCCAACCGCGGTCCAGCGCCCGTCCGTCGAGCGTCATCCGCTGCACGTGCTGCGGGGGACCGTCCGGCTCCGGCTCGACGAACCCGTCCGTCGTGACCCGCAGGGTCGCGCCCGAGCCGAGCGCGAGCTGCGACTCCCGGTAGGACGGGGCGTTGAGGAGCACGAGGTCCTGCCCGGCCACGGGGAACAGCCCGAGCGCGGCCCACACGTACCAGGAGGACAGGCCGCCGGAGTCGTCGTTGCCCGGCAGGCCGCCGCGGCCGGTGCCGAACTGCTGGTGCAGGACCGCGTGGACGACCTCCGCCGTGCGGTCCGGCCGGCCGGCGTACTGGTAGGCCCAGGGCGCGTCCATGTCGGGCTCGTTGTTGAGGCCCTCGAAGCGGTCGAGCGCGTAGCCGTCGGCGAGCTCCTCGACCGACGGCGCCAGCCCGGGCTGCCGGACGGGGTCGGCGCCGTAGCCGAAGAAGCGGTCGAGCAGGGCGACGAAGGGCTCGTCGCCCCCGGCCAGCGCGATCCGCGCGGCCATGTCGTGCTGGAGGCGGAAGGAGTAGTTCCAGCGGCCGCCCTCGTAGAACTCCGAGTCGCGCAGGAGGCCCGTCGACGGGTCGTAGGCGTTGCGCCAGCGCTCGGCGAGGGGGACGAACTGGTCGACGAGCGCGCGGTCGCCCACGTGTGCCGCGATCCGTGCGCTGCACCAGTAGCCGAAGGCGAGGTCGAGGGTGTGGCTGATGGGGTGCGCCCGCCCGCGGAGCAGGAAGTCCTCGCCGTAGGTGCGGCGCAGGTCGTTGTGCATGTGCACCAGGGCCCAGTCCCAGTCCATGCCGGGCAGGTTCAGCGCGCACAGGTCGGCGAAGAACGTGTGCGACAGGGCGCTGCCCTGCCGGGAGAACCGGTCGGCCCCGCGCGCCATGCGGTAGCCGATGGGGAGGTTGCCCTCCTCCTCGGCGATGTGGAGCAGGGCGGTCGCGAGCTCGACGGCGGCGTCGGGGCGCAGCGCCGTGAGCAGGGGCAGCTGCGTGCGGTAGACGTCCCACATCGTCGCGAGGTCGAAGGCGTAGGGGCCCGGGCTCGGCCAGAAGGGGCTCTCGTCGCGCGCCAGGCAGGGCTTGATGAGCGAGTGGTAGACGGCCGTGGACAGCACGGTGCGGCGCTCGGCCGACGGCGTGTCGACCTGGACCGCGTCCACGTGCGAGCGCCAGACGGCGGCCGTGGCGGCGCGGCGCTCGTCGAACCCGCCGCCGCCGACGTCCGCCTCGAGGTTCGCGCGGGCCTGCTCCACCCCGCGCAGGGAGAAGCCGAACCGCAGCTCGACGGTCTGCCCCGGCTCGGACGGGCCGGCCCACATGAACCCGAAGGTGCGCAGGGTCGTCGGGCGGATGCGGTCGAAGTCCAGGCGCGTGCCGCCGGGCATGAGGCGGCGGTCGTACCAGAGCATCTGGCGCCACGGGTGGGCGTCGCACTCCACGTGCAGCGCCAGCGGCGCGCCCTCGACGCGGATCTCGCCCTGCGCCTGGCCCGGCCCGACGAGGTCGAGGTGCGCGCGCAGGGGGACGGTGCGGCCGTAGGGGATGACGAGCCCGCCCATGGACAGGTCGACGACCACCCGGGCGTCGCGGTGGGAGGGGAACGTGTACCGGTGCACGGCGCTCTTGGGGCCGACCGTGATCTCGCACCGGATGCCGGAGGCGAGGGTGCACGCGTAGTACCCGGGCTCGGCGACCTCGTCGGTGACCTCCCAGTGCTGGCCCAGGTCGTCGAGCGGCTGGAGCATCGGCGTGACGCGGAAGTAGTTGTAGTACTTGCGGATCGCGCCGGTGCCCGACTGCTGGAAGTGCGTGAAGCCCGAGGCCACGGTGCGGTCGTAGAGGGACGGCGGCAGGCCCTCGGTGCTGAGCTCGTAGCGGCCGTAGCCCGTGGGGTAGCCGCCGGAGTACGCGCAGGCCGACACCATGCCGAGGGGGTAGGTCGCGCCCGGGTGCGTGTTGCCCACCTGCGGCTTCGGCCACCACCAGGTCGCGGCCAGGCCCTGCGGCGCCGGCAGGTCGGTCGCCTGCGTGCCGATGAAGGGGTCGACGTCCTCGAGCACCGCACCTCCCACCGTCGGTCGCGGCGGGTGCCGCGCGGGTCACCGGGCCGTTCGGGCGTCGCTGCCGGACCGCGTCGGCGGCCGTCCTCCCGGACGACGCCCACCGTCCCGAGGGGCAGACGGTAGGGGCCGCGTGTGTCCAGGAGGTTGCGGCGCGACGACCGTACGGTGGCCGGCCACCGGTGACCAGGGGCTGGGGGCGGGCGGGACGCACGTCACCCCGGGCGGGGGCCGTCGGCGTGGGCGTCGCAGGCTAGGGTCGGGCGCCGGCGGCCGCAGCGGTCGCCGTCCCGACCCCGGAGGTGCCCGCCCCGTGTCCACCGAGCCCACGGCCCCGCGCCTGGTCGCGTTCGACCTCGACGACACGCTCGCACCGTCGAAGAGCCCCCTGGACCCGCGGATGGCCGACCTGCTCGTCGCGCTGCTCGCGGAGGCCGAGGTGTGCGTCATCAGCGGCGGCCAGTTCGGCCAGTTCCGCATGCAGCTGGTCGACCGGCTCCCCGCCGAGGCCGCCGACGCGTTCGACCGGCTCCACCTCATGCCCACCTGCGGCACGCAGTACTGGCGCTTCGGCGACGGCGACTGGGTGCAGCAGTACGCCGAGAACCTCTCCGACGACGAGAAGAGCCGTGCCCTGCGCGCCGTCGAGGAGCAGGCGAAGGCGCACGGGCTCTGGGAGTCCGAGACCTGGGGCCCGATCCTCGAGGACCGCGGCAGCCAGATCACGTTCTCGGCCCTCGGCCAGGCGGCCCCCGTCGCCGCCAAGTCGGCGTGGGACCCCACGGGCGAGAAGAAGAGCACCCTGCGCGCGGCCGTCGCCGAGCTGCTGCCCGACCTCGAGGTCCGCTCCGGCGGCTCGACGTCCGTCGACATCACCCGCAAGGGCATCGACAAGGCCTACGGCATGAACCGGCTGGCGGAGCTCACGGGCGTCGGCCTGCAGGAGATGCTCTTCGTCGGGGACCGTCTCGACGAGGCCGGCAACGACTACCCCGTCCTCGCGCTGGGCGTCCCGTGCCACGCGGTGGAGGGCTGGGAGGACACCGCCGCCTACCTCGAGGGCGAGCTCCTGCCGCGCCTGCGCGCCGCCCGCGCCACGGCCTGAGCCCTCACGGCTCCGCCGTACACAGCACCGCCCCGGCCCCGGCCGGCCCCCGCGAGGGGTGCCGCCCGGGGCTGCGGCGTCCTACCGTGGCGGCATGTGCCGGAACATCACGATGCTGCGCGGTCTCGAGCCCGGGGCGACGGCGGAGGAGATCCATGCCGCCGCCCTCCAGTACGTGCGGAAGGTCTCGGGCGTCACCGCGCCGAGCGCCGCGACGCGGGAGGCGATGGACGTGGCCGTCGCGGCGATCGCGGCGGCGACGACGACCCTGCTGCAGGACCTGCCCGCCCGGCGCGTCCCGCCGCCGACCCTGCCGCCCCTGCGCCGCCCCGAGGTGCGCGCCCGCATCGCCGCCACCACCCGCGCCACGGCCTGACGTCCGCCCGGCCTCCTCGCCCGGGTCGCGCCCCCCCCCGGTCGACGAGATGTCCTTCGGGGTCGGTCCCGGACCTCGTCGAGCGGCCGGAAGGGGCATCTCGTGGGACAGGAGAGGCAGGACGTCTACGCCGGCCTGTCCACGCCCGGACGCCTGTCCAGGCACGAGATGCCTCCTCGGGTCGGTTCGCGTCCTCGTCGAGCGGTCCGCACGGGCATCTGGTCGGGAGGGGGCGACCGGAGGCAGCGAGGCCGGAGGGGGACGACCGGGGGCGGGGGACCGCGGTCAGGGGACCAGGCGGGGGATGCCGGGCGGGGCCACGGCGGCGAGGGCGAGGTAGCGGGCCTCGGCGCGGTGGAGCCGGATGTGCTCGTCGAGGGACCAGGTCGGCCCGTTGACGAGGTCCATGCCGCAGGCGCAGGCGATGGACACGCGTCCGTCGGGCAGCCGGCGCACGTCGCCCACGGTGGTGTGCTCCGTCGACGCCCGGACCTTCGCCCGGCGCATCGCGGCGCTGACCGCCTCGGTCGCGTCGTGGTCGGCACCCGGCACGGGCTCGGGCACGGGCTCGGGCACGGGCTCGGGCACGGCGACCGCGTCCCCGGCCGCGCCGGGGGGCGTCACCGGCGCGCGCCCTCGCGGACCCCGCGGCGGGCCATGCCGTCGACGCCGTCGGCGTCCTCGGGCGGCTGCAGCGCGGTGTCGGCGTCGCCCGAGCGCGGCTGGTCCCCGGTGCCGCCGGCGACAGACGGCGTGCCCGACGAGGACCCCGCCAGCGTCGGCATGAGGTCGTGCAGCACGGGCGTCCAGGCCGGCAGTCGCTCGGGGAAGCAGCGGTGCAGCAGGTCGACCATCGTCGCCACGGCCGTGGACGCGCCGGGGGACGCGCCGAGCAGGCCGGCGATGGAGCCGTCGGCGGCGGTGATGAGCTCCGTGCCGAACTTGAGGACGCCGTCGGGCGCGATGACCTGGACGCGCTGGCCGGCGGTGATGAGCTCCCAGTCCCGGCCGCGGGCCGTGGGCATGAAGGCGCGCAGCGCCTGCAGGCGCTTCTCCTCGCCCGCCGTGACCTCGCTGATGAGGTACTTCAGCAGCCCGACGTTCCGCAGCCCGACGAGCACCATCGGCCACAGGTTCCGCGGCCGGATCGAGGTGAGGAGGTCGGTCCACGACCCGCCCTTGAGGAACTTCATGCTCCACCCGGCGTAGGGGCCGAACATGATCGAGGGGCGCCCGTCGACGACGCGCGTGTCGAGGTGCGGCACGGACATGGGCGGCGCCCCGATGTCGGCCTTCCCGTAGACCTTCGCGTGGTGCCGGGAGGTCAGGTCGGGCGACGTCGTGCGCAGGAACTGGCCGCTGATGGGGAAGCCGGCGTAGCCCTGCGCCTCGCGGATGCCCGACTTCTGCAGCAGGTGCAGCGCGCCGCCGCCGGCGCCCACGAAGACGAACCGGGCGTCGAGCGTCCGCGTGCCGCTGCCGTTCCAGCGCTTGTCGGCCACCGTCAGCCGCCAGCCGTCGCCACGGCGCTTGAGCTTCGTGACCTCGCTCCACGTCTCGAGCCGGCCGCCGCGCGCGACGAGGTCGTCGAGCATGAGGCGGGTCAGCGCGCCGTAGTCGACGTCGGTGCCCTCCGGCGCGAAGGTCGCCGCCACGGGCTCCTTGCGCACGCGGCCCTCCATGACGAGCGGGGCCCAGGCGGCGATCCGCTTCGGGTCGTCGGAGAACTCCATGCGCGCGAAGGAGGGGTGCCGGCGCAGCGCGTCGTGGCGGCGGCGCAGGAACTCGACGTTCTCGCGCCCGCGCACGAACGTCATGTGCGGCGTCACGCTGAGGAACGGCGACCCGGCCGGCAGGCGGCCCGCCCGCTCCAGCCGGTCCCACAGCTCGCGCGAGAGGCGGAACTCGTCGTTGATGACGACCGCCTTGGAGATGTCGACGGTGCCGCCGGGGCCCTCGGGGGTGTAGTTGAGCTCGCAGAGGGCGGCGTGACCGGTGCCGGCGTTGTTCCAGGCGTTCGAGCTCTCCGTGGCCGGCTCGGCCTCCCGCTCGAGCACCCGGATCGTCCAGGAGGGCTCGAGGGTGGCGAGGATCGCGCCGAGGGTGGCGCTCATGATGCCGCCGCCGACGAGGGCGACGTCCACGACGTCGTGCTGGGAGGTCACCCCCCGATGGTAGATGCCCGGGAAAGCGGGGTCCGCCCGGGACGGGTGCGCCCCTCGTCACCTCCACCAGGCCCGTCACAGCCGACGCCGCGGACCGGGTCGCGGGCCGCGCGTCGGGGGTGCCGCGACGGCCGTCCCCGGGGGATGATCGGCGCATGGGCACGCACCGTGATCTGACCTCGGACCCGTCGGCCGAAGGGATCGCCCCGCCGGAGCCCCGGACGGAGGGCACGGACGTCCGCTCGGGCGGGGACCCGCGCCGCGCACCGCGCTCCCTCGGGGCTGCCGAGCTCCAGCCGGACGACGAGGCGCTCGCCGCCGGCGACGAGTGGGACGACCCGGACCGCCTCTGACCGACCAGACCCGCCCGCCTGGCCGGTCGGCCTCTCTCGGCCCCACCCGGCGCCGCGGGTCAGCCGACGAGGCCGCGCTCCCGCGCCTCGCGCAGCAGCGCGTCGCCGTCCGGCCCCTGGAGCACCGCAACGTCGTCGGCGCGGGGCGCCAGGGCGACCGTGCCGCCGGGGCCGCGGCGCCGCGGGGTGGGCGTCGGCACGGGTGCCCCGTGGGCCAGCACGTGCTCGGCGAACGTCAGCTGCCGGATGAGGACGGCCCGGACGTGGCTGCGGTGGCGCTGCACCACGCCGGAGTAGACCTCGGGGTCGCGCTGGCCGTCGTCGCCCACGAGGACCCACCGGACGTCGGGCAGCTCCGCGACGAGGCGCTCCAGCTGCGCGACCTTGTGCTCCTTGCCGCTGCGGAACCAGCCCGTGTTCGTCGGACCCCAGTCCGTGAGGAGCATCGGGCCCGCCGGGTAGCGGTGCCGGCGCAGGAAGCGCGCGAGCGCCGGCGCGGCGTTCCACGCCCCGGTCGACAGGTAGACCACCGGCACGCCCGGGTCGCCGCCGGTGATCCCGGCGTAGAGGTCGGCCATCCCGGGGATCGTCTCGCGGGCGGCCTCGGACCGGACGAGGGAGTTCCACGCGGCGACGAGGGGCCGGGGGAGGCGCGTCACCATGACGGTGTCGTCGATGTCGCTGACGAGCCCCGTACGCTGCTCCGCGGCCACGACGAGGACCCGGGCAGTGCTCGAGCGCCCGTCGGAGGACTCCAGGGGCACGTCGTGCCACCCCGGCGGCAGGTCCGCGGGCACCACGGCGTCGACGTAGCCGCCGCGGTCGCCGGCGAGCCGGTGCGTGAGGCCGCCGACGTGGGCGACGAGGTGCCCGTCGGGCACCTGCGCGGTGAGGAACGAGCGCCACCCCCGCACCCGCGGCGCCTCCTCGGCGCCGGTCTGCTCGGCCGACCCGGCGCCCGGCAGCTCGTCGTCCTGCACCACGGGCGCGGCGAGCACGACGCGCGCCATGACCCGGACCCAGCCGGGCCCGCCGTAGCCGGCGTAGGCCTCGACGCGCTCCGTCCACCCGCGCCCGCGCAGCACCCGCACCACGGCGCGGTTGACCCGGTCCTCGACGCGGGCGGCGCGGTGCGGCCGCCGGGAGGTGGCCGAGCCCGGCGACGGGGGCGGCACGGGCACGGCGGGGCCGGCCGCCGCGGGGGGAGCCGGGAAGGGCGCGGAGGGGGCCGTACGCCCGACGGGACCGGGACCCGCGGGGGTCCCGGTCCCGTCGTGCGCGGTCCCGTCCGGCGTGCCGGTGGTCACCGGCTGCTCACCGCTCGCGGTCGCCCGTGATGGCGGTGGCGTCCGCGGAGGCCTCGACCTCGGAGCTCGCGTCGCCCGTGGCGAGCTGGCCGCCCGCGTTCTCCAGGTGCGCGCGCACGAACCAGTGGAACAGCTCGAGCTCGCGCAGCTGGCCGATGATCATGTCGTTCGTGACGTCGTCGACCTCCTCCGTGGCCTTCATGGCCTTGCGGTGGTCGGTGATGACACCGGTGTAGACGAGGTCCAGGGCGCCGAGGTGCGCGATGGCGCCGTCGCGGCCCAGGGAGTAGTCGTCCCAGCTGCGCTCGGCGACGATGGAGCCGGGCGTGCCCTTGGGGGAGGCGCCGAGGGTGGCGATCCGCTCGGCCGTCTCGTCGGCCATCTTGCGCACGGCCTTCACCTGCGGGTCGAGCATCTCGTGCACCGCGATGAAGTGCGGGCCGACGACGTTCCAGTGCACGTGCTTCAGCGTGAGCTGGAGGTCGTTGAGGGCGTGCAGCCGGCCCTGGAGGACGTCGGCGACCTGCGCGCCGTCCTCGGGGGAGATCGTCGGGATGGTGTAGCTGGGCAGGGACGTGCGAGCCATGACTGCTCCTCTTCCGTTCGGCGATGGGGACTGGTCCCACCGTGCCTCACCCGGGGTCGGCCCGCATCCCGGCGTCGGTGCCCGCGAACGGGTCGAGCCCCTCGTCGAGCCGCGCGAGCACGGCGTCCGGGCCGAGCTGCTCCAGGTCCGGCCCGACCTCGTCCCACAGCCGCGGCGCCGCCACGCGCGGGACGTCGCGGCCGCGCAGGGAGTACGGGGTGATGGTCGTCTTCGACGGGTGGTTCTGCGACCAGTCGATGAGGACCTTGCCCGTGCGCACGTCCTTGCGCATGACCGCGGTGACGAGGTCGGGGTGCGCGGCCGACAGCTCCTGCGCCACGCGCCGCGCGTAGGCGTGGACCGCCATGACGGACCGGTGCCGCGGCAGGGGCGCGTAGAGCTGCAGCCCCTTGCTCCCGGAGGTGACGGGGACGCACGCGAGCCCGTCCTGGCGCAGGCGGTCCGCGACGAGGTGCGCCACCCGGGCGCACTCCGCCAGTCCCGCGGGCGCGCCGGGGTCAAGGTCGACGACGAGCCGGTCCGGCGGCCGGACGCCGCCGCGCGGGCCGACGCGCCACTGCGGCGTGTGGAGCTCGAGGGCGCCGCCGTTGGCGGCCCACACGAGGCCGGCCGCGTCGTCGAGGAAGGGCAGCTCGAGCACCGTCCCCTCGTCGCGGCCCGTCGGCCGGCCGCTCTCGTCCTCCGCCGAGCCGGGGGCGGCGGGCAGGCGCCGGCGGCGGACCCAGTCCGGCGCACCGCGCGGCACGTTCTTCTCGAAGAACCGCTCCCCGGCCACGCCGTCCGGCCAGCGCACGCGGGTCACGGGCCGCTCGTGCAGCTGGGGCAGGAGCGCGGCGGCGGCGTGCACGACGTACGCCAGGACGTCGGCCTTCGTCGTGCCCGTCGCGGGGAACAGGACCTTGTCCAGGTGCGTGACGCGCACGTCCCGCCCGGCGACCCGCAGGGCCCCCGCCTCCGCGCCCGGGCTCACGCCGTCTCCCAGGGGTCGGCGGCCGCGTCGTCGCGGCGGCCGCGGACGACGGGGTGGCGCAGGCGACCCGTCGGGGTGCGCGCGAGGTAGACGAGGTCGACGAGGACCGTCGCCTCGCACCAGTGCGCGTCGCGCCGGTCGAGGGCGGGGACGGCGTCCGTGAACGGCGGCCCCGTCCGCGCGAGGGGCTCCAGCGCGCGGCGCAGGTCCGCGGCGACGGCGCCGGTGAGCCCGCTGCCGGCGCGGCCGAGGTAGCGCAGGGCGCCGTCGGCGTCGGGCGCCCCCAGGAGCACCGCGCCGAGGCGTCCGGAGCCGGTGGTCTCCTCCCGCCAGCCGCCGACCACCGCGGTGCGGGTGCGCCGGTGGGCGGCCTTGACCCACTCCGTCGACCGGCGCCCGGGCAGGTAGCGCGACGACCGGCGCTTGGCGACGACCCCCTCGAGCCCGTGCTGCCGCGTGACGGCCCACAGCTCGTCGGCGTCGGGGTAGACGGGGGAGAGGGCCACGTGGGCGGGGAGGTCGAGGGTCTCCAGGAGCCGGCGCCGCTCGTCGAAGGGCTCCTCGAGCAGGCTCCTGCCCCCGAGCGCCAGGGCGTCGAAGAGGAGGTAGGTCACGGGCCGCGCCGCCGCGAGCTCCGCGGCCCGGCGCGGGTCGCGCACGTGCATGCGCTCCGCGAGGGCGGTGAAGGACGGGACGCCGGCGTCCATGAGCACCACCTCGCCGTCGAGGACCGCCCCGGGGAGCGCGGCCAGGCCGGCGAGCTCGGGGTAGGCCGCCGAGACCTCGCGGTCGTTGCGGCTGCGCAGGCTCAGGGGCCGGTCCGGGGCGCCCCGGGTGTCCGCCAGCACCCGCACGCCGTCCCACTTGACCTCGAAGGCCCACCCCGGGCCACGGGGGAAGCCGGGCACGAGGTCGCCCACGCCGCGCAGGGCCCCGTCCGGGCTGGTCGCCGGGGTGGCGAGCATGGGCTCCACGGGTCCATCCTGCCCACAGCGGGTCCGTGCGGCGCGCCGTCGGTGCGCGCGCGCACGCCCCCGGCACGATGACGCACGTCCGCGCCGCGGGCGGCGAGCGACGGAGGGGACCGATGCGACCGATCTGGAAGGGCGCGGTGGCCTTCGGGCTGGTCAACGTCCCCGTCAAGCTCTACGCCGCCACCGGCCAGCACGAGGTGTCCCTGCACCAGGTGCACCGCGCCGACGGCGGCCGCATCCGCTACAAGAAGGTCTGCAGCGTCGACGGCGAGCCCGTCGAGATGGCGCAGATCGCCAAGGGCTACGAGACGGCCGACGGCGAGCTCGTCGTCCTCACCGACGAGGACTTCGCGAACCTGCCGCTGACGACGAGCCGCGAGATCGAGGTCCTCGAGTTCGTGCCCGCGGAGCAGGTGGACCCGATCCTGCTCGACCGCACCTACTACCTCGAGCCCGACAAGACCGCCGCCAAGCCCTACGCCCTGCTGCGCGGGGCGCTGGAGGCCTCCGACCGGATGGCCGTCGTCAAGGTGGCGCTGCGCCAGCGCGAGTCCATGGCCGTGCTGCGCGTCCGCGGCAAGGTCATCGTGCTCCAGACGCTGCTCTGGCCCGACGAGGTGCGCGAGGCCGACTTCCCCGTGCTCGACGCGGACGTCAACGTCCGCCCCCAGGAGCTGACGATGGCGTCCTCCCTGGTGGAGTCCCTCGCGGGCGACTTCGACACCTCCGAGTTCCACGACCGCTACGAGGCCGCGCTCACCGCGCTCATCGAGCAGAAGGTCACCGAGGGCCGCACCCAGCCCGTGCCGGCGGCCGCGGGGGAGGCGGCCCCGTCCGACGGCGGCGGCGAGGTCGTCGACCTGCTGGCCGCGCTGCAGCGCAGCGTCGAGAAGGCGCGGGCCGGCGGCAAGGCGGGCGCCGCGTCCTCCGCGGGCACCGCGACGGCCACCGAGGCGCGGGCCGACGACGACGCCGAGAAGGCGACGACGCCCGCGCGGACCCGCCGCCGGGGCGCCGCGGGTGCGGAGGACGACGCCGACGGGGCCCCGGCGCCGAAGGCGCGGTCGTCGCGGTCGAAGGCCGCCGCGAAGCCCGCGGACGACGCGGCGAAGGACGCGAAGGACGACGACGAGGCGCCCAAGGCCGCGCCCCGCCGCACCCGGAAGAAGGCGTCCTGACGCCCCGTGGCACGCGCTGAGCCCACCGGCGACCCGGACGACGCCCGCGACGCCGCGGCCGCCGCGCTGCGTCGCATCGCCTTCCTCCTCGAGCAGGGGCGCGCCTCGTCGTACCGGCCCAAGGCGTACCGGGCCGCCGCGACGACGGTGGAGCGGCAGCCGGGGGAGGAGCTGCGGGCCCTCGCCGCGCGCGACGGGCTCGAGGAGCTGCCCGGTGTCGGCGCGCGCACCGCCGGGGTGGTCGCGCTCGTGCTGCGCGGCGAGCCGGTGCCGACCCTCGAGGAGCTCGAGGCGCAGGCGGAGGCGCTGCCGCCGTCCCAGGTGGACGGGGCGCCCGAGCCCGACGCGGCGACGGTCGCCCGCGCCCGGGAGCTGCGCGCGGCTCTGCGCGGCGACCTGCACAGCCACACGGAGGAGAGCGACGGCAGCGTCCCCGTCCAGGAGATGGTCCTGGCCGCGATGGGCCTCGGGCACGACTACCTCGCGGTCACGGACCACTCGCCGCGGCTGACCGTCGCCCGGGGCCTGTCCCCCGAGCGCCTGCGGGCGCAGATGGCACGGCTGGAGGCCCTGGACCGGGCGGTCGCGCCGTTCCGGGTGCTGCGCGGCATCGAGGTCGACGTCCTCGAGGACGGCGGGCTGGACCAGGAGCCGGAGCTGCTCGAGCGGCTCGACGTCGTGGTCGCCTCCGTCCACAGCAAGCTGCGCATGGACGCGCCGGCGATGACCCGGCGGATGGTCCGGGCGGTGAGCGACCCGCACACCGACGTCCTCGGCCACTGCACCGGGCGGCAGGTCAACGGCCGGTCCCGCCCCGAGAGCACCTTCGACGCCCGTGCCGTGTTCGAGGCGTGCGCCGAGCACGGGGTCGCGGTGGAGATCAGCTGCCGGCCCGACCGCCTCGACCCGCCGCACGCGCTGCTCGACGTGGCGCTGGAGGCGGGCTGCGTGTTCAGCATCGACACGGACGCGCACGCCCCGGGCCAGCTCGGCTGGCTCCTGGCCGGCTGCATCCGGGCGGTGCAGCACGGCATCGGGCCGGAGCGCGTGGTGACGGCGCTCGGCCCCGAGGAATTGCTCGCGCGCCGCGGGCGCTGAAGGATCTGGTCCCGCCCGCCCCGCCCGTCCCGCCCCCGGAGGTCCCCCGCATGGCCGTCGTCGCCCGGCAGACCCGGCAGCGCGCCGAGATCGTCGGGCTGCTCGACGAGCTCGACGAGTTCCGCTCCGCCCAGCAGCTGCACGAGCTGCTCCGCGTGCGCGGCTCGGGCGTGGGCCTGGCGACCGTGTACCGCGCGATGCAGCACCTGGCCGACGCCGGCGAGGTCGACGTCCTGCGCTCCGCCGACGGGGAGGCCGTCTACCGCCGGTGCGAGCGGCGCGGCAGCCACCACCACCACCTCGTCTGCCGGCGCTGCGGCCGCACGGTGGAGATCGACGGGCCGGCGGCGGAGTCCTGGGCGGCCCAGGTCGCCGCGGCGCACGGGTTCGCCGACGTGGACCACACCATGGAGCTCGTCGGGACGTGCGAGAGCTGCCGGGCCGAGGAGACGGCCGAGCACCCCGCCTGACCGGGCCTCGCCCGACGGGACCGCGCGCCGGGCCCGTCAGGGCGTCGGGTCGCCCCGCCGGAGGAGGCCGGTCGGCAGCGCCCACCAGACGGCGAGGAGCAGCACGGCGAGCGCGCCGGCGACCCACCGCCCCGCCTCCCGCGACACCACGATGTCGAACAGGAACATCGGCACGCCGACCAGCACGGTCCCGATGACGACGAGCCCGCACCGCGCGAAGACGTTCGCCCAGCGCACGAGCTCGGGCTTGCGCCCCTTGCGGAAGAGCGCCCGGTGCATCGCGACCGGCGCGATGATGAGCGAGGTGCCGGTGACGGCCAGCACCACGAGCACGAGGTAGAGCGTGCGCTGGTAGTCGTCGAGGTCCGCGAACGTCTGCTGGAACGGGATCGTCAGCAGGAACCCGACGAGGATCTGCGCGCCCGTCTGCGTGACGCGCAGCTCCTGCATGAGCTCGTCCCAGTTGCGGTCCATGCGCTCGACGTACGTCTCCGAGCGCCCCTTGGGGTCCCAGCCCTCGGGGGTGGGGTAGGTCTCGCGGGCGGCGTGCGTCATGGCTGGGATGGTGCCGCGCGACGGCGGCCGCCGCACGTCGTCGCCCGTCCCGAGCCCTCCGACGGGCCGGGTGCACCGGGCACGGCCCGCGCCCGGTGATGATGGGGGCGTGAACCCGCTCCACGACACGGACCACCGCGACTTCGCCTCCGACAACTACGCCGGTGCCCACGCCGAGGTCCTCGCCGCGGTGGCCGCGGCGGACGGCGGCCACCAGCCCGCCTACGGCGCCGACGTGTACACCGCCCGCCTGCAGGAGGTGCTGCGGCACCACTTCGGGCCCGCGGCGCTCGCCTTCCCCGTCTTCAACGGCACCGGCGCGAACGTCCTGTCGCTGCAGGCGATGCTGCCGCGGTGGGGCGCGGTCATCTGCGCCGAGACGGCGCACGTGAACACGGACGAGAACGCCGCGCCCGAGCGGGTCGGCGGCCTCAAGCTCCTCACCGTGCCGACCCCGGACGGCAAGCTCACGCCCGAGCTCGTCGACCGGCAGGCGTGGGGCTTCGGGGACCAGCACCGCGCGCAGCCGGGCGTCGTGACGATCACGCAGACGACGGAGCTCGGCACGGCCTACTCCGTCGACGAGGTGCGCGCCCTCGCCGACCACGCCCACGCCCTCGGCCTGGCCGTCCACCTCGACGGCGCGCGCATCTCCAACGCGGCCGCCTCCCTCGACGTGCCGCTGGCGGCCTTCACGACGGACGCCGGTGTCGACGTGCTGAGCCTCGGCGGCACGAAGAACGGGCTGCTGTTCGGGGAGGCGGTCGTGGTGCTGCGTCCCGACGCGGCCCCCGGCCTGGACTTCCTGCGCAAGATGAACATGCAGCTGCTGTCGAAGATGCGGTTCGTCTCGGCGCAGCTCGTCGCGCTCTACGAGGGCGACCTGTGGCTCGCCTCCGCCCGGCACGCGAACGCCATGGCGCAGCGCCTCCTCTCCGGCGTGGCGGGCCTGCCCGGCGTCCGGGTCACCCAGGCCGTGCAGTCCAACGCGGTCTTCGCGGTGCTCCCGGCGGGCGTCGCCGACCGCCTGCGCGAGCACGTCCGGTTCTACGACTGGAATCCCGCCACGGGGGAGGTGCGCTGGATGTGCTCCTTCGACACCCGCCCCGAGGACGTGGACCGCTTCGTCGCGCTCGTCGCGTCCGCCGTGGGGGAGTCCGCGGCGGCCTGAGGAGCGCCGGCAGCGGCCGGGCGCGTCACGGGGCTACCGTCGTGGCATGGACCGCGACGCCGCGCAGGCCTGGCTCGACCGGTACGTGGCCGCCTGGCTCTCCTACGACCGCGACGGCATCGGCGCACTCTTCGCGCCCGACGTCCTCTACCGCTACCACCCGCACGAGGACCCGGTGGTCGGGCGCGAGGCGGTCGTGCAGGACTGGCTCGGCGAGGCCCGCCCCGACGGCTCCACCGACCGGGACGCGCCGGGCACGTACGAGGCGTCGTACGCGCCGGTCGCCGTGGACGGGGACGTCGTCGTCGCGACCGGCACGTCGAGCTACCGCGACACCGCGGACGGCCCGGTCGTCCGCGTCTACGACAACTGCTTCGTGATGCGCTTCGACGACGGCGGACGCTGCCGGGAATTCACCGAGTACTACGTCCAGCGTCCCTGACGTCGTACGCGAGGTGCGTGGCCGTCGAGGTCGCCACCACGGAGCGGGGGACGAGCGTGCGCCGCACGCCCGGCGGGAAGAGCGGGGTGCCGCCGCCCAGCAGGACGGGCGCGAGGTGCAGCAGGAGCCCGTCCACGAGCCCGGCGCGCAGGGCCGACCCGATGGTCGCCCCGCCGCCCATGAGCACGACGTCGAGGTCAGTAGCCCGTTCGGCCGACGCCTGCTCGGACCGCGTGCGGGCGGCGGCCACGGCATCGGCCAGGCCCGTCGTGACGAAGGTCCAGTCCAGGTCCGTCGTGCGCACCGACGCCGGCCGCGAACGCGTCACCACGACGAAGGCGGGGCGGGCCGCCAGCCCGGCGCCGTAGCCCGTCCTGTCGTCCCACCCGCCGGGCGCGTCCACCTGGTCGAACAGCCGCCGCCCGAGGACCACCGCGCCGGAGCGCCCCGTGGCCTCGCGCAGCACCCGCCGGTCGTCGGGGTCGTCGGAGAAGGCCCAGATGTGCAGCGCCTCGCCGCCGGTTCCCAGGCCGGCGTCCGGCCCGGGGTCCGGCCCCGTGACGAAGCCGTCGAGCGAGACGGAGATGTCGGCGACGACGCGGGTCATGGCGGTGCAGACCCGCGGGCGGCGCCGCACTCATCGGCGCGGGTCCGCCGGCGCCCCACGGCCCGCCCCTCGCCGAGCGCGTCCTGCCGGTCGGTCAGCGCCGTCCGCTCGAGGTCGCCCGGCGCGAGCGCCGCGGCCCGTCCGTACTCCTCGCGGGCGTCGTCGGGCCGGCCCGCCGCCTCCAGCAGGTCGGCGCGGGCCGCGTGGAACAGGTACGTGCGCGCGCCCTCGGGGACGCCGTCGAGGGTCTCGAGGCCTCGTCGGGGGCCGTGCGCCCGGCCGTCCGCGACGGCCCGGGCGAGCCGTTGCGCCGGCCCGTCGTCGAGCCGGGCCAGCAGGGCGTGCAGCTGCGCGATGCGGGGCCAGTCGGTGGCGTCGGCGGTCGCGGGGCGGACGTGCTCGAGGGCGATGGCGGCCTGCAGCGTGTACCGCCCCACGGGCTGCCGGCGGTGGGCCGCGAGCTGCAGGACCTCGTCGACGAGCCGCTCCGCCTCCGCGATCGCGCCGTGGTCCCAGCGGCTGCGGTCCTGCCGGTCGAGGAGCACGACCGCGCCGTGCTCGTCGAGGCGTGCGTCCTGCCGGGCCCTCTGCGCCAGCAGGAGGGCGAGCAGGCCCGAGGCCTCCAGGCGCTCGGGCAGGGCCGGGTCGAGCAGGTCCCGCACGAGCCGGGCCAGCCGGACCGCCTCCGTCATGAGGCCGGCGTCCCCCGTGCCGGCGTAGCCCGCCGTGAACACCACGTAGACCACGCCGAGCACGCCGTCCACCCGGTCGGGCAGCTCCTCCGGCGGCGGGACGCGGTACGGGATCCCGGCGTGCGCGATCTTCGCCCGGGCCCGCACGAGCCGCTTCTGCACGGCGGCCTCGGTGGCGAGGAACGCGGCCGCGATCTCGGCGGGGGTCCACCCGAGCACCGTCCGCAGGGTGAGCGCGACCCGGGCCTCGAGGGGGAGGGCCGGGTGGGCGCACGTGAGCACGAGCCGCAGCCGGTCGTCGCCGACCTCCGGCTCCGGGTCGGTGTCGAGCATCCCGCGCTCGACCGACGTGCCGTACCGCTGCAGGGTCGCCGCCCGTCCCTGCCCGCGCCGCAGCAGGTCGATGCCCCGCCGGCGGGCCGCGGTGACGAGCCACCCCGCCGGGCTGGTGGGGACACCGCCCCGCGACCAGGCCTCCAGGGCGCGTTCGCACGCGTCCTGGAGCGCGTCCTCGGCGAGCTGCCAGTCCGGGACGGTCGCCAGGACGGCGGCCATGATCCGGGCGTGGTCGGTGGCGACCGCCCTGCCGAGGGCGGCCGCCACCGGGTCCGTCGCCCCGGTCGGGGTGCGGGGTGCGGGCTCCACGGGGTCAGAGCGGCCAGACCGGACGGACCTCGATGCGCCCGAACCGCGCCATCGGGTGGGCCGCCGCGACCTCGAGCGCCTCGTCGAGGTCGGCGACCTCGATGACGTCGAACCCGGCGATCCACTCCCGCGTCTCGGCGAAGGGCCCGTCGGTCACCAGGCGCTCCCCGCCCCGCACGCGGACGGTCGTGGCGTCCTCGACGGGGCGCAGCCGGTCCCCGGCCAGGTGCGTGCCGCGCTCCTGCAGGGCCGTGAACCACGCCCCGACGTCGTCCGCGGTCTCGTCGTAGGGCTCCCCGGTCGGGTCGGTGCAGATGAACAGCACGAACTGCATGGTCGTTCCTCCTCGGCGTGGCCCGAGCGGCCACTCCCACCATGACGCACCGCGGCACCCCGGGGAGGACACCCCGCTCCGAGGAGTCCCGACGGCGGTCGGCTGCGGCGGCCGCCCGAGGACGGCGACCGCCCGCCGGAGGTGGCCGCGGGGCGGGAGACGGGGTCGCGGTCCGCCCGACCGGTGACCCGACAGGGCCGCCGCGCGCTCAGGGCGTGCGGACGACGCGCAGCCCCCACCCGACGGCCGCCGCGACGAGGGCGACCACCAGGCACGCGAGACCCCGGGCGAGGGCGTCGTGGGCCCCGGCGTAGAACGGCGCCGCCATCGACCCGCCGTCGGCGCCCTCGGAGAGCTGGACCGCCAGGTACCAGCGGTTGCCCCACCGGAACCCGTCCGCGACCGCGAGCACGGCGGCGACCACGGCGACCCTGCGGGCCACGGACCGCGCGGCGGACGTCCGCCGCCGCGGGGGCACGACGTGCTCCAGGGCCATCTCCGCAGCATGGCAGACCCGCTGGGGCACGATGCCGTCATGACGCCTCCTGAGCAGGGTGCACCCAACGTCGGGCGACGGCCGTACGGCCCGGACGTGGGCGAGCCCCCGCCGTTCGTGGACCCGCGCCGCGGGGGGAGCCTCGTCGGGCTGCTCGGCGGGATGGTGTTCGTCGGGAGCTACGCGCCGGCGCTGGGGCCGGTCGCGACGGCCGTCGCCTGGACCGCCGGGCTGGCGGGGGTGCTCCTGGCCCTCGTCGCCCACTACGTCCGTCCCGTCCGGCTGGGCCCCCTCGTCCGGCCGAGCCGGGTGGCGCTGGCGACCTACCTCGCGTGCGTCGTCGCCGAGGTCGTGCTCATCGCCGTCGGCTCGGCGGCGCTCGCCGACGCGGGCCGGACCGCCCTGCGCCCCGCGCTCGTCGCGACCGTCGTCGGCCTGCACTTCCTCCCCTTCGCCTGGGCGTTCCGGGAGCGGATGTTCCACCTCCTCGGCGGTGCCGTGGCGGGCCTCGGCCTGGCCGGCCTGCTGCTCGGGGCGGCCGGGGTCCGCCGTGCGGCCGAGGTCGCGGCCGTGCTCTCCGGGCTCGTGATGATCGCGCTGGTCCTGCGGTACGCGCGGGGCGGCTTCGCGCCGGCGTCCCCGTCGACGCCCTGACGAGCTGCCGGGGGGAGCGCCGCGCGCGCGGTGCGCGGTCCGTCGGACCCGGGCGAGCCCGGGGACCTCACGCCGGCGCCACCCGCGCGTCGCAGCGCCGGCGGTACTCGGAGGGCGACGTGCCGGACGTGGACGCGAAGCGCTGCCGGAGGGTGACCGCGCTGCCGAACCCGCACCGGGCGGCGACCCCGTCCACGGGGAGATCGGTGGGGGCGGCCGTGGCCGGCACCGCGGCCTGGGTCGAGGCGGTGCGGACCGGGACCGCCCTCCCGAAGAGCGACCTCGCCTCCTCCGCCCTCGGCGGCGCGCAGGGGGCGTCGCCGGCAGCCCCAGGAGGGGAGCCGGGGACGACGAGGGGCGGGGCACCCGTGGTGGGTGCCCCGCCCCTCGTCGCGCGGTCGTGCGCGGCCGTGCCGGGTCGTGCCGGGTCGTCCGGTGTCAGACGCGCGGGCGGCGGTGGTGGCCCGGGCCGGCCGGGCGGGAGGCGCCCTGCGCGGAGCGGGGACCCGCGTCCGGGCGCAGCTGCAGCGGGCGGCCGGCGACGCGGGTGCGCGCCAGGCGCTCGATGCCCTCGGGCGTCAGGTTGTCGATGTCGACGAGCGCGAAGGCGCCGAAGATGTCAATCTTGCCGACGTCCTTGCCCGTGAGGCCGCCCTCTCCGGTCAGGGCGCCGACGAGCGCCCCGGGCTGCAGGCCGTCCCGGTGGCCCACCGCGACGCGGTACCGCGTGGCCGTCGCGGACGGGTGGCGGCGCTCGGGGCGCCCCGCGACCGTGCCGTGCTCGCGGCGCGGGCGGTCGCCCTCGTGGCGCGGGCGGCCCTCGGTGCGCGTGCGCTCGGGCGTCATGTGGACGCGGGCGAGCGCGTCGTCGAGGTCGTCGCCCTCGGCCGGGCGGGCCTCGGGGCCCTCGTCGCCGACCGCCAGCGCGGCGACCACGGCGAGCAGCTCGACGGGGTCGGCCTCGGGGTGCTCGGCCAGGAACGCCTCGACGGCCCCGCGGGCGGCGTCGAGACGGCCGCGCTCCCGGCGCTCGTCGACCCGGGCCAGGAGGGCGCCGGCGCGGTACGCCGAGACCTCGGCGGGCGTCGGGATCGTCATCGGGGTCAGCGGGACGCGCGTGGTGCGCTCGATGTTCCGCAGGCGGGACTGCTCGGCCGGCGTGACGAAGGTCAGCGCCTTGCCCGAGCGTCCGGCGCGACCCGTGCGGCCGATGCGGTGGACGTAGGTCTCCGCCTCCCGGGGCACGTCGAGGTTCACGACGAGGCCGATGCGCTCCACGTCGAGCCCGCGGGCGGCCACGTCCGTGGCGACGAGGACGTCGAGGGCGCCCGAGCGCAGGCGCTCGACGAGCTTCTCGCGGTCGGCCTGGGCGACGTCGCCCGAGATGTGGGCGGCCTTGATGCCGCGCGAGACCAGCGCCGTGCCGATCTCCTCGGCGGCGTCGCGGGTGCGGACGAAGACGATCGCCGCGTCGGCGTCGCTCACGGCGAGGACGCGGGCCAGGGCCCCGGCCTTGTGGCGGTGGGGGACCACGGCGAAGGCCTGCTCGACCGACGTCACCGTGGAGGACTGCCGGGCGACCGTGATCTCCAGCGGGTCGCGCAGGTGCTCGTTGGCGACGCGGCGGATGGCCGGCGGCATCGTGGCGGAGAAGAGCGCCACCTGGCGCTCGCGCGGGGTGGAGCCGAGCACGCGCTCGACGTCCTCCGCGAAGCCCATCCGCAGCATCTCGTCGGCCTCGTCGAGGACGAGGTACCGGACGCCGGAGAGGTCGAGCGAGCGGCGGTCGAGGTGGTCCAGCACGCGGCCGGGCGTGCCGACGACGACCTGCGCGCCGCGCTCGAGGGCGCGCTTCTGGGGCAGGAACGGCGCCCCGCCGTAGACGGCGACGACGTCGAGGCCGCTGACCTTGGCGGCGAAGGTCGTGATGGCGTCGGCGACCTGGAGCGCGAGCTCGCGGGTCGGCGTCAGCACGATGGCCTGGACGGCCTTGACCTCGGGGTCGACCGCGGCGAGCAGCGGCAGGCCGAACGCGGCGGTCTTGCCCGTGCCGGTCTGGGCGACGCCGACGACGTCGCGGCCGGCGAGCAGCGCGGGCAGCGCCTGCGCCTGGATGAGGGAGGGGGTGACGAAGCCGAGGTCGAGCACGGCGTCGAGCAGCTCGGGCGGCAGGCCGAGGGCGTCGAAGCCGCCGGCGACGGGCTCGACGGGTGCGGGCAGGACGGCCGGGGCGGCGGCGCGGGGCGCGTCGGCCGTGCGGGGCTCGTCGGCCGGGGCCGCCGGGGCGTCGGCGACCCCGGGGGCGTCGAGGGGCAGGGGGGCGTCGGGCAGCAGGGTGCTCAAATCACGGACCTGTTCATCGGTGCGGAGCCCCGACCGTGCACCACGGCGGTGGACGGTGGTCGCGGCCCCGACTCCCAGAGGTCCTCCTGCACGGCGGCAGGGCCTCGAACGATGACGCTGGCGCCGTCCGGGCGGGTGTCCCCGACCGGTCACGGCGCACCCGGGGGGATGGCGACGAGCTCCAGATCGTGAAGGAGTCTAGCGGACAGGACGGCGGCGGGCAGGGCGGCGTGCGTCACGGCGCCCGGCGGAATACGGGCAGGACCCGGCGCAGGACGGGCGGCGGGTCCGTCCTCGCGACCCCCGTGCCCGCATAGGATCGGGCGCGGTGCGGCCGTCGGCCCGCGGGGGAGGGTGCGTGGAGACGCAGGAGGTGGCGACCGGCCGCGTGCTCACGGTGCCGAACCTCATCTCGGCGCTCCGGCTCGCGCTCGTCCCCGTCTTCGCGGTGCTGATCGCGCGCGGGGAGGACGGCTGGGCCGTCCTCGTCCTGGCCGTCTCCGGCGCGAGCGACTGGCTCGACGGGGTGCTCGCCCGCTCCATGGGACAGGTCACGCGGCTCGGGCAGATGCTCGACCCCGCGGCCGACCGCCTCTTCATCCTCGTGACGCTCGTCGGGCTGACCTGGCGCGGCGTCGTGCCCACCTGGCTCCTCGTCGTCCTCGTGGCCCGGGACGTGGCGCTGTTCGTCGTGCTGCTGCTCCTGGCCCGACGCGGCCACGCGCCGCTGCCGGTGCACGTGGCGGGCAAGGCCGGTACGTTCGCGCTGCTCTACGCGTTCCCGCTGCTGCTGCTGTCGGAGTGGTCCTCCGGCATCGGGCACGCCGCCACGGTCGTCGGCTGGGCCTTCGCGCTCTGGGGCGTCGCGCTCTACTGGTTCGCCGGCGCCGCCTACGTCCACCAGGCGGTGCACGTGCTGCGCGCCTCCCGCACGGCGCCGTGACGGCGTCGTGACGGCCTCGGCCGACGCCCTCCGCACCGCCCGGCGGCGCGACGCCTCCATGACGCTGCTCGTCGAGGCGCAGGAACGCCCGCTCGACCCCGGCTACGCCGAGGCGGCGGCCCGGCGGCGGGCGCTCGAGGAGCGCGGCGTCCGGCCGGAGCGGGGCGGGCGGGCGGCCGTCCTGCTCACCGTGACCGCGCTCGTCCTCGGCCTCGTCACCACCGCGGGCGTCGCCGTCCTGCGCCGGCCCGCGGGCGCCGCCACCCAGGCGCGCGCGCTCCTGGAGCGGCAGATCGAGACGCGCTCGGCGGAGGTCACGGCGCGCAGCGCGCGCGTCGCCGAGCTCGGCGGCGAGATCCAGGGCCTGCAGGGCGAGCTACTCGCGTCCCAGGACCCCGCCCTCGCCCAGGTCGTCACGGCCGACGCCGTCGCCGCGGCGGCCGTGCCGGTCGCCGGGCCGGGGCTGCGCGTCGTGCTCACGGACGGCGCGGGGGCCGCGGACGGCTCCGACCCGGAGGCCGCCGTCCAGGACGACGACCTGCAGCTCGTCGTCAACGGGCTGTGGGCGGCGGGGGCGGAGGCGGTGGCCGTCAACGGGCAGCGCCTCACCGGCACCGCGGCCGTCCGCAGCGCCGGGAGCGCGATCCTCGTCGACCTCGTGCCCCTCGTCGGGCCCTACCGCGTCGAGGCCGTCGGCGCGGCCGGGTCGCTCGAGGTCGAGCTCGCCCGGTCCGGGGCGGGGGACCACCTCGCCGCGCTGCGCAGCCTCTGGGGCATCGGGGTCGACGTGGCGCAGGTCGACCGCCTGGAGCTGCCCGCCGGCGGCGGCACCCGCCTCCGGGTCGCCGACCTGCCGGAGGGGATCGACCCGGTGACGGGGCAGGCTGTGGCAGCCTCCTCGACGGGAGCGCCCCGGGAGCCGGGGGCACCGGGGGACGGGGACGGCACGCCGGACGGCGGGGCCGACGAGGGGGGCGGGGACGGATGATCGCGGCCATCGGACTGGTCATCGGCGTGGTGCTCGGGCTCGTGCTGCGCCCCGAGGTCCCGGTGGAGCTGCAGCCCTACCTGCCCATCTCGGTCGTCGCGGCGCTCGACGCGCTGTTCGGCGGCCTGCGCGCGCTCCTCGACGGCATCTTCGACGACAAGGTCTTCCTCGTCTCGTTCCTGTCGAACGTCGTCGTCGCCGCGCTCATCGTCTTCCTCGGCGACCAGCTCGGCGTCGGCTCGCAGCTGTCCACGGCGGTCGTCGTCGTGCTCGGGATCCGGATCTTCTCCAACGCCGCCTCGATCCGCCGGCACCTCTTCCACGCATGACGGGCGGCCACCGGGCGGGCCCGGGCGGCGGGCCCGGCGGCGGGAGCGGCGTCAGGGGCGGCGTCGGGAGCGGCCCTGCCGCCCCCGACGCCCGTCCGGCGGGACCCGCCGACGGCGCGGGCGCCGGTCGTCCGCCGGCCCCCCCGACGGGCTGGGCGGTCCTGCGCGAGGCGCTGCGCCCGCGCGTCTCGCGCACCCAGGTCGTCATCGGCGTGCTGTGCGCGCTGCTGGGGTTCGCGGCGGTCGCGCAGGTGCGCCAGGCCGGGACGGCCTCGCTGGGGTCCCTGCGCCAGGACGACCTCGTCCGGCTCCTCGACGAGACGACCACCCGCAGCGACGAGCTCGCCTCCGAGGTCGCGCGGCTGGCGGCGGAGCGGGACGAGCTGCTGTCCGACGAGGGCTCGCGCCAGGCCGCCGAGGAGGCGGCACGCCGCTCCGCCGAGACGCAGGGCATCCTCACGGGGCGGCTGCCGGCCGTCGGCCCGGGCGTCGTCGTGACGGTCACGGACCCCGACGGCACCGTCGAGCCCGAGACGCTCCTCAACCTCCTCGAGGAGCTGCGCAACGCCGGGGCCGAGGTCCTCCAGCTCGGCGACGTCCGCGTCGTGGCCTCGAGCGCGTTCACGGGGTCGCCGGGCGCGGTCGTGCTCGACGGCGTCACGCTCCGGCCGCCCTACCGGTGGCTGGTCATCGGCGACCCCGACACGATCTCCACCGCGCTGGAGATCCCCGGCGGCGCGCTGGCGGCCGTCCGCCGCGACGGGGGCGACGGCACCGTCTCCCGCCGCGACGAGGTGGAGGTGACGGCGCTGGCGACGCCGGTCCCCCCCGTCTTCGCGACGCCCGTCCCGGCGGGCGGGGGCTGACCCCGACGACGGCGCGCGGGCGTCCCGGCGCAGGTCGTCGCGGTGGCGGCCGCAGGTGCGTAGGGTGTGCCAGGTCCGTCGGTGGGCTTCGGTGGGAGGCGTGCAGTGAGCGAGCAGGGGGACCGTCCGGAGGACGCACCGGGGGCGGAGCAGCGTCCGTCGCTGCCCGAGACGACGATGCAGTTCGGCGCCGTCGACCTGGGCGCGGACGCCGAGGCGCTCGCGCCGGTCGGCCTCGGGCCCGCGGACGTCGCCGCGGTCGGCGCGCTGCCGGCCACCTCCGCGCTGCTCGTCGTCCAGCGCGGCCCCTCCGCCGGCGCGCGCTTCCTCCTGGACGCCGACCGCACCCTCGCGGGCCGCTCGACGCACGCCGACATCTTCCTCGACGACGTGACGGTCTCCCGCAAGCACGCGGAGTTCGTGCGCGAGGGCACCCGGTTCAGCGTCCGGGACGTCGGCTCGCTCAACGGCACCTACGTCAACCGCACGCGCATCGACGACACGGTGCTGCGCGCGGGCGACGAGGTGCAAATCGGCAAGTACCGCCTGACCTTCCACCCGAGCCCGGCCCGCGGCCAGGGCCAGGGGTGACGGCGGCGCACGGGGCCGCACGCGCCACCCGCCCGGCCGACGGCGGACCGGCCGGTGCCGCGGACGACGCGTCCGCCGACGCCCGGGGGGCCGCCGCCCTCGCCGAGGACGAGCAGGGGGCGGCCGAGCCCTGGCCGCGCGGGATCTCCCGCCAGGCCTCCATGCGGATCTCCGACGTGCTCGCCGCGCTCGGCGTGGAGTTCCCGGCCGTGACGACCTCCAAGCTCCGCTTCTGGGAGGAGCAGGGCCTCGTCACGCCGGTGCGCACGCCGGCCGGCTACCGGCAGTACTCCCCGGCCGACGTCGAGCGCCTGCGGTACGTCCTGCGGCAGCAGCGGGACCGCTACCTGCCGCTCAAGGTCATCGCCGAGCGGCTCGCGGCCCTGGACGCGGGCGCCGAGGACGGGCCGGCGCCCCGGGCCCGGCTCGCGACCCGCGACGGCTCGCCCGTCGCCGCCCCGGACCGCTGGGACGCGGCCGGCCTCGCGCAGGAGTGCGCGGTGGCGGCCGACGCGGTGGTCGAGCTCGTCGACCAGGGCGTGCTGCGGCCGCGCGTCGACGGCACCTTCGGCCCGGCGGAGCGCGACCTCGTCCGCGCCGCGGCGGCCCTGGCCGAGCACGGCATCGGCGCCCGCCACCTGCGGGCCTTCCGCGCGGCCGCGGACCGGCAGGTCGAGCTCGTGGAGACCGCGGTGGCCCCCGTGCGGGGCCAGCGCAGCGCGTCCGCCCGTGCCCGCGCCGCCGGTCTCGCCGCCGAGCTCGGGGAGCTGTGCGGGCAGGCCCACACCGCCCTCCTGCGGTCCGCGCTGGGGGACACCGGCCGCTGACGGGCCGACGTCGGACCGCGCCGATCGCGCCGATTGCTCCGACCGTGCCGACCGGGCGCACCCTCGCCGATCCGGACCGCCCGCTCCGGCGTACCGTGGGGGCATGGCCGAGGACCTCGTCACCGTCGAGGTGGTCGGCGTGCGGCAGCAGGAGGACGAGCCCGGCGTCCTGGTGCTCCTGCTGGAGCCCGGCACCGACCTCGTCGTCCCCATCGTGGTGGGGGAGACCGAGGGGGCCGCGATCGTCGCCGCCCTCACCGACCGCGTGCCCCCGCGGCCCCTCACGCACGACCTCCTGCACGCCGCGCTCGTCGCCGCCGGGTCGCGGGTGGAGCGCGTCGCCGTCACGTCGCTCGAGCGCGGCGTCTTCCACGCCGAGCTCGTCCTGTCCGGCGGGGCCCACGTGGACTCGCGCGCCTCGGACGCGATCGCGGTCGCGCTCCGGTTCGGCTGCCCCGTCCTGTGCGCCCGCAGCGTCGTGGACCGCGCGGGTGTGGAGGTGCGCCGGACGGCCCCCGAGGACGAGCTGGAGGAGTTCCGGGCGTTCCTCGACGAGGTCTCCGCCGACGACTTCAAGGCCGAGGACCCGCCCGCCTGACCACGGGCCGCGGTGCGACGTGCCGGCCGACGCGCCGGGCGACACGCAGGGCGACGCTCGTTGCGCCAGGTGGCACCCGCCCCTAGCGTGGCCGATGACGGCGGGACGACCCGTCCGCACCCCAGGAGGATCCCGTGGTCAGCACCGAGAACGCCGAGCAGCAGCCCGGCGTGCCGCAGCGCGCGCAAGGGCTCCTCTTCGACGACGACCTGCCGGACCTCGACACCGCCACCGGCTACCGCGGACCGACCGCCTGCCGCGCCGCCGGCATCACCTACCGCCAGCTGGACTACTGGGCGCGCACCGGGCTCGTCGAGCCGTCGATCCGCCCCGCGACCGGCTCCGGCACGCAGCGCCTCTACTCCTTCCGCGACATCCTCGTGCTCAAGGTCGTCAAGCGGCTCCTCGACACCGGCGTCTCGCTCCAGCAGATCCGGGCGGCCGTGGGCCACCTGCGCGAGCGGGGCGTGGACGACCTCGCGCAGATCACGCTCATGTCGGACGGCGCCTCCGTGTACGAGTGCACGTCGGCCGACGAGGTCATCGACCTCGTCCAGGGCGGGCAGGGCGTGTTCGGCATCGCCGTCGGCCGTGTGTGGCGCGAGGTCGAGGGCACCCTGGCCGAGCTGCCGACGGAGCGCGCCGAGGACGACGCGCCCGGCGACTCCCCGATGGACGAGCTCGCGGCGCGGCGCCGCGCCCGCACGGCGGGCTGACCCCGCCCCACCCGGGAGGCAGCGCCTCCCCGCGACGGATCCGCAGGTGGGGGGCATGCTGGGCGCATGAGCACACTGACCCACTGGGGCCACTCCTGCGTCCGCCTCGACCTGCCCGGCGGCGCCCTCGTCCTGGACCCGGGCGGCTTCTCCGACGTCGACGCCGCCCTCGACGGCGCTACCGCGGTGCTCGTCACGCACGACCACTTCGACCACGTGCAGGCCGAGCCCCTCGCGGCCTGGCTGGCCGGCGACGCGGGGGCGGCGGTGCACGTGTGGGGCCCGGCCGCGGTCGTCGACGCGCTGGTGGCGGCCGGGGTCCCGTCCGACCGTGCCCACGCCGTCCGCCCGGGGGACACCGTCGAGGCGGCGGGGGCCACGGTCCAGGTGCTCGGCGGCCGGCACGCCGTCATCCACCCCGACTTGCCCGGCCTGGACAACGTCGGCTACCTCGTCGAGGGCGTGCTCCACCCGGGCGACGCGTACACGCTGCCCCCGGAGGGCACGGCGGTCGCCACGCTGCTCGTCCCGGTCGGCGGCCCCTGGCTCAAGCTCGAGCACGCGATCGACTACGTGCGCGCCGTGGGGCCGGACCGGGTCGTGCCCATCCACGAGGCCGTGCTGAGCGAGCCCGGCCAGGGCCTGGCACGCACCCTCCTGACGAACCTCGGCGGCGCGGGGGAGCCCGTCCGCCTGGAGCGCGGCACCCCCCTCGAGCTCTGACCCGGACCCGGCACGGCACACCCCTGGAGGACGCATGACCAGCACCCCGACCGGCTCGGACGGCCCCACCTTCCGGACCGACGAGATCCCCCTGCTCGAGGACGACGAGACGATCGCGCCGCGCCCCGAGGAGGAGGTGGCGGACGTCGCCCGCGCCGAGCCCGACCGGGCGGGGCACGGCACCCCGGGCTGAGCCCGCCCGGCCGCCACGGACGGCTCCCCGGGCCACGACCCGGCAGCGACCAGCCACGACCAGCCACGACCGACGACGACGACGGAGGGACCATGGCCGACCTCGCCGACCTGGCACGCCGACACCTGGAGGCCGCGCACCGCGACGAGCACGGACGCTCGGCGGAGCTCGTCCTCCACGACGGCGTGCTCCGCCAGACGGTGATCGCGCTGCGCGCCGGCGCCGAGCTGGGCGAGCACAACAGCCCGCACGCCGCCAGCGTCCAGGTGCTGCACGGCAGCGTCACCGTGACCGGGACGCGGACCTCGCCGCTGCGCGCCGGGCAGCTCGCGGTGCTCGAGCACGCCCGTCACTCCGTGCGCGCGGAGGAGGACGCCGTCTTCCTCCTCACGACCGTGACCGGGCTCGACCCGCGCGACGTGCCGGCGGAGGGCCCGTCCCGCGACCGCTGACGGGGGCCCCGCCCGTCGAGGCCGACGGGCGGGGCCGGAGCGGGCCGGAGCGGGGTGGAGCGGGGTGCTGGAGCGGGTGCCGGTCAGGCCTCGCCGGCGTCGTGCACCCAGCGGGCGATCTGGACGCGGTTCGTCGCGTCGAGCTTCTCGAACAGGTGCCCCACGTGCGTCTTCACCGTGGCCGTGCCGAGGTGGAGCGCGGCGGCGATCTCGGCGTTGGTCAGCCCGCGCGCGACCGCCAGCGCGACCTCCCGCTCCCGCACCGTGAGGACCTCGAGACGGCGCAGGGCCTGACGGCGGCGCACCTCGTCGCCCCGCGCCTCGGTCGCGGCCGCGATGACCCGCGCCGTGACGGCGGGGGAGAGCATCGGGTCGCCCGCCGCCACCCGGCGGACGGCGTCCACCAGCGCGGCCGGCGGCGTGTCCTTGAGGAGGAACCCGGCGGCCCCGTGCCGCAGCGCGGTGAGGACCATCTCGTCGGTGTCGAAGGTGGTGAGCACCAGGACCCGCGTCGGCAGACCCTCCTCGACGACGCGCCGGGTCGCCGCCAGCCCGTCGAGACGGGGCATGCGGATGTCCATGAGGACCACGTGGGGCGTGTGCCGGCGCACGAGCGCGAGGCCCTCCTGCCCGTCGCCGGCCTCGCCGACCACCTCGATCCCCGGGTCGCCGCCCAGGACGAGGCGCAGCCCGGTCCGCACCAGGGGGTCGTCGTCGACCACGACGACCCGCACGGCGCCGCCGCCGGGGGCGGCGGTCACGCCGCACCGCCGGGGAGGTCGAGCTCGAGGACGAAGCGCCCCGACGCGTCGGGCCCGGCGCGGAGCCGCCCGCCCGCGAGGTCCGCCCGCTCCTCCAGCCCGGTGAGGCCCACCCCCGCACCCGGCGGCCGCCACGGCGGCACGCCCCCGGCGGGACCCGCCCCCGCGCCGACGGGTGCGACGGCGCCGTTGACGACCCGGACGTGCACCGCGTGCGCCGCGCCCACCGTGACGACGACGTCCACGGGGGAGCCCGGTGCATGCTTGCGGGCGTTCGTCAGCCCCTCCTGCACCACGCGGAAGGCGGTGCGCGAGGCGGTCGCGGGCACGCGGGCGAGGTCGTGGCCGTCCGCCACGTCCAGCCGGAGCGTCACGGTCTGGCCGGCGTCGCGCGCGTCGGCGACGAGGGCGGGCAGCTCCGCCAGGGTCGGCTGGGGCGGCTCGGCGACCGCCTCCGCGTCGGCGGCCCCGTCGGCCCCCTGGCGCAGCACGCCGAGCACCTCCCGCAGCTCCTCGAGCGCGAGGTGCGCGTTCTCCTGGACCACGGTCGCGACCTGCGCCGTCTCCTCGCGGCCGAGGTCCGTCCGGTAGGCGAGGGCGCCCGCGTGCAGCCCGACGAGCGAGATGCGGTGGGCGAGCACGTCGTGCATCTCCCGGGCGATCCGCAGCCGCTCGCCCTCGCGCGCGGCCTCCTCCGCGAGGGCGCGTTGCTGCTCGGCCGTCTCCGCGCGCTCCCGGAGCTGCACGAGGAGCTCGCGCCGGGCCCCGACGAACGACCCCGTCGCCACGAGGGCCGCCGCCGCGACGAGCGCCAGGGCGACGGACCCCAGCGCACCCGGCAGCGACAGGTCGACCTGGGCCCACGCGGGTCGGAACGCGACCTCGTAGACGAGGGTTGCGGCGAGCAGGACGCCGACGACGGGGACGACCTCCCGCCACCGGCGACGGGTGGAGAGCGAGACGACGGCCAGCGCTGCCGCGCCGAGGGCGGACCCCGAGAGGGCGGTCGCGCCGGTCGTGAGGACCCCCACGAGCACGGGGTGCCGGCGCCGCAGGGGCAGCAGCGCGACGGCCGCGAGCCCGAGGAGGGCGTCGAGCGCGAGGGCCGCGCCGACGGGGCCGACGTCGCCCGGCGGCGGCTCCTCCCGGGTGCCGCTCGCCGTGATCGAGTCCCACGCGACCAGCACCCACACCAGGAGCGCGACGAGGGCGACGACCCCGTAGCGCCACACGCGGGACCAGGCGCCGAGCGGAGGGGGCGCGACGGGCGCGGGGGCGAGGGGGTGGCTCATGCGGCCCAGGCTAGGGCGGCCCCGACCGGCAGGGGTCCGCCCCGGGGCCGGACCGTCTCCCCCCGCGGGGGGAGGCCGCCCACCCCCTCAGCGCCCGCCGAGCACGCCCTCGCGGACGACGCGCCGGAGCACCTTGCCGAGCAGGGAGCGCGGCAGCTCGTCGAGCACGACGAGACGGCGCGGGAGCGCGTAGCCGGCCAGCCGCTGGGCGCACCAGGACCGCACGGCGGCGAGGTCGACGCCGCGCGCGCCCTCGTCGAGGACCACCGCCGCCACGACGGTCTCCCCGAGGTCGCCGGCCGGCACGCCGACCACCGCGCAGTCCCGCACGCCCGGCATGCCCCGCAGGTGGTCCTCCACCTGCGAGGGGTACACCTTGAAGCCGCCGGTGACGATCATCTCCTTGATGCGGTCGACGAGGACCACGAAGCCGTCGGGCTCGACCCGCACCACGTCCCCGGTGCGGAGCCACCCCCCGGGCAGGAGCTGCTGCGCGGTCTCGTCCGGGCGCCCCCAGTAGCCGGAGAAGACCTGCGGGCCCTGGAGCAGGAGCTCGCCCTGGGCGCCGGGCGGCACGTCGCGCGACGGGTCCTCGGGGTCGACGACGCGCGCCCGCGTCCCGGGGAACGGCAGGCCGAGCGCCCCCGGCCGGCGCTGCGCCGTCATGGGGTTGCCCAGCGCGACGGGGGAGGTCTCCGTCATGCCGTACCCCTCGATGACGAGCCCGCCCGTCAGCCGCTCCCACCGCTCCGCCGTGGCGGCGGGCAGCGCCATCGCCCCGCTGAAGGCGTACCGGAAGGACGTCAGGTCCGCGCCCGCGGCCTCCGCCGCCGTCGCGACGCGGTCGAGGACCGGCGGCACCGCGGGCAGGAACGTGCCCGGCCGGCGCCGCTGCGCGGCGAGGAAGGCCGCCGCGTCGAACCGCAGGTGCAGCACGAGCGTCGCCCCCGTCCGCAGCCCGTAGAGCAGGCACAGGGTGAGCCCGAAGGCGTGGAAGAACGGCAGCGCGGCCACCACCGTCTCCGTGCCCCAGGGCCGGCCCGTCCACACCTCCGCCTGGAGCGTGTTCGCGACGAGGTTGCGGTGGGTGAGGACCGCCGCCTTCGGGGTGCCCGTCGTGCCGCCGGTGTACTGCAGGAGGGCCACGTCGTCGGGCGCCGGGCCCGGGTGGTCGGCCGGCAGGGGCGTGGCCGCCGCCACGAGGCGGTGCCACACGGGCGTGCCCGCCGGCACGGGGCCGCGCAGGGCCGCCCGCTGCCGGCGGGCCGCCGGCACGGGCAGGCGCAGCGCGAGCCGGGCGCGCCGCGGCAGGTCGGCCGAGACGTCGACCGCCACCACCGTCGTCAGGGCGGTCGTGGCCCGGGCGGCCAGCGCGGCGGGCACCACGCGCTCCCAGACCAGCGCCGCCGTCGCGCCGGAGTCGCGCAGCTGGTGCTCGAGCTCCGCCGGCCCGTAGGTGGGGTTGTGCTCGACGACGACGGCGCCGAGGCGCAGGACGGCGCCGACCGCGACCACGTGCGCGGGGCAGTTCGGCAGGGCCACCGCCACGCGGTCGCCGCGCCGGACCCCGAGGGCGAGCAGGGCGCCGGCCGCCCGGGCGACGGCGTCGGCGAGCTCGGCGTAGGTCGTCGTGGCGCCGAGCAGGTCGAGCGCCACGCGGTCGGGGAACGCGGCGGCCGCCCGGGCGAGCGCCGCGGGTAGCGCCTCGTCGGGCACCTCGAGCGGACCTCCGTCCAGCACGGCGGCCGGCGCGGCGGGGTCGGGAGCGGGCTCGGCTGCGGGCGGCGGCCCGGCGTCGGGGGCGGGCGCGGCGGGGTCCCTGTCGATCACGGGGGCACCGTAACCTACGCCACCGTAGGTTTCCTGGGACCGTCGGGCGCCACACCCGCCGCGACCCCGCCTCGGGCCCCCTGGACCACCGGACGACGGTCGGCGCCGGGGCCTGGTGGCGCCGCGGTCGTAGGCTGGTCGCGTCGAGACGGGGAGGTGCGCGGTGGCGCGACGGGGTGGTGGCTGGGGTCGGCGGGTCACGGAGCGCGTGCTGCTGCCGTTCACCGGCCCGGCCGAGGTGACGGGGCCGGTCGTGGGCCGGCCTGCGTCGGAGACGGAGCAGCGCCGCGAGACCGAGCTGCGCAGCACGCTCGAGCGGGTCGTCGGGCCCGACGGGCGGACCTACGTCGTCGAGCGGCCCGCCGAGGACTGAAGGCGGGTCCGGGACCCGGACCGGGGCGTCAGGACTCGACGGCCCCGACGCGGTCGCCGAGCGTGTCCGTCCGCAGCGCGTCGACGAGCACCCCGAAGGGGACGGCGTCGGGGACGAGCACCGGGTCGCCGTCGTCGTCCGGGCCCGTGGTGGTCGGGACCGTGAGGACCGCGACGTCCGCGGGGCGCAGGCTGCGCATGCTCGTGAGCAGCCCGACGATCTCGCTCCGGTCGAACCCCTCGTCGACCGTGACCGAGTCGGAGGTCACGCCGAGCAGCTCCAGCAGGAGGCCGGGGTCCTGGCGGACGCCCGGGTCGCCGAGCCGGTCGAGGATGGCGCGGAACCAGGCGCGCTCCCGGTCGACCCGGCCGGCCTCGCCGCCGCCGACGCGCACCCACAGGAGGGCCTGCTCACCCGTGAGGCGACGCTGCCCGGCGGGGGCGACGACGCGGCCGTCGACGACGAGGTCCCGCGCCAGCTCCAGGTCGACCCCGCCCAGCGTCTCGGTCAGGCGGGCGAAGGTGGCGGCGTCCGTGAGCGCGACGTGGTCGATGCGCACGTCGGTGAGCCCCTCGACCGCCTGCACGACGCGCGTCGGCCCCCCGGCGGCGAGCGCGGAGCGCAGGGTGCCCGGGCCGACGCCGGGCACCTGCGCCCACAGGTCCGGCGGGACCGCCACGACCTGCGCGCTGCGCCGGTCCGCCGACACGCGCGCGATCATGAGGGTGTCCGTGAGGGACGCGGCGTCGGCCCAGGCGCCCGGCCCGTCCTCGGCCACGTCCTCCGTCGCGCCGAGGACGAGGATCGTCACCGGCGTCCCGTCCGACGCGCCGGGCGTCGCGGGGGCGGCGGGTGCGGGGCGCGAGGGCAGGGCCGCGAACGGGTCGGGGAACCGCGCGATGCGGTCGTCGAGCCGGTCGAGCACGACGAGGGCGCCGATCGTCACCGCGGTCACGAGGACGAGGACGGCGACGAGGACCGCCAGGACCACCGTGCGCGTGCGGCTGCGGCGCCGGGCCGGCGCGGGCGGCGCGGGTGCGTCGGCCTCCGACGGGTCCGGGTCCTCGGCCACGTGGCCGGGATCCAGCGCGCGCACGATCGTCGCGACCGCGTCCCGCACCTGGTCGAGCGACGTCGCGTACGCCGCGTCGTCGCCCGCGGCGGGGTCGAGCACGTCGTCCTCGTCGGCCGAGCGCGGGGACGCGGGGGCCCGGCGGGTGCGGGCGGCGGCCACGAGCGAGGCCAGGCGCGCCGCGACGTCGTCCCCGGTGAGCGCCGTGCCCGGCACGGAGCGGGCGACGCGCGCGAACTCGCGGAGCGTGAAGGTGCGGTGCAGCGCGGTGGGGGCCAGCCGCACGACGGCGGCCCGCTCCTCGCGGGTGGCCGTGAGCACGAGGTCGGCGCCGGAGACCGTGGCGGCGTCGAGCGTGCGGGCGACCAGCCCCTCGACGGCCGCCCCCTCGGCGGCCAGCAGCTCGGCGAGCGGCGGCGGCACCGGCTCCTCGTGGGTCGCGCGCGTGCCGACGCTGCGCACCCGGACGCCGTCGCCGGCGAGCCGCGACCGCAGGAGCAGCTCCGCCGCCTGCGACCGGTAGAGGTTCTCCGTGCCCACGACGAGCACGGTGAACGGCCGGACCGGGGTCGCCGTCGTCGTGGTCGCGGGGGAGGTCATCCGCCCATTGTGCGGGTGAAATGTCCGACAGGCCACGACATCCCGTGCGGTGGACGCCACTCCCGGCCACCCGCGGGGCGCGGTCAGGCGTCCAGCAGCCCCCGGCGGTGGGCGAGCGCCACGGCCTCCGTCCGGCCGGACGCGCCGAGCTTGGCCAGCACGTTCGAGACGTGGACGGACACGGTCTTGCCCGAGATGTAGAGCCGCTCGCCGATCTGCCGGTTGGACAGCCCCTGCGCGGCCAGGGCGAGGACCTCGGCCTCGCGGGCCGTGAGGACGTCGGCGACGGGGGCACGGGTGCCGGGGACGTCCAGCCGGGCGCGGCGGCACAGGTCCCGCACCGCCGCCGCCAGGGGCACGGCACCGGTCGCCTCCGCCTCGGCGAGGGCCGCGGCCGCGGCGCCGCGGGCCCCGTCCCGGTCGCCGACGGCCAGCAGGGCCTCGGCCAGGCGGTGGCGGGACCGGGCCGCCTCGACCCGGTAGCCGTAGTCGAACGCCTCGGCGGCCGCCCGCCAGGCGGCGACGTCCGGCACGCCGGTCGCGCGGGCGTGCTCGGCGCGGGCCCGCAGCAGCCACGCCCGCCCCTCGGGGCCGAGCGGTCCCCGGGCGGCCGTCCGCTCCGCCCGCTCCCGCAGGGCCTCCACGGCGACGACGCCGTCGGCGACGGGTGCGTCGTGGCCGGCGGCCCGCAGGTCGGCCCACGCCGCCAGCCCCAGCGCGGCGTGCCAGATGCCGGCGAGGTAGGCCGGGGACCAGAGGCGCTCGAGGTGCTCCACCGCGGCGGCGAGCACCCCGAGGGCCTCGGCCGGCCGGCCGGTGCGCGTGAGGGCGTCGGCGGTGCAGCCCCCGGCGACGAGCACGACGAGACCGTCGCGGGCCCAGGCCGGCCGCAGCGCCAGGCCGCGCGCCACGGCGTCCTCGTCGCCGCGCGCCACGGCCGCGTACAGGTCGACCGCCTGCGTGACCGCGGCGAGGTCGTCGTCCACGTCGGCCGGGGCGCCGACCGGCGCGAGGTCGCCGCGGTGGTACCGCACGAGGCGGTCGAGGTAGTCGAGCTGGACGCCGTAGACGGCGCGCGTGGCGCCGGCGGCCCGGGCCCGGGCGAGGCCCTCGGCGACGTCGGCGGCCGCCTCGTCGAGCGCACCCGCCTCGAAGCGGCGCATGCCGAGGTTGTACCGGACGCGCAGCTCCGTCTCCACGTCGTCCGAGCGCCGTGCCGCCGCGAGGGCGGCCGTGAGCATCTCCAGCGCGCGGGTGGGCTCGCCGACGAGGGCCGCCGCCAGCGTCGTCGCGGCGTCCGACTCCGCGTCGGGGGCGCCGACGGCCCGCGCCAGCGCCACGGCCTCCGTCGCCGCCAGCTCCGCCTCGTCCTCGTGGTCGAGGTTGAGGGCGACCCGGGCGTGCGTGGCCAGCGCCCACGCCGCGGCACGCCCGGAGGTGCCGGCCAGGTCGGCGACGGCCCGGGTCGACTCGCGCAGGGCGTCGGGCACCCGGTCGGCGGCCAGCAGGTGACGGGCGAGCTGCGTCCGGTGCTCGGCCGCCCGCAGCACGCCGGGGGTCGCCGCCACCGCCGCGCGCGCGAGCTGCACCGCACGGTCGACGCGCCCGCTCTGGCCGGCGGCCCGCGACGCCGCGGCGAGGACCTCGTCCTGCGGCTCCCCGAGCAGCTCGGCGGCGTCCGGCAGCCCGTCCCACAGCCGCAGGACCGTCTCGAGGTGGCGCAGCACGACCGCGGGAGCCAGGAGCTCGCGCGCCTCGTCCGCGGCGCGCCGGGAGGCGACGAGGGCCGCCGGCAGGTCGGGCGCCAGCAGGGCGTGCGCGGCGACCTCGGAGGCGGAGCCCAGCGCCGGCTCGTCGGCGAGCGCGCGCAGGTACGCCCGGTGCAGCGCCGAGACCTCGCCGGGCAGCAGGTCGGCCGCCACGGCCTCGCCGAGCAGGGCGTGCCGGAACGCGACGTGGCCCTCGTCCACGACGAGGACGTGCGAGGCGACGGCCTCCCGCAGCGAGGCGTCGAAGGGCAGGCCCGGGTCCCAGCGGACGGCCGCCCCCCGGAGGAGGGGCTCGGTCACCCGGCGCCCCGCGGCGGCCGCGACGCGCGCGAGGGACTGCGCGGCGGGGTCGAGGCGCTCGACGCGGCCGCGCAGGACGTCGGCGAGGGTCCCCGGCAGCTCGGGGCCGGCGCCGGCGAGCAGGAGCTGCTCGGCGTAGAACGCGTTGCCCTCGGCCCGCTCGACGACCCGCTCGACCACGGCCGCCGGCAGCGGTCCGGCCTGCCGCGCGAGCGCGCGCACCTCCGCCGGGTCCAGCGGCGGCAGCTCGACGCGCTCCACGCGGGGGTGGCGCAGGAGCTCGGCCAAGACGGGCCGCCACGGGTGCCGCCGGTGCAGGTCGTCCGTGCGGTACGTCCCGACGAGGAGCACGTGCTGGCCGCCCAGCCGCGCGGTGACGAAGCGGAGCAGGTCGCGGCTGGCGTCGTCGGCCCAGTGCAGGTCCTCGAGCGCGAGCAGCACCGGCCGCCCCGGCGCGCCGACGGCCGTGAGCAGGGCGAGCACGCCGTCGAACAGCTGCAGGCGCTGCGCGCTGCCGTCCTCGGGGACCTCGCCGGCACCCCCGGGGAGCAGGCGGGCCAGGGCCGGGTGGGAGGCGACCGCCGCCGCGACGGCCTCGGGCTCGGCGTCCCGCAGGTGCGCGAGGGCCTCGGCGAAGGGCAGGTAGGGCAGCCCGACGTCCCCGAGGTCGACGCAGTGCGCGACGAGCGCGACCGCGCCCCGGGCCTCGGCCGTCACCGCCGCCTCCCGCAGGAGCCGCGTCTTGCCGACCCCGGCGTCCCCGGCCAGCAGCAGCACGGAGGGCTCCCCGGCGGCGGCGCGCGCCAGGCCCTCGCGCAGGCGCCCGAGCTCCGCGGCCCGTCCGACCAGCGGGGTGCTCATCGGGCGCGCTGCCATGCCCCCGATCCTGGCAGGTGGCCCGCGCCGGCGGGCACGGGTCCGGCCGGCCGGCGCAGCCGGGGCAGCCGGGGGATCCGTCCGGCGGGACGGCGCGGGGCGGAGGCCGCGGCGCGCGCCTCCCGCATCACCCGGCCCGCCTCCTGGCGGCGGTACGCGGCCTCGGCGTCGACGAGGGTCCCCAGCACGAGCGTGTCCATGACGTCCTCCTGGTGTGCGGTGTCCGACGCACCTCACGGTCGTCCTGAGGCGGCGGCCCCCGGATCGGGAGGTCGCGCCGTCCGCGGCGCCGGCACTCCGCGCGTGCGGTCTGAGGTACCTCAGACCGGCCGCGACGACCGACCGCGACGACCGGCCCCGGTCGGGGCGGGCCGGTAGCGTGGGCGCCCGCCGGGACGGTCCCGGGGCCCCGGCGCACGACCGGCGGCGACGACGTCCCGGGGGTCGGCATGCACGCGGCGGGCGGAGCGTGATGCGGCCCCTGCCGTCGTCGGGGCTCGCGGTCGGGGCGTCCCTCGTCGTGCCGCGGTCGGAGCTGTCCCTGCGGTTCTCGCGCTCGTCCGGGCCGGGCGGGCAGGGCGTCAACACGGCGGACTCGCGCGTGGAGCTCCTCTGGGACGTCGCGGGCTCGGCCGTGCTCACGCCGACGCAGCGCGACCGGCTCCTCGCGGCGCTGGGCGGGCGCCTCGTCGGCGGGGTGCTCACCGTGACGGCCTCCGAGCACCGCGAGCAGCTGCGCAACCGGGCGGCGGCCGAGCGCCGTCTCGTCGCGCTGGTCCTCGAGGGTCTGGCCCCGCCGGCCCGTGCCCGGCGCGCGACCCGGCCGACCCGGGGCTCGCAGGAGCGGCGGCTGACCGCGAAGAGGCAGCGCTCCGCCACGAAGCGGCTGCGGGGCGGCCGCCCCGTCGACTGACGGGCCGGCCCGGCGCCGGACCGTACCGGCTGGCCGGACCGGACCGGCTGGCCGGACCGGACCGGCGGACGCCGGGTCTACCGTGCAGGGATGGTGGTCGACGCCGCGGTGCTCGGATGGCTCCTGGACCAGGACCCGGCGCTGCGCTGGCAGGTGGAGCGCGACCTGGCCGGGGCGCCGGAGGACGTGTGGCGCGCGACGCGGGCGCGGGTCGCGCACGAGGGCTTCGGCGCACGGCTGCTCGCGCTGCAGGACCCGGACGGGCAGTGGGCGGGCGGCGCCTTCTTCCCCCGGGACTTCCCGTTCGAGCGCATGGAGGACGAGGGCCAGCCCTGGACGGCCACGAGCTGGTCGCTGTCCGCGCTGCGCGAGTGGGGTGTCGAGGCGTCCGTGCTCGCGGGCACGGCGGAGCGCCTGGCGGAGGGGAGCCGGTGGGAGTACGACGACCTGCCGTACTGGGGCGGCGAGGTCGACGTGTGCATCAACGCCGCGACCCTCGCGAACGGCGCGTGGCTGGGCGCGGACGTGTCCGCGCTGGCGGGGTGGTTCGTCGAGCACGCGCAGCCCGAGGGCGGGTGGAACTGCGCCTGGGTGGAGGGGTCGCGGCGCTCGTCGTTCCACTCGACGCTCAACGCCGTGAAGGGGCTGCTGGCGTACGAGGCGGCGACGGGCGGGACGGGCGGGACGGGCGGGACGGACCAGCTCCGGGCGGCCCGGCACGCGGGGGAGGAGTACCTGCTCCAGCGGCGCCTCCTGCAGCGCCGCTCCACCGGCGAGCTCGTCGGACCCTGGGCCACGCGCTTCGCGTACCCCTTCCGGTGGGCCTACAGCGCGCTGCACGCCCTCGACCACCTCCGTGCGGCGGCGCTCCACGACGGCGTGCCGCCGGACCCGCGGCTGGCCGAGGCCGTCGCGGTCGTGCGGGCCGGCCGCCGGCCCGACGGCACGTGGACCCAGGAGGGGCGCCACCCCGGCAGGGTGTGGTTCGAGGTCGACGTCCCGGCGGGGGAGCGCTCGCCGTGGCTCACGTTCCTCGCGCTGCGGACGCTGTCCTGGTGGGAGGGGACGGGGCCGGGCGCGTCCTGAACCACCCCTCGCGCCGTGCGAGGCTGGCGTGCGGTCCGGCCGCCGCGGCGCTCCGTCGTGGCCCGCCCACGGGCGGGGCGGGCGGCGCCGGCGGCCGGGACGACGGACGACGAGGGGGGACGGGTGCCGCGGACGCGGGGCGGGTCGGGGCGCGACGAGGGGTCGGCATGAGCGCCGGCGCCCCCGCCGTCCGCTGCTCCGTCGTGGTCCCGGTCCGCGACGGCGCCGCGACCCTCGGGCGGCAGCTGCGGGCATTGGTGGCCCAGAGCGCGCCCGTGCCGTTCGAGGTCGTGGTCGCGGACAACGGGTCGACCGACGGCACGGCCGCGGTCGCGGCGGCCTTCGCGCCGCTCGTCCGCGTCGTCGACGCCTCCGCGGGGGTCGGCGTCAACGTCGCCCGGACCGCGGGCGTGGCGGCCTCGACGGGCGAGCTCGTGCTCCTCTGCGACGCCGACGACCTCGTCCACCCGGGCTGGGTCGCGGCGCACTGGGCCGCGTACGCAGCGGGCGCGGTGCTCCTCGGGGGGAGCCTGCGGCACGTCACGCCGGACGGGCGCGAGCTCGGCCGCCAGCACCGGCTCAACGACGACCTGCGCTTCCTCCCGTGGCCGACCGGCGCCAACTGCGGCTTCGCGCCGGGTGCCCGGAGGCGGACGCCGAGCCCCTGGCCACGACGCTCGTCGCGCGGCTGCGCGGGCTGCTCGTCGACCTGCTCGTGACGGGTGACGACGAGCGCGTCGACGCGGCCGCCGCGCTCCTGCACCGCGAGGCGCAGGCGCGGCTGGCCTCCTGGCAGCGGGTGCCCGCCACGGAGGACCCCGGCCCCGGTCCCTGATGACGCGGGGCGTCCCGTCCGTCGCCGTCCCCTCGTCCCTCGTGCCCCGCGTCACCCGTCCCGCCCGTCCCCGCCCGCGCGACCGGACCCGGACCCGTCGCGCCGACCCCCGGAGGTCCTCGTGCAGCGGATCGACCTGCCCCGCACCGACGACGCGGCGCTCGACGACCTGGCCGAGCGGCTGGCCCGCACGCGGTCGGTCCCGCACCCGGTGCTGGACCGGTCCCTCGGCGTGGACCCGGCGCTGCTGGCGGGCCTGCTGGAGCGCTGGCGGGACGGCTTCGACTGGCGCGCGCAGGAGGAGCGCATCGCGGCCCTGCCCTGGCACGCGACGGAGCGCACGGAGGTCCCCGTCCGGGCGGTCGTCCACCGTGCCGCGGGCGACGCGCCCGCCGTGCTGCTGCTGCACGGGTGGCCCGACTCCGTGCTCCGGTTCGAGCGGGTGCTGCCGCACCTGGACGACCTGACGTGGGTCGCCCCCGCGCTGCCCGGGTTCCCGTTCGCCGCGCCGGTGCCGGGCGGCGGCCTCTCGTCGCGCGACATGGCGGACGCCGTCGCGGCGGCGATGGCCGAGCTGGGGGTCGACCGGTACGTCGTCTCGGCGGGGGACGTCGGGTGCGACGTGGCCGAGGCGCTCGCCGCGCGGCACCCCGGGGTGGTCGAGGCCCTGCACCTCACCGACGTCTCGCAGTACCACTTCCTCGTCGACCCGCCCGCGGACCTCGACGACGAGGAGCGCGAGTACGTCGCACGCGGGCACCGGTGGCAGGCCGCCGAGGGTGGCTACATGCACGAGCAGTCGACCCGGCCGGGCACGCTCGCGGTCGGGCTGGGGGACTCGCCGGCCGGGCTGGCGGCATGGCTCGTCGAGAAGCTCGTGCGCTGGACCGACCCGGGCGACGACCTGGGGAGTGCCTTCACCCACGACGAGGCGCTCACGTGGGTGACGGCCTACTGGCTGACCGGGAGCATCGGCACGTCCTTCACGCCCTACGCCGCGGGCGGCGCGAAGGACTGGCCGCCGGTCGAGGTGCCGACCGTGGTGACGATGTTCGCCCACGACCTCGTCAACGCGCCGCGGCGGTTCGCGGAGCGGTTCTTCGACGTCGTGGACTGGCGCGACCTCGACCACGGCGGTCACTTCGCCGCCTGGGAGCGGCCCGAGGACTACGTCTGGGGGATCCGACGGGCGATCGAGGTGCGCCGGCCGGCGGGGGAGACGTCGTGACGTGACGGGTCGGGAGCGGGTGAACCTCGGGACCTGCCCCTGCGGTCGGGCGCGTCGTCCTCGCCCCGCAGTACCGTCGAGGGGCCGCCGTCGCGCCGCGACCCGGCCAGCCAGGGGAGAGCGACGATGCTCGGGATCCGCGCCACAGCTACTGCCACAGCCGCCGCCGCACTGCTCGTGCTCGCCGCGGTCCTCACGCCGGCGGCCGCCGCTCCGCCGGGCCCCGGCTTCCACAGCGGGCAGCCCATCAAGGCCTTCGAGTACCAGCACATCGGCAACGGCGACGTGGGCGGCCTGCTCACCGTGCAGGTCGTCTGCCCGACGGACGGGACGTACGCGCTCCTGACCAGCTTCGGCCGCCTCAACAACTGGAGCTACGTCCGCAACCAGACCGAGGGCCAGGTCGTGCCGTGCACCGGCCACCCGCAGAAGGTGCAGGTGGATCTGTACGGCGAGTACTACGGGAGCCTCTGCCGCCTCGTCGCCGGCCCGCACCTGGCCACGGCGCGCCTCGTCGAGGTCCTGCCGGGCGAGCCGTGGGAGATCAACCTGCGCACCGTCGCGACGACGTCGCGGACGATGGAGCTCGCCGAGCCGACACCGGGCGCGCCCTGCGACATCTGGGAGTGAGCCCACCCCGGCGCCGCGGATCCCTACGCTGCCGTCCGTGACGCACCTGGTCTGGGACATGGACGGGACGCTGCTGGACTCGACGGCGGTCGTGCCGGACGCGTTCGTCGCGACCGTCCGCGAGCTCGGCGTCGAGGACGTCGACCGCGAGCGGGTCGTCGCGGCCTACGCGCTGGGCGTCCCGGAGGTGATGCTCGAGCACCTCGTCGGGCGGCCGCTGCAGGCCCGGGAGGTCGACCGGTACTACGACCGGCTGCTGGGTGCGGCCGTCACCGCCTACGACGGCGTCCTGGAGACGCTGGGGGCGCTGCGTGAGCGCGGGCTGCCGGTCGCCGTGTTCACCGGCGCGAGCACCCGGGCGGCCCGGACGTTGCTGGCGTCCGCCGGCGTCGAGCACGACGTCCTCGTCGGCGGGGACGACGTGGCGCACCCCAAGCCGGCGCCGGACGGCGTCCTGGAGGCGGCCCGACGCCTGGGGGTCGACCCGGCGGACGTCGTCTACGTCGGCGATGCGCCCACGGATCTGCGTGCCGCCAGGTCGGCCGGAGCCCAGGGCGCGGCCGCGACCTGGGGCCACCTGTACCGGCCCGACGAGCCGGCGGACGTGCGTCTGGTCCGGCCGCAGGACGCGCTGACGCTGCTGATCGGCGAGGGCGCCGCCCTGGGCGGCTGACGGTCCTCGCGAGCGGTGGCAGGGGACGAGGTCGAACCCGCTCCGGTCCCGTTCCTCCGGCGTCCTGACATAATGCACATTATCGGCGTAGTACCGCGGTGAGTTGCATCGGTTGCGTGGACTCGTTGCTGGTCGCTTGAGCCGGTCTTCTACCTGGTCAGGCGGGGCCATCGCCTGGGGTCGAGTCAGCGGCCTTCGAGCACCACATGGCTCCGCGTTCATGTGGCTGACCTGCACCGTTGACCGCCGTCGTTCGTCTGATGCACGATTCCGGCGTCCGTTGGTCGTTGTTGGAGGTGTCGTGGGCGGTGGCTGGGCTGGTCCGGGGTCGGCGCCTCGCGCGCTCATCGGCGCCGGCGCGCCGTTGCTGCGACCTGACGAGCAGGTGTTCGCCGCGATGCTCGACGGGTGGCGCGACCAGCAGCTGGCACGAGGCCTGTCACGGGGTACGTTGGAGCCGCGGCTGGCAATGGTGCGCCGGTTCCAGGCATACACCAACGACTGGCCCTGGGCGTGGCGCCCGGTGGACGTCGAGGAGTTCCTGAGCGAGTTGCGCAGCGGACCGCGGCCGGCGGCGTCGAGCACGATCCGCGCCTACGGCGGGACGCTGCGGCTATTCTGCGACTACGTCGCCGACCCGCGATATGAGTGGACGTCGACGTGCGAGCAGCTGTTCGGCTCGCACCCCGCTCAGGTGTGCTTCGAGTGGAACACCGCGGTGCACTCCAGCGACTACGAGGGCCGCCCGCAGCGGCGATCGCTGACCAGGCCCGAGCTGCAGCGGCTCTTCGACCACGTCGACGACGAGGTCGAAGCGCTGCGCCGGCGCGCCAACAAGGGTTGGCTGACGGCCCTGCGCGACAGCGCCGCGCTGAAGGTCGCCTACGGCTTCGGGCTGCGTCGCCGCGAGCTGACGATGCTTGACCTGGAGGACTTCGGCCCCAACCCGCACGCGCCGGAGTTCGGCAGCTACGGCGTGGTGTACGTCCGCTGGGGCAAGGCGACCAAGGGCGGCCCACCGCGCAGACGCAGCGTGCTCACGGTGTTCCCCTGGACGGTCGACGTCGTGGCTGAGTGGGTCGGAACGTACCGGCGGCTGCTGCCGACCGCCGCGCGCAGCTCGGCGCTGTGGCCCAGCGAGAGAGCCGCCCGCGTGGAGCTGTCCACGCTGGGAGCACGCTTCGCCCGCTACCGCGACGACGTCGAGCTGCCACCCGAGATCGGACTGCACTGCCTGCGGCACTCCTACGTGACACATTTGATCGAGGCGGGGTACGACCCGCTGTTCGTGCAGCAGCAGGTCGGCCACTCCTACGCGTCCACGACCGCGCTGTACACCTCGGTGTCCTCGGACTTTCGCACCCGCACCCTGCGCCGGGCACTGGACCAGGACGTGTCCCGAGCACTGAGCGCGACCGCCCCCGGCAACCTGGACGCGACCGTCACCGAGGGGAGCTCGGCATGACCCGGCGCCTGGGATACCACTGGCACCTGCGCCGGATCATGGCCGCGCACGACATGTGGAAGACGACAGACCTCGCTCCGCTGCTCCGGGAACGCGGGGTGAACCTGTCCGCCGCGCAGGTCTACCGCCTGGTGGCGGACAAGCCCGAGCGGCTGTCCCTGCACACGTTGACCGCTCTTTGCGACATCTTCGGCTGCACTCCGGCCGACCTGGTGGAGCCGTACGTGGAGTCCGCCGGCCGTAAAGGCACCGCCGAGCAGACCGGGCACGGCGCTCCGGTCACCGAGCTGCACACCTCGCTACGCCCGACCCGCGCCCGCATCGTCGACCCCGAGCGTGACTAGCGGTGGCCCGGCCGCGTCCCGCGCCCGACCCCGAGCGCTACGCCGCATGCGCCCGCTGCGTTCAGGCCTACAAGCCCGCCGCGCGCTGGCCCGAGGGCATGGTCTGTCAGTACTGCTACCTGGCCGCCAAGCGCACCGAAGGATCCTGCGCCGCCTGTGATCACCGGGGCGTGCTGCCCGGCCGTGACGCGGCCGGACGCGCGACCTGCCGCGCCTGCAGCGGCATCACCCTCAACGTCGACTGCGTCGGCTGCGGCCGGGAAGCCGAACTGCACAGCCGTGAGCGCTGCTGGGCCTGCGTCCTCAACGATCAGGTCCGCGACCTACTGACCGGGCCAGCCGGCCGCGTCCCGGAAGCCCTCGAGCAGCTGGCGCGGGCGCTGGGCGGCATGCCCCGCGCAAACAGCGGCGTCACATGGCTGCGGTCGGTGCGCGTGCAGCAGCTCCTGCGCGGCATGGCCGCCGGCACGATCCCGCTGACGCATGAGGCACTCGACGCGCTGCCCACCTCGCGCACCGTGGAGTACATCCGCGGCCTTCTTGTCGAGCAAGCGGTGCTGCCCCGTCGCGACCGCAGGGTCGCCGACTTTGAGCGCTGGCTCGAACGTCGACTGGCCACCATCGAGCGCCCCGAGCAGCACCGAACGCTCGAGCGCTACGCACGCTGGCACCACCTACGACGCCTGCGGGCACAGTCCGCGACCGCACCGGTCAGTGAGGCCGCGTTCACCCGAGCCAAGCAGTGCGTCACAGTCGCCGGACAGTTCCTGCTCTGGCTCACCGACGGCGGACTCACCCTCGATCAGGTCCGTCAGCAGCACATCGACCAGTGGTACTCCCACAGCACGGGCACCGCGGTCCACGTCGAGACGTTCCTGTACTGGGCCCGGCAGCAACGTCTACTCCCCCGCGAGATCACCATCCCGCGGCGAGCCAAGGACGCCCCCGTGACCCTCGGCGAGCAGCAACGACTGACCGCCCTACGCGCGATCCTCGTCGAAGACCGCTCCCCCCTGCAGGTGCGGGTCCTGGCCGGGCTCGTGCTCCTCTTCGCCCAGCCCGTCAACCGGCTCACCCGCCTGACCGTCGACGACGTCGACCTCACCAGCGAGGCCGTACGCATCCGGTTCACACGTCACTGGGCCGAGGTCCCCGAGCCGTTCGCCAGCCTCCTCGCCGCGCACGTCGCCGCCCGACCCAACCGTTCAACCGCAGCCAACGCCACCAGCCACTGGCTCTTCCCCGGCACCATGCCCGGCCAGCCCCTCAAGCCCGGCTACGTCACGACACTGCTCAGCGAAGCCGGTGTCCCAGCCTTACCGACCCGGGCCGCGACCTGGCGTCAACTGGCGCGGCAAGCGCCACCTGCGATCCTCGCCGAGATGCTCGGCGCCTCCCCCAGCACCGCCATGCGTTACGCCGAACTCGCGGGCGCCGACTACCTCCACTACGCCGCACCGGTGGAGAGGCGAGAAGCAGGCCATCGGTTCGCCACCTGAGCGACCACTCCGCCATCCGGATCTAGCCGACGAGCGCCAGGCCGCCGGCTACCGCTCGTAGCCGATGAGCGAGCGGCGTGGGCGGCTCAACCCATGGCGCGGCTAACGTCACGGTCTGGCTTGGCGCGAACCCAATTGCCACGGCCATAGGAATCGGCGGCCGCGATGTGCGAGTTCGTCGTATGGCAAGCCGGCGATACGATCGAGAGCACCGGCGAAAGCCGCCTCGTACCGGCCCCGCTCGAACTCAACGGCCCAGTGAGATCTGAGCGGGTACGTGTTCTGCCGCGCTGAGAGCCATCGCGCTGACGACATCGGGCCCGGAGTTTAGGGCGACGGCGGGCGCCGCCACCGCGAACGCCAGCGGGAGCGCCGCGACCCAGCCGGCTGCAGACGGGCCGAGACGCCGCTCCATCTGCGTGGCAGCAAGCATCACGGTGGGCGCGAGCAAGAGCGAGGCGATCAGCACGGGCGCCAGCCTCGCGAATGTGAGGTCGCGGGGCCAGCTCACGACGCGAATGATCCGCAGGGAATGGCGCACCCGCCGCCGCCGCAGGTCGATGGAGACCTCGACCTGCGGCGCGTGCGTGTGCCGCGCAGTCGTCCTCGGCTACCGTCGTGGATCGCTGCCGGACGGCCGGCGCTTCGGTCTTGGAACGGGTGGCATCGGTGGCGACGAGTAAGGATGTGGCCGAGCTGGCCGGGGTGTCGCAGAGCACCGTCTCCTACGTGATGACGGGCAAGCGCCCGATCTCCGCCGCGACCAGGGCCAAGGTCGAAGCAGCCATGGCGCAGCTGAGGTTCCATCCGAACGCGGGAGCGCGCGCCCTGGCCGGCCGACGGACGAACGTCATCGGCCTGGTCGTCCGGCTCGGCGTCACCACCGACATGGCCGGTGTTCTGCCGTTCATCGACACGGTGACCAGCGAGGCGGCCGCACGAGACTTCGACGTGGTCCTGGTGACGGCCGAGGACGGCACCGCGAGCATGCTGCGGCTGGCGGGGCGGTCCCTGGTCGACGCGATCGTGCTGATGGACATCCAGGCCCACGACGAGCGGTTGGCTACTGCCGCCACGCTCGGGATCCCAGTCGTACTCATCGGGCTGTCGACGGACAACCACGGCTTGGACGCCGTCGACTTCGACTTCCGCCGCGCCGGGGCCCTCGCCGTGGAAGAGCTTGTCGCGAGCGGCCAGCGCCGGATCGTCGTCCTGGGCGAGCCGCCGGAAGTGGCCGCCAAGGACTTCGGCTTCGTGGCCGGATTCGAGGACGGCGCGGTCGAGGCCGCCCGACTCGCGGAGGTGCCAATCGTCGTCCTGCGTCCGGAGGTCGCCGGTTGGCGCGGCATGCTCGAGCTGGCACCACGACTCCTCGAGGGCCGCGAGGACGGGCTCGGCATCGTCGCGCGCACCCCCCAAGCCATCACCTGGGTCCAGCAGCTGATGTTCATCGAACGGCTGGAGCCCGGCCACGACATCGCCCTGGTCGGCCTCTGCACCGATGCCCTCGCACAATCCTTCAGCGTCCCGGTCACCAACGTCTCACCCGAGCCCGACCAGGTCTCACGTGTCGCGATGGCTCGGGTCTTCGACCTGCTCGACACCGACAGACCCGCCGGGCGGATCCACCTGGTCCCGCCCCGCCTGACGCACCGCGAGACCACGCCGCCCCGCGGCGATCGCTGAATCGTTACAAGCTCCCTCTTCCCACCTCGGTGGTCGACCGCTAGATTCGTCGATGCGCATCGACGTCGATGCGCATCGACAGTCGCCGCTGGCGACGCTGATCACGAGGAGTCCCCATGTTCGACGGACGGTCTGTGTCCCGCGGCGGCGCGGTGACGGCCATTGCTCTCACCATGGCGCTCACGGCCTGCAGCGCGGGAGGCTCGGGAGGCAACGGCGACTCGGGTGCGGCCCCGGGGTCCACCGTGGTCCTGCAGCGACCGGCGGGCTCCACGAACGACACCGAGGTCTACGACGCGGTGTTCGCCGACTGCGAGAACACCACGGGCGTGACGATCCAGACGGAGGAGATTCCCTCCGACGGGTACCTCGCCAAGATCTTGCAGCAGGTGTCGTCCAAGACGATGCCCGACATCCTCATGCTGGACAACGGCGACCTGCCTCAGATCGCTCAGTCCGGTGCGCTTGCCGCTCTGAGCGACTTCGGGGTGAGCGCTGACGGCTTCGCCGAGGGGGTGGTCGCCGCGTCGAGCTACGAGGGTGAGCTCTACGGCATCCAGCCGGTCGCGAACACCATCGCGCTCTTCGTCAACCCCGAGCTCCTGGCGGCCGCGGGGGTGGAGGTCCCCACCACCTGGGACGAGCTGAAGACCGCCTCTGCTGCCCTGACGCAGGGCGAGACCTATGGCATGGCGTTCTCGGCGGCGGCGACCGAGGAGGGCACGTTCCAGTTCCTGCCGTTCTTCTGGTCCAACGGCGCGGACGAGGCCGACGTCGCCTCCCCGGAGGCCGCCGAGGCGCTGCAGCTGTGGGTCGACCTCGTCGACGCCGGCGCCGCCTCCGAGTCCGTACTCACCTGGACGCAGGCCGACGTCAACGACCAGTTCATCGCAGGAAAGGCCGCGATGATGGTCAACGGTCCGTGGCAGTTCCCGTCATTGGACGAGGCCGCAGTGCCCTACGAGGTCGTCGCCATCCCGGCCCCGCGGGCCGGCGAGGAGATCGTCTCCCCGCTCGGCGGCGAGACCTGGACGGTCCCCAACACCGGCGACGAGGCGTCGATGGCCTCTGCCGCCGAGGTCGTCGCGTGCCTGGCCTCGGACGAGAGCCAGCTCGCCCTGGCTGAAGGCCGTGACCTGGTGCCCACCAAGGTCTCGCTGACCGACCAGTACGTCGCGAGCAACCCCAAGATGGCCGGCTTCGCCGTTCAGGTCCCGGGCCTGCGGGCGCGCACCGCGAAGCTCGGCGCGGACTACACCGTGGCGTCCCAGCAGATCCACACCGCCATCCAGACCGCACTGACCGGGGGCGCCGAGCCGCTGGCCGCCTTCGAGCAGGCCGCCCAGAGCTGACCTCGACGGTGGGGCGAGTCACGGACTCGCCCCACCCGACGGAAGGGAACTCACCATGAGCACCACGACCACAGCCGTCACACCTGCCCCGCGCGGGGTGAGCCGCTCGACCGGCGGACGGCGCCAGCGCGCATTACAACTGGCCTTCATCGTGCCCGCCGGCACCTACCTGGCACTCTTCTTCGGGTACCCCGTGATACAGAACCTGCTGATGGGATTCCAGGAGTACACCACCGCTACGTTCTTCACCGGTGAGGCGCCCTGGGTCGGCCTGGACAACTACCGGGCAGTGCTGACCTCCGAAATCTTCCGGCGCGCCGCGGTGAACACCGTCGTCTTCACGTTCTTGTCGATCGCAGGGCAGTTCGTCCTGGGCATGGCCCTGGCGGTGTTCTTCCGCCGCCGGTTTCCCCTAAACAACGTGCTGCGCTCCCTGCTCCTGCTGCCGTGGCTGATCCCGCTGATCGTTTCCAGCGCGATCTGGCGCTGGATGCTCGACAAGGACTCGGGGGTCGTCAACCAGATGATCGGTGCGATCAGCGCGTCGAACGCTGACGTCGGGTGGCTGACCGACACCAGCATCGCCATGGCCGCGCTGGTCGGCGTCAACATCTGGCTCGGGATCCCGTTCGCCCTCACGATCCTCTACAGCGGCCTGCAGGACATCCCCCAGGAGCTGTACGAGGCGGGCGCCCTGGACGGCGCCACCGGCCGGCGCGCGTTCCGCCACATCACCTGGCCACTGCTGCGCCCGGTCGTGACCGTCGTGCTGGTCCTCGGCGTCGTCTACACGCTCAAGGCGCTGGACATCATCCTGGGGCTGACCGGAGGTGGTCCGGCCAACGCCACCCAGACCTTGGCCACTGAGGCCTACCGGCTCTCCTTCGTGCAGTTCGATTTCGGTCAGGGCGCCGCCGTGGGAAACCTCCTGATCGTGGTGTCCCTGCTGTTCGCCGTCATCTACCTGCGTGCCAACCGGCGCGCGATCGACGAGTGAGGCACGACATGCTCCTGGAAACCGCACCCCCCACCACCCGCGCCACCACTGGCGCCGTCCCGAAACGCCCTAGGCGCACCGGGACACTCGACACCGTCATGGGCATCGGCGTCGTGGCGATCCTGCTCTTTCCCATCTACTGGATGGTCAACGTCTCGCTCCAGCCCGGGGGCCGAGCCGTCGGGACCTCCTGGTTCCCGTTCTCCCCGGACCTGGCCGGCTACGCGACCGCGTTCGCCGACCAGAGCACCAACCTCGTGACGAGCCTGCTGGTGGCGTCCGGCAGCGTCGTCTTCAGCCTCCTGATCGCCGCACCGGCCGCCTACGCCCTGGCGCAGTTTCGCCTCCGCGGGCTGAACGTCCTGCTGTTCGCGATCCTCATCAGCCAGATGATCCCCGGCATTGTCGTCGCCAACGCCCTCTACTCCGTCTACAGCGACCTCGGGCTGCTCAACTCGCTGCTCGGACTCATCGTCGCCGACTCCTCCGCCGGCATCCCGTTCGGCATCCTCATCATGCGCGCGTTCATGACCCAGCTTCCCGTCTCGGTCATCGAGGCTGCCCGGGTCGACGGCGCCGGACAGATCCGCGCCTTCGTCTCGATCGTCCTGCCCATGAGCCGCAACGCGCTCATCACCGCCGCGCTGTTCACGTTCCTGTTCACCTGGGGCGACTTCCTATTCGCCCTCACCCTGACCACCACCAACACCGTGCAGCCCATCACCCTGGGCCTTTACTCCTACCTGGGCACCTACGTCAGCGACTGGAGCGCCGTGATGGCCACCGCCGTCATCGCCTCCATCCCCGCAATCGTGCTGCTCGGGATCGCGCAGCGATACATCGCCGCAGGTACAACCGGCGGTGCGGTCAAGTGAGCGCGCTGCCCACAACCCCGTCCGCGCCCCGCCGGACCGCCACCCCCCACTCCCATGAGGAACGCGTGAACCCGATCGACGTCATGCCCCAGACCCGACCGATCCGGCTGGAGGACGCCTCCCTGCGCGTCGACATCGACCCGGTCTCCGGTGCCGTGGCCTCCCTGGTGCTGCCCGACGACCCGCACGCCATGAACTGGGTGACCGGCACCGGTGACTCCTGGCACCCCGCCGGCAACAGTTGGGGCCTGGGTCACCTCGGCGCCCCCCTGCGCGAGCAGGTTCACCTGCGCCGGTGGCAGCGCGCCACCCACGTCGCCAGCACCGGGCCGGCGCAGGTCGTCTCGCACTACCTCGTCGACGACGTCTCCATCCGCGTCACCCGCCGCCTGCAGGACGGCGCGCTCCTCGAGCACTACGAGCTGCGCAACCTCGGCGACGCGACCCTCGACGTCGGGCGGCTGTCCGTCTTCGTCCCGTTCCGCACCGACCTCACCGACGGGTCAGCAGGACTGGACCGGCACGCCCACGCACACGTCCACGCCACCGGGGCCCGGACCTGGGTGTGCGCCCTGCGGATGTCCGGCCGCGGCGATCACCTCGGCCTGGCCCTGACAGAAGGATCGGCCGCTGGCTACACCCTCGACGGAGCCAGCGATCTGACCGGCTCCGCGGTCCGCGGCGACCTCGCCCTCACCTTTCACGACACCATGCAGACGGCCGGCACCCCCGGGTCGCGCCCCCTCACCTTGGCACCCGGCAGCACGATCGCGATCGCATGGACCGTGTTCCGGCACACCGGCCGCGCTGACTTCGAACGCCGCCGCCATCTGCACGCCCCCGGCCCCGAGCTCGATCTTCCCCACGGGACCACAACGACCGTCGGCACACCCCTCCCCCTCACCGTCCCGCCCGGCACCCACGCCCTCGTGCGCGATACCGGCACGAACGACTGGACCCCGATCCCGGTCGACAGCCATGGCCGCATCACCCTTGTGCGCGCCGAGCCAGGCCTCGTCGACGTCGCCGTCGGCAACCCTCTCGAACCGGCCGCCTTCGCCACCGTCGGCTTCCTCCTCGACCTGGACGAGCTGACCGGCCGACGATCGGCCTTCATCGCCGCGCGGCAGCAGGTCGACGACCCATCGTCTCCGCTGCACGGCGCCCTCCTGCCCTACGACAACCGCGCCGGCGGCATCGTGCGCAGCACCCGCCCCGACCTCAACGAGGGCCGCGAACGACTCGGGATGGGCGTTCTCCTGGCCCAGGCCAGCGCCCACCACAGCGACCTCCGCGCGGCAGTCGAGCGCTACGAACACTTCGTCGCGAACCACCTGCAGGACCTTGACGGCACCGTCCACGACTCGGCCACCGACCGGACCCGCCTCCGTCTCTACAACTACCCCTGGGTGGCACGGTTCTGGCTGCAGTGCTTCGAGCTGAGCGGGTCGACCGCCCACCTGGACCGATTCGTCCGGACGGTCCGCAACTTCTACGCCGCCGGTGGCTACCACTTCTACCCGATCGCCCTGCCCGTGCTGCGCGGCATCGACGCCGTCCGGCGCGCCGACCGCCCGGACGTCGAGCGCCAGCTCCTCAACCTGTTCCGCCGTCACGGCCATGCCCTGCTCGAGCACGGAACCGCCTACCCCACCTCGGAGGTCCCGTACGAGCAGTCCATCGTGGCCCCCGCGGCCGCCATCCTCCTGGAGCTCGCACTCGTCACCGGCGACGACACCTACGCCGACGGCGCCCGCGCCCACCTGCACCTCCTCGAACAGTTCGACGGTCACCAGCCGGACGCACGCACCCACGGCGTCCCCATCCGACACTGGGACGGCTACTGGTTCGGCATCGATCCCATCTGGGGCGACACCATGCCCCACCACTGGGCCGCCCAGAGCGCATGGGTCTACGGCCTCGCCTCCCGCGTCTGGGACGACCCGGACTACGCCCGCCGCGCCCGAACGACCTCTCGCGCCACACTCCTCACGTTCTTCGCCGACGGCTCCGCCAGCTGCGCCTACTCCAACCCCCTCAGCGTCAACGGCGCACGCGGCGCCCGATGGGACCCGCTCGCCAACGACCAGGACTGGGCGCTCGTCACCGCCCTCGACCTCCGCGACCTCCTCGACAACGAGCACTGACCGCAGGTCCTCACCGGTCAGACCCGGCTATCGAGGAACCCAAGCGGACCAAGCCGAGCCGTCAGCGGTTGTCGTGCACCATCGCGCGTTCTCCGAGCCGTTGGGGTGATCGATTGTGTCCGCGCGCCGTGGGGCGAGTCGGGTTTGAACGTCACAGGTGCGCGCTCATGGATCGTGCGCGTCTGAGCCTCCGGGTGGGGGCCGGCGCCGGGGCGGGGGGCGATGACTCACGGCTGTGTGACACACCGCGTTGCCGGCATGAGACGAGCCGTGCCGCACGGTCGTCGTGCGGCCTCCTGGTTCGAGCGCCAGCTTGAGCGCCGGCCAAACACATGAGACCTCTCCGCGGCAGGCGAGGCGATCGCTGCTCCTAAGCACGGCAGCGAAGCGTCGGCCTGGCGCGCCGGCGCTGCCGCATCCGCCGCCACCTCCGCGTGAGCGGTGGTCGACAGGCACATGGCCCTACTGCTGACCCGGTGACTTCCGGACCCCTTCGGGGCGGGCATGACCGCACGGTCATGCCGATGAGCGAGCGCAAGCACCAAGGGCTCGGTCGTCTCTTGCCCCGGTCTCGTTCAGTCGTTCGGGACCGGGCGGCTGGGCCGCGCGGAGGCGGTCTGCAGCGGTTCGCGCGTCCCGCCGAGGTGCAGCGCGCTACGTTCCAGCAGTGTCGGAGCGCCAGGTCTATGCCATCGACAAGCACGTCACCGATCGCATTGAGGCGGCGGCCATCTGCTCCGCGGTGCTCGACGTGCTCCGTCCTCACGTCGGCTCGGCGGAGTTCGACGTCTACAGCGACTACGGCAACGAGATGCCCGCACCGGTGCGGGATGCAGAGCAACGCCTGGAGGAGGCGGCAAGGCAGCGCCCGCGAACGCCGCCTGACCCACGGATGGGTCTCGTCCTCGCGCCTGATCAAGCGCCGTGGTCGGACTTCGAGACCTACGCGTCGTGGTCGATTGACGTTGGACTTTACGACAAGACCGGCGAGTGGCTAGCTGACTTCCACGATTCCGGATACTCCATATCGGTGGCGCTTACGGACGGTGAGGCGCATGAACTTCGGCGGCGTGTTGAACGGCACGCGACGCTCGAGCTGCTCTCGGTGATTCACCTACGGCGACGCGAGGAGAGCCGAGCGAGGCGCCGGCGCACTATTCGACGATGGCTGCGGCTGTCCTAAGCGGCGGCCTGTGCTGGTACCGCGAGAACTGCCTCGCATGCCTCCGCTGACGGGTGACCGGCATCCGGATCTGCCGCTGGGCGGATGGCGGCTCTGCACGGTGAGCAGCCAACGAGGCGGCATCATGCCGACCATGACTGACACAGGACCCACCGGCCTTCCGATCGGCCAGGTGCTCGATGGTCTGCTGATCCCAGCGCTGCCCGCACGCACGAGGCCCTCGGGCGTGCTTGCCTTCGTCAAGCTCGACGAGCCCGACGGAAGCGTCGGCTGGTCGGTCAGGGTGACCTCGGATCTCGAGGACGAAGAGGTGCTGGGTCTCCTCGTCGGGTACGTGGAGCACCTCAAGCAGAACGCGGCGGCAGCGTGGGACGACGGCGATCCCACCGATGCCGGTAACTAGGAACGCGCAGGACGCGTGACCGCGCCGGAAACGCAAGGACCCCTGCCGCCGCTCGCGAACGCCCGGTCACGCCGCGAGCCGGCCGCAGTTCCGGCCTCGCCGGACGACGCCTCAAGTAGCGCACCCGAGTGAGGACGTTGACCGATGGCGACGCTGGAGCGAGGCTGGCCGTGCCGGCGGAGGTAGTGGACCCTCCGGCCTCGGCCGCGGCCTCGACGCATGGGTTGCCACGCCTGGCCTATGCGTCCGTTGTGGAGGGGAGCTGCCCGTTCGAGCCGGGCCCGTGCAGGCACCCGGGGTGAGCGCTTGCGCGCTCACCCCGGCCACTTCCGACGGCCAGCCGCCGACGCAGGCGACCGGACATGCCGCTGATCGGACGTCGTCGGGAACGGCCGTGCGAGCCGGGCGACATCCGTCGTTGGCCGCTCGCGAACCGGGCAGTGGCCGGACTGCTCGCGAGCACCGCGGCCTGACCGCGGTTGCTGCCCCTGCTGTAGGAGATAGTGGTGCGCGTGACGCTTCTGCTGACCGTCACTCTCCTCGCGCTCGGGCTCGCCGGTCTGCTGATCCTCCACGCCGCCCTGGTCGCGCTGGTGCCACGCCCTCGGGCGACTGTGGCGGTCGCCCTGGCCGTCTATGGCCTCCTTCTCGCCGGCCTCTGGCTCGTGCTGACGTACCAGTCGGCCGTTGCAGCAGATGCAAGCAATGGCCGGGGTGACGTCTTCGACGAGGTCCCCTGGCTAGCCGCGGCCGCTGCCCTGGCGGCTCTGTCGCTCCGGGCATCCCGAGCGCGCCGAGACGCGGCCTGAAAGCCGTCGGCAGTCGGTGTCGAGGCGCCCCTCGCAGACGGAACCGCCCGCACGACGAGCTCCCCCCACGCCTCTCCCGAGAGTGGAACGAGCCCGAGTTGATCTTGGCTCTGGAAGCGCTCGATGAGTCGCGCACCACGCACCTGTCGTGCGCCGCAGCTTTCGCAGAGCGACGTCGCCACGAGAAGCAGCTCCCCGACGTCAGCCCACGGGCGGCGACCTGGAAGCGCTGCGGCGGGCCGAGTGGCTCAAGGACCCGGCGGAGGCCGCCCGTCGACAGCCCGGGTAGGAGGACGCGCGGCGACGTCCGGGTCCGTCGCAGGGCCTCTACCAGGAGCCGCTCCCGTGAGACCGGCGGGTCCGGTCCTGGTCGTCCGGGTGTCGTGCTGACGCGTCCGGGCCCGGCGCGACAGGATGGCGGCCATGAGCCAGGACACCAGACCCTCGGTGCTGTTCGTGTGCGTGAAGAACGGCGGGAAGTCGCAGATGGCCGCCGGGCTGATGCGCAAGGTGGCGGGAGCCGCCGTCCACGTCGCGTCCGCGGGCACCGCGCCGGGTGCCGAGGTCAACGCGCTGTCCGCCGAGAGCCTGCTCGAGGTCGGCGTGGACATCCGCCAGGAGAAGCCCCAGCCCGTCACCGACGAGCTCGTGGCGGCGGCGGACCTGGTCGTGACGCTGGGCCGCGAGGCGGTCGTGGTGCCGCACGACGGCACGCCGGTGGTGAACTGGGACACCGACGAGCCGTCGGAGCGCGGCATCGGCGGCATCGAGCGGATGCGGCTGGTGCGGGACGACATCGCCGCCCGCGTCGAAGCCCTGGCCGCCCAGCTGTGATCCTCACCGCGCTGACGGCTCCCCCGCACGCCGGGCCCGCCGCTCGCGCTCACCCGGTGAGGCCGAGGCCCGCCAGGGCCACCTCGGTCGCCCGCGCGAGCAGGTCGTCGTCTGGGAGGGCGTCGGGGTCGTCGTGGCGGGTCAGGACGGCGAGCACCACGGGTGCGCCCCCGGGCGGGTGGACCACGGCGACGTCGTTGCGCGCGCCATGGCTGCCGGTCCCGGACCGGTCCGCGACGACCCAGCCGTCCGGCACCCCGGCCCGGACCAGTCCCGTGCCGGTCGTCGAGGCCCGCATCCAGCCGAGCAGCAGGCCCCGGTCCTCGTCCGTCAGCCCGTCGGGCGGCGCGTCCCCGAGCAGCAGGGCGTGCACGTCGGTGGCGAGGGCGCGCGGGGTCGTCGTATCGCGCTCGTCGCCGGGCGCGACCTCGTTGAGCGCCGGCTCCGTCCGGTCCGACCGCGTCACCGTGTCGCCCCACGCCCGCAGGGAACCCGTCAGCCCGGCAGGCCCGCCGACCCGCTCGAGGACGAGGTTCGCCGCGGTGTTGTCGCTCTCCACCAGGGCCGCGGCCGCCACCTCGCGCCAGGTCAGTCCGGACGCGCCCCGGCCGGCCGTCACGGGCGAGTGCGCGACGACATCCCCCTCCGGCCAGTGCACCACCGCGTCGAGGTCCCCCGGCCTCAGCGCCGCCAGCAGCGCCGCCACCGACAGCACCTTGTGGGTGGAGGCGAGGCCGAAGCGCTCGTCCGCGCGGTGCTCGACCGTGCGACCCGTGGCCGTGTCGAGCGCCCAGACGCCGAGCCGCGCACCGGTGGCGCTCTCGAGGCCCGCGAACGCGGCGGCCGCCACCGCCGCCCGGTCCCCCTCCGGCGTGGTCGCCGGCGGCGTGGCGGCGGCGGACGGCGCGGCGGACGGCCTCCCGGGCGCGCTCGTCGGCGCCGTCGCCGACGAGGCCGAGGTCGAACGCCCGGGCCCGGCGGCGCAGGCCCCGGATGCCGCCACGAGCAGCGCGACGAGGAGCCCGGCGGCCGCGGCCCGGCACCTCCGCCGGGTCACGGCGACGTCGTCGACGCGGTCGCCCCGGGGACCGCGGTCGGCACGCCGGGCGCCCGCACCCGCCGCTCCCTCCACGCCGCTCCCCTCGTCGCCCGGTCCCGGCGCTCCCGGGCCGGGAGCCACCAGGCTAGGCGGGCCCGCCGACGGCTCCGTACGGTGCAGGGGTGGAGTCGGTGGCCGCGGAGGGGGACGGCGGCGTCCCCACGGCGGCCACGCCCCGCGCCGCGGTCGCCGATGACCTCGTCGTCGACGAGGCCCTCGTCCGCACGCTGCTGGCCGAGCAGCTCCCGCACCTGCAGGACCTGCCGCTGCGCCCCGTGGAGCACGCCGGGAACGACCACCACATGCTCCGCCTCGGCGACGACCTCTGCGTCCGGCTGCCGGCCGCTCCGCACGCCGTGCCGCAGACCGCGAAGGAGCAGGTGTGGCTCCCCCTCCTCGGGCCGCGCCTGCCCCTGCCGGTCCCGGCGGTTCGCGGCGTCGGCCGCCCCTCCCCCCGCTTCCCGGCGCCCTGGACCGTCCTGGGGTGGCTGGCGGGGCAGCCGGCCGCCGTCGTCGGCGTCGAGGACCCCGTCGCGCTGGCCGAGGACCTGGCGGCGTTCCTCGTCGCGCTGCGCGGGGTCGACCCCACGGGCGGCCCGCGGCCGGGCCCGCACAGCGCCTTCCGGGGCGCTCCCCTGGACCAGGGGGACGACGAGGTGCGCGCCCTGCTGTACCGGCTGCACGGCCGGGAGCGCGACCGGGCGACCGGGCTCTGGGGGGACGCCCTGGAGGCCCGGGCCACCGACGAGCCCTGCTGGTTCCACGGCGACGTGTCGACGCACAACCTGCTCGTGCGCGACGGGCGGCTGGTCGCGGTCGTCGACCTCGGGCTCGCGGGCGTGGGCGACCCCGCCTGCGACACCGTCCTGCTGTGGACGCGGCTGCACGGGGCGGCGCGGGACGCCTACCGCGAAGGCCTCGCTCTCGACGAGGCGACATGGGCGCGGGGCCGCGGCTGGGCGCTGTGGAAGGCGCTCGTCATGCTCACGAACCGGCCGCCGGGGCAGGCGGAGCTGGCCCGGCACGTGCTCGACGAGCTGTTCGCCGGCGTCTGAGGGGCTGGCCGCGTGTCGGTGCCCGGTGGTGCCATGGGGCATGGGCGAGGGCGTGAGCATGGACGAGGGCACAGGCGAGGGCACGGGGTGGTCGACGCACCCGGTGACCCCGGACCGGTTCGACGACTTCGCGGACGTCGTCAACCCGAACCGGCGGACGACGCACTGCTGGTGCCTGTCCCACCGGCTGCCCGCGCCGGAGATCGAGCGGCTCGGCGGCGGCAGCCGCGAGGCCGCCGCCCGGGCCCTGTGCGCCCGGGAGCACCCGCCGGGCGTGGTGACCTACCGGGACGGCGTGCCCGTCGGCTGGTGCTCCATCAGCCCCCGCGCGGAGATCCCCCGGCTCGTCGCCTCGGCGCTCATCCGCCCGGTCGACGAGGTGCCGGTCTGGAGCATCATCTGCGTCGTCGTCCGCGGCGGGCACCGGCGCCAGGGCGTCACGGGGCACCTGCTCGAGGGGGCGGTGGCGTGGGCGGCGTCGCAGGGCGCACCGGCCGTCGAGGCGTACCCCGTGGACCCTGGCGGCCGCCGCATGGACACGACCATGGCCTTCGTGGGCACGCGCGCGATGTTCGAGGCGGCGGGCTTCCGCGTCGTGGGGACCACGGACGCCGTGGCGAGCAAGATGCCCCGGCTCGTCGTCCGGCGCGACCTGGCCGGGGCGGGGGCGGCCCGGCACGGCGGGGGCCGGCGGTGATAGAAGGTCCAAGTATCCTCCCCCGGACCGTCCGACCCAGGAGGACCCCATGAGCAGCCGTCGCGTCACCGAGGCCGAGCGGCAGGCCAAGCTCGCCGCCGTCCGCGCCGAGCAGAGCCGGAAGCAGCGCCGGCGCACCGTGCTGATCGCGTCGGTCGCCGGCGTGCTCGTGCTGGCGCTCGTCGGGGTGGCGGCCGCCGTCATCATCGGCGAGGGCCGGCAGCAGGCTGCGCTCGAGGCCGCGGCCGACGCCGACATCGAGGGCGTCGAGACCTTCGAGGACCTCACCTTCAACCACGTGACGACCACCGTGGACTACCCGCAGGCCCCGCCCGTCGGCGGGGACCACAACGCCGCCTGGCTCAACTGCGGCGTCTACGCCGAGACGGTGCCCGACGAGAACGCCGTGCACTCCCTCGAGCACGGCGCGGTGTGGCTCGCCTACGACCCGTCCCTGCCCGCCGACGAGGTCGACCGCCTCGAGGCGCTCGCCGAGGGCAACGCCTACGTGCTCGTCAGCCCCTACGAGGGCATGGACGCCCCCGTCGTCGCCACCTCGTGGGGCTACCGGCTGGCCCTGGAGTCCGCCGACGACGAGCGCCTGCCCGTCTTCGTCGAGAAGTACCTGCTGAACCCCGAGCTGTCCGAGGTCGGCGCGCCCTGCTCCAACGGCGTGGGCACCCCGGCGTGACGTCCGACGCCGACGGGCCGCGCCCCGGCCCCAGCCGGGTCGCGCTCGTCGGCGTGCTCGTCGCCGTCCTGGCGCTCGGCGCGCTGCTCGGGTCGGTGCTCACCCGGCAGCCCGCCGCGACGGCCGCCCCCGAGGGCTCCGTCGACGCGGGCTTCGCGCGCGACATGCAGGTCCACCACGCCCAGGCCGTGGAGCTGTCCGTCCTCGTGCGCGACCGCAGCACCGACCCCGAGCTGCGGGTCGTCGCCCTGGACATCCTGCTGACGCAGCAGAACCAGATCGGCCAGATGGCGGGCTGGCTCAGCACGTGGGGGCTGCCGGCCGCCTCGTCGACGGCCCCCATGGCGTGGATGACGGAGCACGACCACGCCGCGGCCGCCGACGCGGGCCTGACGGGCTACGCCGCGATGCCGGGGTGGGTGTCCCGGGAGGACCTCGCCCGGCTCACCGCCGCGACCGGCACGGACGCGGAGCGGCTGTACCTCGAGCTCATGATCGCGCACCACCGCGGGGGCGTGACGATGGCGCAGGAGGCCGCGGACCGGGCGGGTCGGCCCGTCGTGCGCTCCCTGGCCGAGAACATCGTGCGGAACCAGCAGCGGGAGCTGTCCGCCCTGCAGGACCTGCTCGACGCGCGCGGCGGCCCGCTGCCCTGAGCCGCCCCCTCGCGCCCTGTGCTCAGGGACCCGCGAGGATGCGCTCCCGCATCGCCTCGGCGGGCAGCGGACGGCCGGCCGACCAGCCGTAGCGCCACGGCGTGACGTTCTCCTGCCACCACGTCCCGCCGACGGCGGCGTGCCGGGCCGCGGCCGCGGGCGCCCCGCCCGGCGGGCTCTCCCCCGGCACGACGAGCGCGAAGGCCCCGGCCGCCGGGTCCCGGTGCCGGGAGACCGCCGCGTGGACCCCAGCGGTGTCCTCCACCGTCCACGGGCCGTCGGCCCGCATGGGGACGACCCCGTCCCAGCGGGCCGCGCGCCGGAACGGCGCCCCGCCGGGCCACGTGCCGGCGACCCACACCGGCACGCGCGGCCGCTGCACGGGCGGCGGCCAGGTCACCCCGGCCCACGGCAGCGCGCCCGCGTCGGCCGCGACCCGGTAGTGCTCGCCGCGGTGGACCACCGGCTCCCCCGACCACAGCCGGTCCAGCAGCTCCAGGTGCTCGTCGAGCAGTCGGCCCCGGGTCGGCAGGTCCGGGACCTCGCCGAGATAGGCCCACTCGAACGGGAAGTCGCCGATCCCGACGCCCAGCACGGCACGGCCGCCGCTGAGCCGGTCGAGCGTCACGGTCTCGCGGGCGACCTTCACCGGGCGGCGCCGCGGGAGCGGGGTCACGAGCGTCCCGAGCCGGATGGAGCGCGTGCGGTCCGCCGCCACCGCCAGCGTCATCCACGGGTCGACCACGTCCACCGGTCCGGGGTCGAACGCGAACAGGTGGTCCCAGAGGAAGAACCCGTCCCAGCCCGCGGCCTCGGCGTCGACCGCCCAGCCGGCCAGGGTGGACGCGTCGAGGCCGGGGCCGAAGTTCGGCACCGAGAGGCAGTAGCGCACCCCGCGACGCTCCCACGGGCTGCACCCGCCGCGCGCGGGCTCCACACTGGTCGTCGAGATCCGCACGGGTGGCCCGGCCACCCCGTCGGCGCCGCACCGCTGCGCACGCCGCGCCCCGCTCCGTTCCGGGGACCCCCCGCACCGCACCCGCCGAGGTGGACCATGTCCCTCCGCACCCGTCCCCTGGTCCTCGTCGCCGCGCTCGGCCTGCTCCTCGCCGGGGTCTCCCCCGCGGCCGGCGCCGGCCCGGACCCCGTCCTGGCGTGGAGCGCCCGCGCCGACATGGCGGGGCCGCGCCCGCTGGACGGCGCCACGCTCGACGAGCACGTCGCCGTGTGGCTCGACGGCGACCGGGACGTGGCCACGGTGACGTTCGCCCTCGACGGGCGCACCACCCGCACGGAGCGGATGGCGCCCTTCACCCTGCTCGGCGACGACAAGGCGGGGCGGGCGTACCGGCTCGACACCGCCGACCTCGGTGCGGGCCCGCACGACGTCCGCGCGACCGTGACGACGCGGACCGGCGAGCGCCGCACGGTCACCGCGACGTTCCGGGTGGGCGACGCCGCGCCCGTCCCGCCGACGCGCCCCGTCCCCCCCCCCCGCCCCGACCCGGAGGTGCCCGGACCCGCCGGTGACGACGTGCTCGCGGTGCGGGGCGAGGGGTTCACGCTCGACGGCCGCCCCTTCGACATGTGGGGTGTGCGCACCGCGTCGGCGACGGTGAGCGACGCCCAGACGGAGCACCTCGTCGCGCAGCTCGACGACTACCGCGCCCACGGCGTCAACACCGTCGCCGTGTACTGGATGGGCTCGCGCTCGGCGAACCACAACCCGTTCTCGAGCGACGGCCGCCGGCTCGACCCCGACCACGTGCGCCGGATGGTGCGGATCGTCGAGGAGGCCGCGGACCGCGACATGGTCGTCCTCGTGGGCATCTTCTACCAGGCGGCGCCCTTCACCTTCCGCGACGCCGACGCGGTGCGGGCGGCCGTGCGGACCGCGACGACCGCTCTGCTCCCCCACCGCAACGTGGTGCTCAACATCGCGAACGAGCAGAACTCCGAGGGGTACCGCGACTCGGAGGACGTCTACGACCTGCGCGACCCCGCGCGCGTCGTCGAGCTGCTGCGGATCGTGCACGAGGTCGACCCGGAGCGGGTGGCGGGTGCCGGCGGGTACGACCGGGCCAGGAACGTCGCGATCGGCCGCTCCCCGGAGGCGGACGTCCTGCTCTTCGACACCGGTGACGCCGCGGACCGGGTGCAGCTGTCCGCGTACCGGGCGTACCGGGCGGCCGGGATCGACACGCCCATGGTCAACGTCGAGCAGTACGGCGGGTACACGAACGGCCGCCCGCGCGGGGTCTTCGACGCGGACCTGCGTGCGGAGTACCGCGGCGAGGTCGCCAGCGCGGCCGCCGAGCCGGGGCTCTCGACGTTCTTCCACAACGGGCCCTGGTTCCAGGTGCTCCCGATGCGGTACGACCTCGGCGGCGCCGGCACGGCGGAGGACCCCGGCGTGCGGTGGTACTTCGAGCTCGTCCGGGCGGCGCGCGCCGGCGGCTGACGGCCGGGACCCTCGCGACGGTCCCGGGGGCTAGCCTCGGGCCGTGCGGCTGGGACGGGTGGGGTGGCAGGTGGTCTACGAGCTCCTGGCCGTCCGCTCCCGGAGGCCCGAGTGGGCCTTCATGAACTACGGGCTCGTCCTGCCCGACGGGGACCCGGCGCCCCGGCTCGCGCCCGGGGACGAGCCCGACCGGCTCGCCGTCCAGGTCTACGCGCGCACGGTCGGGCCCGAGCCCCTGGCGGGCCGCGAGGTCCTCGAGGTCGGGTCGGGGCGTGGCGGGGGCAGCCTGTGGGTGGCACGGGAGCACCGGCCGCGGCGGACCGTCGGGCTCGACCTGTCGGCGGCGGCCGTCGACCTCTCCCGACGGCACCGGCGCGCCCCCGGCCTGTCCTTCGTGCGCGGGTCCGCCGACGCCCTGCCCTTCCCCGACGCCGCGTTCGACGCCGTCCTCAACGTCGAGTCCTCGCACTGCTACCCGGACCTGCCCGCGTTCCTGGCCCAGGTCCGCCGCGTGCTCCGGCCCGGCGGGGCCCTGCTGCTCGCCGACTTCCGGCCCGCCGACGAGGTGCCCGCGCTGCTCGCCGCCGTGCGCGCCGCGGGGCTCGTCGTCGAGGACGAGGAGGACGTCACCGCGGGCGTGGTCGCGGCGCTCGACGCCGACGACGCCCGCAAGCGGGCGCTGCTGACGGCGTGGCTCGGGCGCGCCGCCCGGCCCCTCCTCGCCCGGTTCGCCGCGCTGCGGGGCAGCAGCAGCTACGAGGGGTTCCGCAGCGGTCGCACCCGGTACGTCGTCGTGCGCGCCCGCGTCCCCGGGGCGGGCGGGGCGCCTCACACCGGGCGCTGACCGCCCCGGGCGACCCGCCGGCGCGGGACAGTGGTGATGCGCTCCCGGGCGGCGGGCGGCGCCCCGCCCGCGGCGACCCGCGCCCCGGCCGCCCCCGGCGC
>NZ_RWJX01000089.1 GCF_004123805.1 Cellulomonas endophytica | reverse complement strand
GCTCCGCCGCACCCGGGCCCGGGGGGACGCCCACCCCGCCGGGGCCGCCGGCCCCGCCCGCGCCGCCCGGCCCGGACGCCGACGCCCTCGTCGCGGAGCTGCGGCTCCAGCTCGACGCGCTGCGCGCCGACGCCGAGCCCGGCCGGCTCCGGCTGCTGCTGGCGGCGGAGTCCTCGGGCGCCCTCGTCGCCGCGGAGATGCAGCACGACGGCCTGCCGTGGGACGTGGCCGAGCACGACCGCCTGCTCACCGAGCGGCTCGGGCCGCGCCCGCCCGCGGGCCGCCGCCCCGAGCGCCTGGAAACCCTCGCCGACGCGGTCCGCGCCGCCCTCGACCGCCCCGGCCTCAACCCCGACTCGCAGCCCGACCTGCTGGCGTCGCTGCGCAGCGCCGGGTGCGCCGTGACCTCGACGAGCAAGCACGAGGTCGGCGCCCTCGACCACCCCGTGCGCGACCCGCTGCTGGAGTACAAGCGGCTCTCGCGACTCCTGGGTGCCAACGGCTGGGCGTGGATGGACCGCTGGGTCGACCACGGCCGCCTCCGGGCCGAGTACGTGGTGGCCGGGGTGGTCAGCGGGCGGTGGGCGACGAGCGGCGGTGGCGCCCTCCAGCTGCCGAAGGAGGTGCGCCGGGCGGTGCGCTCCGACCCCGGCTGGCGGCTCGTCGTCGCCGACGCCGCCCAGCTCGAGCCCCGCGTGCTCGCCGCCATGAGCGGGGACCGCGCGATGGCGGCGGCCGGCCGGCACGCCGACCTCTACCAGGGCATCGTCGACGCGGGCACGGTCGCGACCCGCAGCGAGGCCAAGTACGCGATGCTCGGCGCCATCTACGGCGCCACGTCCGGCGCCGGGGGGCTGCTCATGCCCCGGCTGGCGCGGGCGTACCCGCGGGCGGTCGCGCTGGTCGAGGACGCGGCGCGCGCCGGCGAGCGCGGCGAGGTCGTCACGACGTGGCTGGGCCGCTCGTCGCCGGACCCGGGCCCGCGGTGGCGCGAGGAGGTCCGGGCCGCCGCCGGTGAGGGCTCCTCCGCCGAGGAGGTGCGTCAGGCGCGCCGCCGCGCCCGCGACCAGGGCCGCTTCACGCGCAACTTCGTGGTCCAGGGCACGGCCGCGGAGTGGGCGCTGTGCTGGCTGGCGTCCCTGCGCCGGCGGCTGCGGGCGCTGGCCGGGCCGTCGGGGGCGCCGCACCTCGTCTTCTTCCTGCACGACGAGGTGCTCGTGCACGCGCCGGCCGACCGCGCGGAGGCGGCGGCGGAGGCGGTCCGGGCCGCCGCCGACGAGGCGGGCCGGCTGCTGTTCGGCGACGTCGGGGTCGACTTCGCGCTGGACGTCGCCGTCGTGACGTCCTACGACGAGGCGCCCTGACCGGACCGACCAGGACGGGGGCGGCACCGCGCCCGCCCGCCGTGCGCCGCCCCCGCGGCCCCCCTACGCTCCGGGCATGGCCCGGAACACACCGGCTGCGGACGACGACGCCCGCACCCCGCCCGCAGCGCCCGCGACGGACGGGCCGCCGGGGGGTCCCGCGCCCAGCGGTCCGGCCGCACGGCCCGACCCCGCCGGCGGCGCGGGGACCGCCCCGCCCGGGCGGCTCGAGCCGTCGCGCGACGCCGACGGGACGGTCCGGGTGGCGCTGCACGGGGAGGTGGACCTGCACGTCGTCGCGGACGCGCGGGAGCTCCTGGCGGCGGTGCGGCGCGGTGACAGCGTCGTCATCGACGCCTCGGACCTGTCCTTCATCGACTCCTCGGGGATCGCGTTCCTGCTCAAGCTGCTCTCCCGCAGCGGACGGACGAGCATCCCCGTGCTCGACGCCCCGACGATGCTGCGGGAGGTCGTCGACGTCATGGAGGTCGGGCACCTCCTGGAGCTGCGGCCCGCGCCCGACGCGTGACGCCCTGACCGCGAGGCCGACAGGGCACCGGTCGCACCCGCCGGGTCAGCCCGCCGGGCGCCTCTCGTCGCCGGGCCCGTGGTACTCCACCGGCACGACGCGCTCGAGGCCCACGAGCTCGAGCAGGAGCCGGGCGTCCTCCGTCGCGAGCACGCGGGCGTCTCCCGGGGCGGCACGGACGACGTGGACGAGCAGCGCGATGCCCTGCGAGTCGAGGAACGTCGATCCGGTGACGTCCACGACGAGGGGGCCCGACCCCTGGCCGACGCGGGCGACGAGGTCCGGCAGCGCCTCCGTGGCCAGCGCGCCGTCGACCTCGCCGCTGAGCACCACGCGCACGCCGTCCGGGCCGCCCTCGAGCGCGGCGGTGCCGGTCGAGGAGGTCCACCGCCGCGGTGCGGGTGCGCCCTGCGTCACCGGCAGCCCTCCCGTCGTGTCGCGCCCGGGTGCGCTGCCGACCCGGGCCCACCACTCTGCCGCACCGCACCCGTCCGCGCCGCCGGGGCGGCCGCGGCAGCGCCCGGACCACCCGGACGGCGGACGCGGTCGCCCGGCGGGCCGGTCGGGGCGGGGTCGGGTGCCCGTCGTGGGCCGTCGGGGGCCGGTCGCGAGCCGTCGCTCGCCGGTCCGGGGCCCCCGGCCGCCCGGCGGCCCGGTCGGGTCAGCCGCCCAGCGGCCAGGTCTGCAGCCGGCCGCACATGCCGTAGCGCCGGGGGCCGGGGGCGGGGTCGAGCGCGTCGGCCCGCGCCCCGGCCAGGTGCCGCCCCGAGCCGACGGCCAGGGCCGCGAGCGCCGCGTCCGTGGCGGCGGTGGCCGCGGCGACGGAACCCGTCCACGTGTCGCGCCAGCCCGGCACGCGGCGGCGGACGAGCGCCACGGCGGCGGCGTGCAGCGGCGCGAGGGCGCGGGCGGGCCCCTCGTCGTCCACGGCGGCGAGCAGCGCCGCCCAGCCCTCGAGCGCGAGGTCCCGACGGCGACGGGCGGCGGCGGCCCGCACGTCGTCGGGCGCCTCCGGCCCGGGCAGGGCGACGGCAGCCGCGTACCGGGCGGGGTCGGCCAGCACGTCGGCGGGGAAGGTGAGCACGGCGTCCCCGGCCTCGGGCAGGCCCGCGTTGGACATGAGGACGAGGACGTCGAGGTCGCCGTCGTTCACCGCGCGGTGCACGGTGCCCGGCGCGAACGTCACGACGGACCCCGGAGTGAGGGGGTGCTCGCGCAGGCCGTCGGCGCCGAGGGTGTGGACGGAGCCCGACCCGCCGAGCGCCACGTAGGCCTCCGTCGAGGCGAGGTGCAGGTGCGGGGACCCGCTGCCGACGCGCCCCACGCCGTCGGGCGCGGGCCAGTCGTAGACGGCCAGGCGGCTGAGCGACACGCCGCCGGGCAGGCCGACGGGAGGCGCGACGGGACCGGCGACGGCACCGGCGACGGGACCGGCGACGGAACCCGCCGCCGGCGACGGCACGGCCGCCGGCGCCGCCGCGGCGGGGGCGCTCACGCGGACGCCGCCGGAGGGCCGTCGGCCGCGCGCCCGTCGCCCGGCGCGGCCGCGGCGAGCACGGACGAGCCCAGGCCGGCCAGCGCCTCCGCGCCCGCCGTGTCGACCGCACCGTCCGCGACGACCACGGCGTAGGAGAACCGCAGCGTGGCGCCCGGCCCGAACGGGACCTCCTGGGAGAAGAACGGCGCGGGGTTGAGGCAGCCGAACCACTCCGTGCGGGCGAACCACTGCGGGGCGTGCCCGGGGTTGCCCGGGTCGTCCACGACGACCACGGTGGAGGCGCGGTCGACGTCGTCGTGCCGCCCGGTGAAGCCCATCCACGGCGCGCGCGTGCCGCGGACCTCCTCGCCGCCGGAGAAGCCCGGCGCGTGCACCGTGCCGCCCGTGAAGGAGCGCGGCCCGCGCCAGAACAGCCCGCCGTAGCCGGCGTTCTCGCGCCCGCGCGTCGTCGGCGAGCCGATGGTGAGGTCGGCGTCGGACACGTTCGTCATCGTGGTGGTGAACCGCAGCACCCAGGCGTCGTCGCGGTCCGCCGGCACGTGCGCGCCGAGCGTGCGCACCTCGTCGACGACGTGCTCCCCCGCCTGCGTGTGCCACGCGAGCACGTGCTCGAGGTGCGCGCCCTCCGGGCCGGACACCAGGGCGGTCATCCGCTGGTGGTCCATGGAGCCGTCGTTCTCGAGCTGCACGTAGCCCTCGCCGTGCACGTACGTCGGCCCGCCCCAGAAGTTGTGGTCGCCGACGACGGGGAGGGACCACGCGATGCCCTTGTGCCACACGTGGTCGTGCGGGCGGAACGCGGTGACGACGTCGCCGCCGCGCGTGCGCACGGGGTGCAGGTACGGCCGGGGGCTCTCGAGCTGGACGTCGTCGGGCACGTAGACGTACCGGGCCAGCGTCACGTCCCCCGCGACGAGGTCGACCGCGCGGCCGACGTCGTGCAGCAGGCGCACGGCCGGCGGCGGGTCGAGGCGCGGCCGGCGGGTGGGGGCGGCGCCGGCCGGCGCGAGCACCGGGCTCACGCGGGGGCCCCGGCCGCCGCGGCGTCGGCCGCCTGGGGCGCGCCGTCGCGCAGGTCGACGCCGAGGCCGAGGTCCTCGACGAGGACGGGCTGCCCGGTGAGCAGCGACCGGTTGGCGGCGATGCCCACCGCGACGGCCCGGACCCCGTCGAGGTGCCCGGCCGCGCGGCCGAGCGGGTCCTCGCCCAGGCGCAGGTCGCGGCGGAACACGTCCTTGAGCAGGATCGCGTCGCCGCCCCCGTGGCCGCCGATGCCGGCGGGGATCGCGACCTCCTCCGTGCGGTGCCAGTGGGTCTGCACCGTCAGGTGCTCGCCCTCGGGGCGCAGCGGGTCCGAGGTGGCCGCGCCCGGCGTGGCCGAGGGGTCGAGCACGGCGTTGCCGTCCTCGTCGACCTCGACGAACCCGCGCTCGACGACCTCCAGCTCGGCCCGCCCCGCCGTGCCGTTGACGGTGACGCGGTACCCCTCCCACGGGGAGTGGGCGTTGAGGGAGTACGTGAGGGTGGCGCCGCCGGCGTAGTCCACGAGGACGGCCAGGTTGTCCTCGATGGTGATGCCCGGCGCGAAGACGTCCTGGTCGCGCACGTAGCCGTCGTGGTTCTCCGCGTCGAGGTAGAGGGCCTTGAGGCGCGGGTCCGCCGTGAGGTCGAGGGAGAACGGGTCCCCGGCCGTGCCCGTCCCGCGGGCCGGGCGCTCGCCCAGGCCGCGCTCGTCGGCGGCCTTGTCCCCGTAGAAGCGCAGCGCGCCGGAGGCGTACACCCGCGCGGGGACGTCCCCGAGCCACCAGTTGACGAGGTCGAAGTGGTGCGAGCTCTTGTGCACCAGCAGGCCGCCGGAGTTGGCCTTGTCCCGGTGCCAGCGGCGGAAGTAGTCCGCGCCGTGCACGGTGTCCAGCGCCCACTCGAAGTGCACGGACGTCACCTGCCCGATGCGCCCGGAGGCGATGACCTCCCGCAGGGAGGAGTTCCGCGGCGCGTACCGGTAGTTGAAGGTCATGACGAGGTCGCGGCCCGTCTCCGCGACCGCCGTGGTGATGCGCCGGCACCCGGCGGCGTCGGTGGTCAGGGGCTTCTCGACGACGACGTCCGCCCCCGCCCGCAGCGCCCGGTCCACGAGCTCGGCGTGCGTGCGGTCCAGCGAGGTGACGACCACGACGTCCACGCGCTGCTCGGCGACCATCGCCTCGAGCCCGTCCGGGGCGTAGCGCGGCAGCCCGGCCGCCCCGTCGAGGCCCTGGGCCTGGCCGACGACCCCGTCGTAGTAGTCCATGCGGCCCGGGTTCGGGTCGCACCACGCGACGATCTCGCCCACGTCGGCGTGCTCGCCCACGAGCGCGCCGACGTACATCCCGGCGCGGTGGCCCGTGCCGACGACCGCGTACCGGCGGCGCGGCCGGCCCTGCGGCACGGGCGCGAACTGCGGGACGACTCCCTCGCCGGGCTGCGTGCTCGCGCTCGACGCCGGCAGCGGCGCCGTCGGGTTCTGGTCGACGGGGCTGGTCACAGGGCTGGTCACGGGGCTGGTCACGGTCAGGACGTCCTCGGTGTCTCGTGGGGTTCGGTCGGTCTCGACGAGGTGCGGGTGCGGCGGGTCAGGACGGGGAGGGGTGCTCGGTCCCGGCGCCACGGCGCTCGTCCCGGCGGTCGGCTCGGTGCTCGACGGCGACGACGGCGAGGGAGAGCAGGCCGGGCACGAGCACCGCGAGCGGCGCGAGCATCCAGGTGAAGGTCGCGCAGAGCGCGAGGGCGAGCACGACGAGCGCCGAGCCCCCGAGGTCGGCGCGGCTGCGCCGGGCGGCGGCGCGCACGACGTCGGGCCAGCGCGCGCCCTCCCGCCAGCCGGCGGCCGCGCGCAGCAGCACGACGAGGAGCGCGGCACCGGCGAGCGCCGAGACGAGCAGCACCGCCGGCCCGCCGGGGAGCAGCCCCGTGGCGGCGAGCCGCAGGTCGAGCCACAGCAGCGCCAGCAGGGCCGTCGCGCCGAGGGCGACCGGCCACACCCCGCGGACGGCGGCCCGCGCGTCGCGCAGCAGGTCGCCGATGCCGTCGGGGCGGGCGTCGAGATGGCGCCGCACGTGCGCGGCCCCGGCCGCCATCGCCGGCAGCACCGTGACGACGGGCAGGCTGAGCACGGAGACCCCGAGCCCGACGACGAGCGCCTCGCTGAACAGCCCGAAGGCGCCCCCGCCGAGCAGCGCGCGGCGCTCCGGCACGACCGTGCCCCCGTCGCCGCCCCCGTCGCGCCCGTCGGGCACCCCCCGACGGGCGTCCTCGTCGCGGGCGTCGTCGCGGGCGTCGCGGTGCGTCATGGTCCCAGCCTGCCCGCCGCGGGTCACGGCAGCGTCATCTCCGCCTCGGCGAACCACTCCGCCGCGAACTGCTCGGGCGTGAGGTTGCCGTAGCCGAGCTCCTCGCCGAGGGACTTCCACTTCGCCTCGAGCGTGCCGAAGCCCTCGACGGGGAGCGGCGCCGGCTCCGTGACGAGGTCCTGCACGGACTCCTCGTACGCGACGACCTTCGCGTCGACGCCCTCGAGCTGCATCGCGTCCCGCTGGGCCTGCGTGGCGGGCACGCCCTTGGACGTGCCGAAGATCCGCCCGACCTCGGGCTCGTTGAGGAAGAAGTCCAGCAGCTCCCCGACCTGCTCGGGGTGCTCCGTGCTCGCGCCCGCCGCCATCATGAAGGTCCGGCTGAAGAGCGCCGGGCCGTCCTCGCCGGAGGGCATCGGGAGCATGGAGATGTTCTCCGTGCCGGAGTCGGCGACGTAGCCGGCCAGGAAGTTGTCCCAGCTCATCTCCGTGGCGACCTCGTTGACGGTGAAGCCGCCCTTGGGCAGCAGCGCGGTCGTGCGGTCCTGGGGGAACAGCGCCCCGGACGAGCGCAGGTCCTCCGTGAGGCCCAGGAACTCGACCACGTCGGCCTCGTCGAAGGCGATGCCGCCGTCCTCCGTGAAGGGCGTGGTCCCCTGCTGCACCAGCCACTGGAGGAAGAACCAGAACGTGGCGGTGTAGTCGGCGCTGCCGTGCAGGGGGTTGCCCTCCGCCGAGGTCGCCCCGGCCGCCTGCACCTGGGCGATGAACGCGTTGAGGTCCTCCCAGGTGTAGCCCTCCTCGAGGGGCGCCACCCCGGTCTGCGCCAGCACGTCCTCGTTGACGAACATCGCCAGGGTGTTCGTCGCCGTGGGCATGGCGTAGGTGCGGCCGTCGATGGTCGCCTCCGTCAGCAGCTTCTCGTCGAGCGCGGAGGTGTCGATCGCGTCGCCGAGCAGGTCCGACAGGTCGAGCAGCTGGTCGGTGGCGACGTACTGGCGCAGGTAGGTCGAGTCGAACTGCATGACGTCCGGCAGGGCCCGGGCGGCCGCCTCGGTCGAGCGGGCCGTCCAGTAGTCCGGGAAGGCGGAGAAGGAGGTGTTCACCTCGATGTCGGGGTGCTGCTCCTCGAACAGCGCCACGGCCTCCTCGTAGCGGGCGGCGCGGTCGTCGTTGCCCCACCAGACGAGGTCGAGCGTGACGGTCCCGCCGCCCCCGTCCGAGGACGCGCCGTCCCCCGTCGCGGCGCCGTCGGCCGCCCCGCCGCCCCCGCCGCAGGCGGTGAGCAGGAGCGCGGCGGCGACCGCCGAGGCCGCCGCGGTGCGCGCCCGCCGTCGGCGCGGGGCGGGGCGGGTGGGCAGGGGTCGGGACACGGTCGAACCTCCTCGTTCGGGGCGTGCGGGGTCGGTGCTCGGGGTGGTCGTGCGCGGGGGGCGGTGAGCGGACGGCCGGCGCTCGTGCGGCCGGGCCGTCGGGGGCGCGGCGGCCGGACCCGGTGGCGCCGGGCGGGCGCCACCGGGCCGGCGGTGGGGTCAGCCCTTGAGGCCCTGGGTGGCGACGCCCTCGACGAGGTAGCGCTGGAAGATGAGGAAGAACAGCAGCACCGGCAGCAGCGCCAGCACGGCCATGGCCATCTGCGCGCCGTAGTCGGAGGTGGTGGTCTGGTCCACGAACAGGCGCAGCGCGATGGGCAGGGAGTACAGGTCCGGGTTCTTCAGGTACAGCAGCGGGCCGAAGAAGTCGTTCCAGGACCAGATGAACGCGAAGATCGAGCTCGTCACCAGGGCCGGCTTCATGAGGGGCAGCATGATCGCGGTGAAGATCCGCACGTGCCCGGCGCCGTCGATGCGGGCGGCCTCGTCCAGCTCGCGCGGCAGGTTGCGCATGAACTGCACCATGAGGAACACGAAGAACGCCTCGGCGGCGAGGAACTTGCCGATGAGCAGCGGCACGAACGTGTTCACCAGGCCGAGGTTGTTGAACACGATGTACTGCGGGATGATCACGACGTGGAACGGCAGCAGCAGCGTGCCGATCATGAGCGAGAAGAACACGTTCCGGCCGGGGAAGTTGATCCGCGCGAAGGCGTAGGCCGACACGGAGCACGAGATCACGATGCCGACCACGGACCCGATCGCCAGGATCAGGGAGTTCGTGAAGAACGTCCAGAACGAGACCCCGCCGATCCCGCCCAGGGCGGTGCGGATGTTGTCGAACGAGGCGTCCGTGGGCCACAGGGACACGTTCCCGACGATCTGGTTCGAGGGCTTGAACGTCGAGGCCAGCATCCAGATCGCGGGGTAGAGGATCACCGCCACGATCGCGAGGGTCACGACGTGGAACAGGAGCTCCTTGCCGCGGTTGCGGTTGCGGGTGGCACGGCGCAGCTTCGCGGAGTGCTCGTCGGCCACGGGGCGGCGCGGGCCGGTGGGTGCGATGGCGGTGCTCACTTGGACTCCCCCGAGTAGTGCACCCAGCGGTTCTGGGTCTTGAACAGGACCAGGCTGATGGCACCGACGACCAGGACGAGCACCCAGGCCATCGCCGAGGCGTAGCCCATCTGGAAGTCCTGGAAACCGCGGATGTAGAGGTAGAACGTGTAGAACAGCGTGGAGCGGGCGGGGCCGCCGGTGCCGTTGGAGATGATGAACGCCGAGGCGAAGATCTGGAACGCGTGGATCGTCTCGAGCAGCAGGTTGAAGAACAGCACCGGGGAGAGCATCGGCAGCGTGATCCGCGCGAACTTGCGGAACGCGCCCGCGCCGTCCACGGAGGCCGCCTCGTACAGCTCGGTGGGGATCTGCTTCAGGCCGGCCAGGAAGATGACCATCGGGGCGCCGAACTGCCACACGGTCAGCAGGATGAGCATGGGCACCGTGCGCCCGGGGTCCCCGACCCAGCCCCCCGCCTCGAAGCCCAGCAGCTGCTGGGTGCGGTCCACGACGCCGTTGTCGATGAACATCGCCTTCCACACGATGGCGATCGACACGGACGCCCCCACCAGGGACGGCAGGTAGAACGCCGAGCGGTAGAAGCCCTTCGCGCGGAACGAGTTGTTCAGCAGCATCGCCACCAGCAGCGACGCGATGAGCTTCACCGGCGTCCCGACCAGCACGTAGATGCCGGTCACCTTCCACGCCTGCAGGTAGTTGGGGTCGCTGAACAGGCGGCGGAAGTTCTCCAGCCCCGTGAACTCCGGCGGCGCGAACAGGTTGTAGTCCGTGAAGGCCAGGTACAGGGAGTACGCCATCGGGCCCGCCGTCAGCAGCAGGAAGCCCAGCAGCCACGGCGTCAGGAAGGCGTATCCGGCCAGCGCCTCACGGCTGCTGCGCCGGCGACGCAGCGCCGCGGACGAGGGCTGGGCGCCCCGGGTCCGGGTCGCCTCGGCGGTGAGGGTCACGGTGGTTCCGATCGTCGGGGGACGGGGGCCGCGCGCACGAGGGTGCGGCGGCGGTGGCACGGCCCGCGGACGGGCGGTGGCCGGCGCGCCGGGCTGCGGGGTGCGCGTGGCCGGCGGGTGGGGCGGGGGGCCCGCCCCGGAGGGCGGCGCCCCCGGGTGTCCGGGGGCGCCGCCGCGCGGGTCAGCTGATGGCGAGGTCCGCCTCGGCGAACCACTCCGTCGCGAACTGCTGGGGGTCCAGGTTGCCGTAGCCGAGCTCCTCGGCCAAGGTCCGCCACTTCGCCTCGATGGTGCCGAAGCCCTTGACGGGGATCGGGGTGGACTCGGTCACCAGCTCGGCGACCTCCTCCTCGTAGGCGATGACCTTCGCGTCGACGCTACCCTCGGTCGTCTCGACCGCGGCGCGCTGCTCCTCGTCGGCGGGGACGCCCTTCGAGGTGCCGAAGATGCGTCCGACCTCGGGGTCCGTGAGCAGGAAGTTGATGAGCAGCGCGGCCTCGACCGGGTGCTCGGTGTTCGCGCCCGCCGACAGCAGCATGGAGGGCTTGTAGAACAGCGCCTTCTCGCCCGGCTCGATGGAGGGCAGCTGCTGCATCTCGAGGTTCTCCGTGCCCGAGTCCGCCGTGTACTGGGCCAGGAAGTTGTCCCAGCTCATCTCGGAGGCGACCTCGTTGACCGTGAACCCGCCCTTGGGCAGCAGCGAGACGCCGCGGGCCGTCGGGTAGAGCTGGGAGTCGGCGCGCAGGTCGGCCGTGAGGTCGAGGAACTCGAGGACGTCCGCCTCCTCGAAGCCGAGCGTGCCGTCCTCGTTGAAGGGCGTCACGCCCTTCTGCAGGAGCCACTGGATGAAGAACCAGAACGTGCCCGTGTAGTCGCCGGAGCCGTAGAACGCCTGGCCCTCGGCCGACGCGGCACCGGAGCCGGACACGTCGGCGATGAAGCCGTTGTAGTCCTCCCACGTGTACTCGGCGTCGTCGGGGAACGACGCCCCGGCCGCCTCGATGACGTTCGGGTTCGTGAACATGGCGAGCGTGTTCGTCGAGGTCGGGATGCCGACCGTCTTGTCCTCGAGGACGCCGGACTCCAGGAGCGTCCCGTCGTAGCCCGAGAGGTCGATCGTCTCGTTCTCGACGTACGGCGCCAGGTCGAGGAGCTGGCCGTTCTCCGAGAACTCCCGGAGGTAGGACAGGTCGAACTGCATGACGTCCGGCAGCGCGCGGCCGGCGGCCTCCGTGGTGCGGGCCGGCCAGTAGTCCGCGAAGGCGGCGAAGTTGCTCTGGACCGTGATGTCCGGGAACTGCTCGTTGAACAGCTCGATCGCCTCGGCGTACCGGGCCGCGCGGTCGTCGTTGCCCCAGAAGGTGAAGGACAGCGTGACGGGGCCGGACGGCGTGGTCGCGACGGCGGCGGGCTCCTCGGAGCCGCCCCCGCCGCCGCAGGCGGAGAGGGTGAGGGCCGCCGCGGCGGTGAGTGCGGCGGTGCGGGCGGTGATTCGCCTCATCGCGAAGAGCCTCCTTGCTCGGTGGTGTGAAAGCGCATTCCGCACGGTAGGCCAGGCCTCCGCCCGCCGTCAACGGCGCGTCTGAATCGTTACATCGCGCTCAGCCGCCCGGCCGCGCCGGCCCCGCGTCGCCGCCGCTCCCCGACGGCGCGCCGAGGACGTCGAACTCCGTGACGAGCGTCCGCCAGTACTCCGCGCCGTCCCGCGTCCGCCGGAGCAGCCCCGCGTCGACGAGCTCGCGCCGGATGCCCACGGGGTCGCGCACGAGGGCGGCCAGCGCCTCCGTCAGCGCGCGCTCCCCCACCGGGTCGTGCACGGGCACGAGCTGCGCCACGACCCAGCGCAGCACGAGGTCGCGGTCGGCGCGGCGGCGCGGCAGCACCTCGAGGCGGCCGCGGACGAGGAAGCGGGCCGGCGGCGGCGCCGGGGCCAGGACCTCGTCGAGGAGCGCGTCGCGGGCGGGGGTGGCGGGCGGCGGCGGGTCGCTCACCCGACGAGGGTACGCACGCCGACCGCCGGCGCGACGGGCCGCCCGGCCCCCGCCCGACGCCCCGCGGGACGCCCGCGCGGCGCCGGCC
>NZ_RWJX01000088.1 GCF_004123805.1 Cellulomonas endophytica | reverse complement strand
ACCGCCTCCGCCCCGGCGCCCCCCGAGGGCGCGCCGGACGTCGCGCACGCGCCCGCCGCGGGGGCCGACGGCGCCGCCGCGCGCCGGACCGCCGAGGGGCCCGCCGGGCCGCGCTCCAAGGCCGCCTTCGTGATGCTCCTCGGCTGCATGGCCGGGCTGCCCGCCGTGTCGACGGATATGTACCTGCCGTCGCTGCCGCAGGTCGCCTCGGAGCTCGGCACCTCCACGGCCGCGGTGCAGCTGACGATGACGGGGATGCTCGTCGGCGGAGCGGTCGGGCAGCTCGTCATCGGCCCGCTCGCCGACCGCTTCGGCCGGCGCCGGCCCGTGCTCGTCGGGGTCGCGCTGCACGTGCTGGTCTCGCTCCTGTGCATGGTCGCGCCGACCATCGAGGTGCTCGTCGGGCTGCGCGTCCTGCACGGCTTCTTCAACGCCGCCGCCACGGTCGTCGCGCTCGCCGTCATCCGCGACCGCTTCACGGGCGCGGAGGCCTCCCGCGTGATGTCGCGGCTCATGCTCGTCATCGGCGCCGCACCGCTGCTCGCGCCGACGGCCGGCGGCTGGATCGCGCAGCACGTGGGCTGGCGCGGGGTCTTCGGCGTGCTGGGCGTGCTCGGCGTGGCGCTGTGGGTCTACGTGCTGCGGGCGCTGCCCGAGACGCTCCCGGCGCGTTCGCGCCGCCCCGGCGGGCTGGGGACCGCGCTGCGCGGCTACGGCTCCCTCGTGCGCGACCGGCGCTTCGTCGCGCTCGCGGTCCTGCCCGGCCTCGGCATGGCCGTCCTCATGAGCTACGTGGTGTCCTCGCCCTTCGTGCTCCAGGAGGAGTACGGCCTGTCCTCGGGCGTGTTCTCGCTGGTCTTCGCCATCAACGGCATGGCGCTCGTCGCCGGCGCCCAGGTCAACGCGGCGATCGTGCACCGCGTCGGCCCGCTGGCCATCCTGCGGACAGCCCCCTGGATCACCGCGGCCCTGACGGTCACCCTCCTCGTCCTGGCCCTCACGGGGGCGGGCGGGCTCACCGCGCTCCTCGTCGTGCTGCTGCTGACCATGGCGATGGTGAACTTCGTCCCGCCGAACGCCTCGACGCTGGCGCTGGCGCGGCACGGGCAGATCGCCGGCACCGCCGCGGCCGTCCTCGGCGCGTTCCAGGCGGGCGTCGCCGGCGTGGTCTCGCCGCTGACGGGCGTGCTCGGCGAGCGGATCGGCGACCAGGCCGTCGCGATGGCGCTCGTCATGGCGGGCGGCGCGCTCCTCGCCGTCGTGGTGCTCGTCGTCGGGACCCCGGCCTACCGCTGGGGACGGGCGCCCGGGGAGACCGAGGCCGACATCCTCGCCGCCGACCCGGCCGACACGGCCGCGTCCTCGACACGCTGACGCCCGTCCCGTCCCGCCCCGGCACGTCCGCCCCGGCCGTCCGGCGCCGGCCCTCGGGCTCGTGAGCCGCCGGGCCGGGGTGGTCGGGACGCTCAGGCCGCCAGGCTCGCGGCGCGCGCCCGGTCCAGGCCCGCCAGCCGGCGGACGGCCTCGGCCAGCACCTCGTCGCGCTTGACGAACGTGAACCGCACCCAGGCCCGCAGCGCGGTGTCCGTGGCGGAGCCCTCCCGCGTGAAGGCGGTGACGGGGACGCCGACGACCCCGGCGAGCCCGGGCAGCGCGCGGCACAGGGCGACGCCGTCCCGCACGCCCAGCGGGGCGGGGTCGGCGAGCACGAAGTACGTGCCCTCGGGCCGGACCGGCGCCAGGCCCGCGGCCGTGAGCCCCTCGACGAGCACGTCCCGGCGGCGGGCGAGCGAGGCCGCCAGGTCCGCCACCCACGCCGCGACGCCGGGGTCGGTGAGCGCGAACGCGACCGCGGGCTGGAACGGGGCGCCGGAGACGTACGTGAGGTACTGCTTCACGGTCCGCACGGCGTCGACGAGGGCCGCGGGCCCGCTCACCCAGCCGATCTTCCAGCCCGTCAGGCTCAGGGTCTTGCCCGACGAGGAGATCGTCAGGGTCCGCCCGGCCATGCCCGGCAGCGTCGCCATCGGCACGTGCACGGCGCCCGGCTCGAGCACGAGGTGCTCGTACACCTCGTCCGTCACGACGAGGGCGTCGTGCCGCTGCGCGAGGTCGGCGACCGCGGCCAGCTCCGCGCGCGTGAGCACCGCGCCCGTCGGGTTGTGCGGCGTGTTGAGCAGGACGAGGCGGGTCCGCGACGTGAAGGCGGCGGCCAGCGCGTCGAGGTCGAGACGGAAGCCGTCGGGCCCGGGGACCAGCGGGGCGGTGGTGTGGCGGGCCCCGGCCATCGCGATCACCGCGGCGTAGGCGTCGTAGAACGGCTCGAGGGTGAGTACCTCGTCGCCCGGGCCGGTGAGGGCGAGCACGGCCGCCGCGAGCGCCTCCGTGGCGCCCGCCGTCACGAGGACCTCGCGCTCGGGGTCGAGCCGCAGGCCGTAGCGGCGCTCCTGGTGCGCGGCCACCGCCTCCCGCAGCGCGGGGATGCCGGGGCCGGGCGGGTACTGGTTGTGCCCGGCGCGCAGCGCGGCCGCGGCGGCCTCGACGACGGAGGCGGGGCCGTCCGTGTCCGGGAAGCCCTGGCCGAGGTTCAGCGCGCCCGTGCGGGCCGCGAGGGCCGACATCTCGGCGAAGACGGTGCTGGCCAGGACGCCGCCACGCATCAGGCCGGCGGCGCGGGCGACCTCCTTCCAGCGGGCGGAGGGGGCGGCGGTCACCCGGCGAGGATAGGCGCGGGCGGGGACGTGCGGGGGCGGGGCCTGCGCGACCGGTCGTCGCCGGTCAGTACAGCCCGGCGGCGGCGGCGAGGCCGGCGACCACCACGAGGAGCAGCGACGCCCAGGCGGCCAGCACCCACCACGCCGGCACGAGCCGGTGCGCGGTGCGCACCACGGTGTGGGGGAGGGCGGTCATGCCCTCCCCATCGGCCGGTGCGGCCCCGGGGCTGAGCGCCGCCGTCCGGTTCACCCGGCCGGCGGCCCGCCCTCATCCGGCCGAGGTGCCCAGGTCGGCCGAGAGGGCCTCGAGCCGCGCCGCGAGGTCGGCGAGCGCGCCGGAGGCCGTCCCGCCCGCGGCCGCCTGCGCCTCCTCGAGGGCCGTGCGTGCCGCGTCGAGCTGGGCCTGCGCGTCCGCGGCCGCCTCGGGCGCCAGCGTCTGCCCCGCCTCCTGCGCCCCGGCGAGCGCCGCCTCGGCCGCGTCGGCCGCCTCCTGCGCCTGCGTGACCGCCTGCGTCCCCGTCTCCGCGGCGGTCTCGCCGAGGGCCTCGAGCTGGGCGCGGGCGTCCTCCGCGGCCGTGCGCACGCCCTCGACCTGGGACCGGGCGTCGTCGAGGGCGGAGCGCAGGTCGTCGAGGGCCTGGCCCGCGTCGGCGCCGAGCCCCTGGGCGGAGTCGACCGCGCCCTGCGCCGAGTCCACGGCCTCCTGGGCCTCGGCGCAGCCGGCGAGGACGCCGCCCAGCAGCGCGAGCGCGACGGGCACGGCGGCGCGCCGGACGGTGAGGGCGCGGGTCGGGGCGGCGGGGGCGGCGGCGGGGAGCGGGCTCATCGGGCCAGTGTCGCCCCTGGACCCCTCGCGCGGGGCGGCCGACGCCGGGACGCACCGACGCCCCGCCCGGCGCGGGGCCGGACGGGGCGTGGGCGGGGGAGGGGCGCGTCAGACCGCGGCCGCCTCCGCCGTGCGGCCCCGGACGTCCTCCAGCGACGTGCCGTAGTAGGCCGCGGTCATGAGGGCCTTCATGTCCGCGATCATCGGCATCCGCGGGTTGGCGGGGGCGCACTGGTCCTCGTAGGCGCCCATCGCGACCTCGTCGAGCCGGCCGAGGAAGTCGGCCTCGTCGACCCCCTGCGCCCGGAAGGACGACGGGATGCCGACCCGAGCGCGCAGCGCCTCCACCGCCAGGGCGTAGGACTCCACGCCCTCGGCCGGCGTCGCCGCCGGCAGCCCGAGCATCGCCGCGACCTGCTGGAAGCGCTCCGGGGCGACGTAGTGCTCGTACTTCGGCCAGCTCGTCAGCTTCGTCGGGACCGACCCGTTGTAGCGGATGACGTGCGGCAGGAGCGTGGCGTTCGTGCGGCCGTGGACGAGGTGGAAGGTCGAGCCGACCACGTGCGCCATGGCGTGCACGATGCCGAGGAACGCGTTGCCGAACGCCATGCCGGCGATGGTGCCCGCGTTGTGCATCTTCTCGCGGGCGTCCTTCGTCGCCGGCTCGGCGGGGTCGCCGTTCACCGACTGCGCGAGGTTGTCGAAGATGAGGCGGATGGCCTGCAGCGCCATGCCGTCGGTGAAGTCGTTCGCGTAGACGGAGACGAAGGCCTCCGTGGCGTGCGTGAGGGCGTCGAAGCCGGAGTCCGCCGCGAGCGAGCGCGGCATCCGCGCCGTGAGGACGGGGTCGATGATCGCCACCGTCGGCGTCAGCGCGTAGTCCGCCAGCGGGTACTTCTTTCCCGCGTCGGGGTCCGAGATGACCGCGAAGGGCGTCACCTCCGCCCCGGTGCCCGAGGTCGTCGGGATGCAGACGAGCTTGGCCAGGTCGCCCAGCGTCGGGAACTTGAAGGCGCGCTTGCGCACGTCGAAGAACTTCTGCTTGAGGTCGGAGAAGACGATCTCGGGGTGCTCGTAGAGCAGCCACATGACCTTCGCGGCGTCCATGGGCGAGCCGCCGCCGAGGGCGATGATCGTGTCGGGGCGGAAGTGGCGCATCTGCGCGGCGCCGGCCTGGACGGTGCGGACGGACGGCTCGGGCTCGACCTCGTCGATGATCTGCAGCGCGACCTTCCCGGGGCGCCGGTTGAGCACGTCGATGACGCGGTCGACGAAGCCGAGAGTCGTCATGGTGGCGTCCGTGACGATCGTGACGCGCTCCACGTCCGGCATGTCGGCCAGGTAGCGGATCGCGTTGGGCTCGAAGTACGTCTTCGCCGGCACCTTGAACCACTGGAGGTTGTTGTTGCGACGACCGACGCGCTTGATGTTCACGAGGTTGACCGCCGAGACGTTGTTCGAGACGGAGTTGTGGCCGTAGGAGCCGCAGCCGAGGGTGAGCGAGGGGATGAAGGCGTTGTAGATGTCGCCGATGCCGCCCAGCGACGAGGGCGCGTTCGTGATGATCCGCACGGCCTTGACGCGCATCCCGAACCGCTCCATGAGCGCCTCGTCCTGCGTGTGGATGGCGCCGGAGTGGCCCAGCCCGTCGAACTCCACCATCTGCTCGGCGAGGGTGATGCCGTGCTCGGTGCTCGTGGCCCGCAGGACCGCCAGGACGGGGCACAGCTTCTCGCGGGTCAGGGGCTCGGCCGGTCCCACCTCGCCGACCTCCGCGAGGATGATCGAGGTGTCGGCCGGCACGGAGAACCCCGCCTGCTCGGCGATCCACGCCGGGGACTTGCCGACCACCGCCGGGTTGAGCCGTGCGCCCGCGCAGTTCTCGCCGCCGGCCTCGACCCCGAAGACGAACCGCTCGAGCATCGCCTTCTCGGCGGGGGTGGCGCGGTGGGCGTGCAGGACCGCGAACTCGGCCATCGCCGCGTCGTAGATCTCGTCGTCGAGGATGACCGCCTGCTCCGAGGCGCAGATCATGCCGTTGTCGAACGCCTTGGACAGCACCACGTCGTTGACGGCGCGCTGGAGCTTGGCGGTCCTCTCGATGTAGGCCGGCACGTTGCCGGCACCGACGCCGAGGGCCGGCTTGCCGCAGGAGTAGGCGGCGCGGACCATCGCGTTGCCGCCCGTGGCGAGGATGAGCGCGACCCCGGGGTGGTTCATCAGCAGGCCCGTGGCCGCCATGGAGGGCGTCTCGACCCACTGGATGCAGTGCTCGGGGGCGCCGGCGGCGACCGCCGCGTCGCGCACGACCCGGGCCGCGGCCACGGAGGAGCGCTGCGCGTTCGGGTGGAACGCGAAGACGATCGGGTTGCGGGTCTTGAGGGCGACGAGCGCCTTGAAGATGGCGGTCGACGTCGGGTTCGTCACCGGCGTCATGGCGCACACGACGCCGACGGGCTCCGCGATCTCCGTGATCCCGTTCAGCTCGTCGCGCGAGACGACCCCCACGGTCTTGAGGCCGGCCATGGAGTTCGTCACGTGCTCGCACGCGAAGATGTTCTTCACGGCCTTGTCCTCGAAGACGCCCCGGCCCGTCTCCTCGACCGCGAGCTGCGCAAGGCGCCCGTGCTGGTCGAGGGCCGCCACGGCGGCCTTCTTGACGAGGTGGTCGACGTCCTCCTGCGTGAAGCGGGAGTACTCGGCGAGGGCCTTCGTGGCGTTCGCGACGAGCTCGTCGATGGCGCGGGAGACGGCCGCGTCGGCGCCGGGGGCGTCGGCGACCGTGGTGTCGCTGGTGGCGGGGGTGCCCGTCGCGGTGGTGGTCACCGGGGTCTCCTGTCGTGGTGGTCGGGCGGGGCGGGGCTGGAGCACCGCGTCCGCCTCGGGACACCTCGAACCTAGGGACGCGTCGCGTCCCCGGGCTGGGACCCACGTCCCGTCGGCCCCTCCGGGCTGCCTCCGCCCGCGCGCCGGGCGTCGGCGTCCGGGACGGAGGTCCCGCCGCCGTCCCCCTCGTCCACGAGCGCGCGGGCGACCCACGACGAGGACAGCGCCTCGTCCTCGAGGTCGAGCTCGCGGAGCATCCGCCGCAGCACCTCCTCGTCGAGCCCGCCCGCGTCCCGGCGCTGCACGAGCACCGCGCGCTGGGCGGCGACGATCTCGCGGCGCAGCGCGTGCACGCGCCGGCCGTGGTCCCGCGTCATGGTCGGCAGGGTGGTGCCGTCGCCGAGCGCGTCGGGCCGGGCGCTCTCGTCGTCCTCCCGCTCCGGGTCGAGGATCTGCGCGGCCGCGACGGTGCGGCGGCGCCACGAGCGGCCGATCCGGCCGAGGGCCTCCTCGGCCCGCTGAGGGCCGAGCTCGTCGGCCCACCGGTCGCGGTACCGGTCGAGCACGGCGTCGACCGCGTCCGCCTCCGCCAGCCGCGCGGCCGCCTCCTGCGCGTCGTCGGCGACGGCCTCCCCCTCGGCGCCGACCCGCAGCCGCCGGATGACCCACGGCAGCGTCAGCCCCTGGGCCAGCAGCGTCCCGATGGCCACCGTGTAGGCGGCGAGCTGCAGGGTCGCCCGCTCGGGGAACGGCTCGCCGCCGATCTCCGCGGGGATGGCCGTGGCGGCGGCGAGCGTGACGACCCCGCGCATGCCGGCCCAGCTGACGACGGCCGCCTCCCGGGCGCCGAGCGCGTCGCGCGCCGGGCGGTGGCTGCCCGGCAGCCGCAGGTGGTCGACCCGCCGGGTCGCCACGACGTAGAGGGGCCGCACCAGCACCGCCGTGGCCAGGGTCGCGAGCGCCACGACGACGCCGTGGCCGAGCCCCTCGTCGGACGCGACGACGTCCCGCACGACCCAGGGCAGCTGCAGCCCGATGAGCGCGAAGGTGAACGACTCCAGCAGCAGGTCGACGGTCGACCAGAGCGGCTCCTGGTACAGGCGCGTGGCGTACCCCGCGCGCGGCGCGTGGTGGCCGAGGTGGAGCCCGGCGGCGACGACGGCCAGCACGCCCGAGCCGCCGAAGGCCTCCGCCGACCAGTACGCGGCGAACGGCGTCAGCAGGCTCACCGCGGAGGCGACGACCGGGTCGTCCAGGCGCATCCGGACCGCGTGCAGCACGACGCCGAGCCCCAGGCCCACCCCGACGCCGCCGACGACCGCCAGCGCGAAGGTCCCGGCAGCGTCCCCGAGGGCCCACGCGCCCGTCGCGACCCCGGCCAGCGCGACGGAGTACAGGGTCAGGGAGGTGGCGTCGTTGATGAGGCTCTCGCCCGACAGCAGCGTCATGACCCGGCGCGGCAGGCCCAGGCGGCGTCCGACGGCGGCCGCGGAGACCGCGTCGGGCGGGGCGACGACGGCGCCGAGCACGAGGGCGGCCGCGAACGGCAGGCCCGGCTCCAGGAGCGTCACGACCCCGGCCACGGCCAGCGCCGTGACGACGACGAGCGCGACGCCGAGGCGCGCGATGGGGTTCACCGCGGCGCGCAGGTCGCGGTACGAGGCCGCCTGCGCCGCGGAGTACAGCAGCGGCGGCAGCACGAGGTCGAGGAGGACCTCGGGCTCCAGCTCCAGGCGCGGCAGCCCCGGGACGAGGGAGACGGCGAGCGCCACGGCGACGAGGACGAGCGGGGCGTTCAGCCCCCGGCGGCGGCACAGGGCGGCGACGGCCAGCGCGCTCGCGACGAGGACGAACAGCTCCGTGCGACCCACGCCGCCTCCCTCCGACCGGCCCCGGGCGGGCCGGGGCCCACCGTACGAGGGCTCGGGCGCGAGGGCTCAGGCGCGGGGACGGCCGGTGGAGCGGCGCTCGACGAGCGAGGTGTCCAGGCGCACGTGCGTCGGGGTGTCGGCGCGGCCCTCGAGCAGCTGGAGCAGCATCTGCACGGCCTCGAAGCCCAGGCGCTGCATGGGCTGGTGCACCGTGGTCAGCGGCGGGTCGGTGAGGGCCGACTCCGGGATGTTGTCGAAGCCGACGAGGGACAGGTCCTCGGGCACCCGCAGGCCCAGGCCCCGTGCGACCTCCAGGGTCCCGATCGCCGACAGGTCGTTGGCGGCGAACACGGCGGTCGGCGGCTCGTCGAGGGTGAGCAGCTCGTGCGCGGGGCGCGTGGCGCTGTCCTTCCTGTAGCCGCCGATCCGCACGAGCGCGGGGTCGACCGGGATGCCGGCCGCGGCGAGCGCCAGCCGGTACCCCTCCTCGCGCAGGCGGGAGGACTCCAGGTCCTCGCGGCCGCCGAGGAACCCGATGCGGCGGTGACCGAGCGCGAGGAGGTGCTCCGTGGCCGCGACGGCACCGGCGAGGTTGTCGGAGTCGACGGTGGGCATGTGCGTCGGCCCGGCGTGGGGGTCGATCGCGACCACGGGGACGCCGTCGCCGGCGTCGACGAGCGTGGGCGTCACGAGGATCGCGCCGTCGATGAGGGTGCCGGACAGGCGGGAGAGGTAGCGGCGCTCCCAGCCGGGCTGCTGCCCGGCGCGGCCGCCGCCGGAGTAGGCGAGCAGCTCGTAGCCCGTCCCGCAGATCGCCTCGGAGGTGCCCTTGAGCACCTCGGTGGAGAAGGGCTCGAACTCGGCGACGAGGACCCCGAGCACGTGGGTGCGGTGGCTGCGCAGGCTGCGGGCGACGAGGCTGGACTCGTAGCCGAGGCGGTCGATGACGGCCTGCACCCGCTCGGAGGTCTCCACGGCGACGCCGTAGCGCTGGTTCACGACCTTGGAGACCGTGGCGACGGACACCCCGGCGGCCTCGGCGACGTCCGTGATCGTCACCCGTCGACGCGGGGCGCGCGTCGTGCTCTCCAGCGTCATGGCGCGAGGGTACCGCTCCGCCGGAAAACGATGTCGGGGTTCGGGGGTGCCGTGCGGCACGCCCCGCCCGCCGGCCGGTCCGTCGGCCCCCTCCGTCGCGCGCCCGGACGGCGGGTGGGACGGCCGGCCCGGGGCGGCCGGTCCTAGGCGCCCTGCGAGAGGGCGAAGGCGACGACGAACCCCAGGCACGTGACCAGCCCCGTGAGGAGGTGGGTGCGCTCGAAGGCCTCGGGGATCATCGTGTCGGCCACCATCGTGAGGATCGCGCCGGCGGCGACGGCGGTGATGACGGCGACGACCTCCGGCGGCGCGTCGCCGAGCGCGGCGTACCCGACCGCCGCGGCGACTCCCACCACGAGGGCGATCGCGCCCCAGACGCCGAACACGTACCGCGCGGACCGCCCCGAGGCCTTCATGCCGGCCGCGCTCGAGAGCCCCTCCGGGACGTTGGAGATGACGACCGCCGCCACCATCGCCGTCGAGACGCCCCCGCCGCCGAGCAGGCCCACGCCGAGGACGACCGACTCGGGGATGCCGTCGAGGAGGGAGCCCACGGCGATGGCGGCGCCGCTGCCCTGCTGGTCCCCCTCGGAGGGCTGCTGCGCGCCCGACCGCTTGCGGTGCCGCGCGCCCCGCCGCGCGAGGGCGACGTTCGCCAGCACGTAGGCGACCGCGCCGGCGAGCAGCCCCGCCACCGCGGCGAGGAGCCCCCCCGTCTCGGCGGCCTCCGCGGCGAGGTCGAACGCCAGGGCCGAGATGAGCACCCTCGAGCCGAACGCCATGACGCCGGCGGTGAGCGCCGGCGGCACGCGCACCGTCCAGGCCACGGCCGCCCCGACGACGAGCGCGAGCCCGCCGAGCAGCCCCCACGCCCCGGCCTCGAGCCATCCGGGCACGGCCGCCCCCTCGGCACCGCGCCCCCGGGTGCGACCCGGCCGGCCGACCCTCGGCCTGCGGCGCGGGGACCACTGTGCGGAGCGAGGCCGCGGCGCGCACGCCGGCCGAGGGCCCCGGGAGGCCGCCCGGCGCCCCGGGGGCCCGGGGTCAGGCCGCGGGGGCGAGCTCGGGGTCGCCGGCGGCCGGCGCGTGGCCGGGGACGTCCTCGAGCCGGTACCAGACCGGCAGGCCGCGCTCGCGGGCGATCGCCACGTCCTGGTCCGCGCCGGCCGACGCCCCGGGCAGGCGCAGCACGGCGTCGCAGTGCGCGAGGAGCCGGTCGGCCGTGGGGTACAGGATCCCCGTCGCGACCGGGTCGGCGACCGACGTGCCGCCGGCGCCGCGCAGGACGGGCAGGGCGACCCACTCGCCGATCATCGGGACGTGGCCGGCCCGGAACACCGGCCAGGCCGCGGCCTCGAGCCGGGCGAGGTTCGCCGCGAGGCGGTCGGGGTCGTCGCCCGTCCCGCTGCGGTAGGGGCCGGCGAGGAGGACGAGGAGCGGGCGCCCCTCGTCGTCCGCCGTGGTGGTCGTGCCGGGTGTGGTCTCCGCCGTGATGGTCATGGCGATAGAGTACGCAATAACACGGAATAGTCGTCAAGAGTATGGAAGAACGAGGAGGCCGATGATGCTGCCCGCTGCACGACGCGACCTGCTGCTGGACCGGCTCCGCCGGGACGGTCGTCTCGTCGCCAAGGACCTGGCGGTCGAGCTCGGCGTGACGGAGGACGCGGTCCGGCGGGACCTGCGCGAGCTGGCGGCGGCCGGGCTGGTGCAGCGCGTCTACGGCGGCGCCCTGCCGGTGTCGCCCGCCGTGGCGGACTACGCCGCCCGTACGGTGGTCGCACCGGCCAGCAAGGCCCGCGTCGCCGCCGCCGCGGCCGCGCTCGTGCGCCCGGGGAGCACCGTCCTGCTGGACGGCGGCACGACGGCGCTCGCGGTCACGGCGGCGCTGCCGCCCGACCTCGAGGCGACCGTCGTGACCCACAGCCCGACGGTGGCGGCCGCGCTCGTCGCGCACCCGCGGGTCGAGGTCGTCGTGATCGGCGGCCGGCTCTTCAAGCACTCCGCCGTCACGTGCGGGGCCGCCGCGGTGGAGGCGGCCGCCGGGGTCTGGGCGGACCTGTTCCTCCTGGGCGTCACCGGGGTCCACGACGAGGCCGGCCTGACGACGGGCGACGCCGACGAGGCCGCCATGAAGCGCGCGCTCGCCGCCCGCGCCGCCGAGACGTGGGTCCTCGGCAGCGAGGAGAAGATCGGCGCGGCGTCGCCGTTCCGGGTGCTGCCCCTGACGGCGGTCGCGGGGGTGGTGACCGACGCGGCCCCGGGGCACCCGGTCGTCGGGCGGCTCGTGCGCGCCGGCGTGACCCTGCTGCACGCCTGACCCGTCCGCACCGTCCGCCGCGTCCTCCCCGTCCGCCCCGTCCCCGTCCGGGTGGTCGTGCGGATCACCCGCCCGCGCGCCCGGCCCGGCGCGCGGGCCGGCGCGGGCGTGCCTACCGTCGTGGGCGTGCTCGAGATCGTCGAACGACCCGCCCCGCGACGGATGCGTGCCGCCGCCGGGGTCCCGCCGCGCCGCCCGCGCCGGACGCCCGCCCCCGACGAGCCGCTGCTGCGCTCCGCCGACGGCCTGGCCGTCGCCCTGGCCGTCCTGCCCGTGTCCCTGGTGCTGACGGCCGCGTCGCTCGCCCCCTGGTAGGCCCTCAGGCCGCCCCGAGCACCCGTTCGCGCAGCCGGCACAGGACGTGCGCCGGCTGCCCGGCCCTGCCCGGCCGTCCTCGTGGTCGTCCCGGGGTGCACGACGATCTCCTCGTCGGCCTCGGGGGAGAGGGTGCGCAGGTCGGCGGGAGGGAGGTCGAGCAGGGCCGCGCGCCGAGCCTGCAGCCCCGCCCCGGCGGTGGGCGGCGCGGCGCGGCGCGTCGGGATGGCACCCTGGCGCGGTGACGCCGGACCCCCTCTCCTCGTCCGTCG
>NZ_RWJX01000087.1 GCF_004123805.1 Cellulomonas endophytica | reverse complement strand
GCCCGTCCGCCGCACCGACCACCCCTGCGTCCACCGCACCTCGCACCCCCAGGAGCCCGGCATGAGCGCCTCCGCCGCCCAGCGGGTCCCCGTCACCCGCAGCCGCCCGACCACCGGCCGCCTCGCCGGCGGCCGCGAGGGCGCCCCCGCGCCGCGCTCCCGTCTGCGGCTGGTGACCGCGCCCCTGCAGGCCCGCACCCGCGTGCCCTTCGTGCTGCTGTGCATGGCCGTCCTCGGCGGCGCGCTGCTCGCGGCGCTGCTGCTCAACACGACGATGGCCACCGGGGCGTACGAGGCCTACCGGCTGTCCAACGAGCTCGGCCGCCTGCAGCAGGACCGCAAGGACCTCGAGGCCGAGCTCGACCGCCGCGCCGCGCCCGCCGCGCTCGCGGACGCGGCGACGGGGCTCGGCATGGTCCCGGCCGACGGGACGGGATGGGTCCGGCTGTCCGACGGGTGGGTGCAGGGGGCGCAGGGATGAGCACGACGACGCAGGACCGCGCGCCCGGCACGCCCGGCACGCCCGGCACGCCCGGCACCCGCACGGGCGCGACGACGCGTGCGCGCACCGGCACCGCCGTCGGCGCCGGCAACACGCTCGTGGAGCCGCTCCCGGCGCGGTCCCCGGTCGACGGCCCGCCCCGCGGCACCGGGCCGGCGCGCCCCGGTCGTCGCCCGGGCGGCGCCGGACCGGTCGGCGCGGGCTCCCGCGGACGGGTCGCCTTCCTCACCGCGACGGTCCTGGCGCTGCTCGTCGTGTTCGCCGGCCGCCTCGTCTGGGTGCAGGTCGTCGCCGGGCCCGAGGTCGCGGCCGAGGCGCTCCAGCAGCGGCTCACCGCGCGCACGGAGATCCTCGGCACCCGCGGCGCGATCCTCGACGCCGAGGGCGTGGCCCTGGCCACCTCCGTGGAGCGCTACGACATCTCCGTCAACCAGCGCCTGCTGCGGGAGTACCCCGGCGACGAGGACGTGCCGGCGGGCGCCGCCGGCGTCGCCCAGCTGCTCGCGCCGCTGCTCGACGCGGACGTCGCGGAGCTCGGGGGGCGCCTCGTCGGGGACTCGCAGTTCAAGGTCGTCCAGAAGGGCGTGCTGCCCACGATCGCCCGCGAGATCCGCGCCCTGGTGCTGCCGGGCGTCAACGTGGACAAGGTCGCGGACCGCGTCTACCCCAACGGCACCCTCGCGGGCAACGTCGTCGGGTTCGTCAACTCCTCGGACCAGGGCATGGCCGGGCTCGAGGCGGTGCTCGACGAGGAGCTCACCGGCCGGGCCGGCTGGGAGCGGTACGAGCGCGGCCGCATGGGCCAGGCCATCCCCGGGGGCGTCAGCGAGGGCGAGCCCGCCACGGACGGCAGCTCCGTCACCACGACGATCGTCTCGGACATCCAGTGGAAGGCCCAGGCCGCCCTCGACGCCCAGGTCGCGGCGACCGGCTCGGACAGCGGCACCGTCGTGGTGATGGACCCGTCGACGGGCGAGGTCCTCGCGCTGGCCGACTCGGGCTCCATGGACCCCAACCACCCCGGGGACAGCACGGGCTCCCTCGCCCCGTCCGTCTCCAACGTCTTCGAGCCGGGCTCCACCGGCAAGGTGATCACGATGGCGGCCGCGCTCGAGACCGGCGTGACGACCCCGACGACGCCCTACGAGGTGCCGTACCAGTACACGACGGAGAACGGCCAGACGTTCAAGGACTCCCACGAGCACGACCTCCAGCACCTGACGGCCACCGGCGTGCTGGCGGAGTCCTCGAACACGGGCACCGTGCAGATCGGGCAGGCGCTGCCCGAGAGCGTGCGCGAGGACTACCTGCGCCGGTTCGGCTTCGGCACGCCGACGGGCGTCGGCCTCCCGGGGGAGTCGGCCGGCCTGCTCGCCCCCCACGAGCAGTGGGACGGGCGCACGCAGTACGCGGTGCTCTTCGGCCAGGGCGTGTCGGTGACGGCGCTGCAGGCCACCTCCGTGTTCGCCACCATCGCGAACGACGGCGTCCGGGTGCAGCCCCACCTCGTGCGCGGGACGACCGCCGCCGACGGCACGTGGACGCCCGCGCCCGCCGTGCCGGGCACCCCGGTCGTCTCGCCCGGCACGGCGGCGACGGTCCTGTCGATGCTCGAGAGCGTGGTCGACGACGGCACGGGCGGGTCCGCCGCCATCCCCGGCTACCGCGTCGCGGGCAAGACGGGCACGGCCCAGAACTGGGACACGGACGGGCGGCAGGGCATCACGGCCTCGTTCATCGGCGTCGCGCCGGCGGACGACCCGAGGCTCGTCGTGAGCGTCATCCTGCACAACCCGCGCACCTCCGAGTGGGGCGGCACCGTCGCGGCGCCGGTCTTCCAGGAGGTCACGCAGTTCGCGCTCACGGAGCTCGGCATCGCCCCCAGCGGCTCGTCGGCGACCCTCTTCCCGACGACGTGGTGACGGCCCGCCCGGAGCCCGGCGCCACGCCCGGGCGGGCCGCGGCGGTCCGGGCCGGGCACCGACCCCGGGGTAGATTCTCCCCATGACGTCCCCCCAGGGTCGGCTGCGCCCGCACGCCCCCCAGACCCGTCGGGTGACGGACCTCGCAGCGGCCTTCGGGCTGGCGGCGCCGCACGGCGTCCCGGACGGCACCGCCGTCTCCGGCGTGACCGTCTCCTCCTCCGACACGCTCCCCGGCGACCTCTTCGTCGCCGTGCAGGGGCTCACCGTGCACGGTGCCGCGTACGCCGGGCAGGCCGTCGAGCACGGCGCCGTCGCGGTCCTCACCGACGCCGCCGGCGCCCGCCGCCTGGAGGGGGAGGGGCTCGCCGCCCGGACCGTGCTCCTCGTCGCCGACGACCCCCGCGGGCTCGCCGGCCCGGTGGCCGCCTGGGTGCACGGCGACCCGGCGCGGTCCCTCGTCACGGTCGGCGTCACCGGCACGAACGGCAAGACGACGACGAGCTGGTTCGTCGACGCGGCGCTGCGCGCGGTCCACCCCGTCACCGCCGTGCTCGGCACCGTGGAGCTGCGGATCGGCGAGGAGGCCGTCGAGAGCCCGCGCACGACCGTCGAGGCGCCCGTGCTCCAGGCGATCCTCGCGCGGGCCGTCGAGGCGGGCGCGGGCGCGCTCACCACCGAGGTCTCCTCGCACGCCCTCGCGCTGGGCCGCGTGGACGGGCTGCGGGTCGACGTGGCCGCCTTCACGAACCTCCAGCGCGACCACCTCGACTTCCACGGCGACATGGAGGGCTACTACGCGGCGAAGGCGCGCCTCTTCACGCCCGAGCTCGCCCGCCGGGGGGTCGTCGTCGTCGACGACGCCTGGGGCCGGCGGCTGGCGGAGGAGGCGCCGATCCCCGTGTGGACGGTCGCCACGCACGCCGGGGCGCCGGAGTGCCACGGGGCCGACTGGGCCGTCCGCAGCGCCGAGATCGGGCTCGACGGGGTGGGCTCGAGCTTCGTCCTGCGGGGTCCGGACGGGCGCGAGCACGCCGCCGCCAGCCCGCTGCCGGGGCTCGTGAACGTCTCCAACGCGGCGCTCGCCGTCGTGACCGCCCACGCCGCCGGCGTGCCGCTGGCCACCGCGATCAGCGCCGTCGCGGCGGCGGGCGCGGTGCCGGGGCGCATGGAGCGCGTCGTCGAGCGCGGCGACGGCCTGCCGCTGTGCCTCGTCGACTACGCGCACACCCCGGACGCGCTCACCCTCGCCCTCGAGGCCGTCCGGCCGATCACGCCGGGGCGCCTGCTCCTCGTGCTGGGCTCGGACGGCGACCGCGACCGCGGCAAGCGCCCGCTCATGGGCGAGATCGCCGCCCGGGGCGCGGACGTCGTCGTCGTCACGGACGAGAACCCGCGCTCGGAGGACCCGGCCACCATCCGCGCCGCGATCCTCGAGGGGGTCGCCGCCGTGCGTCCCGACGGCCGCGACGTGCACGAGGCCACCGACCGCCGCCAGGCCCTGCTCGACGCCGTCGCGATGGCGGACGAGGCCGACACCGTCCTCGTCACGGGCAAGGGCCACGAACCGACCCAGGAGATCGCCGGGGTGTTCCACCGCTACAACGATCGGGACGTCTACCTCGAGGCGCTGGCCCGGCACCGCGCCGCGGCCGGCAGCGCCGGGGCGGGGCGGCGCGCGTGATCGCCCTGACCGCGGCCGAGGTCGCGACCGCCACGGGCGGCACGCTGCACCCCGACGCCGACCCGGGCCGGCTCGTGAGCGGCCCCGTCGTCACCGACTCGCGCGAGGTCGTCCCCGGCGCCGTGTTCGTCGCCCTGCCGGGCGAGCACGTCGACGGGCACGACTTCGCCGCCGGCGCCGTCGCGGCCGGCGCGGCCCTCGTGCTCGCGTCGCGCGAGCTCGCGGACGACGCCGGCGCGCCCCTGCCCACGGTCGTCGTGCCCGACGTGACGGAGGCGCTCGGCCTCCTCGCGCAGGACGTCCTGGCGCGGCTGCGCGAGGCGGCCGTCGAGCCGGGCGGCAGCGGGCTGCGCGTCGTCGGCATCACGGGGTCCGTCGGCAAGACGACGACGAAGGACCTGCTCGCCCAGCTCTGCTCGGCGGCCGGCCCGACCGTCGCCCCCGTGCGCTCCTTCAACAACGAGATCGGCCTGCCGCTCACGGTCCTGCGGGCCGACGGGCGCACGCGGTTCCTCGTCCTCGAGATGGGCGCCAGCGGCCCCGGCCACCTCACCTACCTCACGCGGATCGCGCCCCCGGACGTCTCCGTGGTGCTCGTCGTCGGGCAGGCGCACCTCGGCGGCTTCGGCGGCATCGAGGCCGTGGCGCGCGCGAAGGCGGAGATCGTCGACGGGCTCGCGCCCGGCGGGGTCGCGGTGCTCAACGCCGACGACCTGCGCGTGGCCGCCATGGCCGGGCGCGCGCCGGGGGACGTCGTGCGCTTCGGCTCGTCGACGGGCGCCGACGTGCGGGCCGTCGACGTGAGCGTGGACCGGGCGGGCCGGGCGACCTTCACGCTCGTCGCTCCGCAGGGCACCGCCACGGTGCGGCTGCGGCTCGTCGGGGAGCACCACGTCCACAACGCGCTCGCCGCGGCGGCCGCCGGCCTCGCCGTGGGCCTGGCGCTCGACGAGGTCGCCGAGGGGCTGTCCCTCGCGGACGCGCTCAGCCCGCACCGCATGCACGTCGTCGAGCGCCCCGACGGCGTCACCGTCGTCGACGACTCCTACAACGCGAACCCCGACTCCATGCGCGCGGCGCTGCGGGCGCTGGCCGTCGTGGCCGGGCGCGACCGCCGCTCCGTCGCGGTGCTGGGGGAGATGCGCGAGCTGGGCGAGGGGTCCGGGGAGGCGCACGACCTCATCGGGCGCCTGGCGGTGCGGCTCAACGTCAAGCTGCTCGTCGTCGTCGGCGCGGGCGCCCACCGGATCGCCGACGGCGCCCAGCAGGAGGGCTCGTGGGGCGACGAGGTGGCGGTCGTCGACACCGTCGACGACGCCGCGGCCCTCCTCGACGCGGAGCTGCGCCCCGGTGACGTCGTCCTCGTGAAGTCCTCGTACGGCGCGGGCCTGTGGCGGCTCGGCGACCACCTGACCCAGGGGGTGAGCGCGGCGTGAGGACCGTCCTCATCGCCGGCGCCGTCTCCATGGTCGTCGCGCTGCTGGGCACGCCGCTGTTCATCCGGCTGCTCGTGCGACGCCAGTACGGCCAGTTCATCCGTCAGGACGGCCCGACGTCGCACCACACGAAGCGCGGCACGCCGACGATGGGCGGCGTCGTCATCATCGCGGCGACCCTGCTCGGCTGGGGGGTGGCCTCCCTGAGCACGGGGCGGGCCCCGGCGGCCTCGTCGCTGCTCCTGCTGTTCCTCATGACGGGCCTGGGGGTCGTCGGGTTCCTCGACGACTACATCAAGATCTCCCGGCAGCGCAGCCTCGGGCTCTCGCCGGTGTGGAAGGTGGTCGGGCAGGGCGTCGTCGGCATCACCTTCGCCGTCCTGGCCCTGCAGTTCCCCAACACGAGCGGCCTCACGCCGGCCTCGACCCGGATCTCGTTCATCCGCGACACGGGCCTGGACCTGGCGTTCGCGGGGGCGACGGTCGGACTGGTGCTCTTCGTCGTGTGGGCGAACTTCCTCATCACCGCGTGGTCGAACGCGGTGAACCTCACCGACGGCCTCGACGGCCTGGCCACGGGCGCCTCGCTCATCGTCTTCGGGTCGTACGTGCTCGTGTGCATCTGGCAGCTCAACCAGACGTGCCAGCTCCTCACCACCGCCGGCCCGCAGTGCTACGACACGCGCGACCCGCTCGCGCTGGCCGTCGTGGCCGCGTCGATCACGGGCGCCTGCTTCGGGTTCCTGTGGTGGAACGCGAGCCCCGCCCGGATCTTCATGGGCGACACGGGCTCGCTGGCCCTCGGCGGCGCGCTGGCCGGCATCTCGATCCTGTCCCGCACGGAGGTCCTCGCGGCCATCCTCGGCGGGCTCTTCGTGCTCGTGGTCCTCTCCGACGTCATCCAGATCGGCTCCTTCAAGCTGACGGGCCGCCGGGTGTTCAAGATGGCCCCGCTGCACCACCACTTCGAGCTGTCCGGGTGGGGCGAGGTCACCATCGTCATCCGCTTCTGGATCATCGCCGGGCTCTTCGTCGCCGCCGGCATCGGGGTCTTCTACGGCGAGTGGGTCGTGAGCCGGTAGTGGCCGCCGACCTCCCGGGCACCGGTCCCACCGGGCCCGGCCGTCCCGTGCCCGGGCTGCCCGCGGGCGCGACCGTCGTCGTCGCCGGGCTCGGCGTCTCCGGCCGCGCGGCCCTCGCGGCGCTGCGGCGCCACGGCCACCGCGTGGTCACCGTGGACGCCCGCGCCGAGGACGCCGACGCCTCCGACGCCGCGGCCTTCGTCGCCGACGGGGGGCTCGACGGCGTCGCGGCGCTCGTCGTGTCGCCGGGCTGGCCGCCGCACGGCCCCCTGCCCGTCGCCGCGCTCGCCGCGGGCCTGCCCGTGTGGAGCGAGGTCGAGCTCGCGTGGCGCCTGCGCGTGCCCCGGGCCGACGGTGGGGAGCCGGCGCCCTGGCTCGCCGTCACGGGCACGAACGGCAAGACGACGACGGTGGGGATGCTCGCCGCGATCCTCACCGCGGCCGGCCGCCGGACCGCCGCGGTGGGCAACGTCGGCACGCCCGTGGTCGAGGCGGTCGAGGACCCGTCCCTCGACGTGCTGGCCGTCGAGCTGTCGAGCTTCCAGCTGCACTTCACGCACTCCATGAGCGCGCAGGCCGCGGCCGTGCTCAACGTGGCCGCCGACCACCTCGACTGGCACGGCGACCTCGCCGCGTACGCCGCGGACAAGGGGCGGGTCTTCGAGCGGGCGCAGGTGGCGTGCGTCTACAACCTGCACGACCGCCGCACGGAGGACCTCGTGCGGGGGGCCGACGTCGTCGACGGTGCGCTGGCGGTCGGCTTCACGCTCGCCACCCCGGGGGTGGGGCAGGTCGGGCTCGTCGAGGACGTCCTCGTCGACCGCGGCTTCGCACGGCTGCGGCACACGCACGCGGCCGAGCTCGGCACCCTGGCCGACCTCGCGCACCTCGCCGGGCCGGACGGCGGCGTCCCGCCGCACGTCGTGCAGGACGCCCTCGCCGCCGCCGCGCTGGCCCTCGCGCACGGGGTCGAGCCCGTCGCCGTCCGGGACGGGCTGCGCGCGTACGCGCCCGGGGCGCACCGCATCGAGGAGGTCGCGCGCGCCGACGGCATCGCCTGGGTCGACGACTCCAAGGCGACGAACGCCCACGCCGCGTCGGCGTCGCTGGCGGCCTTCGAGCCCGGGAGCGTCGTGTGGGTCGCGGGCGGCCTGGCCAAGGGCGCGACCTTCGACGAGCTCGTGCGCGCGCGCGCCGACCGCCTCCACGCCGCCGTCCTCATCGGGGTGGACCGCGCCCCGCTGCGCGACGCCCTCGCCCGACACGCGCCCCAGGTGCCCGTCGTGGAGATCGACGCCGGTGACACTGGGGACGTGATGACCCGTGCCGTCCAGGTGGCCCGTCGGCTGGCGCAGCCCGCGGTCGGCGCGCACGACCCCGTGACCGTCCTGCTCGCTCCGGCGAGCGCCTCCATGGACCAGTTCCGCTCGTACGCGGAGCGGGGGGCGGCCTTCGCGGCGGCGGCCCGCGCGGTGGCCGGGGGAGCCGGCACGGCCGCGAGCACCGGCACGGACCCGGGCACGGACCCGGGCACGAACCCCGGCACGACGGGGGCGACGGGGTCCGCGCGGTGACGGGCGCGGCACCGCGGCTCGGCGCCGGCGGGGTGCCGTCCCGCGTCGTCCCGCCCGGAGCGGCGCCCACGCCCCCGGGGGCCACGGCCGTCGCACCCCTCACCGGCGTCGCGCGGGTGCGCTCCCTGCTCGGGCACTGGAACAGCGCCGTCGCGAGCTACTACGTGCTCGCCGGCGCCGCGGGCCTGCTCCTCGTCGTCGGGCTCGTCATGGTCCTGTCGAGCTCGAGCGTCGAGTCCGTCGACGACGGCGCGTCCCCCTACGCCGGCTTCGTGAGCCAGGCGCGCTACGCCCTGCTGGGGCTGCCGCTCCTCGTCGTCCTGTCCCGGGCGCCGCTGCGGCTGCTGCGGCGGCTGGCGTGGCCCGCGCTGGCCGGGGCCGTGGCGTTCCAGCTCCTCGTGTTCGTGCCGGGGCTCGGGTGCGGGCAGGGCGGCAACCGCAACTGGGTCTGCCTGCCGGGCTTCAGCGCCCAGCCGTCGGAGGCCATCAAGCTCGCGCTCGTCCTGTGGCTGGGGGTGGTGCTCGCCCGCAAGCAGCACCTCCTCGACAGCTGGAAGCACGCCGTCGTGCCGGTCGTGCCCGTCGTCGCCGTGGCGGTCGGCGTGGTGCTCGCCGGCCACGACCTCGGGACGGCCATGGTGATGCTGCTCCTCGTCGCCGGGGCGCTGTTCGTCGCCGGGCTGCCGCTGCGCATGTTCGCCGTCGCCGGGGCCGGGGCGGTGGCGCTCGCCGTGGCGCTGGCGACGGGCAGCTCCAACCGCTCGGACCGGATCTCGAGCTGGCTGTCCGACGAGTGCGACGTGTCCGGCGCCTGCTACCAGACGCTCCACGGGGGCTACGGCCTGGCCACGGGCGGCCTGTTCGGGGTCGGGCTCGGCGGCAGCCGCGAGAAGTGGTCCTACCTGCCCGAGGCGCACAACGACTTCATCTTCGCGATCCTCGGCGAGGAGCTGGGGCTCGTCGGCACCGTGCTCGTGCTCGTGCTGATCGGGCTCATGGCGCTGGCGATGGTGCGGGTCATCCGCCGCCACCCCGACCCCGTCGCGAAGATCGCCACGGGCGCCGTGCTCGCGTGGATCGTGGGGCAGGCGCTCATCAACATCGCCGTGGTGGTGGGCCTCGCGCCGGTCATCGGCGTGCCGCTCCCGCTCGTCTCCGCGGGCGGGTCGGCGCTCATCATGACGATGGCGGCCATCGGCGTGGTGCTGTCCTTCGCGCGCTCGGAGCCCGGCGCCGCCGAGGCCCTCGCGGCGCGGCCCGGCGTCGTGCGACGGTCGCTGGCCGTGCTCGGGCGGGCCCGTGGCTGAGGCCCGGGCGCGCTCCGTCCTGCTCGCGGGCGGCGGCACCGCGGGGCACGTCAACCCGCTCCTGGCCGTCGCCGACGCGCTGCGCCGCCGCGACCCCGGCGTGCGCCTCACCGCGCTCGGGACCGCGACCGGGCTCGAGGCGCGCCTCGTGCCCGCGGCCGGCCTGCCCCTGGCGCTCGTGCCGCGGGTGCCCCTGCCGCGCCGGCCGGGGCCGGACCTGCTGGCCCTGCCCGCACGTCTGCGGGCGGCCGTGCGCGCGGCGGGGACGGCGATCGACGAGGCGGGGGCGTCCGTCGTGGTCGGCTTCGGCGGCTACGTCGCGACGCCGGCCTACCTGGCCGCGCGGCGCCGGGGCCTGCCCGTCGTCGTGCACGAGGGCAACGCCCGGGCGGGGCTGGCCAACCGGCTGGGCGCGCGCTGGGCGGCCGAGGTCGCCACGACCTTCCCGGGCTCCGGCCTGCCGCGCGCGCACGTCACGGGCCTGCCGCTGCGGGCGGCCGTGGCCGGCGTGCTCGCGGCCCGGGCGGACGACCCGCGGGGGACGCGGCAGCGGGCCGCGCGGGAGCTGGGCCTCGACCCGGACGCACCCGTCCTCGTCGTCACGGGCGGCTCGCTCGGTGCGCAGAGCGTCAACGCCGCCCTGGCCGGCGCCGCTCGCGACCTCCTCGCGGCCGGTGTCGGCGTGCTGCACCTCACGGGCGCCGGCAAGGCCGGTCCCGTCCGCGCGGCGCTGGCCGGCGTCCCCGGCGCCGAGCGGTACCGGGTGCTGGAGTACCTCGACCGGATGGAGCTGGCCCTGGCCGCCGCCGACCTCGTCGTGGGGCGGGCCGGCGCCGGGACCGTCTGCGAGCTCGCCGCGCTCGGCGTCCCCGCCGTCTACGTGCCCCTGCCCGTCGGCAACGGGGAGCAGCGCCTCAACGCCGCGCCCGTCGTGGCGGCGGGCGGCGGGCTGCTCGTCGACGACGCCGACCTCGACGCCGCCTGGGTGCGCGCGCACGTCCTGCCCCTGCTGGCCGGCCCCGGCGCCGCCGACCGCCGGGCCGTCATGGCGCGCGCCGCCGCGTCCGTCGGCGTGCCCGACGCCGCCGACCGCGTCGCCGCGCTCGTCGAGCGGCACCTGCCGGCGCGGGCCGGGGGTCCCGGGTCCTCCGCACCGACGGGCCCGGCCGCGCCGACGGCGTCCGCCGACCCCGCGCCGGCAGCCGCGCCCGCCGATCCCGCGGCCGCCGTGCCCGCCGCACCTGTCGCACCCGCCGCACCGGCGGACGCCGGTGCGGGTGCCCTCGGCGACCTGGGGCGCACGCACCTCGTCGGCGTCGGCGGCGTCGGCATGTCCGCCGTCGCGACGCTCCTGGCCGCCCGGGGCGTGGCGACGTCGGGGTGCGACCGCGGGGAGGGGCCCACCCTGCCGGGGCTGCGGGCGGCCGGCGTCGCCGTGGCGGTCGGGCACGACGCCGCCCACGTGGACGGCGCGGACACGCTCGTCGTCACCTCCGCGCTGCGGCCCGACCACCCCGAGCTCGTCGCCGCGCGCGCGGCCGGCCGCCGGGTGCTGCACCGGTCGCAGGCCCTCGCGGCGCTCATGGCCGACCGCGACGCCGTGGCGGTCGCGGGCGCGCACGGGAAGACCACGACCTCCGCGATGGTGGCCGCCGCGCTCGTCGCCGCGGGGGCCTACCCCTCCTTCGCCATCGGCGGCACGGTCCTCGCCGAGACCGGCGCCCTCGGCGGCGCGCGGCACGGCGGCGGGCGCACCTTCGTCGCGGAGGCCGACGAGTCGGACGGGTCCTTCCTCGCGTACGCGCCCCTCGTGGCCGTCGTGACGAACGTGGAGCCGGACCACCTCGACCACTACGGCACGACGGAGGCGTTCGAGGAGGCCTTCGTCGCCTTCGCCGGCCGGGTGCGCGACGGCGGCGCCCTCGTCGTCTGCGCGGACGACCCCGGGGCGGCACGCCTGGCCGACCGGGCCCGTGCGGGCCTCACGGGGCGAGGGGCCACGGTCGTCACCTACGGCACCGGCGCCGGTGCGGACGTCGGCGTGCGGCCCGGCGGCGAGCGGGACGCCTGGCACGTCGACCTCGTCGACCGGCGGGACGGCGCGGCCGTGACCGTGCGGCTGCCCGCCGCCGGTGCGCACGTCGCGCTCGACGCCGCGGCCGCGTGGGCCGCGCTGCGGCGGGTCGGGCTCGCGGCCGAGGAGGCCGCGGCGGCGCTGGGCACCTTCCGCGGCACCGGTCGACGGTTCGAGGAGCGGGGGGTCGCGGCGGGCGTGCGCGTCGTGGACGACTACGCCCACCACCCCACGGAGGTCGCCGCGCTCCTGCGCGCCGCCCGGGCGGAGGCCGGCGACGGCCGCGTGCTCGTCCTGTTCCAGCCCCACCTGTACTCCCGGACGCGGACCTTCGCGACGGAGTTCGGGGCGGCGCTCGACCTCGCGGACGTCGTCGTGGTGACCGACGTGTACGGCGCCCGGGAGGACCCGCAGCCCGGCGTGAGCGGCGCGCTGCTCGTCGAGGCCGTGCCGACCCCCGGTCGCGCACGGTTCGTCGCCGACCGCCGCGGGGCGGCCCACGCGCTGGCCGACGCGGCACGGCCGGGGGACCTCCTGCTCACCGTCGGCGCCGGCGACGTCACCGAGCTGGCCCCCGTGGTGCTCGAGCGGCTCGCCGCGGGCCCGGGTCCGGCATGAGCCCCGCCCGGCCGCCGCGCCCCCGCCCGGTCCCGCCGCGCGCCACCGCCACGCCGCCG
>NZ_RWJX01000086.1 GCF_004123805.1 Cellulomonas endophytica | reverse complement strand
GACCGCCTCGGCGCCGGGGACGCGACCGTCGCCGCCGCCGCCGCGGAGGCCGCCGCCGCCCGGGACGCCGCCGCCGCGCCCGGCGTGGAGCGGGACCCGCTGACCGCGCTGGCCCGGCTGCGGTCGGCGGAGCACGCCCTCGACGCCGCCCTCGCCCCCCGACGGGAGGCGGAGGCGGCGCGGGCCCGGGCGCTCGCACGGCTGCCCGAGGTGACCGCGACGGTGCGGGCGACGGCGGACCTCGTCGAGGGGCTGCTCGCCGCGCACCGGACGGACATCGGCAGCACGGCCCGCACCCGGCTGGCCGAGGGCCGGCGGCACGCCGACGCCGGAGCGGCCCTCGCGGGCGGGGACCCCGTCGCCGCCCTGCGGGAGGCCGAGCGTGCGCTCGAGCTCGTCACCGCCGCGCGGGACGCCGCCGAGCGCGACGTCGCCGCGGAGCGGGACCGTCGGCGCCGGGAGAGCGCGGCCCGGGCCGACGCCGCCGTACGTCGCTTGGGCGGGTGGGGCGGCTCGGGCGGCTGGGGCGGCGGCGGGATCGTGCTCGGCGGCGGCGGGGGGCGGTCCTCGTCGTCGCGGCGCTCCTCGTCGTCCTCGCGACGCTCCTCCTCGAGCGCCTCGCGGAGGTCCTCGAGCCCCCGTCGGTCCGGCGGCCGGCGGGGCGGCGGCGGGCGGTTCTGACCGCTCGCCCGGTGCGGCCCGCCCCGGGCCCCTCGGCCGCGGACGCCCGGCTTGCCGGGCCCGCACCGGTACGCGACCACTGCGGCCCGGAGCCGGTCACGGCGCCGGGCGCGGCCGGCCACCGGTCCGCGCGCGTCGTCGGTGCCGGGACCGGCTACTGCTGGACCCCGACCACCCACTCCTCGGCCGGTGCGGGGTAGCAGGTGGCCGCCCCGCCCTCGTACCCGTCGGCGAAGGCCCGGGTGCGCTCGAAGCCCGTGCCGTGCGCCCGCGGGTCGGTGAAGGGGGTGCCGGGGACGTCCCGGCCGGAGAACACCGCCAGGGTGGCCTCGTCCAGGTCGCCGGCCTCGAGGAAGCCCTGCTCCTGCACGTCCCTCGCCCACGCCCCGGCGAAGCAGTCGGCCTGGAGCTCGCGCAGCACCCCGAGCTGCTCCTGCTGCGGGAGGCGGACCTGCATCGCGTGGCCGTACTCGTGGGCGAGGACGAAGGCCGCGGCGAAGTCCCCCGACGACACGTAGTACGGGATCATCAGCCCCGTCTCGTCCCAAGCGATGAAGTCGCCGGCCGGGCAGTAGAAGGCGTTCTGCGCGGGGGCCTCCTCCTCGCCGCACCGCGGACCGGGCTCATGCTCGGGCCGGTAGTACACGAAGCGGCTGGGCCGGGTGTAGGCGGCGCCGAAGGCGGCCGGGAGCTCCTCGGCCCAGAACGCGTCCAGGGAGGCGATGACGCCCTCGAGCGTCGCCTGGTACTGCTCGTACTCGAAGGCCGTGTTCGTGTCGGTCCGGATCGCCTGGGTCTGCGCCGGCGGGTCCTCGCCGAGGTCGCCGCTCTCGTCGGCGTTCTGCTCCTGCGCCCGCTCCCGCGCCCGGTCGATCGCGGACTGGAGGTCGTCGACGATCTCCCGCGCGCCCGTCCGCAGCGCGCCGTCGTCGATGCTGGTCTCGACCCCGCACCCCGTCAGGGCGAGGGCGGCGGCGACGGCCAGCACGAGCGGGCGGGATCGGGACGGGACCGGCACGGGGACCTCCGGGGACGCGAGCACGGGCGGGAGGGGCGACCGCAGCAGGCGTGTTGGCCCCGCGCGGTGAGGCTGCTCCCACGCCGCTGCGGTCGCCTCGATCGTCCCAGACCCGACGGTTCGCGCCCGTCGAGGGGCACCGGGCCCCACGACGAGCGCCGGCTGCACGCGCTCGACGCGGCGCGCCGGGAACGGGGTCCCGCCGGGGTGGCTCAGCCCCGGAGCCGCGCGAACGCGCCGCAGCGCCGCTGCACCTCTCGGCGGGCGGCCGGGTCGATCTCGGCGTCGCCCAGGTCGACCAGCGCGGGCCGCCCGGCGATCGTCGCCGAGCGTTCGACGACGTCGCAGAGCTCCGGCAGCGCCGCGTGCTCGACCCGGCCGCCCACCGTCACGGTCACCTCCTCGCCCAGGACGTCGAACCGGACCAGGGCGTTGAACCTCGCGCTCACGTCGGGCCTCCTCGTCGTGGGGGTGCTGCCCGCCCTCCGAGGCCACCAGCCACCGACAGCCGGCACAACCGCCTTCACAGGATCGTGACCCGATCGCGTCGTGCGTCAGGCGGAGCCGGGGCCAGGGCCGGGGCCGTCGGCCGCGGGCCCCCGCACGTGCGCCCGCGTTCCGTCGAGCTCGGACGTCAGGACCACCACGTCCTCGGGCACCAGGGCCGACATGGCCACGGCGGTCCGGAGTCGCCCGAGCTCGGCGTCGAGGACGGCGCGCACGTCGGGCGCCGCGCCGGCATCGACCAGGCGGCGGACCAGGCGGAGCGCGGCCCGGACGACGGTGGGTGCCGCCGCGCCGTGCCAGCGGACCGCCTCCAGGACGCCCCGGACCACCTCGCCCCGGTCCTGCGGGGGCAGGTGCAGCCGGACCTGCCCTCCTCGGTCCCGGTGCACCGGGACCGGCGCGGGCCGGGAGACCAGGAGGGCGAGCCCGGCGGAGAGGTCGTCGAGGGCGTTCACCGCGGTCGTCGGGTCGTTGGTCCCGGGGGAGAGCGCCCGGACCGCGAGGTCCGTCAGCTGCTGCACGACGAAGGCGACGTCCTGCCGCGGGCTGCGCGCGTCCGAGACGACGACGGCCGACCGCAGCGCGGTCACCACGCGCCCCTCGGGCGTCCCCGCACCGCTCGCCGGGGTCACGACGAGGACGTCCTCCCCGGGGATCACGTGGTCCCCGGGGCGTACGAGGACCGCCACGACGACGTCGTGCCGCCGGGCGAGCCGCAGGAGGCGCCCGGTCTCGACGAGCTCGACGTAGCCGCTCCGTCGCGTCGCGACCGCCCTTCCGGTGGCGCGGGCGGGCGGGGCCGGCGGTGACGGCGCGAGCGGCCCAGCCGTCGGTGCCACCCGTCCCTCGTCGGGGGCGCCCGCGCCCGCGGGGTACTGCCGCCCGACCACGCGGAGCAGGTCCTCCCGCACGCCGCCCGACAGCGTCCACACCTGGATCGAGTCGCTGATGTGGTGGATGAACCACACCAGGACGGCGACGTCGGCCACGGCGAGCAGCACGGCGAGGTTCACCGCGAGGTGGGGGACGAAGACGTCCTCGTCGCCCGGATCGCCGACGGGGACGTCACCGACGCTACGGATCGAGCGGAGGACCAGCAGCGAGTAGAGGAACGTGGCGACCAGCACGCCGAGGACGAGCTGGTTGCCGCGGTCGGCGAGGAAGGCGGGCACCAGCCGGGGGCCGTAGGCCGACGAGGTCAGCGCCAGCACCGCGACTGTGATGGAGAACGTCGTGCCCGCCACCGCCAGGCTCGACGTCGCGACGGCCCCGAGCACGTCCCTGCTCCCGGCGGCACCCACCCGCAGCACCAGCTCGGAGAGCCAGCCCGGCAGCGGCAGCCCGCCGGTCCGCCGCTCGAGCGTGACGAGCACCTCGGCGACCACGACGGCGACGACGCACATCACGGCCGGCAGGAACCAGAAGCGCTGCCGCAGGTGCACGAGGCGGGACATGCCGCGAGCCTCCCGCACGAGGACCGATGAGGCACCCGGCGGGCCCTGCCCGCGGCGGGGGAGTGGGAGCCCGGCAGGCGGCAGCGGTCAGCCGCGCCGTGCGCAGGCCGAGAGCAGTCGCCGTCCAGGTCTCGGAACTGGGCGACGCGAAGGACGGCCGGTGCGCGTCCAGCGCGGGCCGGCGTCGCCCTGCGTCGGCAGGTCGTCGATGCGGTCCTCGTCGGTCGCCGAGGCGGACAGCCGGCCGAGGAGGTCGAGGTACGGCCGAGGCGCGGGAGGACGTCCGGTCGCGACGCGCCGGAGCCCGGCGCCCCCGAGGGGGTGCCGGGCTCCGGTGCGTGCGGGCGTGCGGCCGAGGGGCTCAGCGGCCCCGCCGGTCAGACGTCGTAGTACAGCTCGAACTCGTGGGGGTGCGGCCGCAGGCGGATGGGGTCCACCTCGTGCGAGCGCTTGTAGTCGATCCACGTCGAGATGAGGTCCGGCGTGAACACGTTGCCGGCCGTGAGGAAGTCGTGGTCGGCCTCGAGGTTGTCGAGCACCTCGGAGAGCGAGCCCGGCACCTGGTTGATGAGGGCGTGCTCCTCGGGGGGCAGCTCGTACAGGTCCTTGTCGACCGGGTCCGGCGGCTCGATCCGGTTCTGGATGCCGTCGAGGCCCGCCATGAGCATGGCCGCGAAGGCCAGGTACGGGTTGGACGACGGGTCCGGCACGCGGAACTCGATGCGCTTGGCCTTGGGGTTCGACCCCGTCACCGGGATGCGGATGCAGGCGGAGCGGTTGCGCGCCGAGTAGACCAGGTTGACCGGGGCCTCGAAGCCCGGGACCAGGCGGTGGTAGGAGTTCACCGTCGGGTTCGTGAACGCCAGCAGCGAGGGCGCGTGCTTGAGCAGGCCGCCGATGTACCAGCGGGCCATGTCGGACAGGCCGCCGTAGCCCTTCTCGTCGAAGAACAGCGGCTTGCCGTCCTTCCACAGGGACTGGTGCACGTGCATGCCGGAGCCGTTGTCGCCGAAGAGCGGCTTCGGCATGAAGGTGGCGGTCTTGCCGGCCGCGTGCGCGACGTTCTTCACCACGTACTTGAACAGCTGCACCTTGTCCGCGGACCTGGCGAGCTCGTCGAAGCGGTAGTTGATCTCCGCCTGGCCGGCGGTGCCGACCTCGTGGTGGGCGCGCTCGACGCCCAGGCCCAGCTCGTCGAGCTGGAGGGAGATCTGGTCGCGCAGGTCGGCGAACATGTCGACCGGCGGGACGGGGAAGTAGCCGCCCTTGTAGGGCGTCTTGTGGCCGAGGTTGCCGCCCTCCTCGACGCGGCCCGTGTTCCAGGCGGCCTCGATGGAGTCGATGTAGTAGTAGCCGGCGTTCTGCTTCGTCTCGAAGCGCACGTCGTCGAAGATGTAGAACTCGGCCTCGGGGGCGAAGAACGCCGTGTCCGCGATGCCGGTCGACTTCAGGTACGCCTCGGCCTTCGCGGCGACCTGGCGGGGGTCGCGCGAGTACGGCTCGTCCGTGTACGGGTCGACGATGTGGAAGTTGACGTTGAGCGTCTTCTCCACCCGGAACGGGTCGATGTAGGCCGTCGACACGTCGGGGATGAGCTTCATGTCGGACTCGTGGATCGCCTGGAAGCCGCGGATCGACGACCCGTCGAACATCTGGCCGTCGGTGAAGAAGTCCGCGTCGAGCGACTGCGCCGGCACGTTGAAGTGCTGCATCACGCCGGGCAGGTCGCAGAAGCGCACGTCGACGAACTTGACGTCCTCGCTCCTGATGAACGCCAGGACCTCGTCTGGCTCCTTGAACATCCGCATGCTCCTCGGTCGGGTGGTGGACATGGTCCAGGCCGGGGGAGACGCTACGGACGGCGCGTTACCCGGGGATGGGCGGCGTGTTTCCGTCTCGTTACAGGCGTCGCCCCTGTGTTACGAGCGGTCGACGGCCCGCACGACGAGAGGCGGGTCCGGCCCGCCGGCCGACGCACGGGCGGCGACCTGCGCCGCATCCTGCCACCGCCGCACGGCGCCGGGCCCCGCGTCTCGTCGCGCGTCGACGTGCCCCGGCCGTCCGCCCGGGGCCGCTGCGGGAGGGGCCGACGCGGGCCCTACCCTGGGCGCGTGGCGTCGCGCGAGGACCTGGGGTCGTGGCTGGAGGGCGGGCCCCGCGGGTCCGGCGGGGGGTCGGGCCTCCTCGGCCGACGGGTGCTCGCGCTGTGCGTCGACTGGCTCGCGAGCCTGCTCGTCGCGGCGGCGCTCTTCCCCGTGCAGGACTCCGGGGCCTTCGTGCTGCGGGCCGGGCAGCTGGAGACGCTGGCCGTCTTCGCCGTGGAGAACCTGCTCCTCGTCGGCGGGATCGGCACGACGCTGGGCCACCGCCTCCTGGGCGTGCGCGTCGTCCTCGACGGCGCGGACGGTCCCGTCCCGCCCGGGCTCCTGCGGGCCGCCGTCCGCACCGTGCTGCTCTGCCTGGTCGTGCCGGCCGTCGTCTGGGACGGCACGGGACGGGGCCTGCACGACCGGGCGGCGGGCAGCCGGGTCGTGCGGCTGCGACCGGCGCCCCGCCCGACGCCCTGACGCGCGGCGTCGGCCCGCGTCAGCGGCCGCGCATGCCCTTGCGGTCGGGACGGGCACGGAAGGGGTCGACGCCCTTGGGGATCGGCGGCCGGGCGGCACCGAGCGCCGTGAGGCGCTTCGTCACCTCGGCGACCTCCTGCTTCGTCAGCGTGGGGCGCATGCGCTGGACCTTGCGCGGGAGCTTGCGCAGCGGCACCTGGCCCTCGCCGTCACCGACCTGCAGCACGGTGATGGGCACGCCGGCCGTCACGCGGGCCGTGCGGCGCCGCTCGGCCTCGAGCAGCTTGCCGATGCGCGAGGCGGGGCCCTCGCCGACGAGGACGATGCCCGCCCGGCCGACGCCGCGGAACACGAGGTCCTGGGTGCGCGCGTCGAAGGCGACGGGCTCCTGGCCGAAGGACCAGCCGCGCCGGATCGTGCCCAGCGCCGCGATCGCCGCGCCGGGCTGGCCCTCGATCTGCGTGAAGGCGGCCGTCTCGGCGCGCCGGGCCAGGACGATCATCGGGGCCAGGACCGCGAAGGGCGCCAGCGCGACGAACCACAGCCACGAGCTCGTCAGGAGGGTGACGACGAGGGCGAGCGCGAGGACGCCGACGAAGACCGCCAGCAGGATCCACGTGATCGCCGGGTCCTGCCGGCGGGTCATCTGGAAGACCTGCCAGAGCTGGTGGTACCAGCGCCGCTTCTTGACCTTGGGCGCCTTCGCCCCGTCCGCGGGTGCCGCGTCGCTCTGCCTCGCCATGGGTCGGGAGTCTACCGACGGCCCGGGCGTCCCCCGACCGCCCGCACCGCCCCGTCCTGCTCCACGGCCCGGGCGGAGGACCGGCGGGGCACGACGCCCGTCGCCCGTGCCGGGACCGCCCCCGTCAGGCCAGGCGGGCGAGGACGCTCGAGGCCTCCTGGCGCGAGCTCGTCGCCTCGCCCAGGTGGGCGAGCTCGGCGGGGATGGGCAGCCCGCGCCTCACCATCGCCTTTCCCCACAGGCGGCCGGCGCGGTACGACGAGCGCACGAGCGGCCCCGACATGACGCCGGCGAAGCCCAGCCCCTCGGCGACCTCGGACAGCGCGACGAACTCCTCGGGGCGCACCCAGCGGTCCACCGGGTGGTGCCGCACGCTCGGCCGCAGGTACTGCGTGATCGTGACGAGGTCGCAGCCGGCGCCGTGCAGGTCGGCGAGGGCCTCCTCGACCTCCGCCGTCGTCTCGCCCATCCCGAGGATGAGGTTGGACTTCGTGACGAAGCCGGCCTCGCGGGCCCGCGTGATGACCTCGAGCGAGCGCTCGTAGCGGAAGGCCGGGCGGATCTGCTTGAAGATGCGCGGGACGGTCTCGACGTTGTGGGCGAGCACCTCGGGCCGGCTCGAGAAGACCTCGTCGAGCTGCTCGGGGACCGCGTTGAAGTCCGGGATGAGCAGCTCGACGCCCGTGCCCGGGTTGACCGCGTGGATCTGCCGGACCGTCTCCGCGTAGAGCCAGGCGCCGCCGTCGGGGAGGTCGTCGCGCGCCACGCCGGTGACCGTGGCGTAGCGCAGCCCCATCGCCTGGACGGAGGCGGCCACCCGGCGCGGCTCGTCGCGGTCGAGGTCCGCGGGGCGGCCCGTGTCGATCTGGCAGAAGTCGCAGCGCCGCGTGCACTGGTCGCCGCCGATGAGGAACGTGGCCTCGCGGTCCTCCCAGCACTCGAAGATGTTGGGGCAGCCCGCCTCCTCGCACACCGTGTGCAGGCCCTCGCGCTTCACGAGGCCCTTGAGCTCGGTGTACTCGGGGCCCATCGTGGCCCGCGTGCGGATCCACTCCGGCTTCTTCTCGATGGGCGTCTGCGCGTTGCGCGCCTCGATGCGGAGCATCCGCCGGCCGTCGGGAGCGAGGGTCACGACGCCACCCTAACCGCCCCGCAGCGGCCCCTCGACGGCGGGGCGCCGGGCCTCTCAGGGCGGTGCGACGCGGCCGCGGGCGGACGCGCCGCCGGGTGGCCCGGCCCGGGCGCGCGGGACCTCCGTCCCGGGTGCCGCCCGGGGCCCGGGAGCACGCTGGGAGCGTCCCCACGCGGGACCGGCCACGGGACCGGCAGGGCCGCCGGCAGGGCCGACCACCCGAGGGGGGTGTGCGATGAAGGTCCTGGTGACGGTGGCCTCGCGGCACGGCGCGACGCGAGAGATGGGCGAGGTCGTGGCGGAGGTGCTGCGGACGCACGGGCACGTCGTCGACGAGGTGGACCCCGAGGACGTCGAGGACGTGGCGGCCTGGGACGCCGTGGTGCTGGGCTCCGCCGTGTACGTCGGCCGGCTCGCCGCGGGGCTGCGGCACCTCGTCGAGCGGGAGGGGGGACGGCTCCGCTCCCGGCCCGTGTGGCTGTTCTGGTCCGGCCCCCTCGCGGTGCCCGACGCCGCCACGGACGTGCCGGACGACGTCGACGTCGTGGCCCGGCACGCGGGGGCGCGCGACGTGCGGTGCTTCGCCGGCCGGGTCCGGCACGGTGCGCTCAGCCTGCAGGAGCGGGCGCTCGTCGCGCTCGTCCGGGCTCCCGAGGGCGACTTCCGCGACCTCGACGCGGTGCGGGCCTGGGCCGAGGAGGTCGCGACGGGGCTGGCGCCGGTCCGCGCGCGCTGACGCCGCGAGGCCAGGCCCGCGGAGCAGGGCCGGGGCGCCGCCGGGTCAGGCGGCGGCGGGCCGGCCCGTCGCCAGCAGCGGGGCCAGGGCCTCCTCGACGCGGCGCCGGACCACGTCGACGACGTCGAGCACGCCGACGGTGCGGCCGAGCTCCGCGGTGAGGGACGTGACCCCGGCGTCGTCGATGCCGCACGGCACGATCCGCTCGAACGCACCCAGGTCGGGGTCGCAGTTGAGGGCGAAGCCGTGCATCGTCGTCGCGCGCGCGACGCGGACGCCGATCGCCGCGACCTTGCGCTCGGGCCGGCCGCGCACGGGGTCGGCCGGGAACCAGACGCCGCTGCGGCCCTCCACCCGGACCGCGCGCAGTCCGAGGCCGGCGCAGACGTCGATGAGCGCCGACTCCAGCGCCCGCACGTACCGCACCACGTCGACGGGCTCCGCGAGCCGTACGAGCGGGTAGCCGACGAGCTGGCCCGGGCCGTGCCAGGTGAGGCGCCCGCCCCGGTCGACGTCGACCACCGGGGTGCCGTCGGTCGGGCGCTCGCGCGTGCCCGTCCGCTTCCCGGCGGTGTACACGCTCTCGTGCTCGCACAGGACGAGGGTGTCGGGCCGGGTCCCGTCGGCGACCTCCGCGTGCAGGCTGCGCTGCAGCTCCCACGTCGGGACGTAGGGCTGGTGGCTCCGGCCGAGGTCGAGCTCGAGGGCGTCCACGACCCGAGCCTAGCCCCGGCGTCCGCGCGGCCGTGCCGCTGCCCCCCGGGGCCTGCCGGTGCCGTGCCGGTGCCGTGCCGGTGCCGTGCCGGTGGCGTTCCGGTGGCGTGCCGGTGGCGTGTCGGTGGCCCGGTCTAGCGTCGCAGGGGTCCGGGCGGGGGCGCCCGGCCGGTGACGGAGGGGGTGGTCGGCGTGCGGATGGGGATCGTGGCCTCGACGGGCGGGGCGCGGGAGGTCGTGCACCTGGCGGTCGAGGCGGAGCGGGCGGGCTGGGACGGGTTCTTCACCTGGGACGGCGTGGACCTGGGGGACCTCGGGACGTTCGAGGCGTGGGACCCCTGGGGGATCCTGTCGGCCGCCGCGGTGCGGACGGGCCGGATCCGCCTCGGCGCGATGGTGTTCGCCCTCCCGCGGCGGCGGCCGTGGGTGGTCGCGCGCCAGGCGCTCACGGTGGACCACCTGTCCGGGGGGCGGCTCCTGCTGCCCGTGGGCCTCGGCGTCGCGGAGGACCGCGCGGTCGCCGGGGTGGAGGGGGAGGCCCGGACGGCGCGGGAGCGCGCGGAGCGTCTCGACGAGGCGCTGGCGATCCTCGACGCGGCCTTCTCCGGCGAGACGTTCGACCACCGCGGCGTGCACCACCGGGTGGAGGGGATGCGGCTGGTGCCGCGGCCCGTGCAGCGCCCGCGCCCGCCCGTGTGGGTGGTGGGGGCCTGGCCGAGCGAGCGCTCCCTGGCGCGCACGGTGCGCTGGGACGGCGTCGTCGTGCAGGGGCTGCGGACCCTCGACGAGCCGCCCGCGGAGCAGGTCCGACAGGTCGTGGACTGGGTGGGGGCGCACCGCGACCCCGCCGCCGGGCCGTTCGACGTCGTCGCGCAGGGGGTGCTGCCGGCCGACCCGGGCGCCGCGGCCGAGCACCTCGCGGCCCTGGAGGAGGCGGGGGCCACGTGGTGGGTCGAGGCGGAGTGGGACCCGGAGCGTGCTGCGCCGCCCCTGCTGCTCGAGCGCGTCCGGCGCGGTCCCGTCCCACGGTGAGGCGGTGAGGCGGTGAGGGCCGGACGCGGGGCCGGGGAGCCGCCGTGACGCGACGGCACGGCGGCACGGCGCGGGGGGAGGGGCCCGGACGGGCGTCAGACGGGCGGGTGCACGGCGAGCAGCAGCGCCCGCAGCTCCGCCCGTTGGGCGCCGCTGAGGACGCCGAGCACGCTGTCCTCGGCCGGACGCGGGTCCGAGGCGGCCGCCAGGGCCGCCCTCCCGGCCGCCGTGACGGCGATGACGTACCGGCGACGGTCCTCCGGGTGCGCCGTGCGCGTGACGTACCGGGTGCGCTCGAGGCGCGCGAGGATCCGGCTGGTCGTCTGCTCCGTGACGTCCAGCAGCGCGGCCAGCTCCCGCTGGGAGCGGGGCCCGTCGAGGAGGTGGACGAGCACCGGGAGGCTCGCGTGGGTGAGGTCCCAGTGCGCCAGGTGCGCGTCCCAGGCGCGCTCGATGCGCCGGGCGACGGCGGACAGGAGCCGGCCGTCGGGCCAGTGGTGCAGCGGCGGACCGCTCGGCTCCGGCACGGGCACCTCTCGACTTGTGGTGGACGGGGCGGCGGCGCCACAATCCTCAGCATGCTGAGTATCTCGCGGGCGGCCGGCCGGCGCCTCCTCGTCCTCGTCGCCGTGGTCGTGTGGCTCGCGATCGCGGGGATCGGCGGCCCGACCCAGGGACGCCTGTCGGAGGTGCAGACCAACGACCAGGCCGCGTTCCTGCCCTCGTCGGCGGAGTCCGCCGAGGGGGGAGAGGCCGCGGCCGCGTTCGTCGAGCAGCAGACCCTACCGGCGCTCGTCGTCCTGCGCCCCGAGGGCCGCGGGACGGTGCCGGCCGAGGCGCTCGCCGCGGTCCAGGGATGGGCGGCCGGCATCCCCGACCTGCCCCTCCCGCCGGCCGAGGAGGGGGCCGCGTCCGACGCGCCCGCCGACGGCACCTGGTCCTCGTACCTCGTCGGGGAGCCCGTCGTCGCCCCGTCCGAGGACGGCGAGGCGCTGCTCGTGGTCCTCGCGATCGACGGCGCGCGCGCGGACGAGCGCCTGGGTGAGGACAGCGTGGCGGCGGCGTTCGTCACGGCCCTGCGCGCCGATCTCGAGGCGTCGCTCGGGACCACCGCGACCACCGCCGGCCCGGACGGCCTGCTCGCCTGGGTGACGGGGCCGGCGGGCTTCGTCGCGGACCTCGTGACGGCCTTCGGCGGCATCGACGGCGTGCTGCTGCTCGTCGCCCTCGGCGCGGTGCTGCTCATCCTCGTGGTCGTGTACCGGTCGCCGGTGCTGCCCCTCGTGGTCATCCTCACGGCGGTGTTCGCGCTCGCCCTCGCAGGGCTCGTCGTCTACCTCCTGGCCGACGCCGACCTCCTCGTGCTCAACGGCCAGTCGCAGGGCATCCTCTCGATCCTCGTCGTCGGGGCCGCCGTGGACTACTCGCTCCTGCTCGTGGCGCGCTACCGCGAGGAGCTCCGCCTCGTCGAGGACCCGGCGACGGCGATGCGCCGGGCGGTGCGGGCGTCCGTCGAGCCCATCGCGGCCAGCGCGGGGACGGTCGTCGCCGGCCTGCTCTGCCTCCTGCTGTCGGACCTCGGCTCCAACCGCGCGCTCGGGCCCGTGGGGACCGTGGGCATCGTCTCCGCGCTGCTCGCGGCGCTGACGCTGCTCCCGGCGCTCCTGCTCCTGCCGGGCCGGCGCGCGCGCGCCCTCTTCTGGCCGCGCGCGCCCCGGCCGGTTGCGGCAGGTGCGGGACC
>NZ_RWJX01000085.1 GCF_004123805.1 Cellulomonas endophytica | reverse complement strand
GCCCGGGCCGGCGGCCGCGGGCGGCGCGTCCGGGGGCTGCGGCGGGGCCGCGGTCGGCGGCCCGGCGGCGGCGCAGCTCGTCGACGTCCACGTCCCCGAGGAGGCGGTGCTTGAGCTCCTCCTCGCGCTCGAGGAGCGCGACGGAGAACTCCTCGCGGGCGAGCTGGGCCGCGCGGGTCCAGCGGTCGAGGTCGGAGACGAGGTCGCGGGCGCCGGCCGGGACGCGGGCGTCCACGGCGGCCTTCGCGCGGCGCAGCCCGACGACGGCGCCCACGGCGCCGACGCCGACCCAGAGCAGGCGGCTCACGCGCGCTTCCCGACCCCGTCGAGCAGGGTGGCGGCGGCGCGGCGGGCGGCGTGCGAGAACGCCGCGACCCGCACCAGCGGCGTGCCGACGGTGGCGGCGACGAGCGAGGTGAGCGCCGAGACGTTCTCCGAGACCTGCGCGGCCGACGTCGTGACGGTGTCGACCTTGCCGAGCTGGGCGTTCGTGGACGCGATGACGCCCGCGGCCTCGTCGAGCACCGGCAGCGCGTGGTCCGTCATCTCGCGCACGGAGTCGCGCAGGGCGTCGACGACGCGGCCGACCTTGCCCAGCACCGTGCCGAGCAGCACGACCAGCACGACGAACGCGATGGCCGCGAGCAGGCCCGCGAGGTCCCCGACCGACATGACCGTCCCTCCGTCCGTCCGGGCTGGGCCCCGTGCCGCGCCCCGGACCTGCAGAACCCTACCCGGACGCCCGTGCCCGACGACGACGACGCCCCGCCGCGCACGGCCGCGGGGCGGCGTGCGGGACGGGGCGTCGGTGGTGCGGTGCGGGTCAGCGCGCGTAGTACTCGACGACGAGCTGGACCTCGCAGGTCACGGGGACCTCGGCGCGCTTCGGGCGGCGCACGAGGGTCGCCGTGAGCTTCTCGAGCTGCACGTCGAGGTAGCCCGGCAGCGTCGGCAGGACGTCGCGGTGGGCGCCGGCGGCGGCGACCTGGAAGGGCGTCGTCGTCTGGCTCTTGGGCTTGATCTGGAGGGTCTGGCCCTCGGACACCCGGAACGAGGGGCGGTCCACGATCTTGCCGTCGACCAGGATGTGGCGGTGCGTCACGACCTGGCGGGCCTGGAGGATCGTGCGGGCGAACCCGGCGCGGAGCACCAGGGCGTCCAGACGCGTCTCGAGGTCCTCGACGAGCGCCTCACCGGTCAGGCCCGGGGCCTTGCGGGCGGCCTCGTACGCGCGGGCGAGCTGCTTCTCGCGCAGCGCGTACTGGGCGCGCAGGCGCTGCTTCTCGCGCAGCCGGACGGCGTAGTCGGACTCGGTCCGACGACGCGCACGGCCGTGCTCGCCGGGCGGGTAGGGGCGCTTCTCGAAGTGCTTGACGGCCTTCGGCGTGAGGGCCAGGCCGAGGGCGCGGCTCAGGCGGACCTGGCGGCGCGAGCGGGTGACGCTGCTCATGTGCTGCTCTCTCTGTCGTGACGTCACACCCGCCGACGGGACGACCCCGTGCGGGCGTGGGGCCGACCGTGGTGCGCACCGGCGCGTGACGACGTCACGGGCGCAGGGTGGTGCGCGGGCTAGGACCCCAGGGAGACCGTGCGCGGGCGGACCCGTCGCACGAACCGGTCCACCCTACCCTCTGGGGCCCTCCGCCTCCGAATCGCCCCCGGGCCCGCCCGCCGGCCCGCCCCCGGCGTCCCGGCCCAGGAGCTGCCGCACGCGCACGAGGCGCTCGGCCACCTGCCGCTCGTAGCCCCGGTCGGAGGGCTCGTAGTAGCGGGAGCCGACGAGGTCGTCGGGCAGGTACTGCTGCCGGGCGACCGCGTGCGGCTCGTCGTGCGCGTAGCGGTAGCCCTGGCCGTGCCCGAGCGCCTGCGCGCCCGCGTAGTGGGCGTCGCGCAGGTGTGCGGGCACGGGGCCTGCCCGGCCGGCGCGCACGTCGGCGAGGGCACGGTTCAGCCCCGTGTAGGACGCGTTCGACTTCGGCGCGCTGGCGACGTGCACGACGGCCTGCGCCAGCACGATCGCCCCCTCCGGCATCCCGAGGAGCGCCACGGCCTGCGCGGCGGCCACCGCCGTCTGCAGCGCGCTCGGGTCGGCCATCGCGACCTCCTCCGAGGCGGCGATGACGATGCGCCGGGCGATGAAGCGGGGGTCCTCCCCCGCCGCCACCATCCGGGCGAGGTAGTGCAGCGCCGCGTCGACGTCCGAGCCGCGCAGGGACTTGATGAAGGCGCTGATGACGTCGTAGTGCTGGTCCCCGTCGCGGTCGTAGCGGACGGCCGCGACGTCGACCGCGCGCTCCACGGCCGCGAGGTCGACCGGCACGGGCCCCTCCTGGCCGGGCTCGCCGGGCAGCACCGCGCCCGCCGCGGCCTCGAGCACGGTCAGGGCCTTGCGGGCGTCCCCGCCCGACAGGCGCAGCAGCTGCTCCTCCGCGTCGTCCGCGAGGACGACCGCGCCGCCGAGGCCGCGCTCGTCCGTCACGGCGCGCCGCACGAGCCGGCGGACGTCCTCCGTGCCCAGCGGCCGCAGCGTGAGCAGCAGCGACCGCGACAGCAGCGGGGAGTTGACGGAGAACGACGGGTTCTCGGTCGTCGCCGCCACGAGGGTCACCCAGCGGTTCTCGACGCTGGGCAGGAGCGCGTCCTGCTGGGACTTGCTGAAGCGGTGCACCTCGTCGATGAAGAGCACGGTCTCCGTGCCGTCCCCCGCCAGCCGGCGGCGGGCGTCCTCGATGACCGCCCGCACGTCCTTCACGCCGGCGGTCACGGCCGACAGCTCGACGAAGCGGCGCCCGGAGCCCTGAGCGACGAGGTACGCCAGGGTCGTCTTCCCCGTGCCGGGCGGGCCCCAGAGGACGACGGACGACGGCTGGGCCCGCGCCGACCCCGGCGCCGCGGGCTCGACGAGCCGGCGCAGCGGCGACCCCGGCACGAGCAGGTGCTCCTGGCCGGCCACCTCGTCGAGCGTCCGGGGCCGCATGCGCACGGCGAGCGGCGCCGACGCCAGGGGTGCCGGGACGCCCTGGGCCGTCGTCGTCACCGCGTCGAACAGGTCCACGCGCGCACCCTACGACGCGGCACCGACGCGCCCCCCCGGCGCCGGCGCGGCCCGGGCACGGCCCGGGCACGGCCGCAGGACCGCCCCGTGGCACGATGACCGGCGTGTTCGCCCGCCTCGGCCGCCTCGTCGGCCGCCACCCGCGGTCCACCGTCGTCGTGTGGGCCGTCGTCACCGTCGCCTGCTACGCGCTGGCGGTGCTCGGGGTCCACGGGCAGGACCTCTTCGACCGGCTCGCGACGGGCGCCCCCGGCGTCCCCGGCACCGAGTCGGCGGAGGGCGAGGCGGTGCTGGCGGCCGAGGCTCCCGGCGCCTCCTCCCTCACGCTCGTCGTGCAGGACGTCCCCCCGACGACCGCCGGCGTGGCGGAGGCGCTCGCGCCCGTGCGCGAGGACCTGGCCGGGGTCGACGGGGTGGCCTCCGTCATCGACCCGTTCGTGCTGCCCGGGGGTGCCACCTCGCCCGCGGCGGCGCCGCTGCTGGCGCAGGACGGCGACGGCTTCCTCGTCGTCGTCGAGCTGCTGCCCGACCTGGCGGAGGACGCGCGGGAGCGGGCGCTGGGGGCGGTCGCGGAGCGGTTGCGGGCCGTGCCGGCCGCCCTCGGGGACGTCGCACCCGGGGCGGACGGCCTCGTCGGCGGCGCGAGCCTCGTCGTCGAGGAGATCACGGACCAGGTCGAGCGGGACCTGCGCACGGGCGAGGCCGTCGCGCTGCCCGTGGCGCTCCTCATCATGGTGCTCGTCTTCGGCGGGTTCCTCGCCGCGTCCATGCCGCTCGCCGGCGCGCTGGCCTCCATCGCGGGTGGTCTGGGCGCACTGCTGGCCTTCACCTACGCGCTCGACGTCGACGCGGCGGTCGTCAACGTCGTGACCGTCCTCGCGCTCGGCCTGTCCATCGACTACGGGCTGCTCGTCGTCTCCCGCTTCCGCGAGGAGCTGCACGCGCGCACCGCGGCCGAGGTGCCGGGCTCCGGGCGCGGCCGGCGGCGGCGCGGCGACCCCCTCGTGGCGGCGGCGGTCGAGCGGACGATGGCGACCGCGGGGCGGACCGTCGCGTTCTCCGCGCTCACCGTCGCCATCGCCATCAGCGGGCTCCTGCTCTTCTCGCCGACGATCCTGCGGGCGATCGGCGCGGCCGGCGTCGCGGTGGTCCTCGTCGCGGTCGCGACCGCCCTCACGCTCGTGCCCGCGCTGCTGGTGCTCTCGGGGCGGCGGCTGCTGCGGCCCGGCCCGCTCACCCGCGTGCCCGGGGTCCGCGCCGTGCTCGCCCGCGCCTCGGACGTGCAGCACGAGGAGGGCGCCTTCTCCCGGCTGGCGGCCCGCGTCCAGCGCCACCCGTGGTGGGTCCTGGCGGGCAGCCTCGCGGCCCTCGTCGTCCTCGCGCTCCCCGTCACCCACCTGCAGCTGCGGATCTCCGGCACGGAGCTCCTGCCGGAGAGCAGCGTCCAGCGCACCTTCGTCGACACCGTGGCGCGGGAGTACCCCTCGGCGGGGGCGCCGGCCGTCACCGTCGTGGCACGGACCTCGCTGGAGACCGCGTCCGGCTGGGCCGGCACGCTGGCCGGTCTCGACGGGGTCGCCTCGGTCGACCCGCCCGTCGCGTCGGGCTCCGTGGTGGTGCTCGGGGTGCGGCCCGGGAGCACCGACCCCGGCGGGCCGGAGGCGGCGGACGTGGTGCGCGAGGTCCGCGCGCTGGACCCGGGGTTCGAGACCTGGGTCCTCGGGCAGGCCGCGGGCCAGCTCGACTTCACCGAGGCGCTGACCGACCGCGTGGCCGCGGCCGCGGCGGTCGTCGTGGTGGCCACCCTCGCGCTGCTGTTCCTCATGACGGGCAGCGTCGTCGTGCCCGTGAAGGCGCTGCTGACGAACCTGCTGTCCATCGCCGCGTCCCTCGGCGTGCTCGTCTGGGTGTTCCAGGACGGCAACGGCTCGGGGCTGCTGGGCTTCACCTCGACGGGCGGCATCGAGACGTACGTCCTCGCGCTCGTCGTCTCCTTCGCCTTCGGGCTCGCGATGGACTACGAGGTGTTCCTGCTCTCGCGCATCAAGGAGGCGCACGACGAGGGACGCCCCACGGACGAGGCGGTGCGCCGGGGGCTGCAGCGCTCCGGGCGCATCATCACCTCGGCGGCGGCGATCATCGTCGTGGTCTTCGCCGGCTTCGTCGCGGGGCAGCTCGTCGTCATCAAGCAGGTGGGCTTCGCGCTGGCGGTGGCGGTCGTCGTCGACGCCACGCTCGTGCGGCTCCTGCTCGTCCCGGCGACGATGACGCTGCTCGACCGGTGGAACTGGTGGGCGCCGCGCCCCCTGGCCCGGCTGCACGCCCGCCTCGGCCTGACGGACTGACCTCAGCGCGGGACGGGCGGCCCGACGGTGACGGGTACGCCCGGGGGCGCCCAGGTGCGCATGCGGGCGTGCGTGCGGAAGCCGAGCCGCTCGTAGATGCGTCGGGCCCCGTGGTTGTCCGCGTACAGGCCCAGGGACACGAACGCCGCGCCCGCGGCGAGACCGGCGCGGACCGCGGCGGCGGTGAGGGCCGTGCCCAGGCCCCCGCGCCGCCGCTCCGGCACCACCGCGAGGCCGTGGAGGTGCCACGACGTCCTGCCGGGTGCGGCGGGGCGCGCCTCGGCGCCGATGACCGCGACCGCGGCGGTGCCGTCCTCGCCGTCCTCGCCGTCCTCGCCGTCCTCCTCGAGCACGGCCCACCAGCCCGCGGTGCCGGGGGCGCCCGGGTCGGCCGTGGTCCGGGGGTTGCCGCGGCGCAGGCAGGCGCGCACGGCGGCCGCGTCCCGGGCACGGGCGGGGTCGAGCGCGACGACCCGGACGTCCCGCGGCACGGGCGCGTCCGCCGGCGGCGCCTGCGTGGTGAGCATCCAGTCCCACGCCGAGACGGGGTCGAGGCCCGGGGGGACGGCGGCCACCTCCCGCGGCAGGGTCACCGGGCCCACGGGCGCCGGGCGCCCGGCCTCCGTGCCGGCGTCCCCCAGGTGCGCGGCGAGGAGGACGGCCAGGTGGTCCGCCTCCCCCAGCCCCGTGACGCGTGCGGGCGCCGGCCCGGCGACGACGAGCACCGCCCGGTCGTCGCCGTGGACGGCCGCGCCCGCCCAGAGGGTCCGCCGCTGGAGGAGCAGCGGGTCCTCGCGCCACCGCGACGGCAGGCGGTCGACGAGGTCGTCGTCGGCGTGCCGGTCGCCGGCGCCGTCGCTCACGCGGTCGGCGCGGCCGCGGCCCCCGGCCCGCCGTCGCGCTCGGTGCCGCCCTCGGTGCCGGTCGCGGTGCCGGTGCCCTCACCACGCCGGGGGGCCTGCGCGTCGACGCCGGCCTCCTTGCGCTGCTGCGCGGTGATGGGGGCGGGGGCCCCGGTGAGCGGGTCGTAGCCGCCGCCCGACTTGGGGAAGGCGATGACCTCGCGGATGGACTCGGACCCCGTGAGCAGCGCGACGATCCGGTCCCACCCGAACGCGATGCCGCCGTGCGGCGGGGCGCCGAAGGCGAAGGCGTCGAGGAGGAAGCCGAACTTCTCCTGCGCCTCGGCCTCGTCGATGCCCATGACCGCGAAGACGCGCTCCTGCACGTCCCGGCGGTGGATACGGATGGACCCGCCACCGATCTCGTTGCCGTTGCAGACGATGTCGTAGGCGTAGGCGAGCGCCTCGCCCGGGCTCTCCTCGAACCGGTCGACCCACTCCGGCGTCGGGGAGGTGAAGGCGTGGTGCACGGCGGTCCAGGCGCCCGCGCCGACGGCGACGTCGTCGTCCTCGCCCGTCGGCTTGAACAGCGGCGCGTCGACGACCCACACGAACGACCAGGCGCTCTCGTCGAGCAGCCCGCCGCGACGCCCGATCTCCAGGCGGGCCGCGCCGAGCAGGGAGCGCGCCCCCGTCGGGGCCCCGGCGGCGAAGAACACGGCGTCGCCGGGGGCGGCGCCGACCGCGGCGGCGAGGCCCTCGCGCTCGGACTCCGAGATGTTCTTGGCGACGGGCCCGCCGAGGGTCCCGTCCTCCCCGACCGTCACGTAGGCGAGCCCCTTGGCGCCGCGCTGCTTGGCCCACTCCTGCCAGGCGTCGAAGCCGCGGCGGGGCGTGGCGGCGCCGCCGGGCTGCACCACGGCGCCGACGTAGGGCGCCTGGAACACGCGGAACGGCGTCCGCGCGAAGTAGGACGTGAGGTCGACGAGCTCCAGGCCGAAGCGCAGGTCGGGCTTGTCCGTGCCGTAGCGCGCCATGGCGTCGGCGAACGTCATCCGCGCGATCGGCGTGGGGATCTCGACGTCGATCAGCTTCCACAGGGCGACGAGGACCTGCTCGCCGAGCGCGATGACGTCCTCCTGGTCCACGAAGCTCATCTCGACGTCGAGCTGCGTGAACTCCGGCTGGCGGTCGGCGCGGAAGTCCTCGTCGCGGTAGCAGCGCGCGATCTGGTAGTAGCGCTCGAGGCCGCCGACCATGAGGAGCTGCTTGAACAGCTGGGGCGACTGCGGGAGCGCGTACCAGGAGCCGGGCGCCAGGCGCGCGGGGACGACGAAGTCGCGGGCGCCCTCGGGCGTCGAGCGCGTCAGCGTCGGCGTCTCCACCTCGACGAAGTCCTGGGCGTCCAGCACCGCGCGGGCGGCGCGGTTCGCCTGGGCCCGCAGGCGCAGCGCCCGGGCGGGCGCCGGCCGGCGCAGGTCGAGGTAGCGGTGGCGCAGCCGCGCCTCCTCGCCGACGGGCTCGTCGAGCGAGGTCGAGACCTGGAACGGCAGCGGGGCCGACTCGTTGAGGACGACGACCTCGGAGGCCGTCACCTCGACCTCGCCGGTCGCCAGGTGCGCGTTCTCGTTGCCCTCGGGGCGGCGGCCGACCTCGCCCGTCACCTGCAGGACGTACTCGGCGCGCAGCCCGTGGGCGACGGCCTCGTCGCGGACCACGACCTGCGCGATGCCGGACGCGTCCCGCAGGTCCACGAACGCCACGCCGCCGTGGTCCCGCCGCCGGTCCACCCACCCGGTGAGGGTCACGGTGGTGCCGATGTGCTCGGCTCGCAGCGAGCCGGCGGTGTGGGTGCGGAGCACAGGAGGTCCTCTGGGTCGGGGGCGGGGAGGGCCCGGCGCCCGTCGCGCACGGCCCGGCGACGATCGTAGTGGGCGAGGGCCGGACCGCCGCCGCGGGGGGCCGGGGCGCGGGCGGGCATCAGCCCGGGGGCCGCAGCGGGCCGATCGTCGTCGTGACGCGGGTGACCGTCGGACGCCGCGGCGTCGAGGAGAAGCCGAACCGCACCGCGGGCTCGACCGGGGCGAGCGCGCCCAGCGGGCTCCCCTGCCAGCTCCCCGCCAGCGCGACGACCGCGTGCTGGTCGGTGGCGCCGTACCACTCCGTGCGCCCGCCGGACCTCCCGCGGGTCCGGACCCCCGGCAGGACCCGCCGCGCGACCGGGTCGACCGCGGTGGCGAACGCCGTCGACGTCGCCAGCGGCCCCGGCACCGTCCGCAGCAGGGCGCCGAGCGCCGTCCGCCACCCGACCGTGAGGTCCACCTGCAGCGGCCCGGCCTCGACGTGCCAGCGGCGGCGGTCCCGGTCGGTCCGCACCCGCACGGGCGTGTCGACCACCTCGTCGAAGCGGTACACGCCGGCGACGAGCTCGGCCACGTCCGGCCGCGGCACGAGCAGGTGCCGCCGTCCGTCCACGTCCTCGAGCATGACGTCGGCGAACGCCCCCAGGGGGGAGCGCAGCCACCGCCCGACGACGAGGCGCACCCCGCTCGTCGACCCCGCTCCCGCGATGTGGCCGGAGAACCGGCGGTGCCCGGCGTCCTCCGACCCGTCCTGCGCTCCCGCTCCCGTCACGGGGCGATCCTCACCCGGCGCGGCCCCGGCCGCCCCCCGGTTGCCGCCGCCGCGGGCCCGGCGCAGGGTCGACGGCATGAGCACCCACGCCCCGGCCCCGTCCGCCGTCGACCCGGCGCCGCGGAGCCGGGCGCTGGACGTCGGGGTCCTCCTCACGCTCGTCGCCGCGAACCTCGCGATCGGCGCGGTCGCGGGGACCTCCACGCAGTCCGGCGTCGACGGCTGGTACGCCGCGGCGGAGAAGGTCGCGTGGAACCCCCCGGACGCCGTGTTCGCGCCGGTGTGGACGGTGCTCTACGTGCTCATGGCGGTCGCGGCGTGGCTCGTCTGGCGCCGTGGCGGGTGGCAGCCGGCCCAGGGCGCGCTGACGCTGTACGTCGTCCAGCTGTGCCTCAACGCCGCCTGGACGCCCGTGTTCTTCTCGGGCCGCTCGACGTGGGGCGCGCTCGCGATCATCGTCGTGCTGGCGGTGCTCATCGCGGCGACGGCGGTCGCCTTCCGCCGCCACAGCCGCCCCGCGGCCCTGCTGCTGCTGCCCTACCTCGCGTGGGTGCTGTACGCGACGACCCTCAACGCCGGGATCGCCGTCCTCAACTGACGTCGGCGGGCTCGACGCGCGGCCAGAGGTCCTCGGCCGGGGGCGCCCAGGACGCAGCGTCCGCGGGGGCCTGCTCGCCCGAGCGGATGTCCTTGACCTCGTCGCCCCCGTCCTGGCCCGCGCCGCAGAACCAGACGAAGGGGATCCCACGGCGGTCGGCGTGGCGGATCTGCTTGCCGAACTTCGCGGCGCTCGGCGCCACCTCGACCGGGATGCCCCGGGCCCGCAGCGCGGCGGCGACGTCCGAGGAGCGGTCGCGGTGCTCCTCGTCCGTGACGGCGACGAGGACGGCCGACGGCACGGACCGCGTCGCCCGCACGAGCCCGGCCGACAGCAGCCGCGAGACGAGCCGGGACACCCCGACGGACAGCCCGACGCCCGGGTAGGTCGTGGCGCCGTCGGAGGCGAGGGTGTCGTAGCGGCCGCCGGAGCAGATGGAGCCCAGGCCCTCGTGCCCGACGAGCACCGTCTCGTAGACGGACCCGGTGTAGTAGTCGAGGCCCCGCGCGATCCTCAGGTCCGCGACGACGACCCCCGGGGCCCGACGGGCCGCCGCGCCGACGAGCGCGCCGAGCTCGGCCAGGCCCTCGTCGAGCAGGGCGCCCCCCGCGCCGTGCCGCTCGGCCAGGGCGCGCACCCGGTCGACGACCTGCTCGTCCTCCCCGTGCACGGCTGCGAGCTCCAGGCAGGCAGCGGCCTGCTCGGGCGTGGCCCCGGCGTCGGCGACGAGGAGCGCGGCGACGGCGTCCGGGCCGACCTTGTCGAGCTTGTCGATGCCGCGCAGGACCGCCTCGACGTCGGTGAGGCCCAGGCCGCGGTAGAAGCCCTCCGCGACCTTGCGGTTGTTCACGAGGATGCGCACGGGCGGCAGCCCGACCTCCCGGAGCGCGCCGAACGCCTCGGCGATGACCAGGGGCAGCTCGACCTCGAGGTGGTAGGGCAGGGTGCCCGCCCCGACCACGTCGATGTCGGCCTGGACGAACTCGCGGAAGCGGCCGTCCTGGGGGCGCTCGCCGCGCCAGACCTTCTGGATCTGGTACCGCCGGAACGGGAACACCAGGTGCCCGGCGTTCTCGAGCACGTACCGCGCGAAGGGCACGGTGAGGTCGAAGTGCAGGCCGAGCCGGTCGTCGCCGGCGGGCTCCTCCCCCGGCGCCTCCTGCAGGCGCCGCAGGACGTAGACCTCCTTCGAGGTCTCGCCCTTGCGCAGGAGCTGGTCGAGCGGCTCGACCGCCCGGGTCTCGATGCCGGCGAAGCCGTGGAGCTCGAAGGTGCGGCGCAGCGTGTCGAGGACGTGCTGCTCGACGGTGCGCCCCTGCGGGAGCCACTCGGGGAAGCCGGACAGGGGGGTGGGGCGGGCCATGACGGACGATCCTCGCAGAGGTGGGGACGGGTCGGTGCGGTGGGCCGGTGTCAGCCCTTGCGGCGCAGCCCGGCGCGGCCGGCGCGGACCAGGAGCGCCAGGTCCGAGCGGACGGCCGGCAGCAGCAGCGCCAGCGCGGCCGCGACGACGCCGGCGACGGCGCCGAGGAGCACCTGCACGACGACGGGCGTCCCCGCCAGCAGCTGCACCGCTCCGTAGGAGCCGACGGCGGTGAGGGTGCCGACGAGAAGGATGCGTGACGCACCGGCGTACAGGGGGCCGACCGGCAGGCCGGCCGCCCGGTGCAGCCACCACAGCGAGAGCGGCCAGGCGATGGCCGGCGCGAGCGCGTACCCGGCGGCCACGCCGACGATCCCCCAGATGCTCCCGCCCAGGACGCAGGCGATCCGGATGGCGGCGGAGATCACCGAGTACTGCAGCAGGTCCTTCGTCAGCCCCCGCGACAGGTACACCCAGTAGCCCACGTGCGCGAGGGTCTGGAGGAGGCCCGCCACGGCGAGCAGGCGCAGGATCGGCGGGACCTGGGACCAGGTCGGGCCCAGCAGGAGCTCCACGAGGGGCACCGCGCAGCCGGCTACGAGCGCGAGCCCGACGGCGAGGGGGTACCCCATGACGCGCTGGCCCGCGTGGACGATGCCGTCGAACTCCGGCCCGGGCTTCGCGCGGGCCAGGACGGGCAGGGCGACGGTCGTGCTGGGTGCCCTCACCTGGTTCAGCGGGCTCATGAGCAGCTGGAACCCGCGGTTGTAGACGCCGAGCGGGCCGGCGCCGAAGCGCTGCCCGATGACGAGGGTGTCGACGTTGTTCGCCGCGTAGCCCAGGAGCTGGGAGGCCAGCAGGTTGCCGCCGAAGCGGAAGAACGCCCGCATGGGGGCGGTCCGGTCGTACCGGCGCGGCAGCCACCGGGCGGCGGCCACGACCCCGACGAGGAGCACGACCGCCTGGACGAGCTGCTGGACGACGAGCGCCCAGTACCCCGCGCCGGCGGCGGCGAGCGCCACGGCGGTCCCGAGCGCGAGCGCCGGCCCGAGGACGTCGATCTTCGCCACCGTGCCGAAGCGCATGCCCCGCACGAGGTCGGCCCGGTACTGCGTCGAGGCGCCGTTGAGGAGGAAGGTGACGGCGAGGGCCTGGGCGATGGCCGCCAGCGCCGGCTCGTCGTAGAAGCCCGCGATGGCGCCGGACCCGGCGAGCACGACGAGCCCGAGGACGGCGCCGATGCCCGTGTTGACCCAGAACAGGTTGGAGCGCTGCGCGCGGCTGAGGTCCGGGGACTGGATCGCGGCCGAGCTCAGGCCGAAGTCCCGGACCGTCTCCCCGACGCCGATGATCGCGAGCACCATGGCGATGAGGCCGTAGTCCTCGGGCAGCAGCAGCCGCGCGAGGACGACCGTGCCCACGAGCTGCAGCCCGATCTTGGCGACGAGGCCCGCGCCCGTGGACGCGGCACCGCGCGCGGCCCGGCCGCCGAGGCCGCCGGCGCCACCGGGCGGCGGCGGGACGGGCGCGCCGGGGCCG
>NZ_RWJX01000084.1 GCF_004123805.1 Cellulomonas endophytica | reverse complement strand
CGTTGCCCCTGGTGGTCGGCCTCCAGCGCGGGCGGGTCGATCGCCGCGACCCGCTCCAGCAGCGCCCGGCGGAACGCGCGGACGTCGTGCAGGCGCGCCAGCGCCGTGACGGTGTCCTGCCCGGCCGGCGACGCCAGCCACTGCCGCACCGGCGCCGAGGCCCGGTCACGCACCTGCGCGAGCACCGTCAGGTGCCCGATCGGCATCAGACCGTCGGTCACGTCGCGGGCGACCGAGGGCATCTCGGCCAGGGCTTCCCCCTGGGACAGCTGCTTCCTGACCTCGAGCTCGTCCACCCGCGTCACCGCCGCCACCACCGCCGTGGCCGACCCCTGACCCGGACGACGGGGTCCGGGGCTGTCCCGGTGCGCCAGCAGCACCCGCGAGGTCGGACCCACCAGGGTGGCCCGCACCCGCTCCACCCCGGCCAACAACGACGTGCGCTGCACCCCCGACCAGCTCTCCGGCGACCGCACGACCCTGTCGAGCCGGCTCAGCGCCGCCAACGCCTCCTGCACGCACACCGACGCCGCCGCGACCTCGGCGACGACGGTGTCAGCGGCAGCGGCAGCGGCAGCGGCAGCGGCAGCGGCAGCGCCAGCGCCAGCAGCGGGAGCGGTCGAGGCGAGAGCCGCCGCCGCAGCGGCATCGCCGGAAATCGGTTCCGTCGACGACGACGCGCCCGCTGACGGGAATGGCGCTATTGCTTTCTCCGCGATGTCGACACGGAGGGTCTCGTGGCCCACCGCCGCGGCGTTCTGACAGGCGGGATCCTCCGTGACGGGAGCTTCTCCAGGCAGTCCCGCGGGGGCGGCGGGGGCGGCGCTGCTCGTCGAGAACTGGCGCTGATCAGGGCGGTCGGACGGGGCGCCGGGCAGCGGCGAGGCCTTCTCCGCCGCTGCCGCCGCCCCGTCCGCTTCGAACATGTGCACGATTCTAGGGGTGGAGGGGCCATCGCAGGAATGTTGGTCGGATATCCCCAACCGAACGGGTGACGCAAGGGGAATGGCGACAGAATGGCGGGCTGTGGGCGGCTCGGCGAAGCGGATCGTGCGGCCAACCTCGACCGCCACGAGGGCGACGGCAACCGCGACCCGCGACGTCGACCGCCGCGACGTCGACCGCCACGACCGCGACCGAGGTCGCGACCGCCCCTCAGAGAGGAGCGTGCTTGGACTCCCCGGCGTACCGCTCGGCGGCGCCGCTGTAGACCTCGACGTCGGTGCCGGCCTTCTTCGCCACGTACATGGCCAGGTCGGCGAGCCGCAGGAGCGCGTCCTCGTCGTCGGCGTGCTCGGGCCGGGCGGCGACGCCGACGGACGCGTGGACGTGCAGCTCGGGCACGTCCCCGCCCACCACGACGGGCTCGGCCAGCAGCGCGAGCAGCCGCCCGGCGACGGCCCGGCCGCCGTCGGCGTCGGCACCGGGCAGGACGACGGCGAACTCGTCGCCGCCGAGGCGCACGGGCAGGTCCTCCTCGCGGCACGCCAGGCGGAGGCGCCCGGCGAAGGCCACGAGCAGCGCGTCGCCGGCCGCGTGGCCCCACCGGTCGTTGACCTCCTTGAAGCGGTCGAGGTCGATGAGCAGGAGGGCGCACGGCGCACCGGTGCGGTCGCCGGCGGCCAGGGCGTCGCGCAGGACGGTGTGGAAGCGGGCGCGGTTGGCCAGCCCGGTGAGGGTGTCGTGGGTCGCGAGGTGCTCGGCGCGCGCCACCATCCCCGCGGTGACGTACATCAGGGTCAGCGGCACGACGAGCAGCGGCAGCGTCGGCCAGGCGTGCACGGCCACGACGACGACCACGGGCGAGAGCGCCAGCACGGGGAAGGTGGTGCCGACGTAGTAGAGGAGGTCCTCCAGCAGCAGCCCGACGAAGGACTCCTCGCCGGACAGGACCGCCGACACGAGGGCGTTGTTCACCCAGAAGTAGACGACCCAGGCCAGCACGACCCACCACGCGTCCCCGGGGCCGAGGGCCGCGGCCTCGCCCGTCACGGTCGGGGCGTGCCCGGCGAGCCGGACGACGACCCACGCCGCCGCGAACGACACGTTGTACTGCGCGACGTTGAAGAGGAGCTTGCGCAGGGGCTTGCGCTTGCGCAGCTCGGAGGCGACGGTCGCCAGGCTCTGCACCACCAGTGCCGGCCACAGCCCCCACAGGAACAGCAGGGCGAAGGTGAAGGCGGTCGACACCACGACGCCCTGCGGGTCCAGGCGACCGCTGACGACGACGGGGAAGACCTCGAGCACGAGGAGCAGGCACGCGATCATGACGAGCGGGCCGCCGAGGCCGAGCAGGTCGACGCCGTCGCGGACGAGGGCCACCCCGAGGAGGGGGATCCCGACGCCGACGGTGGCCCACCAGGACGCGGACGACAGCGACAGGCGGTCCAGGACGAGCCCTCCGGGCGCGCTCACGACGTCCCCCGCCCGCGCACGGGCGGCGCCGCGGCCGCAGGGGCCGTCGTGGGGCGTCGCTGGCTGACCATGTCTCCTCGGAGGGGCCGGGACGGACGGGGGACCGGGCGGGCGGGGCGGCGGTGCGGGCGGCGCACGCCGGTGCGGCGCCGGACCCGCCCCTGCGACGCCGGTCGTGGGGCCGGGTCGGCAGCGCGGTCGGCGGGACCCGTGGGGTCCGGACGGCTCGCGGAGGGCGGGCCGCACGACGAGCTGCCGCGGGCCGACCGACGGGTGGGTCACGCCTCCCATCGGCGACGACGGCACGGGCACGAGGCACCGGACGGGTGAACGGGCAGGTCGTGCGGGTGACGCGCGCCCCGGCCGGCGACGCCTTGACACCCGTCCCGCCGCTCCTAGGCTGGCCTGCGTGCGGTGACACGAGTCACCCTCGTCCCCCTCGATGGAGAGGCCGGATCGCATGCTCCCCACCCGACCCCGGCGCCCCGGGCGCCCGTCCCCTCGCAGGTCCGTCGCCACGGCGGCGGCCGCCGCCCTGACCCTCGTCGTCGCAGGCGCCCTCGCCGCCGGCCCGGCGGCGGCCGGCCCACCCGGCTCACCCCGCTCACCCGGCTCGCCCGGCTCGCCCGGCGGCCCCGCCGCCCGCCCCGACCTCGGCCCGGGCGTGCTCGTCCTCGACCCCTCCATGCCGACCGCGGAGATCGAGGCGCGCGTCAACGCCATCGCGGACGCGCAGGTCGACGCCGAGATGGGCACCGCCCGCCACAGCATCCTGCTCATGCCCGGGCAGTACGGGTCGCCGGCGGACCCGCTGCAGATCCGCGTCGGCTACTACACGGAGGTGGCCGGCCTGGGGGCCTCGCCGTCGGACGTCGTCGTCCACGGCAAGATCGAGTCGTACAACCGGTGCCTCGGCGACGGGGGCACGTCCAACTGCATCGCCCTCAACACCTTCTGGCGCACGCTGTCCAACCTCACGCTGCGCATCGACGGGGCGGGCCAGGACGGCTGCCGCGCGTCCGCCAACTTCTGGGCCGTGTCGCAGGCGGTGTCCGTCCGGCGCCTCGACGTGCAGGGCTCGGTGCCCTTCTCGCTCATGGACTACTGCACGGCCGGCCCCCAGTACGCCTCCGGCGGCTTCATCGCCGACTCGCGGTTCGGCACCGTCGTCAACGGCTCCCAGCAGCAGTGGCTGACGCGCGACAGCACCGTGGGGAGCTGGTCGAACGGCGTGTGGAACCAGGTGTTCTCCGGGGTCGAGGGTGCGCCGGACGACAGCGCCTTCCCCGACCCGCCCTACACGACGCTCGACACCACGCCGGTGAGCCGCGAGAAGCCGTACCTGTTCGTCGACGGGCGCAGCCGCTGGGCGGTGCGCGTGCCGGAGGCCCGCCGCGACACGCGGGGGACGACGTGGGCCGACGGCCCCACCCCCGGCCGCACCGTCCCGCTCGGGGACTTCGCGGTCGTCCGTCCCGGCGACGCCGTCGCCCGCATCAACGCCGCGCTGAGCAGCGGGAAGCACCTGCTCCTCACGCCCGGGGTCTACGACGTGGACCGCTCGATCGCGGTGCGCCGCGCGGGCACGGTCGTCCTCGGGCTCGGCCACGCCACGCTCACGGCCGTCCGTGGCTCCGTGCCCCTGACGGTGGCGGACGTGCCCGGCGTCGTCGTCGCCGGCGTGACGATCGACGCGGGAGAGCAGGAGTCGCCCGTGCTGCTCCAGGTCGGCACGCGCCGGCCCGGGCAGGGCCACGGCCACGCCGGCCGCGACGCCGCGCTCGGCCCCATCACGCTCTCGGACGTCTACTTCCGCGTCGGCGGGCCCCACGTCGGGCGGGTGGGCACCGCGCTGCGGATCGACGCCGACGACGTGCTCGTCGACCACACGTGGGTCTGGCGCGCCGACCACGGCGTCGAGGGGTTCACGGCCGGCGTCAACGGCGACACGGACCGCTGGCGCACGAACACCGGGCGCACGGGCGTCGTCGTCACGGGCGACGACGTCACCGCGACGGGGCTGTTCGTCGAGCACTTCCAGCGCCAGAACCTGGTGTGGGAGGGCGAGCGCGGCGAGGTCGTGCTGTTCCAGAACGAGCTGCCCTACGACCCGCCGACCCAGGCCGACTGGCAGCAGCCGGACGGCACCCTCGGCTGGCCGGGGTACACCGTCGCCCCCGACGTGCGCGAGCACGTGCTCCACGGCGGAGGGGTGTACGTGTTCAACCAGAACGACCCGTCGATCGTCACGGAGGAGGGCTTCTCCGTGCCCGACACCCCCGGCGTCCGGCTGCGGCACATCATGACCGTCCACCTCGGGGCGGGCACGATCCGGCACGTCGTCAACGGGATCGGGGAGCCCTCGGACGCGACCACCACGGGCGCCCCGCGGTTCGTCGTGGCCTACCCGGCTCCCTGACGGCACCGGTCGACGACCGCGGACCGGCCGTCGACCGCAGGCGCGGGCGCACCCCTCGGGGCGCGCCCGCGCCGTGCCGTCCGTGCCGTCCGTGCCGTCCGTGCCCTGCCGTCCGAGCCGTGGCGTGCCGTGCCGTGCCGTGCCGCCGGGTCAGGTCGTCCCGCGCACGACGAGGTGCAGGACCTCCTCCGGCGCCGGGGGCAGGCCGGCCCCGTCGAGCGCGTGCAGGGTCGCGGCGACGAGGTGCGCGGCCTGCGCCTCGACCGACTGGTGCACCGTCGTCAGACCGGGCCCGACGAGACGCGCCGCGGGCACGTCGTCGACGCCCACCACCGCCACGTCGCCCGGCACGTCGAGGCCCTCGGCCCGCAGCCCGGCGAGCGCGGCGAGGGCCACCTCGTCGTTGTAGGCGGCCACCGCGTCCACCCCCGCCGCGCGCCAGGCCCGCGCCGCCGCCGCCCCGGACGCGACCTCGAGGTCGAGCGCGGCGACGAGGGGCTCCGGCAGCCCCGCGGCCGCGCACGCGGCCGCCACGCCCTCGAGGCGTCGGGTCGCGAAGTCGGCGACGCGGGGGTCCGTCGAGCCCGCCCAGGCGACCCGCCGCCGCCCCCGCGCGACGAGGTGCTCCACCTGCATGGCCCCGATGCGCTGCTGGGGCACGGCGTACGCGGTCGGGTCGTGCCGGTCCTCGTCGAGCCGCGCCCCCACGACCTCGATCCCCGCCCGCCGCATGTCCCGCACCTCGTCGGCCGCGAAGGCCGTCAGCCCGACGACCGTGCGCGGCGCGACCTCGCGCCAGAGGTCGGCGAGGCGGCGCCGCCCGCGCCCGTGGTGCACCAGCACCTGCAGGTCCCGGGCGGCCAGCTCGCCGGCGAGGCGGTCGAGGAGCTCGTCGAGCACCGGTCCCAGCGGCCAGTCCGGCAGCACGACGAGGACGAGGTCGCTGCGCCCACGGCGCAGCGCCCGTGCCGCCGCCGAGGGGGCGTAGCCCAGGCGCTCGGCCGCGTCGAGCACGCGCCGGCGGGTGGCGGGGGAGATCGTCGTGCCGGGGGTGCCGTTGAGCACGTAGGAGACCGTGGTGCGGGAGACGCCGCTGGCCCGCGCGACGTCGGCGCTGGTGGGACGTCCCTCCGGGCGCGGCACGCGGCACCTCCGGACGGTCGGCCGGCGCGGCGGGCCCGCGTCCGGCGCGGGGCCGCGGGCCCCGTCCCGGCGACCCTAGCGGCGGCCGGGGGTGCTCGGGACGCCCCGCGTGGCGGGCGTCACGCCGCCCGCGGTGGGGACGGATCGTGACCCGAGGTAACGTCCTGGTGCTCGTGTTTCAGACCTGTTAACGGGAGACCCCCTCGTGCGTTCCGTCCTCGCCGTCCTCGGCGCCGCCGCCCTCACCACCGTGCTGGTCGGCTGCTCCTCCTCCGACGCCGGCTCCGCCGCGTCGTCCACCCCGACCGCCGCCGCGTCGTCCGCCGCGCCGTCGTCCTCCGCCGAGGGCTTCGTCGAGGTCCCCGACGTCGCCGGGCTCACGGGCGAGGAGGCCGTCGCCGCCCTCGAGGCCGCCGGCCTCGCGCCGTCGCCCCTCACCGACGCGCAGCTCACCCAGCCCGTCCGCGGCACCATCCCCCCGGCGGGCGACCGCACCGCCGTCGGCGCCACCGTGGTGGTCCTGCCCGGGCAGTGACCTCCGGCGCCGGCCGGGCCGGGACGGTCGACGCCACCACCGGCCCGGGCGGGCCGGCGGTAGCGTCGACCGGGTGCCCTCCGCGCCCGTGACCCCGCACTCCGCCGCCCCCGGGCACGGCCCCACCGGCCCCAGCGGCCCCACCGGTACGGCCGGCCCGGGCACCGTCTCCCTGCCGCCCGTCCGGGTCCGCGAGCACCGCCTCGCGGTGCCGCTCGACCACGCCGACCCGGACGGGTCCGGCACCACGGAGGTCTTCGCCCGGGAGCTCGTCGACCCCGCCCGGGACGGCGAGGACCTCCCCCTGCTGCTCTTCCTCCAGGGCGGCCCGGGCGGCGCCTCCCCGCGGCCCCTCGGCGGCGGCTGGTGGACGACCGCGCTGCGCACGCACCGGGTCGTGCTGCTCGACCAGCGGGGGACCGGGCGGTCGGGGCGCATCGACGGTCGCACGGCGGCCCGGTCCGCCGACCCCGACGCCTTCGCGGCGTCCCTCGCCCTGCACCGCGCCGACGCCGTCGTCGAGGACGCGGAGATGCTCCGGCACGCGGTCTACGGCGGCCGCCGGTGGACCACGCTCGGCCAGTCCTACGGCGGGTTCGTCACCCTCACGTACCTCTCCCGCCACCCCGAGGCGCTCACCGCCTGCCTCGTGACGGGCGGGCTGCCCGGCACCACCGCGACGGCCGAGGACGTCTACGCGGCGACCTTCCCCCGGCAGGCGTCGCGCGTGCGCGCCTTCCACCGCCGCCACCCCGGCGACCGGGCGGTGCTCGACGCCCTCGCCGACCGGCTGGCCGCGGGCGACGTGCTCCTGCCCGACGGCGACGTGCTGACACCCCGCCGGCTCGGCACCCTCGGCATGTCCCTGGGCATGAGCACCGGCGCCGACGGCCTGCACTGGCTGCTCGAGGGCGCCGACCCGGACGCGGACGGGCTGCCGTCGGAGGCGTTCCTCGCAGCGGTCGGCGCCGCCACGGGGTTCGTCGCGAACCCGCTCTACGCGGTCCTGCAGGAGGCGATCTACCACGCCGGGCACCGCGCCCCGGGCTGGGCGGCCCAGGCCGAGCGCGACCGGCACCCCGACCTGGCACCCGGCGCCCGGCCGCTCGCGCTCACCGGCGAGGCGGTCTTCCCCTGGATGTTCGAGGAGATCCGCGCCCTGCGCCCCTTCCGCGCGGCGGCGGAGCGGCTCGCGGCGCGCGAGAGGTGGCCCGAGCTCTACGACCACGCGCGCCTGGCCGCGAACGAGGTGCCGGTGGCCGCCGTGCAGTACGTCGACGACCCGTACGTCGACCTCGACCTCGCGCTGGGCACGGCCGACCGCCTCGGGGCGGCGCAGGTCTGGGTGACGAACGAGCACCTGCACGACGGCCTCCGCGTCGCGGGGGACGTGCTCCTGCCGCGGCTGCTCGACCTCGTCGCCGGCCGGTGGGAGGTCACGGCGCGGTAGACGGGGCGGCGCGCGCGCGGCGCGGCGCGCCCGGCGGCGGTCAGGCCTTCGTCGCGCCCCAGCCGTGCCAGCGCTCCACGACGAGGTGCGCGCTGAACCGGGGGCTGTCCCGGACCGGGTAGGGGCTGCCGGTGTAGTGCGTGGAGAGCCGGTCGATGTCGACGAGCCCCTCGTCGGGGACGGGCACGGTCACCCGGCCCTGCACGCTCACGTGCGTGTACCAGTCGTCGCCGGCGAGCACGGTGAGCGAGACGCGGGGGTCGCGGCGCAGGTGCTCCAGGCGCGCCCGCGTGCCGTCGAGGTTGAGCAGCACGCGGTCGTCGTCCTCGAGCAGGTACCAGGTGGCGACGCTGACGGGGCGGCCGTCCGCGGCGAGGGTGGCCATGACGGCCGGGTTCGGGCGGGCGAGGAGCTCGCGGGCGGCGGGGGTCAGGGGCGTCCGGGGCACGCCCGCAGTGTGCCGCACCCGGCGCCCGTCAGGAGGCGGCCTCGACCACCCGGTTGCGGCCGGCGCGCTTCGCGCGCAGCAGCGCGGTGTCGGCGGAGTGGAGGAGGTCGTCGGCCTGCTCGCCGTGCCCGATGCCGATGGACACCGTCACGCTCAGCCCCGCGGCCAGCTCCGACCACGGGTGCTCGAGGACCGCGGCGTGGATGCGCCGGGCGACCGCGGCGGCGGCGTCGGGGCCGCCCGCGGGCAGCACGAGGAACTCGTCGCCCCCGTACCGCAGGAGGAGGTCGCCCGAGCGCGACTCGTGGCGCAGGATCTCGGCCACGGCCCGCAGGACGGCGTCGCCCACCGCGTGGGAGTGCAGGTCGTTGACGGCCTTGAAGTCGTCGAGGTCGACGAACACGACGCTCTCGTGCTCACCGGCCTGCACCGCGTGCGCCAGCATGCGCCGGTTGCCCAGGCCGGTGAGGGGGTCCTCGAGGATGGTCTGGCCGAAGCTCTCCGTGAGCGCCCGCAGGTCGCGGATGTGGCCCTGGTCCCGCAGGTAGGCGAAGCGGCTCTCGCGCTCGGCCCAGTGGGTGCGCAGCGCCGCCCGGGCGACCTCCGCCCACAGCCGCGCGCCGGCGCTCTCGCCGTGCTGCTGGCGGTCGAGGTCGGCCAGCGCGGCCCGGCCCAGGGAGGGCCACAGGGGGCGGCCGAAGCGCTCGGCGTCGGCGACCATCGTCGTGAGGTGCGCCTGCGCCTCCTCGTGCCGGCCCTCGAGGCCCGCCGTGACGCCGAGGACGTACTGCAGGACGTCCGTCTCCGCGAGCTCCGGCCGCGCCTCCATCCACGTGCGCGCGTGCCGCGCCCGGGCCGCCGCGAGGGCCGGCTCGTCGAGGTGCAGGAGCGCGTACGCCTCCAGGACCTCGGCCTGCGCGACCATCTCCGGCCGGCCGGCCGCGTGGGCGCACGTGCGGTAGCGCAGCGCCCGCTCCTGCGTGCGGCGCAGGTGCGCGCGCGACTCCTCGTGCCGGTCGATGATCCGCAGGACGGCACCCCAGTAGGCGCTGAGCATCGTCGCCTCGCGCGCGACGAGCGCCTCGACCAGACGGTCGCCCCGGGCGTCGACGCCGGCCAGCACCTCGTCGGCCCGCTCGAGCAGCTCCGCGGTGCGCAGCGCGAACGCCACCGCCATGCTCGCCGAGAGGCGGCCGTAGGAGCCCGCCGGGATCGACGGCAGGAGCCAGTGCGCCTCCGCGAGGGCCGCCACCGCGTCGGCCGGCTGGTTCAGGCGCAGGTGCGCCTCGGCCATCCGCGCCAGCGTCTTCGCGCGCCACACGGGCTCGTCGTCGTCGAGCGTGGCGACGAGGTCCGCGGCCACGCCCAGGGCCTCGAGCGGCCGGCCGAGCTCCGTGAGGGCGGCGATCTCCGTGAAGTACAGGTACCGCGTCGTGACGACGTCGCCCGCCGGCTCCGTCACGCGACGGAACGTCCGGGCCATCCGCACGGCGGCCGCGCAGTCGCCGACGATGTAGGCCTCGTGCGCGTCGTCCGACAACGGGTCGAAGGGCCCGAACTCGGGGACCGGGACGGGCAGCCCCGGGGTGGGGGACCCCGGCACCGCAGGCCCGTTCACGCGGCGGCCGCGGGCAGGGGCCGACGCGCGTCGGCCCTCCGTCCGCCGGTCACGGGCACAGCATCGCCGATCGGGGGCGTCGGTGACGAGCGGCTCGCGGTCCGGCCCACGGGTGAGGCCCCGCAGGGGCGGTCCTCCCCGGCCTCCGGCGCGCGGGCCGTCGCGGTCGTCCCCCGGGGTGCGCGCCGCGGGGCCGGCGCCCGCGGGGCGCGGCCCCGGCGCGGCGCGCGGACGACGGGGGTCACACCGGGACCATCGGCCGGACGGGGCCGGTCCTTCGTCGATCGGCGGAGGCTCCCCGTCCGGCGGCGGTCGCGGGCTGCCCGTGGGCGGTGGCGAGGCCCCGGGGACGGGCGGCGGGCGGCGGGTGGCGGGCGGACACGGGGAGTCGTGGGGGAGCGGCGCCGCCGCGTCGGCGTCCGCGTGCGCGTGGCCGTTTGCCCGGAGTGCCCGCCTTCGGCATGCTCCGAAGGCGTGCCGCCGACCCGGCGGCGCTGGTGCACCATCGCGCTACCGCTCCGTCCGCCCGGCCCCGTGCCGTCGGACGCCGAGGACGAGGTCGTCCCCCGTGGTCTCCACCCGCACGCAGAACCCCCCACCGACAGCCCCCGCCGACCGCGGACGCCGGCCCCGGCGGCGGGGCGCCGCCTTCGCCGCGGTCGCCGTCGCGGCCCTGGGCGCCCCCCTGACGGCGCCCGCCGCCGTCGCCGCCCCGGCGCCGGTGCCGGGCACGACGACGTGGGCGACGCCGGGCACCTTCTCCGCCACGGTGCCGGACGGCGTCTGCTCCGTCCGGGCCACGGTCCTCGGTGCGGCCGGCGGCGCGGTCGTCCGGGCGGCGGAGGGCGGCAACGGCGCCGGTGCCTCCGTCTCGGCGACGTTCGCGGTGCTCCCCGGCACGCCCGTGACCGGGACGGTCGGCGGCGGTGGCGGCTCGCCCTCCGGGGAGCGACCGGGGTCCGTGCCCGGGGCCGGCGGCCTCGGCGGCGGCGGCACGGGCGGGCTCAGCCAGGTGAACAGCACCGGCGTCACGCACCACGGCGCCGGCGGCGGTGGCCTCTCGTCCCTCACCCTCGGCCCCGACCTGGCGGTCCTCGCCGGCGGCGGCGGGGGCGGCGGCGGGTGGCACTCGGCCGGGACGCCCGGACGCGGCGGCGACGCCGGCCTGCCGACCGCCCCGGGGGCGACCCCCGGGCAGGCGGGGGCCGACGGCCAGGACGCGCCGGGCACCACCGTCACCGGTGGTGGCGGCGGTGGCGCGACGGCCGGCGGCGCCGGCGGCACGAACGACCGGGACGCGGCCCGTGCCGGGTCGCCCGGTGGCGGGCGCACCGGCGGTGCCGGTGCCTCGGACGCCAACCCCGACGCGGGCGGCGGTGGCGGTGCTGGCCTGTTCGGCGGCGGTGGCGGCGCCTCGACGACGATCTACGACGGGTACCGCGACCTGCGCGGCATCACCGGGGGCGGTGGCGGCGGCGGCTCGTCCTTCGTCGCCCCGGCGGTGGCCCTCGGCGGCACCACCACGGCGCCCACCGACGTGGCGTCCACGGCCGGGCAGCGGCGGACCGACCCGGGCCCGGGCGCGGACGGCTCCGTGGACCTGGAGTGGCTGCCCTGCGCCTACGACCTCGCGGTGACGAAGACCGCCGCGGCGCCGAGCGCCCTCGTCGGCGACACGCTCGCCTGGACCGTCACCGTGACGAACCAGGGCCCCGACGCGATGACCCGCGGCGACGTGGTCGACCTCGCCGACACCCTCGGCGCCGGCACGGCGACCCTCACCGGCGTCGCGGTCAGCGGCGGCAGCAGCACGACGCTGGCGCGCGACCCCCTCACGTGCGACGCCGCCGTCGGCGCACCGCTGCCCGCGACCCTGGTCTGCTCGCGGCCCTTCGCGCCGCTCGGCGGCACGCCGTCCGGCACCCGCGGCCTGGACGTGGGCGAGACGCTGACCGTCACCTACACCCAGCCCGCCACGGCACCCGGCGAGGTCGTCAACACGGTGACGGTCACCGACCGCACGGACGGCGACGACGACGACACCGCCACGACGACGACCCCGGTCGTCGGCACCCCGGCGCCCGACGCCCCCGTCGCGGAGGACGACGAGGACCTCGACAACGTGCCCGGCTCGCCGGTGACGCTCGACGTCGTCGCGAACGACGGCGCAGGCGTCGACCCGACGACCGTGCAGCTCCTCACGCCCGGGACCGGCGTGCCGGTCACCGAGCTCGTCGTGCCCGGCGAGGGCACCTGGACCGTCGACCCCGCCACCGGCGAGGTGACGTTCACCCCGGAGAGCGGCTTCCGCGGCGACCCGACCCCGGTGGACTACCGCGTGGCCGACGACGAGGGGCTGTTCGCCGAGGCGACGGTCACCGTCACCTACCTCGAGGCCGCCGCCGACGCGGACGCCGTCGACGACGAGAGCCTCGGCAACGTCATCGGCACGCCCGTCACCCTCCCGGTGCTCGACAACGACACCGGCACGCTCGACCCGGCGACCCTCGCGCTCGTCGACCCCGTGACGGGCGACCGTGTCGACACCCTCACGGTGCCGGGCGAGGGCGTCTGGACGGCCGGCGACGACGGCACGGTCACCTTCACGCCGGAGGCCGCCTTCGAGGGCAACCCGACGCCGGTCGACTACGTCGTGACCTCCACGGACGCCGGGGTGGTCTCCGCCACGGTCACCGTCACGTACCTCCCCGTCGCCGAGGACGACAGCAGCACCGGCAACGTGCCCGGCAGCACCGTGACGGTGCCCGTCGTCGACAACGACGCCGGCGATCTCGAGGGCGGGGACGTGCAGATCGTCGACCCGGCCACGGGGACGCCGTCCGACACCGTCGTGGTGCCCGGCGAGGGCACCTGGACCGCCGACGGCGCCGCGGGCACCGTGACGTTCACGCCCGAGCCCGGCTTCACGGGCGACCCCACGCCGGTCGAGTACGTCCTCACGGACGCGGCCGGGGCCACCGACCGTGCCCGCGTGACCATCGGGTACGTCGTCACGCCGCCCCTCACGGCCGTCGACCCGGTCCCCGGCGCGGGTGCCGCGGACCCCGGCACCGTGACGCCGGGCCGCGTGCCCGGCCGGACGGTGCGCCACCTGGCCGCGACCGGCTCGTCCGCCGTCGGGCCGGTCGTGCTCGCCGCCGGGCTGCTGGCCGCGGGCGCCGCCATGGTCGCCGCGGTGCGCCGCCGGCGGGCCTGACCCCGC
>NZ_RWJX01000083.1 GCF_004123805.1 Cellulomonas endophytica | reverse complement strand
CGCGCCCCCGCCGCCGGCGCGGCCCGCCCCGTCGGCCCGCGCCCCGCCGCCCGCGGCGACCCGGGCGCGGACGTGGTCGAGGTGCCCCGCGGGGGCGGCGAGGGGCCGCTCGACGAGGTCCACCTCGACGACCGGCGCGTCCGGGTCCGCCGGCACCCGCCAGGTCCGCAGCGCGTGGGGCCCCAGCTCCGCCTCGACCGTCCGCCCGACGAGGGGCAGCTCCAGCCGGACCGACGCCCGCGTCCCCCGGGTCTCGAGGGCGCGGACGACGACGTCGGTGCCGCCCGGTCCGTCCGTCGGGTCCTCGGAGCCCTTGAGCGCGGTCACCATGACCGCCCCGCCGCCGTCGGAGGCGAAGGACGCCACCGGGGGCAGGGCGCCGGGGTGGAAGGACTCGAGCATGGCCCGCACGGGCTGGGCGAGCTCGGCCGCGCGGCGCACGGGGTCGGCCGCGTGGTGGTCGCCGGCGTGCGGGACGAGCTCGTACACGAACCGCTGCACGCCCTGGTCCTGGTAGGTGTACACGTCCTCGCCGTGCAGCATCCGGGGGTCGTGCCAGGCGTACACCGGGCTGCGCACCGCGGTGACGCCGATGCTCGGGTGCGCGTCGTCCGGGACGTCGTCGGTGGCGCCGTCCGTCGCGTCGGCGCCCCTCGTCGCCGTGCGCGCCGCCGGCGAGACGTCCCAGCCGTGCTTGTCGGGGAGCACCACGGTGAGCCCGGCCGGGCGGCCGGCGTGCGTGCCCGTGAGGTCCACCCAGCCCTGCGCGGGCTCCTCGGCGCCGTCGACGGGCCGTCCGATCTCGGCGAAGGCGATGCCGAACCGCGCCCGCGGCGCCTCGAGGGCCACCGGGAACCGGAGCTTGAGCAGGTGGGCCTGCTCGTGCCAGTCGAGCAGCGCCTCCACCCGCAGGACGGGCGAGTCGTGGTCGAGCACGAGCTCCTCGACGAGGGTGGACCCGCCCCAGGCGCGCTCGACCCGCAGCCGGGCGCGCAGCGGGCCGCGCTCGCGCACGACGACGCGCGTGGTCGTCATGGCGGCGCCGGGCCAGGCGTAGGAGACGACCCGGTGGCCCCAGGTGTCCGTGGGGTCCTCGCACACCTGCGTGTGGGTGGCGCCGTCGGTGCCGGCGAGGACGTCGACGCCCGTGTGCTTGTCGAGGTACGAGCGCAGCCACCCGGTGACGGGGTCGAGCTCGACGCGCACGAGGTCGTTCTCCAGCACCTGCTCCGAGACGTGGAGGGGACGCGGCGGGCCCGCGCTCCACGGCCCGCCGACGGGCTCGGGCGCGAAGCGCACCCGGTGCAGCCGGTAGCCCAGCGCCGGCACCTCCGCGCGGAGCACGAGCGCGCCCCGCCCCGTCTGGTGCGTGGTCGCGCGGGACTGCGTGGGCTGGGAGACGACGGTCGCGCCGGCCTCGTCGACGACGTGGACGCCGCCGGGGACGGAGCCGTGGTGGAGCTCCACGTCGACCCGGACGGGCCACGGGTGCGGGTTGAGGACGAGGACGGGCTGACTGGCCTCCTCGAACGGCACGTCCACCTGCCGGGCGAGGACGTTGTGGGCCCGGACGGTGATCCGCTTCGCGACCGCCACGGCCTCGCCGAGCGCGTCGCGGGCGTCGTCGTAGGCGGACTCGATCGCGGAGCCGGGGAGCACGTCGTGGAACTGCTGGAACAGCACCCCCTGCCAGGCGCGCTCGAGGTCGGCACGGGGGTAGGGGATGCGGTCGTGCACCGCCGCGACCGCCGCCCAGCGCTCCGCGGTGAGCAGGGCGGCCTGCGCCCGTCGCTGCCAGGCCTTGATCCCCGAGTGGGCGGAGTAGCAGCCCGGCGCGTGGTGCTGGAGGTCGTCGCGGCGCTCGGGCAGGGCGGCCAGCGCCGTCTCCCCGCGGTCGAGCACGCTGTCGAGGTAGGTGCGGGGGTCGGACATGCGCAGGCGGCCGAAGGACCCCATCCGGTCGAAGCGGTGGATGGAGTCGATGTTGGCGCGGGTGGGGCCGCCGCCGTGGTTGCCGACGCCGTAGAAGACCATCGCGTCGCCGAGCGCGCGGTCGAGCTGGCCGAGGGACTTGTCGACCTGGAAGTCGACGGGGCCCGGCGCGCTGCCGTACTCGAACGGGATGCGGTAGGCCAGCACGCGGCTGCCGTCGGGCGCGCGCCACCAGAAGAGCGTGTGCTCGAGGTCGGACTCGTGGGGCCCGGGGCGCAGGAACACGTACGAGTCGATGCCCTGGCCGCGCAGGATCGTCGGCAGGGAGGCCGTGTGGCCGAAGGGGTCGACGTTCATCCCGACGGTCGCCGGCCGGCCGAAGCGCGAGGTCAGCCAGCGCTGCCCCACCAGGCCCTGCCGCACGAAGGACTCCCCGGCCGGCATGTTGCAGTCCGGCTCGACCCACCAGCCGCCGACGTTCACCCAGCGCCCCTCGGCCACCCGCTCGCGGATGCGGGCGAACAGCTCGGGGTCCTGCTCCTCCACCCAGGCGAGCAGGACGACCTGGTCGCAGGTGAAGACGAAGTCGTCGTACTCGTCCATGCGGTCGACCGCCGACCGGAAGGTGGCGCGGGCCTCCTGGTAGCCCTCCTGCCACGGCCACAGCCAGACGGGGTCCAGGTGGGCGTTGCCGACCATGTGCAGCGTGCGGTCGGGGGTGGCCGCGGGGCGGCGGGCACCGTCCGGCACGGCCGGCTGCGGCCCGGCGGGGGCGTTGGCCAGGGGGGCGGGGCGTCGGCGGGAGGTGGTCACGGTCGCTCCTCGGCCGCCGGCGCGACCTCGCGCGGGCGGAGCGGTGGGACGGACGGTGCGGCGGGGGCCGCCGGGCGGCGCCGTCCGCGGGTACGGCCGGGCCAGGGTGCAATCGTTCCCAGACCGGTGCCGGGAGCGCAAGCGGTCGGCGTCCACAGGTGTGCGAGAAGGGACAACCAGCGCCGGCAGGTGCAGCGTCCTGACGTGCCGACTGTTCGACGGGGGACAGACGGCACCCGCGACCGCACGAGCCGGCGAGGCCTGCCGAGGCCTGCCGAGGCCTGCCGGCCGAGGGTGCTGAGGGTCCCGGACGACGACCGACGGCGCTCCCGGGGGGTGTCGCCTAGCCTGGGCCGGTGCGCCAGGTGAAGCGGGTCGTCGTGACGGTCGTCGGGCTCGCGCTCCTGCTCCTGGGCGTGGCCATGATGGTGCTGCCCGGCCCGGGGATCCTCGGGATCGCCGCGGGGCTGGCCGTGCTGGCCACGCAGTACGCCTGGGCCCAGCGCCTCCTCGGGCGGGCGAAGGTGAAGGCGGAGGAGGCCCAGCGGTCCGCGGTGTCGTCCCGCCTGCGGACCGCGGCCACGTTCACCCTGGCCGGGTGCCTCGCGGCGGTCGGCGGCTCGATGCTCCTCGTCGAGGACGTCACGTGGCCCGTGCTCGACGCTCAGATCGACGCGGTCTGGGGCCCCGTCACCGGGATCGTCCTGCTGGTCAGCGCCGCGATCGTCGTGACGACCACCGTCATCGCGCTGCGCCACGTCCACCGGGCCCGGGTGGAGGACGGGACGCACGGCCGCACCGGCGCCCGTGTGCCCGGGGCGGCCGCCGCGGCCGCGGCCCCGGGGTCCTCCGGGGCCACGGTCCGGACCGCCGAGGTGTCCCGCCGCTCAGGCCCGCACCAGCCGTAGCGTCACCACCCCGAAGGGCCGCAGCGGCACGGTGACGGCCCCGGGCCCCGCCCCGTCCGGCGCGGGCGCCAGCGGCGACAGCGCCGTGACGTCCGGCTCGGGCCGCTCGTGCAGGTCGACCACCTGCACGTCGCGGACGGCGAAGCCCGGGACCACGACCGCCCGCCCCCGGCCGCCGCGGGACTCGTACAGGCGCACGACGACGTCCCCGGACCGGTCCTCCGCGAGTTTGACGGCCTCGACGACGGCGCCGCCCCCGTGCACCTCGACGAGGGGCGCCACCGGCCCGCGGCCCGGCCGCCGGCGCACGGGCAGGTTCGCGCGGAGGCCCTCCCGCACGGCGTCGTCGAGGTCGGCGCCGGGGACGAGCGCGTACCGCAGCGTGTGGCGACCCTGGTCCGTGCCCGGGTCGGGGAAGACCGGCGACCGCAGGGCGGAGAGGCGCACGGTGGTGGAGCCCGGGCCGCGGGCGTCGCCGGGGCCGGGCCGCGAGACGTCGTGCCCGTACACGGAGTCGTTGACGAGCGCGACGCCGTAGCCCGGCTCGCCCACGTGCAGCCACCGGTGCGCGCAGACCTCGAAGCGCGCCGCGTCCCACCCCGTGTTCGTGCTCGTGTCCCGGTGCACGTGCCCGAACTGCGTCTCGGCCGTGGAGCGGACCGCGTGCACGGCGAGCGGGAACGCGACCTTGAGGAACGTCTCGCGCTCGTGCCAGTCGACGTCCAGCACGAGGTCGACGCGCCGCTCGCCCGCCGCCAGGGAGATCGTCTGGACGTACGACGAGGCCCCGTCCTCGCGCTCGACGACGACCCGGGGGCGCGCCGGGTCCCCGTCCTCCAGGCGCAGCGCCGCCACCGACCGGACCTCGCGGCGGCGGCGCCGGTAGGGCTCGTCCACGTCCCACGCGTCGAAGCGCGCCGGCTGGTCCACGTGCAGCTGCAGGACGTTGCCGGCGGTCCGCGCCGCCAGCACCTCCCGGTCGGCGACGAGGTCGTGGACCGACCCGAGGGTGCCGTCCTCGTCGACCCGCACCCGCAGCAGGCCGTTGTCGAGCTCGAGGCCGCCGCCGACGGCCCGCACCGCCACGCGGCCGGCGGCGGGGTCGGCCGGTCCCGCCCCGAGCGCCGGCACGCCGTCCCGCGGGTGCGGCGCGGCGTTGAACACGAGCTCGGCGGTCGCGCCCGCGGCCACGACGCCGTCGTCGTCGCCGGCCTCGTCGTTCGGCGTGGTCGGTGCCGGGCACGCCAGGGCCGCCTGCGCCCCGTCCACCAGCGCCTCGAGCTCACCGGCCAGGCGCGCGTAGGTGCCGCGCGCCTCGTCGTGGACCCAGGCGATGGACGAGCCCGGGAGGATGTCGTGGAACTGCAGGAGCAGGGTGTCCTGCCAGGCGCGCTCGAGCGCGTCGTAGGGGTACGCCGCCCCCGTCCGCACCGCGGCGGTGGCGGCCCAGAGCTCCGCCTCGCGCAGGAGGTGCTCGGTGCGCCGGTTGCCCGCCTTCATCGCGTGCTGCGAGGTGAGCGTGCCCCGGTGGAGCTCCAGGTACATCTCGCCGCGCCACACGGGCGCGTCGGGGTACTCCTCGCGGGCGGCGGCGAAGAAGGCCGACGGCGCCTCGACGCGCACGCGCGGGGACCCCTCGAGGTCGGCGACGCGCCGCGCCACCTCCAGCATCTCCCGGGTCGGGCCGCCCCCGCCGTCGCCGTAGCCGAAGGGGAGCAGGCTGCGGCTGGCGGGGCCGGCGTCGGCGAAGTTGCGCACGCCGAACGCGAGCTGCTCGCCCGAGAGCTTCGACCCGTACGTCTCCGCCGGCGGGAAGTGCGTGAAGACCCGCGTCCCGTCGATGCCCTCCCACCAGAAGGTGTGGTGGGGGAAGCGGTTCGTCTGGTTCCACGACATCTTCTGCGACAGGAACGCATCGGCGCCCGCGAGCCGGCACAGCTGGGGGAGGGCGCCGGAGTAGCCGAAGGAGTCGGGCAGCCACACCTCGCGCGGCCGCACGCCGAGCTCCGTCTCGAAGAACCGGGTGCCGTGCACGAGCTGCCGCACGAGCGCCTCCCCGCCGGGCAGGTTCGTGTCGGACTCCACCCACATGCCGCCGACGGGCACCCACTGCCCGGCCGCCACCTTGTCCCGGATGCGGGCGAACACGTGCGGGTGGTGGTCGCGGACCCAGGCGTACTGCTGCGCCGACGAGCACGCGAACACGAGCTCGGGGTACTCGTCGGCGAGCGCCACGACGTTGGAGAAGGTCCGCGCGCACTTGCGGACGGTCTCGCGGACGGGCCACATCCAGGCGGAGTCGATGTGCGCGTGCCCGACGGCGGAGACCCGGTGCGCGCTGGCGCTCGCGGGACGGGCGAGCAGCTCGGCGAGCGGCGCCCGGGCCTTGCCGGCGCTGCCGACGACGTCCGTCGTGTCCAGCTCGTCGAGGCAGCGGTCGAGCCCCAGCTCGATCGCCGCCCGGCGCGGGTCGCCGGGGGGCAGCTGCGCGGCGAGCTCGGCGAGGACCTGCAGGTCGAGGGCCAGGGCCTGGACCTCCTCCTCCAGGACCGCCAGCTCGGCCCGGGCCAGCCGGTACAGCGGGACGTCGGGCAGCGTCGAGGGGTGCCCGAGGTCCGTGGGCCCCCAGCCCCCGATGTGCGGGTTCGCCGCCGCCTCCACGAGCACGTCCACCTCGGCGCCCGCCGCCGCGGGGTCCCCGACGAGGACCCACGCGTTCCGGGGCTCGACGCCCTTGAGGGGGACGCCCCCCGGCGTCCACGCCAGGCCCTCCGCCTGGAAGCCGGGGCCGCCCGCGTCGAACCCCAGGTCGACGAGGAGCTCCACCCGCCGCCCCGCCATCGCCGCGGGCACGCGGCCGCGCATCCGGAACCAGGAGGTGGACCACGGGCGTCCCCAGGGCTCGCCCACGGCGACGGGGACGAACGGGCGCCGGACCGCGTCGGCGAACGGCTCGGGCTCGCCGGGCAGGTGCGCGACGGTCACCTCCACGGGCGCCCGGTGCCCGTGCACGGCGGGCAGGACACGGGTGGCGAGGGTGCGGGCGAGGCGGGCGGCCGGGTCGGCCAGGGTGCGGTGCACGCGGGGCTCCAGGGGGAGGGTGCGGCGGGCGTCCCGGCGCCCGGGACCGGAGCACGCTAACTTCTGTTCGAGACCGCACACCAGGGGGAGCGGGATCGGACACGACGGCATCCGCCGGGGCCTCGGTGCGCCCCGGGGCCGGGCCGCCGCCCTGGGCGTGCCGCGGGAAGCGGTCTACCGTGCCGAGCATGAGCGACACCGCCGTCGGTCCCCTCCCGCGGGGCATGGACGTCGTCATCGGCCTCGGCCGGGGCGACGGGCCGCCCGCCGTGACGGTCCACGGCCGCGTCGACGTCCACTCCGCCTCGTCCCTGCGCGACACCCTCCAGTGCCTCCTGCGCAGCGCGAGCGAGGACCTCGTGGTGGACGCCTCGGCGCTCCTCGTCGCCGACGAGGCCGGCCGCGCCGCCCTCGAGGGCGTCGCCCGGCACTGCCGGGAGTTCGGGGGCCAGGTGCTGCTGCCGGCCCCGGTGCCGGCGCCGGAGGGCTGAGCGCCGGGTCCGACCGCGGGGTCCGACGGCCGGGCCCGAGCGGTCCCCGTGCCGGCGGACGGGCGGGGCTCAGCCCCGGCGCGCGCGCAGCGCGGCGACCGCCGCCGCCCCGAGCGCGCGGTGCGGCACGCCGTGCAGCGCCAGCGCGAGCGCGGCCGCCGCCTCGAGCTCCTCGGCCAGGTCGACGGCCGCGTCGAGGTCCGGCCCGGCGACGAGCGAGCCGTGGTTCGCCAGCAGGAGGACGGGGTGCGCGCCCGCCAGGGCCGCCACGCCCGCGGCGAGGGCGTCGGACCCCGGAGCGGCGTAGGGCGCCACGGGCAGGTCCCCCAGCCGCATCACCGCGTACGGGGTCAGGGCCTCGAGGGGACCGGTGCCGCCGGGCCGCCGGGCGGGCTCGAGGCAGGAGGCGGCGACCGCGGCGGGCGAGTGCAGGTGCACGACGGCCCGCGCGTCCGGCCGGGCGGCGTAGACCGCGCGGTGCAGCGGCAGCTCCTTGGAGGGCCGCGGGCCGCCGGCCGCACCCGACGCCCCCGGCGCCGGCCCCGGTGCGGCGCCGAGCGGGGCGAGCGCGAGCTCCTCGGGCCGCACCCGGCGCAGCGCGGAGCCCGTGGGCGTGAGGAGGAGCGCGTGGCCGAGGCGGACGCTGAGGTTGCCCGACGAGCCCGGCGACAGGCCCTGCGACGCCAGGTGCCGCGCCGTCGCGACGAGCGCCGCGCGGGCGCGCGTCTCGTCGCCCGGCCCGTCCTCCCCGGCCGTCCGACCGTCCCCGGCGCTCACGGCGCGGTCGCCCAGGCGGTCGTGAAGAGGTCGTGCTCGCCGAAGCCGCCCGACTTGAGCAGGAGGGCCACGCGCGGCCCGTCGGCGGGGACGGTCCAGGGCAGGCCGGGCGCGGCCGCCGGCCCGACGTGCAGGACGCGGACCCCCAGCGCGGCCGCCACGGCCCCCGACGTCTCCCCGCCGGCGACGAGGAGCCGCCGCACGCCGTGCCTCTCGACGGCGACGGCCGCCACCCGTCCCGCGGCCGCCTCGAGCAGGGCGGCGACGCGACCGGCCCCCAGCTCGGCCTGCACCGCGGCGACCCTGTCCGGGGCGGCGGAGGAGGCCACGAGGACCGGCCCCTCGGCGCCCTCCAGGGCCCGGCCGACCGCCGCGAGGACCGCGCGGAGCGCGGGGCCGTCCGCAGGGCCGCCGCCGCTCGCGTCGCCGGCGGCGCCGTCGGTGGGGCCGTCGGTGGGGCCGGGGCCGTCCGCGGCCAGCGCACGCGGGTCCAGCGGGACGACCGGGCCCCGGAAGGCGGCGACCTGCCGTCGGGTGGTCGCCGAGCAGCTCCCCGCCACGACGAGCGCGCGGCCGGCCGGCACGGCAGGCAGGTCCGCCGTCCGGTCGGCCGTCCTCGTCGCCGTGCTCGTCGGCGCCGTCGTGGCCGTCGTGGCCGTCGCGGCCCCGGGTCCCGGTCCCGCCGTTCGACCCTCGGGCCGGTCGGCCGCGCGGCGGTCCGCGTCGCCCCACGCCCGTGCCAGCGCCCCCGCGAGCCCCGCGGCGCCCGTGAGCAGGAGGGGCGGCAGCCCGGGCCGCCCGACGGCGGCGGCGAGCACGTCGAGGTCCTCCTCCCGCAGGGCGTCGGCGAGGACGTGCCGGGCGCCCGCCCCGGCGGCGGCGGCGACCGCGCGGGCGACGGCGTCGGGACCGGCGGCGACCGTCGGCCACGGCACGAGCGCGACGGGCGCGGCCGTCTGCCGGCCGAGCACCTCGAGGAGGTCGGGCTCGCGCATGGGCGTCAGGGGGTGGTCGCGCATCGGCGACCGGGACAGCAGCCGCCCCCCGACGAAGAGGTGGCCCAGGTACTGGGTGCGCCCGACCCGCGGCGTGGCGGGCGTGCCGACGCCGACCGCCGGGGCGGCCCCGCCGGTGTCGAGCAGGTCCCGCAGGCCGTCCGCGACGGGGCCGATGGTGCCCTCGTCCGTGGAGTCGAAGGTGGAGCAGTACTTCTGGTAGAGCGTCCGGGCGCCCCCCGCGAGCAGCCACCGGGCCGCGGCGCGGCTGTCCCGGACGGCCCCGGCGGCCGGCGCGGTCCGCGTGCGCAGCGCGACGACGACGGCGCCCGGCCCGGCGGGGTCCAGCGGCAGCGGCAGGTCGGGCGCCGGCACGCCGACGACGACGACCGCCGGCAGGCCGGCCGCGACGACGGCCTCGGCCAGGTCGCAGGCGCCCGTGAGGTCGTCGGCCACGACCCCCAGGACGCCCGGCCCGCTCACGGCCGGCCCCGGGTGCTCACGCGCGGGCGGCGCCCGCCGCGGCGGGCCGGCCGGCGCCGACGGGCTCGGGCGGGCCCGCGACGGGCGCGACGACGACCTCGGCGACCCGGTCGTGCAGCATCGCCAGCGACGCCTCGTCCGTGCGGTCGTCGACGACGACCACGTCGACCTCGTCGAGGCCGAGCACCCGCATGGGCGCCCGGGCGCCGATCTTCGAGCTGTCGAGCAGCAGCACGACGCGGGCCGCGATGGCCGCCATCCCACGCTTCGTGTCGGCGTCCCACGGGTCGGCGGAGTACAGGCCGGCCGGCCCCGCGGCGGCGGCGGACAGCACGGCGACGTCGACCGCGAGGTCCGCCAGCGCCGCCCGGGTGAGAGGCCCCGTGAGGGAGCGGGTGGCGCGGTGGTAGGTGCCGCCCAGGGCGAGGACGTCGAGGTCGTCGCGGCCGGCGCAGAGGGTGAGCACGGGCACGGAGTGCGTCACCACCGTCATGCCGCCGGGCAGGTCGCGGGCGAGGGCGGCCACCGTGGTGCCCGCGTCGAGCCCGATCACCGCCGCACCCGCCACGAGCGGCAGCGCGGCGGCCGCCACCGCCGCCTTCTCGGCCGTCGCCTCGCCGCGGCGCTGGTCGAAGGGGCGGCCCGGGCCGTCGCCGGCCCCGACCACGAGGCTCGCACCGCCGACGACGCGGCGCACCCGCCCCTCCGCGGCCAGCTGGGACAGGTCCCGGCGGATCGTCATCTCCGACACGCCCAGCGCCGCGGCCGCGCCGCTGGAGGAGACGTACCCCGACTCCTCCAGGTCGCGCAGCAGCGCCGCGCGGCGGGCGGGGGCGTCGGAGTAGCGCACCGGGCCAGTAGAGGGGCGCCGCCCGTCCCTGTCAAACACCGCACACACCCGCCCGGGGCCTGGCGCGGATGAGCGGGATCGCACAGAGTGGGCCCGTGCGCCGCGTGCAGGGTCCCGCGCGGCCGGGGTCGGTGACGGCCCTGGGCGTGGACGTCGGGACGACGAACACGAAGGCCGCGCTCGTCGAGGTCGACGGCGCGGCCGTCACCGTGCGCGCCGTGGCGACCACGCCGACGCCGCCGCCGGACCGGCTGGCCGGCGTGCTCGACGCCCTCGTCCGGGAGGTGGTCGCCGCCGGCGGGGCCACCGGCCCGCGCGCGCCGGCGGCGGTCGGGATCGCGTCCATGGCCGAGACCGGGGTGCCGCTGGACGCCGACGACCGGCCGGTCGGGGACTGGCTCCGGTGGGACGGCCACGCCGCCGCGGCGCCCGCCGCCGGGGCCGCGCTCGCGACCCTGCGCCGGGAGGTCGGCGCGGACGCGCTCGCCCGTGCGACGGGCGTGCGGCTGGCGGCCAAGGTGCCGCTGGCGACGTGGGCCCGCCTCGCCGCCGACGAGCCGGGGCGGTGGTCGCGGCTCGTGCGCTGGGCGGGTGCCGCGGACCTCGTCGCCCTGCTGCTCACCGGGCGCCTGGTCACCGACCACACCCTCGCCGGCCGCACCGGCGCGCACCGGCTGCCGGAACCCGGCGCCGCACCCCACCCGCACGCCGACGCCGACCTGCTCGCGGTCGTCGGGCTGCGGCCCGCGGCGCTGCCGGAGGTCGTCGGGCCCGGGCAGGTCGCCGCCGCCGTGCGGGCCGGGGCCCCGGGCGGGCTGCCGGCGGGGACGCCCGTCGTCGTCGCGGGGCACGACCACCCCGTCGGCGCCTGGGCCGCCGGCGTCCGCGCGCCCGGCCACGTGGCCGACTCCCTGGGCACGGCCGAGGCGCTGTGCGCCGTCGTCGCCGCCGAGCCGGACCGCCGCGCGGTGGCACGGGCGGGCATGAGCACCGTGCGCACCGTCGAGGGCGAGGTGGGGCTCGTCGCGGGCGGCCCGGGCGGCGCCGTCGTGCGCTGGTGGCAGGAGCACAGCGGGACGGACGTCTCCGCGCTGCCGCCGGCCACCACGGCGGCGGGCGGGCCGGCGCCGCCCGTCGACGCCGTCGTGCTGCCGTACCCCGCCGGCCGGCAGACGCCCGCGGGCGACCCGTCCGCCCGCGTCCGGGTCCTCGGGGACCCCGGCGACGCGCTGGCGCGGGCGGTCGTCGAGGGGATGGCCCTGCACGCCGCCTGGATGCTGCGCGAGCTCGCGGCGCTCGCGGCCGCGGCGCCCGTCCCGGCCGGGGCCGCGCCGCCGCCCGTGCCGGGTGCCGCCGGGCTCGTCGTGCTCGGGGGCGCCGGTGCGGCCAACGCCGGCTGGCTCGACGCGAAGGCGCGGCTGACCCCGGCCGCCCTGCGCGTGGTCGACGTCGCGGAGCCCGTCGCGGCCGGTGCCGCCCTCCTCGCGCTGCACCGGGCCGGGTGCCTCGGCGGCCCGCCGCCCGTGCTGCCCTCCCGCGCCGGCGGCGCCGCCCTGCCGCGCGCCGTCCAGGACGCCGCCCTCGACCGCTTCGTCGCCGCCGCGCTCGCGCCGGCCGGACCCCAGGAGGACCCGTGACCGCTGCCCCGACGACCCCCCGCCCCCCGGGCCCCCCGACGCTCGACGCGCTCGCGCGGCCGACGGGCGGGCTCGCCATGGTCGCCATGGACCAGCGCGAGAGCCTGCGGACGATGTTCGCCGAGGCGGGGGTCGACGCCGCCCCCGACCGCGTCGCGGCGTTCAAGACGGACGTGGCGCGGGTCCTGGCGCCGCTCGCCAGCGGGTTCCTCGTCGACCGGGAGCACCACGGGCGGCTCGCGCCGCTGCTGCCCCCGACCTGCGGGCTCATCGTCGCCGCCGACGCCCTGAGGCAGGGGCGCGGGGGGCCCGTGGAGGACACGGGTCTCGACGAGGCCGTCCTCGCCCCCGACCACGACCTCGCCGGGGCCGTGGCGCTGAAGCTGCTCGTCATCTGGCGGCGGGACGCGCGGCGGGAGGCCCGGGTGGCGCTGGCCGAGCGGTTCGTCGCCGAGGCGCGGGCGCGCGGCGTGCTGTCCGTGCTCGAGCCCGTGGTGCGCGCGACGCCCGAGGAGACCGCGGCGGGCACCTGGGACGCGGACGCCGCGATCCTCGAGGCCGCACGGGAGCTGTCGCCGCTCGGCGCGAGCCTCTACAAGGCGCAGGTCCCGCACGCCGGGGCCGGGGACCCGGGCGCGCTCGAGGCCGCGTGCCGGGCGCTGGCGGCGGCCGTGACCGGGCCCTGGGTCGTGCTCTCGCAGGGGGTGGACCGGGAGCGGTTCCTCGGCGCGGTGCGGGCGGCCTGCCGGGGCGGCGCCAGCGGCTTCCTCGCGGGGCGGGCCCTGTGGTCGGACGTCGTGGGGCGCCCCGACGTCGCGGCCGGGCTGCGGGAGGTGTCCGTCCCGCGGCTGGAGCGTCTCGTCGAGACGGTCGACACGGAGGCGACCCCGTGGACGGACCGGTGAGCGGGCACCGAGCCGTCGTCGGGCTCGTCCACACGGTGCCGGCGCTGGCGGCCCGGTTCGACGCGGACCTCGCCGCCGCGGACCCGGGGCTGCGGCGGCTGCACGTCGTGGACGGTGGCCTGCTCGCCGACGCGGTCGCGGGCGGCGTGACGCCCGCCGTGGAGGCGGCCCTCGGCGCGCACGTGCGGCACCTCGTCGCGGCCGGTGCCGACGCCGTGCTGGTCACGTGCTCCTCCGTCGGTGAGGCGGCCGAGCGCGCGGCCGCGGCCGTCCCCGTGCCCGTGGTCCGGGTCGACGCCGCCATGGCGGAGGAGGCCGTCGCCGCCGCCACCGCGCCGGGCGCCCGCGGTCGCGTCGCCGTGCTCGCCACCCTGGGCTCGACGCTGGGGCCGACGGGACGCCTCGTGGAGCGGGCGGTGGCGCGCGCGGGGGCCGACGTGGCCGTCGCGGCATCCGTGGTCCCGGGGGCCGCGGAGGCGCGGGCGGCCGGCGACGAGGCGCGGGCGGACGCGCTCGTCGGCGAGGCCGTGGCCGCCGCCGCGGCGGACGCCGACGTCGTCGTGCTCGCCCAGGCCTCCATGGCGGGCGCCGCGGCCGGGGCGGGGGCGGCCGTCCCCGTGCTGACCTCGCCGGCCGGCGGCGTGGCGGCGCTCCTGCGGGCCGTGGGGCGCGACGTGGCGC
>NZ_RWJX01000082.1 GCF_004123805.1 Cellulomonas endophytica | reverse complement strand
ATCTGGGGACGCGGACGCCGACGAGTGCCCGCCCGCCGCGGGCCGCGGGGCGGGCGCGGGCGTGCCGGGCGCCGGCACGTCCCCGAGGGAGGTCGGGCCGTCGGCGGTCGTGCCGGCGTCACCGGCACCGGGCCGGCCGTCCGGGCGGGCCGGCGTGGCGGCGGTCCGGGCCGGCGTGGCGACGGTCCGGGTCGGCTCGGGCCCCGTGTCGAAGGCACGGGCGGGGGTGCGGCGCTCGTCGGCGTGGCCGAGGTCGACGGGGTCGACGATGGGCCGGCCGCCCGGGCCCGCGGGCCCCTCGTCGGCCGGGGTGCGACGGGTCGGGCGCTCCGTGCCCTGCGCGACCTCGTCGGCGACGTGGCGGACCCGGGCGAGGACGGACTCGAAGCCGCGGACGTCGGTCGGCGCCTCCTCGTCGGGCGGGCTCCCCGCGCCGGGGGCCGGTCGCGCGCCCTCCCGCACCCGCGCCGCGCCGCCGCCGCCGGCGGGGTCGCCGTCCGGGTCGCCGTCCGCGCGGTCGGCGGCGCGGAGCATCTCCTCGAGGGAGGCGGGCGCGTCGGCCGAGCCGACGGGGACGCCGGGGGCCGGGCGTGCCGGTCGCGACGCGCCGGCGCCTCCCCCGCCCGGGGCGCCGGGCGCCGGGCGGGACCCGGGCCGGCCCGCGCCGGACCCGGACCCCGACGCGGACCCCGACGCGGACCCGGCGGAGCCGGAGGGCTCCGGGGACGCGGAGGACCCGCCGGCGTCTCCCCCGGCGGGTCCGTCCGGCACGTCGACCGTGAGCTCGAAGGTCTCCTTGGCGAAGAACCCCGCGATGCCGCCGGTGCGCACCCGCTCGGCGCGCACGATCCGCACGTCCGGGCCGTACTCCGCCCGGACCTGCGCGATGAGCTCGGCGACGTCCGAGCCCTCAAGCAGCAATCGCGTGGCCACCGCTCACAACCCCGATCGTCTCGATGTCCAGGCCCGCACCCGTGACCTCCGAGTAGGAGAGCACAGGCAGGCGGCTCGGGCCCAGCTGGACGAGACGGTGGAGGGCGGGACGGATGGCCGGGGCGCACACGAGGACGACGGAGCGTCCCTCGGCCTCGGCGGTGGCGACGACGTGGCGCAGCTGCGTGAGCACCGCGTCCATGCGCTGCGGCTCGAGCAGCAGCTGCGTGCCGCCCTCGCCGGGACGCAGCGACTCGAGCAGGTGCTGCTCGAGCATGGGCTCCAGGGTGAGCACCCGCAGCACGCCGTCCTGGGCGTGGGCGGCGGCCAGCGCGGGCCCGAGCGCGCCGCGGGCGGCCTCGACGAGCCCCTCCGCGTCGGTGCCGGTGCGCGCCTTGAGCGAGAGGGCCTCGTAGATGCGGGCGAGGTCGCGGATCGGCACGGCCTCGGCGAGCAGGCCCTGGAGGACGCGCTGCACCTCGCCGAGGGTCAGCACGCCGGGCACGAGCTCCTCGACGACGGAGGGGTTCACGCGCTTGAGGGCGTCCGTGAGCATCCGCACGTCCTCGCGGCCGAGCAGGCGCGCGGCGTTCTGCGTGATGAGCGAGCCGAGGTGCGTGATGAGGACGGACACGCGGTCGACGACGGTCGCGCCCGACAGCTCGGCGGCGTGCCGCATCTCGGCCGGCACCCACTTGCCGGGCAGGCCGAAGACCGGCTCCGTGACGGCGACGCCGGGCAGGGACGCGAGGTCGTCGCCCAGCGCGAGGACCTGGCCCGCGGGCGCCTGGCCGCGGCCCACCTCGACGCCGGCGATCTTCACCACGTAGGTGGACCGCGGCAGGTCGACGCTGTCGCGGGTCCGCACGGGCGGCACGACGATGCCGAGCTCGAGGGCGACCTTGCGGCGCAGTCCGCGCACCCGCCCCAGCAGGTCCTGCTCCGGCCCGTTGCCGACGAGGTCGACGAGGTCGGGGGCGAGCAGCACCTCGAGGGTGTGCACGCGCATCTGCTCGATGAGCTGCTCGGGGGTGTCGGGCGAGGGCGCGGCGACGTCGGCGACGACGGACTGCGTGGCGAGGACCTGCGCCTCGCGGTCCTCCGTCGCCTTCACGCGCTGCGCGGCGACGACGAGGCCCACGCCGACGAGCAGGAACGGCACCTTCGGCATGCCGGGCAGGACCGCGAGGGCGACGGCCGCGGCACCGGCGATGAGGAGCGCCTGGCGCGACTGCATGAGCTGCTTGGAGGCGACCGTCCCCATGTCGCCCTCGGTGGAGGAGCGCGTGACGACGATGCCGGTGGAGACCGAGAGCAGCAGGGCGGGGATCTGGGTGACGAGCCCGTCGCCGATGGTGAGGATCGAGAACTTCTCGACCGCCTCGGCCGCGGTGAGGCCCATCTGCACGATGCCGATGACGAAGCCGCCGACGAGGTTGATGACGGTGATGACGATGCCCGCGATGGCGTCGCCCTTGACGAACTTCGAGCCACCGTCCATGGCGCCGTAGAAGTCGGCCTCGGCGGCGACGTCGGCGCGCCGCCTGCGCGCCGTGTCCTCGTCGATGAGCCCGGAGTTGAGGTCGGCGTCGATCGCCATCTGCTTGCCGGGCATCGCGTCGAGGGTGAAGCGCGCCCCGACCTCCGCGACGCGGCCGGCGCCGTTCGTGATGACCGTGAACTGGATGACGACGAGGATGAGGAAGATCACCAGGCCGATGACGAGCGAGCCGCCCACGACGAAGTGGCCGAACGCGTCGATGACCTCCCCCGCGTGCCCGTCGCGCAGCACGAGCCGGGTGCTGGCCACGTTGAGGCCGAGCCGGAACAGCGTGAAGACGAGGATGAGCGAGGGGAAGATCGAGAAGTCCAGCGGCCGCTTGATGTACATGCTGGTCAGGAGGATGACCATCGAGGCGGCGATGTTCGTCGCGATGAGCAGGTCGAGCAGCGGCGCGGGCAGCGGCACGACGAGCAGCAGCACGATGCCGACGACTCCGGCCGGCACGGCCATCTGGGCGAGGTTGCGGTTCTTCACGTGTGCGTCAGTGCTCCCTGGCGGCGGTCGAGCCCGAGGTGGAGACGGCCGCGGTCACCCGTTCGGCCGAACCCGTCACCCGGTCATCGGCGGCGGCCGCCCCGGCCTTGAGCCGTGCGGGACGACGGGCCGCACGGGCCTCGGCGCGGGCCTCGGCCGGCGTGCGCAGCTCGACGACCGACCCGCCGGGCACCGTGTGCCGGCCGGCGGCCGCGCCGCGGCGGCGCAGGTTCATGACGAAGGCGAGCACGCGGGCGACGGCGGTGAACAGGTGCTCGGGCACCTCCTGGTCCACGGCGCACACGGCGTGCAGGGCGCGCGCCAGCGGGACGTCCTCGACCATCGGGACGCGGTGCTCCGTGGCACGGGCGCGGATCCGGGTCGCGAGCGCCCCCGAGCCCTTGGCGACGACACGCGGCGCGCCCTTGCCGGGCTCGTAGCGCAGCGCCACGGCGACGTGGGTGGGGTTGACGAGCACGACGTCGGCCTCCGCGACCGCCGACATCATGCGGTTGCGGCTCATGGCCTGCTGCCGGGCCCGGATCTGGCCCTTGACCAGCGGGTCGCCCTCGGAGCTCTTGCTCTCCTCCTTGATCTCCTGCTTCGACATCCGCGTCTGCTTGCGGTTGCGGCGGATGACCACGGCGACGTCGAGCGCCGCGAGGAGCAGGCCGGCGGCCACGCCGGTGCGCAGGATGGTCGCGGTGCCCTCGCCGGCGATCCGGACGACCTCGGAGACCGGCATGACGCCGGAGGCGACGAGGACGGGGGCCAGGCCACGCACGGCGGCGTAGAGGACGAGCCCGATGACCGCCGTCTTCAGCAGCGTCTTCAGCCCCTGCCAGAGCGCCTGCGGCCCGACGAGCCGCTGGACGGCGGACTTGGGCTTGAGGTGGTCGAGGTGCAGGCGCAGCGGCGTGAAGCGGTACCCGCCCTGGACGATCCCGACGACGAGCGCGACGACCGCCACGACGGCGAGCATGGGCGCGACGGTCGTCGTGATGGAGCGCAGCCCCTCGCCGAGGAGGTGCAGCGCGACCTCGGGGTCCGGCTGCGCGCCGACGCGGGCGACGGCGGCGAGCTGGTCCTCGGCGGCGTCGCGGCCGCGCTGGAGGACGGTGGGCACCATGAGGGCGCCGGCCCCGAGCGTCACCCACGTGGAGACGTCCGCCGAGCGGCCGATGGACCCCTTCTTGCGGAGCTCGCGCATCCGCTTCGGGGTGGCCTTCTCGGTCTTGTCACCGCCCCCGCTCACGGCGTGACCCCCGTGAGCAGGTCGACGCCCTGACCCGTGAGGGTCTCGACGACGCCCGGCAGGGCGACGTAGGCGAGCGAGCCCATGACGAGGGTCAGCAGGATCTTCAGGGGGAAGCCCATCGCGAAGGCGTTGAGGGCGGGGGCGACGCGCGTGAGCAGGCCCAGGCCGACGTCGGCGAGGAAGAGCACGACGACGAGGGGCCCGGCGACCTGGAGCGCGGCGACGACCATCTGCGACAGGCCGGCGGTGAGGCCGGCGGCGAGCCGGTCGAGGTCGAGCGTGGCATCCAGGGGCACGGCGTCGAAGGAGCGCACGAGCCCGGACAGCACGACCTGGTAGCCGTCGCTGACGAAGAGCAGCGTCATGGCGGTGAGGGTGTAGAAGCGCTGGAGCGGGCCGGCCATCGTCGCGGAGAGCGGGTCGTACGCGGCGGCCATCTGGAACCCGCCGACGAGGTCGAGCAGCGCGCCGGCGGCCTGCACCGCGGAGAACGCCAGGCTGACGGCGAACCCGAGGGCGGCGCCCGTGACGGCCTGGAGGACGAGGGCGGTGACGAAGGCCCCGGTCGACCCGTCGCCGAAGCGCTCGAGGCGCGGGCTCACGGCGAGGGCGATGCCCATGGCGATCGCGACCTTCACGGTGCCGGGGACGCCCTTCTGCGCGAACGGCGGCGCGACGAGCAGGAACGCCACGACGCGGACGCCGGCGAGCATCGTCGTGACCAGCACGTCGGTGGCGACGGTGACGTCGACCGGCCCCACGCCTAGCCCCCGACCAGCGTGGGGACGGAGGCGAAGAGGTCGTGCGTGAAGGACACGAGCTCCGAGATCATCCAGTGGCCGCAGACCACGAGCGCGAGCGCCGCGGCGAGCGCCTTCGGCACGAAGCTCAGCGTCACCTCCTGGATCTGGGTGACGGACTGCAGCAGCGAGACCGTGAAGCCCACGACGAGCGACGTGATGAGCACGGGCGCGCAGAGCTTGGCGGTGAGGAAGAGGGCCTGGCCCCCGAGGTGCAGGACGGCAGCGGTGTCCACGTCAGCCCCCCGCCCCGGTGTAGGAGCCGATGAGCGAGGTGACGATGAGGCCCCAGCCGTCGACGAGCACGAACAGCAGCAGCTTGAAGGGCAGCGACACCGTGACGGGCGGCAGCATCATCATGCCCATCGCCATGAGGGAGGAGGAGACGACGAGATCGATGACGAGGAAGGGGATGAAGACGACGAACCCCATGATGAACGCGGCGCGCAGCTCGGAGAGCATGAAGGCCGGCACGAGCGTGGTGAACGGCACCGACGCCGCGTCCTGCGGGTTCTCCAGGTCGGCGGCCCGCGTCATGAGCGCGATGTCGGCCTCCCGGGTGTGCTCGAGCATGAACGACTGCAGGGGGGCGCGGCCGGCGTCGACCGCGGCCGCGAAGGTCAGCTGCCCGTCGAGGTAGGGCTGCACGCCGAGCGTGTTGACGTCGCCGATGACCGGGGACATGACGAACAGCGACAGGAAGAGCGCGAGGCCGGCCATCACCTGGTTCGGCGGCACGCCCTGGAGGCCGAGGGCGTTCCGGGTGAGCGCCAGGACGACGAAGATCTTGGTGAAGCTCGTCGTCATGAGCAGCAGGGCCGGCGCCACCGAGAGCAGCGTGATGCCCAGCAGCACGACGATGGAGCTGCTCGGGGTGCCGTTGACGCCGTTGACGCCCACCGTGACCGAGTCGCCCAGGGCGCCGGCCGGGCCGGGCGCCGCGGGGGCGGCGGGGTCGGCCGGCGGCGTCGGGGCCGTGGCGGGGACGTGCGCGGCCGGCAGCGCGGCGACGGAGGTCGTCGCGACCGCCCCTCGGACGGCCGGGGAGACGGCCGCGGAGACGGCCGGGGAGGCGGCGTGGGCGGCGGGCGCCAGGGCGGCGGCGGCGAGGAGGAGACCCGCGGCGACGAGAACGGCGGCGAGGGCGCCCCGCACCGCCCGGCGCGCGGACGGCAGCGGCGACGTCCCGACGGACGCCGCGGTCACCGGCGGACCGTCCGGTCCTGCACGGCGCGGACGGCGCGGCGCCACGTGCTCGGCGAGAGCACGGAGCCCGCGAGCGGGCCGGTGGGACGGACGTCGGAGAGCTCGAGGTGCAGGAGCTCGGGCAGCTCGCCCACGGTGGCGCCGGCGAGGTCGGCGGCCGCGACGGGACGGGCGGTGCGCGCCGGGGCGGCCACGGCGACCCGGCCGGCGGTCGCCGGGACGGCGGTCGCGGGGACGGCGGTGCGGGTGCGCTGCCCGGGGACCGCGACCGCGGCCGGGGCGTCCTCGTCGAGCGCGGTGAGGGCCGACCAGGCGGCGCCGGACCAGCCGGCGTCGACCGCGCGGGGGGCGTCGGCCACGTCGACGGCGTCGGCGGCGTCGAGCGCGTCGCCGGCGGGCGGCTCCGCGTCGGCGGCCGGGACGGAGGCGGGGCCCGACGGCAGCGCGGCGCGGCGCGTCCCGGGGCGCAGGGCGCGCGGGGCGCGGAAGGCCTGGGTCGCCAGGACGAGCTCCTCGTCGGGCACCGCGTCGAGCTCGGTGATCATCGAGACCTGCTGCTCGCCGTAGCCGAGGAGCAGGCGGCGCTCGCCGACGGCCACGACGGCGACGCCGGCGTTCTTGCCGAGGGACTGCTTGCCGACGACGCGCACGTCGGCGCCCGTGGCGAGGCGGCGCAGGCGGGAGCCGCCGGCCTTGCGGCCGAGGACCCAGACGAGGCCGACGACGACGGCCAGGGACAGGACGACGCGGAGGGCGAGGGTGAGGGCGGTGGCGTCCACGGCGATCAGGCGTTCTCGGGCGTGGCGACGATCTCGGTGATGCGGATGCCGTAGTCCTCGTCGACGACGACGACCTCGCCGCGGGCGATGAGGCGCCCGTTGACCATGACGTCGGCGGGGCTGCCGGCCGTGCGGTCGAGCTCGAGGACCGCGCCGGGCGCGAGCTCGAGGACCTGGCGCATGGGCATCCGGGTGCGGCCGATCTCGGCCGTGAGGGTCATCTCGACGTCGTAGAGGACGCGCATGGAGGCGCGCTGCGTCGGGACGGCGCCGGCGGTGGGCGTCGTGACGCGCGGGCCGCGCTGGCGCAGGCCGAACCAGGCCACCGCGATGCCGTCGCGGGTGAGGGCGACGAGCTCCGTGTCCTCGGCGACGCAGGCCGCCACCGTCTCGGTGCGGGCGCCCTCGAGGACGCCGGCGCCGAGCGTGCGGGACGCCGCCTCGAGGGCGGGGCGCAGCGCGTCGACGAGCTCGAGCGCCGTGCCGCCGGCCGCGCCGGCGCCGAGGGCCTCGAGCACCGCGCCCTGGGCGACGAGCACGAGCTCGGCGCTCGGGGAGCCGACGAACGAGGCGACGACGGCCACCTCGTCGGGCTGGGGGCCCTGGCCGGCGGCGGGCGCGACGCCGAGCGGGACGGTCGAGGGGACCAGGGCGGCCGCGGCGACGGCCGCGGTCTGCGCCAGGGAGGTCGTGGTGCTGGACATCAGTGGTTCTCCTCGACGGTGACGATCTGGCAGGCGAGACGGGCGCCCTGGGAGCCGGCGGCGGCCCGGGCGAGGACGACCCCGTCGACGACCACGTCCAGCGGTCGCGAGACGGGGTGGCGGATGGGGAGGACGTCCCCGACGGCGAGGCCGACGACCTCGCGGGGCTGCACGGGCACGGGCGAGAACCGGACGGAGACCTCGAGGGGCGCGTCCTGGATCATCTGCTGGAGCTGGAGGACCGCGGCGTCGGCGGCGGCGAGCTCGTCGTCCGTGCGGGTGTCCTCCTCGCTGGAGGCCCGGATGATCCCGAGCAGGGGCTCGGCGGGGATCATGAAGGTGGCGGTGTCCGTGCGCTCGCCGAGCCGGATGGAGAACGTCGCGACGAGGACGTTCTCGGCGGCCCCGACGGCCTGCACGAACTGCGGGTTGTACTGCACGCCGCGGATCGACATGTCGAGCGGGGTGACGGCCGCGAAGGCGTAGCCCAGGTCGTCCAGGCAGTGCTGCAGGACGTCCTTGACGAGGACGAGCTCGATCTCCGTCAGCTCGCGGGCGGGGCGGTCGTCGCCCATGCCGGCGCCGCCGAGCAGGTAGTCGACCCAGACCATCGTGGCGTCCATGGGGATCTGCAGGAGGCTGGTCTGGCGCGTCTGCTCCACGGTGCACAGGACGACGCCCGTGTGCGAGGGCAGGGAGTTGGCGTACTCGTCGTAGACGCGCAGCGACAGGTCCTCGAGGGTGACCTGGCAGGTCTGGCGCAGCCGCGCCGTGAACTGGGTGCCCCACTGCCGCGCGAAGCGCTCGAGGGCCATCTCCAGCAGGCGCGCGTGCTCGCGCGCCATCGTCATCGGCCGCCGGAAGTCGTAGGGCTCGGGCACGCCGGTGCGGGCGCGCCGGCTCGCCGAGGCGGGGCGGGTGGTGCTCTGGACCGTCACAGGGCGTCTATCGGCCGGTGCCCGGCGGACCTGTAGCGAACGGGTGACGGAACTTCCCGGACGTGTCGCGCCCGGTCGTGTCCCCCCGTCCCGCGCGGCCGACGGTGTCGGGGCGGGGTGGGGGTGGGGGTGGACCGGGGCGGCGCGCCCGCCGGCCCGGTGGGGACCGGGCGGGCGGGCGGCCGACGTCAGGCGGGACGGGTCACTGGGTGACGTACGTCGTGAGGTACACGTCCATCACCTCGTGGTGGTACGCCTCCTCGAGCTGGTGCAGGAGCTCGGCCTTCAGCTCCTCGCGGTGCGTCGGGTCGTTCACCTCCGCCATGGGACGGCCCGAGTAGAGGGCGATCGCCTTGTCGAGGGCCTTGGAGGGGTCCGGCTCGCCGTGCGCGCCGGCACCGAGGACGAACTGCAGGCCCAGGCCCAGGCGCAGGTAGTGCCCCTCGGCGAGGTTGATGCTGACGGCGTCGACCGTCAGGACGTCGCCCGGCTCCTGGACGACCTCCTCGGCGGCGTGCTCGCCGCCCTCGGCACCCTCCTCCTCGCCGCCGGGGGCGAGGAGGAAGACGTACGCGCCGGCGCCGAGCACGAGCACGACGACCGCGACGAGGATCAGCAGGAGCTTCTTCCTGCCCTTCTTCTTCGGGGCCTCCTCGACGACCTCCTCGACGGGCGCCTTGCCGCCGCCGCCGATCTTGCCGCCGATCTTTCCGGTCGAGGTGGTGCGCTGCTCCGTGGGCATGTCAGTGTCCGTTCGATGCGTTCGCGATGGTGGGGACGAGGGCGCGCACCTGGTCGGGGGCGCTGGACAGGACGACGATGTCGACCCGTCGGTTGGCCTCGAGGGCCTCGGGGGTGTCGCCGGCGACGAGCGGTCGCGTGTCGCCGAAGCCGACCGCCTGGATGCGGCCGCCGGGGACCGCGTCGTGCTCGACGAAGCGCCGCAGCACCTGCGTCGCCCGGTCCGTCGACAGCTCCCAGTTCGTGGCGTAGCGCCCCGAGACCGGCAGCGTGTTGGCGTGGCCCTCGACCGAGATCTGCTCCGACAGCCCGCGCAGGACGGGGGCGGAGGAGTCGAGGACGGTCATGGCGGCGGCGGTGAGGTCGGCGCTCGCCGCCGCGAAGAAGACGTCGTCGGCCACGAGCCCCATGACGAGGCCGCGGTCCGTGATGGTGAACCGCACCTTGTCCTGCAGGCCGCTCTGGCTCAGGGCGCCGGAGATGGCCGCCTTCACCTCCTCCAGGTGCGAGGCCTCGGCCTGCGCCGCCGCGACGTCCGCCGCGTCGGCGCCCTCCAGGCTCGCCCCCGAGGCGCCCTGCGACCCCTGGTCCGTCGGGACGTACGTGGGGTTCGACGCCTGCATGCCGTTCATCGCGTCCGCCGTGACGAGGTCGGCGTTGAGGGCGTCCTGCGCCGGCGAGTCGAGGTAGGCGCTGTCGTCGAGCACGCCCTGGCTGCCGTCGAGGACCGACACGGAGTCGGCGGAGCTGAACCCCGACGCCAAGGACTTGCGCAGCTGCTGGAACTTCTGCGCGTCGACCTGGCTCATGGCGAACAGCACGATGAACAGCGCCATGAGCACGGTCATGAAGTCGGCGTAGGAGACGAGCCAGCGCTCGTGGTTGACGTGCTCCTCGTGCTCCTCGTGCTTCTTGCGGCGGCCGCCGGGAGCCCCGTGGCCGCCGCTCACGCCGCCGCCTTGTCCTTCGCCGCCCCGCCGCCGTCGGGCAGGAGGCTGCGCAGCTTCTCGCCCACCATGCGCGGGTTGGAGCCGGCCTGGACCGCGAGGAGGCCCTCGAGCGCGAGCTCCATCTGGTGCCACTCGAGCTCGGCGAACCGCTTGATGCGGGCGCCGATGGGCAGCCAGAGGATGTTGGCCGAGAAGATGCCCCAGAACGTGGCGACGAACGCGCCGGCGATGGAGTGGCCCAGCGAGCTCGGGTCGTCGAGGTTCTCGAGCACGTGGACCAGCGAGATGACCGTGCCGATGATGCCGACGGTCGGGGCGTAGCCGCCGAGGTCGGCGAAGAACTTGGCGTTCTGCTTGTCGACGGCCTTCTTCGTCGTGATCCGGTCCTCCATGAGCTGGCGGAGGTCCTCGGGGTCCGTGCCGTCGATGGCCGACTGCAGGCCGCTGCGCAGGAAGGGGTCGTCGATGCCGCGGGCGGCCTCCTCGAGGGCCAGCAGGCCCTCGCGACGGGCGCGCTCGGCGAGGTCGACGACCGTGTCGACGGTCTTGGACGGGTCGGGGGTCTTCGCCAGCACGCTCTTGGGCAGCGCCTGGAAGGCGCGGATGACGTCCTTGAGGGTGTTGCCGATGAAGCCGACGCCGATGGTGCCGCCCCACACGAGGATGAGCGGCGGCACCAGCATGATCGAGGCCGGGTTGCCGCCCTCGAGGATCATCGCGGTGAAGATCGCGCCGATGCCGATGGCGAGACCGATGAGGCCGGCGGGATCCATCAACGGCTCCTGGGACGCAGCGGCACGGCCGGGGCGAGGTGCTCGGCGTGCGGGTCGGACGAGGACGTGCGGCGCGGGTCGGCGCCGGGGGTGGTCGGGTCGGCACGGCGGCCGGCCTCGGGGGCGTCGCGGCCGTCGCCGTCACCGGGCGCACGGCTCCGGGCGGGGGTCTCGACGATCTCCTGCGCCCGCGCCAGCAGCTGGGAGCGGTGCTCGTTGACCCGGTCGACGACCTCGGCCATGGACTCCTCGACGATGTACTTCGTGCCGTCGATGAGCGTGAGGATGGTGTCGGGCGCACTGTCGATGCGCTGCACGAGGTCCGGGTTCACCCCGAACTGTCCTCCGTTGAGGCGCGTCACGACGATCACGGCACATCCCGTCCCTGGTGCGGTGCGGCCCGGGCGGTGGCCCGGTCGCGGGGCCCCTCCGTGGGCCCTGATGCTCGTCCGATCGGCCCGCGGTGCCCGACCTTGAGCGATCGGGGAGGCGCCGGCCCCTCCTCCGGGTGACATCACCCGTCCGGCGGCTTCCCCGCCGCCGGCCTGCGGTGGGATGTCCGGGTCACGGGGGCGGCACGGCGGACCGCGCCACCCCGCGACGGGCTTTCCCGACGGCAGCGGGCGGGGCCCCCGGAGAACGTCGGGACGCATTCCGGCGACCCGTCACCGTCCACAGCGGTGGACATTGCTGTGGACGGAGGCGCTGCTCGGAGCACGGGGAAAACGCGGGACGCCCCCAGCCCAGGAAAGGGCAGGGGGCGTCCGCAGGATTGCCACCCGCGACCGGGGGCGGGCCAGTACCAGGAAGGGTGGAGGAATGGCGGGGCGAGGAGGGGATCAGGGCTGGAAGGACCAGTGCCAGGACTCGCGCGGCGTGTCGGCGACGAAGCCGTGCTCCCCGCCGTGCTCGCGCATCCACGCCAGCGCCGAGGCGTCGAGGTCCAGGTCGACCGCCATCCCCCAGCCGTGGTCGCTCGTGCCGGGCGTCGCGGCCAGCCCGCCCTGGGAGTACAGGCCCTTGCGCTGCGCGACGTCGACCTGGGCCGCGTAGGAGCGGTAGGAGTCGGTGATGCCGATGCTGACGCCGTCGGCGCGGGCGGCCGCGAGGAGGTTCTCGAGCCCCTCGGCCGCCGGCTGCCAGAGCCGGTGCCCCGAGCTGCCCACGGGCTCGAGGGCGGAGTCGGGGATCTTGCCGTTCCCGTACGCCGCCAGCGCCGCCGGCACCCGGCCGCCGCCCAGGCGGGTCACGGAGGAGGACCACGCGGTCGCGGCCGTGGCGCCGGACGTGGCCTCGTCCAGCGCGGTCGCGAAGGCCGTCGCGGACGACGGACGGCCCGTCGTGACCGACGACGTCGAGGCCGTGGCGCTCGTCGGCGCCGCCGGGCTCGTCACGAGCTGCTGGATCTGCGCCATGCGGTCGGCGATCGCCGAGATGCCGTCGAGCATCGTCCCCCCTGCTGCGTGCTGGTCTGCTGCGTGCTGGTCTGCGGCGTCGCCCGCCGTGCTGGTCCCCGCGGGCGGGGCCCGGGCGGGCGGCGTGGTGCCGCCCGCCCGCGGCACCGCGCCGCCGTGCGCGTCAGCGCTTGAGGTTGACGAGCTCCTGCAGGATCTCGTCGGACGTCGTGATGACGCGGGAGTTCGCCTGGAAGCCGCGCTGGGCGACGATGAGGTTCGTGAACTCGCTCGAGAGGTCCACGTTCGACATCTCGAGCGCGCCGCCGGCGAGCGTGCCGCGGCCGCCCGTGCCGGAGGTGCCGATCTGCGCCGCACCGGAGTTGGAGGTCGTCGTGTAGAGCGAGCCGCCCGCCTTCTCCAGGCCCCCGGGGTTCGTGAAGTTGCCGAGGGCGATCCGGCCGATCGTCTGCTTGAGGTTGTTGCTGAAGGAGCCCGTGATGGTGCCGTCCGTGCCGAGCGAGAACGACACGAGCTGGCCGGCGTCGTAGCCGTCCTGCGACTGCACCTGTGCGGACGTGACGCCGGCGTAGGAGGTGAGCGCCGAAAGGTCCACGTCGACGCCGCCGACCGTCAGGGTCGCGACGGGGGCCGCGGGGTCGACCGGGGCGCCGTCGACCGCGCTCAGCGCGCCGCCGGTGTAGGTCAGGGTGCTCGCGCCCGTGGCACCGGTGCCGTCGCTGCCCTCCACGCCCCAGCCGTCGGCCGTGCGCGTGAACCTCAGGGCCAGCGTGCGGGCGTCGCCCTGGGCGTTGTAGACGGTCGTCGTGCGGTCGAGGACCGTGCCGACCGCGGCGTCGTTCGGCAGGTTGCCGACGAAGTCGGCCGCCGTCGTCGCGCGTGCCGGCATGAGCGTCCCGGCGGGGACCTTCATGGTGGTGAGGGGGCCGTTCGTGTCGATGGTGCCGTCCGCGGCCGCGGCCCAGCCCTGCACGAGGGCGCCGTCGCCGGGCAGGACCATCTGGCCCGTGGCGTCGAAGTCGAAGTTGCCGGCGCGGGTGTAGAAGTCCTGGCCGCCCTTGCTCACGACGAAGAACCCGTCGCCCTGGATCATCATGTCGGTGCTCTTGCCGGTGAGCTGCGCCGAGCCCTGCGTGAACGACGTGGAGATGCCGGAGAGCTTCACGCCCAGGCCCGCCTGCGCCGGGTTCGTGCCGCCGACGCCGTCCTGCGCCGCCGAGCCGCTCTTCACGACCTGGCTCAGGGCGTCCTGGAAGCTGGCCTGCGAGGACTTGAAGCCCGTCGTGTTGACGTTCGAGATGTTGTTGCCCGTGACGTCGAGCATGGTCTGGTGGGCGCGCAGGCCGGAGATGCCGGAGAAGAGCGAGCGGAGCATGCGGAGGGGTCCCTTCGGGTGGTGGCCCGGTGGCCGGGCCGGGCGACGCGGGCGTCGCCGGGAGGTGTGTCGAGGGGTCTGCGGGGCGCGTCTGCGACGCGCGGGCGCCGGCGGGCGGCGGCCGGCAGGGTCAGGCGGCCGGGGTCGCACCGGCCGACGGGGCGGTGATGGCGGTGACCTCGTCGAGGCCCAGCGTCTCGTCGCCGACCTTCACCACGGGGCTGCCGACGCTGTAGGCGACGGAGGACACCAGGCCGGTGCGGGTCGTCCCGTCGGGGGCCTCCCAGCTCACCTCGCGGCCGACGAGGGACGCCCCCGCCATGCGCATCTGGAGGGCGTACTGGTCCGCCATCGTGGTCTTCAGCGCCTCGAGGCTCTCCATGGAGCTCAGCTGCGTCGTCTGCGTCATGAGGGCCGAGGAGTCCATGGGGCTGCTCGGGTCCTGGTTCTGCAGCTGCGTGACGAGCAGCCGGAGGAACGCCTCCTTGTCCAGCTGCGTCTTGTCCTCGGCGACGGGCGTCGAGGCGGGGGTCGCGGCGGTGCGCTGCGCGGTGAGCGCGGAGACCGAGATGTCGGTCACGAGGTCCTCCTGGGCCGGGCGGGAACGGTGCGGTGCGCGGGTGGCACGGGTGCTGCGGGCTCAGAGGTCGAGCTCGAGCGTCCCCGGCACGCCGGGGCGGGCGGGGCGGACCCCGGGGGTGCCGTCGGGGGCGCCGTCGGGGCGTCCCGTCGTGCGGGTGGCCGTTCCCTCGGCCGGGGCGCCGGTGCTCCGGCCGCCCGAGGTCGCGTCCTGCGACCCCTCGTCGGAGGACCGGCGCGCGGACGCGTCGGACCCTCCGAGGTCCACATCGGCAGGCAGACCCGCGTCCTGCAGGTCTCGCCGCAAGTCGGTCAGCGACTGCTTCAGCGCCTCGCGCGTCGCGTCCGACGCGCCGAACAGCTCGATGCGCACGCCCTCGGGCGTGATGTGCGCGACGACGCGCGCCTCGCCCAGCGTCAGCGGGTCCAGCGGCACGGTCAGCACGTGGTGCCCGGGCGGCAGCTGGCCGAGCCCGACGAGGCGCGCCCCGAGCTGCTCGGCCACCGGGAGCGGCAGCGGGGCGGTCGTGGCGGCCGGGGCCGCCGGTGCCGCGGCGGGCGCGGCGGGGGCGGCGGCGCCCGTGGTCGCC
>NZ_RWJX01000081.1 GCF_004123805.1 Cellulomonas endophytica | reverse complement strand
GACCGCCGGGCCCGCGCACCGCGGTGCAGCCCGTCGTGCCGCGGCGGGGGCGGGGCGGCGGCGGCTCGTCCGCCCGCCGCGCCGGCCGCCGGGACGGGCCCGGACGGGCCGGCCTCGTGCTCGGCGCCGTCGTGGTGGCGCTCCTCGTCGTGCTGGCCCTGCTGCTGGGACGGCCGGGGGCGGCCGCGGACGGGCAGGGCATCGGGCAGGGCACCGGGGGAGCGGCGCCGCCGGGGGCGGTCGCGGTGGATGGGATGATCGGCCAGGACGTCCGGACCGGGGCCTCGACCCCGGCCGGGCACTCGTATCGAGCAGAGGACGTCTAGTGGTGGACCAGGGAGCGAGAATCCTCGCCGGCCGGTACGAGGTCGGTGAGCTCATCGGCCGCGGCGGCATGGCCGAGGTCCACATCGGCCACGACACGCGGCTCGGCCGCACGGTCGCCGTGAAGATCCTGCGGTCCGACCTCGCGCGGGACCCGTCCTTCCAGGCGCGGTTCCGCCGCGAGGCGCAGGCCGCCGCGTCCCTCAACCACCCGGCGGTCGTCGCCGTGTACGACACGGGCGAGGACCTGGTCACCGGCCCCGGCGGCGCGGTCGCGCACGTGCCCTTCATCGTCATGGAGTACGTCGAGGGCCACACGGTCCGCGACATCCTGCGCGACGGGCACGCGGTCCCCATCGAGGAGGCCGTCGAGATCGCGACGGGCGTCCTCTCGGCGCTGGAGTACTCCCACCACGCCGGGATCGTCCACCGCGACATCAAGCCGGCGAACGTCATGCTCACGCCGACGGGTGCCGTCAAGGTCATGGACTTCGGCATCGCCCGCGCGGTGGCGGACTCGGCGGCGACGATGACGCAGACGCAGGCCGTCATCGGCACGGCGCAGTACCTCTCCCCGGAGCAGGCCCGCGGCGAGTCCGTCGACGCGCGCTCCGACCTGTACTCCACGGGCTGCCTGCTGTTCGAGCTGCTCACGGGCCGGCCGCCGTTCCAGGGCGACTCCCCGGTCGCCGTGGCGTACCAGCACGTGCGCGAGCTGCCGCCCGTGCCGAGCTCGCTGGCCCGGGACATCCCCGAGACGCTGGACCGCATCACCCTGAAGGCGCTGTCGAAGGACCGCGAGGACCGCTACCCCACGGCCGCCGAGTTCCGCTCCGACCTCGAGACGGCCGTGCGCGGCGGCGTCGTCGGCGCTCCGCCCGTCGCGACGGCCCTGGCCGCCCGGCCCCGCGAGGACGCCACGACGGTGCTCCCCCCGGCCGCCGCCACCACGGCGGCGCTCCCCGCGGCGGCGCCGGCGTGGGCCGGCACGGGTGCCGCGGCGTCCGCGCCGACCACCGCCGTCACCCCCGCCGTCGCCGACCCGCCCCGGCGCCGGACCGGCCTGGTGGTGCTGCTCGTCCTCGTCGGGCTCGCCGCGGTCGCGGGCATCATCGCGCTGCTCGTCAACGACGCGCGGTCGACCCCCGACGAGGTGGTCGTGCCGCCCGTCGCCGGGCTCACCGTCGAGGCGGCCACCGACGCCCTCACCGCCCTCGAGCTCGAGGTGCGGACCGCCCAGGCGCCGTCCGACACCGTCGAGGAGGGGCTCGTCGTGGGCAGCGACCCCGCCGAGGGCGAGTCCGCCGCCGTCGGCGACACCGTGACGCTCACCGTGTCGACGGGCGCCGCGAACGTCACCGTCCCCGACGTCTCCGGCGAGTCCGAGGCGCGCGCCACCCAGATCCTCGAGGGCGAGGGCCTCGTCGTCGTGGAGGACCGCCAGCCCGACAACAGCCCGGACTTCGCGGCCGGCGAGGTCACGAGGACCGACCCCGCGGCCGACGCGCAGGTCCCCGACGGGCAGTCGGTGACGCTGTTCGTCGCGACGGGCAACGTCGAGCTCGTGGACCTGCGGGGCCAGACGGTCGACGAGGCGGTGCAGGCCCTCACGGCCCTCAACCTGCGGCCCGTCACGACGGAGGTCGAGACGGCGGACGCCGAGCCCGGCCGGGTCGTCTCGCAGGACCTGTCGCCCGGCCTCGTGCGCCAGCAGACCGCCGTGACGCTGGAGATCGCCACCGCGCCGACGACGGCCACGGTGCCGGACGACCTCGTCGGGCTGCCTTACGACGAGGCGGCGGCCGCGATCACGGCCGCCGGCCTCGAGCCCCAGCGGGTCGACGCGCCGTCGCAGAACCAGCCGGCCGGCGCGGTCGTGTCCGTGAACCCCACCTCGGGCCTGGTCGTGGCCCGCGGGACCGCCGTCACGGTCACCGTGTCCACGGGCGCCGGGACCCCGGCGCCGACGCCCTCGCCCTCGGAGGGCGGCGACGGCGAGGGCGGCGGGGACTGAGCCGCCGGCACCTGCCGCACGACGCGGACGGCCCCCGCACCCTCACCGGGTGCGGGGGCCGTCGCCGTCGGGGCGTCAGGCGCGGACGAGCGGGTGCAGCCCGTCGGACCGCTCCACCGCGTCGGCGTCGCCGCAGACCTCGAGCCAGTTCGCGAGCAGGCGGTGGCCGCCCTCGGTGAGGACGGACTCGGGGTGGAACTGCACGCCGTGCAGGGGGAGCTCCCGGTGCTGCAGGCCCATGATGATGCCGTTGGCGCGGGCGGTGACGACGAGCTCGTCGGACACCGTCCCGTCCACCACCGCGAGGGAGTGGTAGCGGGTCGCGGTGAAGGGCGTGGGCAGCCCGTCGAGGACGCCGGCGCCGTCGTGCTCGATCCGGCTCGTCTTGCCGTGCATGAGCTCGGGGGCGTGCGTGACGGTGCCGCCGAACGCCTCCCCGAGGGCCTGGTGGCCCAGGCACACGCCGAGCATGGGCATGCCGGTGGCCGCGCAGTCGCGGATGACCTGCAGGCTCATCCCGGCCTCGCCGGGGTTGCCCGGGCCGGGGGACACGAGCACCCCGTCGAACTCCGCCCGCGCCTCCACGTCCGGCACGGCGTCGTTGCGGACGACCTCCGTGTCCGCGCCGAGCTGCTGCAGGTAGCCGACGATCGTCCACACGAACGAGTCGTAGTTGTCGACCACGAGGACCCTCGTCGTCATCTCAGCCACCCACCGTCGTCTCGTTGAAGGGCATGAGGGGCGCCACCGCCGGGAACACCCAGGCGAAGCAGGCCGCGAGGACCGCCGCCGCGAGCAGCGCCAGGAGGAGCACCCGCACGGGCGCCGGGCCGGGCGTGCGCCGCCAGAGCCATCCGTACACCCGCTCCCCCTCGCCCGGGCCGGTCCGGCCGGCCGCCCCCATCATGCCCCCGTCAGCAGCTCCGCCGGGATGCCGTCCGTCACGGGCGCCCAGTAGTCGAGGACCCCGTGCACCACGTACCGCTCCCGCGCCGAGAACATGGGGTGGCAGGTCGTCAGCGTGATCGTCCGCTCGACGGGTTCGGCGCCGGGCGCGCCGGGCAGGGGGGCGATGACCTCGACCTGCGAGGGCAGCACGACCCGCGTGCTCGTCACCCGGTACACGTACCAGGCCTCGGGCGTCCGCACGACGAGCGGGTCGCCCTCGACGAGCTCCTCGACCCGGCTGAACGGCTTGGCGTAGGTGGTGCGGTGCGCCGCGAGCGCGAAGTTGCCGACCGCGCCGGGCATGGCCGTGCCCTCGTAGTGGCCGATGCCGAGCACGTCGAGCACCGTCGCGCGGTCCGTGCCCTGGCTCACGGGCCGCTCGGGCTCGCCGTCCCAGCGCGGCACCTGCAGGGTCGCGAACGTCGTCGCGTGCGACGGCTCCGCCGGGACGGGCGGCTCGTCGCGGCGGGGCGGGGCCACCACCGGGGCGGGCTCGCCGGGCTCGGCCGGGCCCGCGGCGGACGTCGGGAGCGGCTCCGCCCAGCCCAGGCTCTCGACGACCCGCGCCTGCTCCCGGTTGCCCACGACGTCCGTCCACCACAGCTGCCACGCCAGGAAGGCCAGCAGGAGCACGCCCGCGGTGATGAGCAGCTCCCCGAGCACGCCGACGAGGGCGAGCGCCCTGTCGCCCGCCCGCCGGGGCCCGGTCCGCCGCGACCCCGCCCGGTCCGCACCGGCGGGGGCGGGACCGGCGCGGCGGAGACCGGCCCGTCGCGCGCCGGCGCGGCCGCGGGTGCCGGCCGCCTCGTCGGACTCCGCGACGCTCACGCGTCCTCCCCCGGGGCCGTCGGACCCGCCGTGCCCGCCGTGCCCGCCGTGCCCGCCGTGCCCGTCGGGGCGGTCGGGGCGGTCGCGGGCGACGAGGACGGCGAGGCCACCGCGGCGGGCACCGCGTCGGCGACGGGGTCGACGCCCGCGGGCACGCCCGCCCAGGCGAGGTCGGTGGCGCCGGCGTAGGCGTCCATCTCGACGCGGTCCCGCTCCTCGACGGACCAGCCGAGCCCGTAGGCGTCGACGTAGTCGAGGTACACGTCCACGCTCGGCGAGCGTCCGAGCGCGGCCCGCAGGCGCGCCGGGTCGCCGATGGCCTCGACGGTGTACGGCGGCGAGTAGACCGCGCCGTGGAGCCGCAGCACGTTCCCGACGCACTGGAAGGCGGTGGTGGCCACCACCCGCTGCCCCATGAGCGTGAGCGCCTCCGCGCCGCCCGCCCACAGCGCGTTGACGACCGCCTGCAGGTCCTGCTGGTGCACGACGTAGTCGTCGAGGGAGCCCGACGAGGAGCCCAGGACGTCCGGCGGGGCGTCGTCGAGCGTGACCGCGAGGCCCCGGCCCGCCACGGGCACGCTCCCCGCGGCGACGAGCACCGCGGCCGGCGTCCCGTCGGAGAGGCGTCCGTCCGCCGCGGTGAGGCGCGCGCTCAGCGCGTCGACCTCCGCCCGCAGCGCGTCGGCCCGTCCGGCGAGCGTCGCCACCCGCTCCGTCTCGCTCTGCACGAGCCCCGGGAGGTCCTGCGCGTGCCGCGACCGCCCGGGCTCGGCCAGCCGGGCGCTCGCCGTGAAGAGGGCGACGCTCAGCGCGGCGACGACGCCGACGGAGACTGCCGCGCGCCAGCGTCGTCCCTGCGTCGCCACGCCTCCCCCGTCCCGGGCCGCGACCCCCGGCGCCCCGCCACTACGCTAGGTCAGGCCGGGCACGGCGTGCGCCGACCGCGACGCCCGCCGCTCGTCCGGCCGCCGACGGCCGACCCCCGGACCCCCGGGGCGGCCTCCGTCCGCCGGGTCCCCCGGGCGACGGGCCCGACGACCCCGGGGCTCCCGGGATGACCCGCAGGAGTGGACGTGCCCGAGTCGAGGTCCCGCAAGAAGCCGGCCTACACGCCGCCGACCGCCGCGTCGTCGGCACCGAAGCCCAACCCCGTGTGGTGGGTGCCCGTCATGCTCGGGCTCATGGTCCTCGGCCTGCTGTGGGTCGTGACCACGTACATGTCGAGCACGTCGTTCCCCATCCCCGGCATCGGGTCGTGGAACCTCGCCGTCGGCTTCGGGCTCATGCTCGTCGGCTTCGTCATGACGATGCGCTGGCGCTGACGCCGCGCCGGGGGCACGGGCCCCTGCTCGACCACGGCCGTCCGGTCCCGACCGGGCGGCCGTCGTCGTCCCCAGGGGTGGACAACCCTGTGCACGAATGACATGGCTGTCATTACCCCCAGGCTGTGGACGCACCTGTGGACGAGTCGCCGGTCGTCGTGGGTGGTCCGTCCCCACCCGGGGACAGCCCTGTGGAGAACGACACCCGTGTGGTTCGCCGTCCACAGGCGGCCGTCGCGCCGGACGCCGTGCCCGGCGCCGCGTCAGAGGAGGCCGACGGAGAGGTAGGTCCCCGCCGCGAGCGCGACGAGCAGGACCGCCACCGCGACCGACGTCCCCACCGCGACCGCCCGCCGCCGGGGCCGGGGCGCGTAGGCGAAGGCCGCCCCGACGACGGCCCCGACGACGAGCCCACCCAGGTGCCCCTGCCAGGAGATCCCGGGCACGACGAAGCCGAGGACGAGGTTGACGGCCAGGACGCCGAGGATGCCGCGGGCGCTGCGCCCGAGCCGGCGCATGACGACGAGCACCGCCCCGAAGAGCCCGAAGACCGCCCCCGAGGCGCCGACGACGAACGTGAGCCAGCCGCCCGTCGGCGAGGCGAGGAGGAGGACGGCCACGGAGCTGCCGAGCGCGCTCAGGCCGTAGAGCGCGACGAAGCGCGCCCGGCCCAGCGACTGCTCGAGGAACGGCCCGACGGCCCACAGCGCCAGCATGTTGAAGGCCAGGTGGACGATGCTGCGCGTCGAGTGCAGGAAGGCGGCGGTGACGAATCGCCAGGGCTCCTCGGCGCCGAGCACGGGCGCGAAGGCCCACCGCGTCGTCCAGGCCGGCACGAGCTGCTGCAGGCCGAAGGACACGACGCACAGCGCGATGATCGTCAGGGTGACGACGGGGCGGCCGGCGCGGACGGTGCCGCCGAGCGCCGTGCGCGCGACCGGTGCCGTGCGCGCCGCCTGCGCCACGCAGTCGACGCAGTGGATGCCGACGGCCGCCGGGCGCTGGCACTCCGGGCACGCGGGGCGGCCGCACCGCTGGCACCGGACGTAGGAGACGCGGTCCGGGTGCCGCGGGCAGACGGGGGCGGCGTCGCCTCCCGGAGCAGCGCCGCCGGGCGTGGGAGGGACGGCCGGGCCGGCGGGGCCCGTCGCGCCGGGGCCGGCCGGACCTCCCGGGCCGGCCGGACCGCCCCGGGGGTCCGGCGCGGCCGGGCCCCCGGGGGCGGAGGGGGTGCTCACCGCTGCGTCACCGAGGCGTCAGCCCTCGACCGTGACGGACGTGAGGACGACGTCCTCCTTCGGGCGGTCGCCCGGGCGGGTCGGGGTCGCGGCGATGGCGTCCACGACGGCGCGGCCCGCGTCGTCGGCCACCGCGCCGAAGATCGTGTGCTTGCCGTTCAGCCAGGAGGTCGCGGCCACCGTGATGAAGAACTGGGACCCGTTGGTGCCGGCGGGCCGGCCCGTCACGGGGTGGGGCCGCTTGCCGGCGTTGGCCATGGCGAGCAGGTAGGGCCGGTCGAACTGCAGCTCGGGGTGGATCTCGTCGTCGAACTGGTACCCGGGGCCGCCGGTGCCCGTGCCGAGGGGGTCGCCGCCCTGGACCATGAAACCGGGGATGACGCGGTGGAACAGCACGTCGGAGTAGAGCGGGTCGTTCCGCTTCTCGCGCGTGCGCGGGTCCGTCCACTCCTGGGTGCCGGTGGCCAGCCCGACGAAGTTCTGGACGGTCTTCGGCGCGTGGTTCTCGAAGAGCTCGACGCGGATGTCGCCGTGGGACGTGTGCAGGGTCGCGAACATGGCGCCAGTCTCGCACCCGACCCCGACAGGTCGCGCGCGTGCGGGCCGCGCCCAGGTGGGGGCCGTGCCAGGAGCGCCGCTCGCACCCTGGGGGTCGAGGACGTCCGGCCCGGGGAATCGGTGCGCCGCCGGGGCGTCGGTGGCAGAGTGGGCGGTCAGAGTCGACGAACGTGAGTGGGAGTGGACATGACCTTCAGCATCCGCCGTCCGCAGGTCGAGCTGGACAAGAAGCGGATCGCCGCAGGTGCCGCCGGCCTCGGTCTCGTCGCCGGCGAGGCGATCAAGCACGGCCGGGAGGCCGCCCACGGCGCCTCCGCCGCCGCCAACGAGGCGTTCGGCAAGGGCCTGGACCTCGGCAAGGTCGCCGCGGCGAGCGCCGCGGTGAAGGCCGCCGACTACGCGGTCGAGGCGCGGGACCTCGCGACGCCGAAGGTGGAGCAGTTCATCGAGTGGGTGGCGCCCCGCATCGAGACCATCTACAAGGAGAGCGTCAAGGCGGCCGCGCCGCGCGTCGCGGAGGCGGCCGGCCGGGCGACCCCCGCGATCGACCAGGCGCACGAGCGCCTCGTCGCGGACCTCCTGCCCAAGCTCGTGGCGGCGCTCAACGAGGCCGCCGCGAAGGCCGGGGCCGCCGCCGTGGCGGTCGAGGCGGTCGCCCCGCCGAAGAAGCGCTCCGGCGCCACCGCCTTCTGGGTCGTGGCCGCCGTCGCCGGCGCGGGGGCGGGCGCCTACGCCTGGGCCCGCAGCCGGTCGGCCGGCGACCCCTGGGCCGAGCCGTGGGAGCCGGCCGACCGGTCGGACGCCGCGAAGCACCGCGCCACCGACGCCGTCGGCGGCGCGGCGGACACCGTGGGCGAGGTCGCCGGCTCGGCGGTCGCGCGCGCGCGTGCGGCGGCCGAGAAGGCCGGGCAGGCGACGGACGGGCTCGGCGAGCGCGTGGCGGAGGCCCGCAAGGACCTCGCCGAGAAGGTCGCGGAGGTCGCGGGCTCGACGAAGGAGGCGGCGCGTCGTGCCACGCGCCGCACGGGCGAGCCCGGCGAGGGCGGGGCGGACGAGGCCCCGGCCGACGACGCCCCCGCCCCCGCGGTCACGGTCGACGCGCTCGGCGCGCTCACGACGGACACCGCCTCCGACACCGCCCCGGCGGACGCCACGGGCACCACCGGGACGGAGACGAGCGGCGAGGGCGGGACCCCCCGGGCCTGATGCTCCCGCCGCACCGGGCGCACCACCCGGAGCCCCGCGACGCCCTGCGCCGCGGGGCTCCGTCGCGTCCCGCCTGCCGCCGGCGCCGCCGCCCCGCCGACCGCGCCGCGCGCCTCCTGGGCCGTCACCCCGCCGGGCGACCCTCCCGGCGCACCCTGGGCACGGCGGCGACCGGGCCCTAGGGTCGCGACGTGAGCGAGGTGGCGTCCCCGACCGAACGACCGTCCGAGCCGTCGGGCGAGGGCGACCGCGGCACGCGCCGTGCCGGGGGACCGGCCCCGCTCGGCCGCGGGGCCGTGCTCGCGTGGGCGGCCTGGGACTGGGGCTCGGCGGCCTTCAACGCCGTCATCACCACGTTCGTCTTCACCCGGTGGATCACCTCCGACGCGTTCGTGGACCCCGCGGTGGTCGAGGCGGCGGACCGGGAGGCGGCCGCGGGCACCGAGGGGGCCGCCACGGCCACGCTCGAGGCCGTCCTCGCCGACCACGCGGCGTGGCTGGGCTGGGGCCTCACTGTCGCCGGGGTCCTCATCGCCCTGCTCGCGCCGCTGACGGGCAGCCAGGTCGACCGCACGGGCCGGCGCACGGTGCGCCTGGCCTCGTTCACGGGCGTCACGGTGCTGCTCTGCGCCGCGATGGCGCTCGTGCGGCCCGACCCGGAGGCGCTGAGCGCCTGGGTGGTCGTCGGCATCACGCTGCTGGCCCTGGCCAACCTCACCTTCGAGCTCGCGTCCGTCACCTACAACGGCATGCTGCCGCTCGTCGCGTCCCCCGCCGCGCTCGGGCGCGTGAGCGGCATCGGCTGGGGCGCCGGCTACCTCGGCGGCATCGTCCTGCTGCTCGCGCTCTTCGTCGGGTTCATCAACCCCGAGGTCGGGCTGTTCGGCGTGACGAAGGAGGGCGGCGCCGACGTCCGGGCGGCGGTGCTGGCCTCCGCCCTGTGGTTCGCCGTGTTCGCCGTGCCCGTGCTCCTCGTCGTGCGCGACCGGCCCCGCCCCGGCCCGGCACCGGCGCGCACGGGGCTCGTCGCGGCGTACCGGCGGCTCGGCGCCGACGTCGGCCACCTCTGGCGGACCGACCGTCCGCTGCTGGGGTACCTCGCCGCGAGCGCCGTGTACCGGGACGGCCTGGCGGGCGTCTTCACGTTCGGCGCCGTGATCGCCTCGGGCACGTTCGGGTTCTCCGCGTCCGAGGTCGTGGTCTTCGCCATCGCCGCGAACGTCGTCGCCGGGGTCGCGACCGTCCTCGGCGGGCTGCTCGACGACCGCGTCGGCGCCCGGGCCGTCGTCGTCGCCTCGCTCGTCGGGCTCGTGCTCGCCGGGGTCGCCGTGTTCGTGCTGCACGACCAGGGCCCGGCCGCGTTCTGGGTGGCCGGGCTGCTGCTGTGCGTCTTCGTCGGCCCCGCGCAGTCCGCCAGCCGGTCCCTGCTCACCCGCCTCGCCCCGCCCGGGCGGACGACGGAGGTCTTCGGCCTCTACGCCACGACCGGCCGCGCCGCCTCGTTCCTGGCGCCGCTCGCCTTCTCCCTGTGCGTCTCCCTCTCCGGCTCCCAGCACTGGGGCATCCTCGGGATCATCGCGGTCATCGGCCTCGGCCTCGGGCTGCTGCTGCCCCTGCCGCTGCGCGCCCGCCTCAGTCGAGGAACAGGCTCCGCAGGCGCAGCGTCGTCGCGGTGATCCCGAGGACGACGAGCGCGAGGTAGTACGCGACGTGGCCCAGCGCGTCGACGCCCGCCGTGCCCGTGGTGAGCCCCCGCACGAGCTCGACCCCGTGCCACAGGGGCAGCACCTGGATGATCCGCTGCACGACCTCGGAGTACACGGACAGCGGGTAGAACGTGGCCGAGAACAGGAACATGGGCAGCATCACGAAGGTGATCCAGTCCATCTGCTGGAAGGTCTTCATGAAGCTCGTCACCGCCATCCCGACGCTGGCGAAGGCGAAGGCGACGAGCAGCACCGCCGGCACCGCCAGCACGGCCGTGGGCGCGAGGTTCAGCCCCATGACCTGCATGACGGTGAGGAAGCCGCAGGCGTAGACGCCGCCGCGCAGCAGGGCGTAGAGGATCTCGCCGAGCGCCACGTCCAGCGGCCCGAGCGACGTGGACAGCATCGCGTCGTAGAGCTTGCCGTAGTGCATCTTGAAGAAGACGTTCCACGTCGAGTCGTACACCGCGCCGTTCATGGCCGACACGGCCAGCAGCGCGGGGGCGATGAAGGCCGCGTAGGGGACCTCGGTGCCGTCGGGGGTCGTCACGGTGCCGACGTACGACCCGAGCCCGTACCCCAGCGCGAGCAGGTAGAAGACGGGCTCGAAGAACCCGGAGAGCACGACGACCCCGCTCGACGAGCGCGCCGCCCGCAGGTTGCGGGCCACGACCGCGCCGACGTTCCCCGACCAGAGCGCGCGCACCCCGCCGCCCCGCCGCGGGCGCGCGGGACCGGCCGGCCCCCCCGCCGGGCGGGCCCCCGTGACCGCCGTCATGAGCGCAGCCGCCGCAGGAAGACGCGACGCGCCGCCCACGCGCCCACGCCGGCCTGGGCCAGGAGGACCGCGAGGTGCGCCCACGCCGGCCACGCCCCGGGCGGCGCGCCGTAGGAGAGCGCGCGGCCGAGCTCGGCCCCGTGCCAGACGGGCGAGAGCCACCCGACCCACTGGAGCGCGGCGGGCATCGTCGCGAGCGGGTAGAACGTGCCGGAGAAGAGGAAGAGCGGCGTGAACACGAACCGCTGCACGAGGGCGAACTGCCCCCGGTCGTCCGTCAGGCTCGCCGAGTACGCCAGCAGCGGCAGGCCGAAGGCGAGCCCCGTGAGCACCCCGACGAGCGGCAGGAGCGCACCGCGCAGCGGGTGCTCCACCGCGCCGAACGCGAGCACGAGCGCGTAGTAGGCCGCGGCCGTGAGCAGCATCCGGGCGGCGACGGCGAGGACCACGCCGGCCGCCAGCTGCGGCGGCGAGACGGGGGAGGCGTTGACCGCCCAGTACAGCCGACGCCACTTGAAGCCGTTCATCACCGCGTAGGTGAACTCGTCGACCGCGACGCCGACGGACGCCGTCACGAGCAGCGCGGGGGCCACGAACTCCACGTACCCGACCGGCCCGTCGGCGCCGTCCGCCACGGAGGTGTCGAGGAACGCCGCCAGCCCCAGCCCGATGCCCAGCAGGTAGACGAGCGGCTGGCCGACGCCCCCGACGACGATCGTCCAGCCGTAGGCCCGCATCGCCCGGAGCTGGTGCTCCGCCACGTAGAGCGCGCCGAGCCGCCGCGGCCGCGCGCCGGCGGCGAGGGCGGCCCGTGTGACGGCCGGGGCATCAGCCGGGGCGTCGACGGCGTCGGCCCGGGGGTCGCTCACTCGACGAGGCTCCGGCCCGTGAGCCGCAGGAACACGTCCTCCAGGCTCGAGCGGCGCACGAGGCTCGTCGTCGGGTGCAGCCCCCGGTCGGCGACGCGGGCCAGCAGCGCCTCCCCGTCGTCCGTGTAGAGCAGCACCCGGTCCGGCAGCACCTCGACGCGGTCGGCCAGCCCGTCGAGCCGCAGCGCCGCCTCCGCGTTGCGGTCGGAGCCGAACCGCAGCTCCACGACCTCGCGGGTGGACCACCGGCGGATGAGCTCGGCGGGGCTGCCCTCGGCCATGATGCGGCCGTGGTCGACCACGACGAGCCGGTCGCACAGCTGCTCGGCCTCGTCCATGTGGTGGGTCGTCAGGACGAGCGTGGTCCCGCGCTCCTTGAGCCGGAAGAGCCGGTCCCACAGCACGTGCCGCGCCTGGGGGTCCAGGCCCGTCGTCGGCTCGTCGAGCATGAGGACCCGCGGCTCGTTGATGAGCGCCCGCGCGATCGTCAGCCGGCGCTTCATGCCGCCGGAGAGGCTGTCGACCTTCGCCTCGGCCTTGTCCTCCAGCTGCGCGAACGCCAGGAGCTCGGCGGCGCGCTCGGCGCAGACGCGCCGCGACAGGCCGAAGTAGCGCCCGTAGACGACGAGGTTCTCCCGGGCCCGCAGCTCCGTGTCGAGGTTGTCCTCCTGCGGCACGACGCCCAGCTGCGAGCGGATCTCCGGGCCGTGCGTGTCGGGGTCGAGCCCGAGGACGCGCAGGTCGCCCCCCGAGCGCGAGGACACCGCGCCGATCATCCGCATCGTCGTGGACTTGCCGGCGCCGTTGGGGCCGAGGAGGCCGAAGGACTCCCCGGGCGCCACCTCGAGGTCGATGCCGTCGACGGCGGTGGTCTCGCCGAACCGCTTCGTGAGCCCGCGCGCCACGACGGCCGGGGTGCCGGCCCGCGGCCGGGTCGCGACGGACGCGGGCGCGACGGGCGCGGGCTCGACGGACGCGGGCGCGACGGGGGCCGGCGCGACGGGGGCCGGTCGGGGGGCGCCGTCGGCGTCGGGTGCGGGTGCCACGGACCGACCCTAGGACCCCACGGCCCCCGATCACCGCGCGACGGCCCTACGGTGGCCGGATGACGCCACCCGACGGCCTCGCCGCGCTCTGGCCGCCGGCCGGGCTGCGCCTGCGGTCCGGGGACCTCGAGCTGCGCTGGCCGGACGACGCCCTCCTGCTCGAGGTCGCCGCTCTCGCCGGCCGCGGCATCCACGACCCGGGAGCCATGCCCTTCACGGTCCCCTGGACGCGCGGCACCCCGGAGGAGGTGGCGCGCTCCGTGCTGCGGTACCAGTGGGCCCAGCGGGCCGCCGTGGAGCCGGCGTCCTGGACCCTCGAGCTCGTCGTCCTGCGCGACGGGGTGCCCGTGGGCCTCCAGGGGGTCTCCGCGCGGGACTTCCCCGTGCTGCGCACCGCGGTGTCCGGCTCCTGGCTGGGCCGCGAGCACCAGGGACGCGGCACGGGGTCCCGGATGCGCGTGCTCGTCCTCCACCTGCTTTTCGAGGGCCTCGGCGCCCGCGCCGCGACGACGGACGCCTTCGCCGACAACCCGGCGTCCCTCGGCGTCACCCGTCGGCTCGGCTACCGGCCCGACGGTGTCCAGGACCTCGTCCGGGACGGGGCCCCGGCCCGGAGCCTGCGGTTCCGGCTCGACCGGGCCGGGTGGGAGGCGCGCCCCGCCGCCCTGCGTCCCGAGGTCGCCACGGAGGGCGTCGAGGCGCTCCGCGCGTTCCTGGCCGTCGACGGCCCCGGGGGCGATGTCGGGGACGTCGGCGACCGGGGGGGCGTCGGGCCGGCCGGTGCCGGGCCGGGGGTCAGCGCTCCGACGCCTCCGTGAGGGCCCGCACCTCGTCGTCGACGAGCGTGACCTCCAGGGACGCGACGAGGTCGGCCAGCTGCTCCGTGCTGCGCGCCGAGGCGATGGGCGCGACGACCGTGGGCTGCTGCCGCAGCCACGCGAGCGCCACGGCCGTCACGGGGACGCCGTGCGCGGCGGCGACCCGGTCCAGGACGTCGAGCACGCGCCGGCCGCGGTCGTCGAGGTACGCGGCGGCCCCCTCGGCCCGCGGGCTGTCGACGGCGGCGGCCCCGTCCCGGTACTTGCCGGTGAGGAAGCCCTTGGCCAGCCCCCAGTAGGGCAGGACGCCGAGGCTGTAGCGCTCCGCGCGCTCGCGCAGGGCGCCCTCGAAGTCCCGCTCGAGGAGGTTGTAGGCCGGCTGGAGCGCGACCGGGCGGTGCAGCCCGAGCCGCTCGACCGCGGCGAACCACGCGTCGATCCTCTCCGGCGCGTAGTTCGACAGGCCGACGGCCCGGACGAGACCGGCGTCCACCAGCTCGGAGAACGCCGCCGCGGTCTCGTCGACCGGCGTCTCCGCGTCGTCGAAGTGCGCGTAGTAGAGGTCGATGCGGTCGGTGCCGAGGCGGTCGAGGGAGGCCCGGGCCGCCGCGTGGACGTTCTCGGGCGCGAGGCCCCGGAACTGCGGGTGGGTGGACACCTTCGTCGCCACGACGACGTCGTCGCGCACCCCGCGGTCGGCGATCCACCGCCCCAGGACGTGCTCGCTCTCGCCGCCCGCGTGCCCCGGCGCCCACGCCGAGTAGCCGTCGGCCGTGTCGACGAGCGAGCCACCCGCCGCGAGGAAGCCGTCGAGCACGGCGCGGCTCGCGTCCTCGTCGGCCGTCCAGCCGAAGACGTTCCCGCCGAGCACGAGTCCGGCTCCCTCCAGCACCGAGCGGTCCGGTGCCGTGGTCCCCGTCGCGGTCGTCATGCCTGCCCTCGCCTCCGCCCGGACGCGCGCCGGGCCGGCCACCAGCCTCGCCCCGCGGGGTGCCGGCCGCGACCCGCGGCGGTCCGCGCCGCGGTGACGTGGGTCACCGGCCCGAGCCCGCGCCCGCGTTCCTGCCGGTCGCCGGGTCGACAACGTTCTTCACCCGGCGTTCGGCGGGGCGAGACGTCCGGATCGTCCCCGATGCCTACCCGGACGGGTGACGTCTGTGCCACTCTCGGCCCACGCCGGTCGGGCCGACCGATGTGAGCGCTCAAGTACGCGAGGGGGAGCACCGATGGAGGCGGAGCAGGATGCACCCCGTCGCACAGGAAGCGAAACTCCCACCATGCCGCAGCAGCCGATCTCCCGGATCCGCCACCTCGTCCGTTCCGCCGCCGTCGCGGCCGTGGTCGTCGCCGTCGGCCTGGGCTCGGCCGGGGCCGCCACCGCCGCCACCGAGCGGTCCGGTGCCGTCGTCGTGCAGCCGGTGGCACGGGAGATCAAGGCGCGCGAGATCAAGGCGCAGCCCGCCGCCCGGGAGATCAAGGCCCGCGAGATCAAGACGCAGACCGTGGCGCGTGAGATCAAGGCGC
>NZ_RWJX01000080.1 GCF_004123805.1 Cellulomonas endophytica | reverse complement strand
GGCGGCCTCCGCGGCGGCGGCGGCGACGGTCGCGTCCCCGGCGCCGAGGCGGTCCGCGTCGGCGAGGTCGGCCCCCACGTCCCGCACGGCCTCGGCCAGGCGCGCCGGTCCCGCGTCCAGCGCGGCGGCCGCGGCGTCCACCGCGTCGAGCAGGGCCGTCGCGCGGGCCAGCGCGTCGCGGGCCGCGCCGAGGTCGGCCACGGACGCCGCCCGGTCGGTCGCCAGCGTCCCCGTGCCGCGCGCGGCGACGACCCGACCCTCGTCGAGCAGCGCCCGCGCCGCGTCGGGGTGCGCCTCGACCGGCGCCAGGGCGGCGGGGGCGTACCGCAGGGCGAGGGTCGCCAGGAGCGCCCGCGCCGCGTCGACCCGCGCCCCCGCCGCCTCGAGCGCGGCCGCGGTGGCCGCCAGGTCCTGCGGCGCACGCTCGTGGGCGTCGCGGAGCCGCGCGAACTCCTCCGTGCGGGCGTCGAGCGCGGCGTCGGCCTCCGCGCAGGCGGCGAGGACCTCCTCGAGCAGTCGGCGGCGCTCGTCGTCGGACTCGGGCTCCGCGTCGTCGAGACGCTGCCGCGCGGCGAAGGCCCGGGCGAGCGTGGCACGTGCCCCGGCGACGGTCGCGACGAACGGCGCCGCGGCGGCCGGCCCGAACTGCGCCTCGGCGAACCCGGCCTCCTGCGCGCTGGCCGCCACGGCGTCGTCGACCGCGACGAGCGCCGCCCCCGCCCGCGTCTCGAGCTCGGCCAGCGTCGCCGCCACCTCCGCCCGCTGGCGGCGGCGCCGGGACGCGCGGCGTGCCGCGAGGCCGCCGGCCGCGAGCGCCACGATCCCCCCGGCCACCGCCGCCCCGGTGCCCAGCGCCCGCCCGCCGGCGCCGACGGTCGCGCGGTAGCCCTCCGCCGCCCCGACCGCGGCGCCCGCCCAGTCGTCCTCGGCGAGCGCGGGCTCGATGCGGTCCTGCTCCACGTCCGTCAGCTGGGCGTCGGTGAGCGCGATGTCGTCCGCGACCGACACCCGGTACTGCCGGTCCTCGACGGCGACGGCCAGCAGCACGTCGTCGCGGCCCAGGCTCGACAGCTCCGCGGTGGCGTCCGCCCACTCCCGGGCCGGCTGCCCGTCGAAGGACTCCACGTAGACCACGAAGAGCTGGTACGGCGTGGCGTCGGCGAGGGCGTCGGCCGCCGCCTCGACGCGGGCGACGTCGGCGGCGTCGAGGACGCCCGCGCTGTCCGTCACGCCCGAGGGCAGCGCCTGCGGCGGCTCCGCCTGCGCCCCTGCGCCGGGCAGCAGCACCGCCAGCGCGGCGGCCGGGACGACGAGCAGCGCGGCGCGCAGGGCCGGCGGGCGGGGCCAGGTCCGGGGGCGGGGCCAGGTCCGGGGGCGGGGCCAGGTCCGGGGGCGGGGCCGGGCCCGTCGGTCGGCGGGTCGGGGCGCGAGGTCCACGGGTGCTCCTGCGGGACGGCACGGGCGGGCCGCCGTGCACCCCGGGGGGGCACACTGGCGTCGGCGCCGGTGCGGCGCCGCATGAGGGAGGATCCCATGAGCCCGTCGCCCGGGGCCGTCGTCCGCGCCGCGGCGCAGGTCGCGCTCGGCGCCGTGCTCCTGGCCGCGGGCACCGGGCACCTGACGACCCTGCGCCGGGAGTTCCGGGCGCAGGTGCCGCCGTGGCTCCCGCTCGACCCGGACCTCGTCGTCGTGGCGTCGGGGGTCGTCGAGCTCGGTCTCGGCGCGGCGCTGCTCACCGCGTGGCGGCGGCCCGCCCGCGAGCGCGTCGGGCTGCTCACGGCCGCGTTCTTCGTCGCCGTCCTCCCGGGCAACGTGGCGCAGCTCGTCGAGGGCCGCGACGCGTTCGGGCTCGACACGGACACGCGCCGTGCGGTCCGCCTGCCGTTCCAGCCCCTGCTCGTCGCGTGGGCGCTGGCCGCGACGGGAGGCCTGCGCGCGCTGCGCCGCCGCGGCCCCGGCGCCGCCGGGAACCCGGACGCGTCCGGCCCGTCCCGCGCCGTCCCGGGCGGCACCGGGCACCCGGCCGGCGGCGAGCCCACAGGGCCGCGCCGCGACGCGACCTGACGGGGCGCCACGCCCGGAGCGCGGCGGCCGGCGAGGATCAGGCGAGCGCGTCCAGCAGCCGGCCGAGGGCCGGGTCGAGCGAGGCGAGGTCGGTCGCGGGCGCGCCGGACGCGCCGGACGTGGGGGCGGGCGCCTCGAGGTCCCCCGCGGCCACGTGCCCGGCCACGACGAACCGCATCCCGAGCGCACCCGAGGCCATGCTGGCGATGGTCACGGCGACCCTCCGTCCCGGGCCGGCGGCCCGTCCCCCCTCCCGTCGGCCGTGCGGGGGCCCGACCGCCGCGCATCGGCCCCGCACCACCCGGACGGCCCTGAGGGTTCACCCGTGGGGGTGAGCCCTCGTCGTCGACCCGGGGCGGCCGCGGCCGCCCCTCCGCCGTCCCGCGCGGACCGCGGTCAGGCGGAGCGCGCCACGACCTCGGCGGGCACCTCGACCGCGGTCCCGTCGGGCGTGAGCACGTCGGTGGAGGTCGGGACGGGGCGGGTGTCGGGCAGCGGCGGGCCCCACACGGGCCGCCCGTCGACGAACGGCAGCACCTGCGCCCGCGCGTGCCGGTTCGGCTCCCGGAGCGGGTCCCCGACGAGGTGCGTGTAGGTGCGTGCGTGGTACACGAGCACCGTCTCGCCCTCCGGCGTCCAGGTGAACGAGTTGTGCCCGGGGCCGTACTGGCCGTTCTCGGGCGAGGACGCGACGACGGGCTCCGGGTGCTTCGTCCACGACGCGGGGTCGAGGAGGTCCGCGTCGGCGTCGGCCGTCAGCAGGCCCATCGCGTAGTCGATCCCCGTCGCGGCGCCGGAGTAGGTGAGGAAGACCGTCCCGTCCCGCACGAGCAGGGCCGGCCCCTCGTTCACGGCGAACCCGCGCCGCTCCCAGGCGTGCTCCGGACGGCTCAGCCGCACCGCGGGCGTGGCGAGCGTCCACGGGTCCGCCATGCGCGCGATGTACAGGTGCGAGTGGTCCGTCGAGCCCAGGTCCTGCTGGGCCCACACGAGGTACTGCTCTCCCCGGTGGACCAGGCTCGTCGCGTCGAGCGCGAACGACTCCCACCCCGTGTCGACCTGCCCGCGCTCGACCCAGGTGCCGGTCGTCGGGTCGTCGGCGGTGTTCTCCAGCACGAAGACCCGGTGGGCGAAGGTCTCGTTCGCCCCCGGCGCGTCGACGGTCCCGTGGTCGTGGGGCGCTGCCGCGAGGTACACGTACCAGGCGCCGCCGACGCGGTGGAGCTCCGGCGCCCAGATCAGGTGCGACATGGGGCCCTCGTCGTGCCGGCGCCAGATCGTCACCTCCTCCGCCGCCTGCAGGTCCTCCAGCCGCTCCGCGCCGCGCAGCACGACGCGGTCGTAGAGCGGGTGCGAGCCGGTGAACCAGTACCGCCCGTCGTGCCGCACGACCCAGGGGTCGGCGCGCTGGAGCACGATCGGGTTGGGGGGAAGGGCCTGCGTCACGGAAGTCCTCTCGCTCTCGGGCCGGGCCTCAGGCCCCGCCCAGCCCCGTCGTCGCCACGCCGCGGATGATCTGCCGCTGGAAGAGCATGAACACCACGACCAGCGGCAGCCCGGCGAGGATGGCCGAGGCCATCACCTGGGCGTACCGGATGCCGAAGGAGCTCTGCACCTGCACGAGCCCGACGGGCAGCGTCATGAGCCCGGGGTCGGAGGTGATGATGAACGGCCACAGGAAGTTGTTCCACGCGCCGATGAACACGAAGATCGCCACGGCCGCGAGGATCGACCGCGAGAGCGGGACGACCACCTGCAGGAACACGCGCAGCGACCCCGCGCCGTCCATGCGGGCGGCCTCCTCCAGCTCCCGCGGCACCCCGTCGAAGAACTTCTTGAGGATGAAGACCATCGCGGGGGCGACGAGCTGCGGCAGGACGATCCCCGCCATCGTGTCGGCCATCCCCCACGCGAGCATCTGCCGGTAGAGCGGCACGACGAGGATCTGCGGCGGCACCATGATCCCGGCGAGCACCAGCGCGAACAGCACGCCGCGGCCGCGGAACTGCGTGCGCGAGAACCCGTAGGCGGCCGCCGCCGACAGCGCGACGGTGAGGACGGTGACGAGCACCGCCACGACCGTGCTGTTGAGGAACCACGTGAGGATGTTGTCGTTGCTCAGCACCGAGGCGTAGGCCTGCAGGGTGAAGCCGCTCGCCGGCACGACCTCGAGCGGGACGGCCGTGGTCTCCGCCTCCTGCTTCAGGGAGGTGATGAGGGCCCACGCCAGGGGCGCCAGCCAGAGCACGGCCAGCACGCCCAGGGCGGTCGCCAGGGCGACCCGCACCCACAGCGGGGAGCGGACGCCGGCGATGCCGCCGTCCTCGGGACGGCCGGCGCGCCGCGCGCGGAGCGGACGGGGGGCGGTCGTGGTCGCCGTGGCCATCAGGACTCCTTCCGGGACGTCAGCCGCGTCTGGAGCAGGGCGATGACGATGATGACGAGGAAGAACGCGTAGGAGATCGCCGAGGCGTAGCCCAGCCGGTAGTTCACGAAGCCCGTGTCGTAGACGTACTGGAGGATCGGCGCCGCGTTGCCGCCGGGGCCGCCCGAGCCGCCGAAGAGGATGTACGCCTGGTCGAACAGCTTGAGCGAGGCGAGCACCTGCAGCACGACGACGAGGCCCGTCGTCACCTTCAGCAGCGGCAGCGTGATGGACAGCGTCCGCCGCCAGCCGCCCGCGCCGTCGAGCGCCGCGGCCTCGTACACCGTGGCCGGGATCGCCTGGAGCGCGGACAGGTACAGCAGGAAGTTGAAGCCGACCGTCCACCAGACGGTGAGCAGGATCGTCGACCACAGCGCCAGGTCCGGGTCGGTGGTCCAGCCGACCTTGCCGATGCCGAACCACCCGAGGACGGCGTTGAGCAGGCCGAAGTCGCCCTGGAACAGCCACTGCCAGATGAGCACGACGGTGGAGACGGGCAGCAGGAAGGGCGCGAAGTAGGCGAACCGCCAGAACCACTGGCCGCGGGTGCCCGTGTGCACCAGCAGGGCCATGACGAGCGCGACGAGCACGAGCGGCACCGTGCTGAGCACCGTGAACAGCAGCGTGATGCCGAGCGTGCGCCACACCTGCGGGTCGTCGAGCAGCTGCCGGTAGTTGTCCAGGCCGACGAAGCTCTGCGAGGAGGAGATGAGGCTCGTGTCGAAGAAGCTCATGCCGAGCCCGTAGACCAGCGGCCACAGCAGGAAGGCCGCGTAGACGACCATGAAGGGCAGGACGAACCACAGGCCGCCGCGGCCGGACGTCAGGCTGCGGCGACGGGGCGCCGCGCCGGAGGTGCCGGCGCCGAGGACCGCGGGCCCGCCCTGCCCGGGCGCGTTCTGGGCGCTGCCGACGGCGCTCACACCGGGCTCCCGAGGGTGAGCTGCTCGTCGAGCCAGCCGATGAGGTCGTCCGCCCCCGCGTCGGGCGTCAGCGCCCCCGAGGTGATGCCCTGCAACGTCTGGCCGGCGCGCGACATGAGGGTCGAGCCCGACCCCGAGAAGTAGGCGCTCGGGTCGAACTCCACCACGTCGGCGGCCCCCCGGTAGTTGGACTGCGGCTGCAGCGCGAGGTACTCGGGGCTCTCGGCCACCGAGGACAGGGCGGGGATGTGCCCGCCGCGCGCCCAGTCGAGCGAGTTCTTGAGCATGGACACGGCCATGTCGTACGCGGCGGCGCGGGCGTCGGGGTCGACCCGGGACTGGCGCGGCAGCACGAGGCTGTGGCTGTCGGCGCGCACGTACGGGGTGTCCCCGAAGACCGCGGGGAACTGCGTCATGGAGAAGGGCACGCCGGTGTTCTCGGCGGTCACGACCTCCCACGGGCCGATGAGCAGGAAGCCCGCCTGGCCGCTGGCGAAGGTCGCCGGGGCGGCCGGGCCGTCGAGGGTCTTGGAGGCGATCGTGCCGTCGCACATCGTCTGCATGAAGGCCATCGCCTCGACCACGGCGTCGCGGTCGACCTCGGCCGGGCCGCCCGGCGGCAGCTCGACGGTGCCCCCGAGCTGGCGGAAGACCGACCAGAACAGCATCCAGTTCGCGAGCGCGTCCGCGGCGCCGAACGCGATCCCCGGCCCCTCCGCGATCTCGGCGGCCCGGCGGCCGGCGTCGAGGAACGCCTCCGCGCCCTGGATCGGGGCGAGCGTGCCGTCGTCGGCCAGCAGGCCCGCCCGGCCGCAGATGTCCGTGTTGTAGAAGAGGACGAGGGGGTGGGTGTCCAGCGGCAGCGCCATGAGCCGCCCGTCGATCGTCACGCTCTCGACGACGGGCGCCGGGAACTGGTCCGTCGTCACGCCGCGGGCCTCGAGCTCGGCCAGGTCCCACTCGTCGACGAGCTCGGCGCCGAACGTCGCCAGCCGCGACGCGTGCAGCGTGGCGAGGTCGGGGGCGCGTCCCCCGGCGCAGGCCATCGCGAGCTTCGTGTAGTACGGGGCGCCCCAGGCCAGGGTCGTCGCCGTGACGGCCACCCCCGGCGCCTCGGCGCGGAACGCGTCGACGAGCCCCACCATGCGCTCGCCGTCACCGCCCGTGAAGAAGTTCCAGTAGTCCAGCGGCACCCCGCCCGACGCGCCCGGCAGGGAGCCGCAGCCCGCGACGGAGGCGACGCCAGCTGCACCCCCCGCCACCACGGCGGCGCGCAGGAACCCGCGACGCGACATCGCGTACCGGTCCATATGCGACCTCTCTCTCGCTTTTCCAACGTTGTAGAACCTCCCGCGACGTGGGCGGTCCTGTCAAGCCGGGGCGGGCGCCGACCGCTGCGTCGGTGCCGTCCCGGCCGATCGGTCAGGGCGCCGGCACGTCCGGGCCCCGCCCGCCGGGGGCGGCCGCGGCGGCGCCCGTCCCGCGCGCCGCCACGAGCCGGTTGACCAGGTAGAGCACCACCCCCACGGCGAGCAGCACGCCCGCGCGGGCGTAGACGTCGGCGTCGCGGCCGGCCAGCGGGCTGGCGAGGACGAGGCTCACGACCGCGCCCAGCACCGGGACGACCGTCGGCGCGCGGAACACGGGTCCGGGAGGGGCGCCGCCGTCGCGGTCCTCGCGCCGGCCGCCCCGCGGGTCGTCGGGCCGGACGTCGTCGCCGGTGCCGGTGCCGGTGCCGGTGCCGGTGCCGGTGCCGTCGCGGTCCCGGCGCCGCAGGACGAGGGCGCAGACGTTGACGGTGGCGAACACGAGCAGCAGGAGGAGCACGGTGGTGTCCGCGAGCCCCTCGAGGTCGCCGGTGCTCACGAGGGTGAGGGCGATCGCCACGGTGAAGGCGACGGCCACGAACGGCGTCCGGCGGCGCCCGACCCGGCCGAGGACCGCGGGCACGATGCCCTCGCGCGCCATCCCGTACACGACGCGCGAGGCCATGAGCATGTTGATGAGGGCGGTGTTGCCGACGGCCAGCAGCGCGATCGCCGCGAACAGCCACGTCGGGAACGCCAGCCCCGCGACGCGCACGACCTCCAGGAGCGGGCCGTCGGACTCCACGAGCGTCTGCGTGTCGACGAGCATCGCCGAGGTGAACGCGACCGCGAGGTAGATCAGGCCGGTGACCGCCAGGCCGCCGAACACCGCCCGGGGGAAGTCCCGGCGCGGGTCGCGGGCCTCCTCGGCCAGGTTCACCGAGTCCTCGAACCCCAGGAGCGCGTAGAACGCGAGCGCGGTGCCCGCGAGCACCGCCAGCCCGACGCCCCCCGAGGGCGGGTCGAGCGTCAGCGCCCGGTCCAGGTCGCCCTCGCCGCGGGCGAGCGAGACGAGCCCGATGACGATGATGACGAGGAGCCCGGACGCCTCCACGACCGTGAGCACCACGTTGACCTTGACGGACTCGGAGATCCCGACGAGGTTCACCAGCGTCACGAGCCCGAGGAACGCCCACGCGGCGACGAGGGTCGGCACGCTGACGAACTCGGCGAGGTAGTCGCCGCCGAAGGCGCGCGCCGCCGCGGAGGCGCTCGTGATGCCCGACATGAGGACGGTGAAGGCGACGAGGAACGTGACGAAGGGCCGGCGGAACGCCCGCTGCGCGTACAGGGCGGCGCCCGCGGCGTGCGGGTACCTCCCGACGAGCTCGACGTAGGAGGCGGCGGTGAGCGCCGCGAGCGCGAACGCGACGAGGAAGGGCACCCACACCGCGCCGCCGACCTCGCCCGCCACCTTGCCCGTGAGGGAGTAGATGCCGGCGCCGAGGATGTCGCCGACGACGAAGAGGACGAGGACCTTGCGCCCGAGGGTGCGGTGGAGCGGTGTGCCCTCGCCGGGCCCCCCGGGTCCCCCGTCCGCGGCGGCGGGGTCGGACGCGGGAGCGGGCTGCGCGGCGGGCTGCGGCACGTCGGACCTCCGGGGCGGGTCGTCGCCGGCGGGCCGACGAGGGGGCGCGGGGCGGTGCAGGTGGGGCGAGTGTCCACCTGCACCGCGACCCGCGCGACCTGCGCGCGCGGAGCGGCCCGGCGCCGGCCGCCGTGGCCCGTGCCACCGGTGCCGCCCGTGCCGCCGGGGGGACGTTCGGCGCGCTCCTCCCCTGGGAGCCGTCGGCTCAGACGCCTCCGGCGAGGCCCTCCAGGCGGTGGTAGGCCCGGTCGCGGTACACCAGCGGCGCCGCGTCGGGGCGGGCGCCGTGCGCGAGGGCCCGGAGCGAGACGAGGTGGCTCGTGCCGACGGGCACCCGCTGGAGCACCCGGCCCCGCACCCACGCCTGCGTGCCGTGGAGCACGGGCTCGCCCGAGGCCAGCGTCGACCAGGCCACGCCGGCGAAGCGGTCGACGCCACGGGTGGCGAACCGCGCCGAGACGTCGGCCTGGTCCTCCGCGAGGAAGTTCACGACGAGCGTGGCCGCCCCCGACAGCGCCGGCCAGGAGGACGACGCCGAGTCGACGGAGAACGCCAGGAGCGGCGGCGCGGCCGAGACGGAGATGACGGACGTGGCCGTGAAGCCGACGGGGCCCTCCGGGCCGACGAGCGTCACCACGGCGACGCCCGCCGCGTGCTGCCGGAAGACGGTCTTGTACTCGTCGGGGGTCAGCTGCGGCTCGTCCTGCTCCGCCAGCTGCGCCTCCAGCTCGGCGAACGACGCGGCGGTCACCGGGCCACCGCCGTCGTGGACGGGGCGGCGGACGGGACGGCGTCGACCGGCGCCGCGGCGGGCGCGGCCGGGACCGCCCGCCGCACGGCACCGCCCCACCGCCGCCACCAGGTCTCGACGTGCGCGTCGAGATCGGCCAGCGCCCCCGCCGGCACGACGAGGGACGCGGCGGGGACGACGGCGCCGAGCTCGACGAGCACGGGGCGCAGGTGCACCTCGCCGACGAGCGCGTGCGTCCCGTCGCCGGGCACGACGAGCGGCACCGCGACGACCCCGGCCAGCCCGTCGGGGCCGTAGAGGTCGAGGAACGCCTTGAGGAGGCCGGGGATCGACGCCTTGTGCACGGGGGTGGCCACGACGAGCACGTCCGCGGCGGCCACGGCGGCGAGCGCGACGTCGGCCCGGGGGTGCTCCGGCGCCAGGAGCTCGGCCCCGATCGTCGCGAGGTCGACGACACCGACGTCACCCGCGTGCCCGGCGCCGGGGGTGGCCCCGGCGTCGGCCGCGCCCGTGCCGTCGGCCAGCCCCGCTCGCACGCGGCGCCCGAGCGCGCGCCCGGCGCCGGCGGTGCGGGACGCCGGCCGCGGGTTCCCGACGAGCACGACGACCCGTGGCGCGTCGCCAGCGGGGCCGCCGACAGGTCCTTGGGTCGGGTCGGGGGCCGTGGGGGGCGGGCCCGCGGGGGCGGACGCGGACGCCACGCCGGGGGCGGACGGGGCCGCCGGGGCGGGCACGAGGGTCGGGGTGGTGGTCACGGTGGGTCCTCAGGGGTGATGGGTCGGGCGGCGGGTGACGGGCGCGGCGCCGGGACATCGACGGGTTCCCGCGCGCCCCGCGTCGGTGCCGTCGACGACCGCCGGCCGCGCGCCGGCCCTCCGGCGGTCCACGTCAGATCGCCTTGCCGGGGTTGAGCAGGCCCAGCGGGTCGAGGGCGGCCTTCACCGCGCGGTGGGCGGCACGGGCGACGGGGTCGAGCTCGTCGTCGAGCCACGGCCGCTTGAGCGCCCCGACGCCGTGCTCGCCGGTGAGCGTGCCGCCGAGGTCGAGCGCGAGCGCGACGATCGCGTCGAGCGTCCTCTGCACGCGCGGGGTGACCACGCCGTCGTCGGTGAGGACGACGGGGTGCAGGTTGCCGTCGCCGGCGTGGGCGAGCGTGAAGACGCGCACCCCCGTGCGCGCGCTGACGGCGGCGATGCCCCGGACGGCGTCGGCCAGCGCCGACCGCGGCACCGCGACGTCCTCGATGAGGACGGTGCCGTGCCGCTCGATGGACGGCAGCGCCAGGCGCCGGGCGGCGACGAGCGCGGCGCCGCGCTCCGGGTCCGCGGTCCTCTCCAGGTGCGTGGCCGTCGCGCCCAGCACGCCGGCGACGACCTCGGCCTCCGCGGCGGCCGCGAAACCGTCGGTCTGCACGAGGAGCAGCGCTCCCCCGCGGGCGCCGAGGTCCGTGCCCTGGGCGGCGTCGACGGCCGCGAGCGTGGCGGCGTCGAGCAGCTCGAGCGTGGACGGCCGGACGCCCGCGGCGGTGACGGCGGTGGCCGCGGCCGCCGCGTCCCCGACCTCGGCGAAGGACGCGACCACGGTCGCGGTGGCCACGGGGACGGGCGTGAGGCGCAGCGTCGCGCGCACGACGACGCCGAGGGTGCCCTCGGAGCCGACGAACAGCGACGTGAGGTCGTACCCCGTGACGCCCTTGAGCGTGGCGGCGCCCGTGCGCAGGAGCGAGCCGTCCGCCAGCACCACGTCGAGGGCGAGCACCGCGTCGCGCGTGACGCCGTACTTCACGCAGCGCAGGCCCCCCGCGTTCGTCGCGATGTTGCCGCCGATCGTCGACAGCTCGACGCTGCCGGGGTCGGGCGCGTACCGCAGGCCGTGGGCGCGGGCCGCGCGGTCGAGGTCCGCCGTGACGACCCCCGGCTCGACGACGGCCACGCCGTCCTCCGGCCGGACCGCCAGGACGCGGTCGAGCCCGGACACGTCGAGCACGACCTGGCCCGGCCCCGCCGCCGCCCCGCCGGCCAGCCCCGACCCGGCGCCGCGCGGCACGACCGGCACGCGGTGCGCGTGCGCCCACCGCAGCGTCGCCACCACGTCGTCGACGGACGTGGCCCGGACCACGGCGTCGGGCGCGCCCCCGGCGGACCACCCGGAGCGGTCCGTGCGGGCGGCGTCCCGGGCCGTGGCGTCCGTGCGGACGGACGCCACGGCGTCGGCGAGCTCCGCCAGGGCCGCCGCCGGCACGGGGGCGCGCCCGGGCGCGGCCAGGCCTCCGTCCGTGCCGGCGGGTGCCGCGGCGGCGGCGTCCGCCACCGGGGCCACGGGCGCCGCCGCCGCCCCGCGGTCCGTCACCGTGCCCGCGAGGGTGACGGCGCCGAGCGCGGCGTCGGCGACGGCGACGGCGGCGAGGTGCCCGGTCGGCCCGGCCGCGCGCGTCACGCGGCCGACCCGCGCAGCGCGTCCCGCGTGAGGGGCGCGGGCACCTCGTCGGCCGGCCGGCCCTGCGCCCGCCGCAGGCGCAGGCGCTCGAGGAACAGCACGACGGTCGCGGCGACGGTCCGGTGCTGCACGTCGTTGAGGACGTCGTGCAGCCCGTCCTCGACGACGACGACCTCGAGGGCGCCGAGCGCCCGGTAGACCGGCACGGCGTCGACCACCGGGCTGATGGCGTCGGCCGCCCCGTGCACGGCGAGGACGGGCAGGTCCAGGTCGGCGCGGGCCGCCCGCGAGGGGCTCAGCAGGCCCGTGGCGGCGGTCGCCAGCAGGGACCCGGCCAGGGAGCTGCGGGCGGCGCGGCCGAGCACGGCCCGGTGGTTCGGGCAGGCCGTGCGGGCCTCGACCTCGCGCTCCCACGTGCCGCCGAAGGGGCTGGGCTCGGCCTCGTCGCGGGTCGGGAGCCCGGCGAGCACGAGCGCGTCCGGCCCCGGCCGCGCGGAGCGCGCCACGGTCACGGCGGTGAGGGCGCCCGCGTCCGAGCCGAGCAGCACCCGCGGCGACGGCAGGTCCGCGTCGGCGAGCAGCGCCTCGACGGTGGCGCGCGTGCCCCGGCCCTCGTCGACCGCGAGGACGCGGTAGGCGTCCGCGGCGAGGCGGCGGCCGAGGCGCTCGTACACCTCGGGCGTCTCCCCCCGGCCGACGAGCACGACGACGGTGCCGCGGGGCGTGAGGCCCTCGGGCTCCGTCCAGGTGCGGGTGGCCGCGGCGGCGACGGGCCGGCCGTCGGGCGCGGTGCCGGGCGTCGCGTCGGGCGTGCTGCCCGGCGCCGCCACGTCGGGCCCGGCGGTCGCGTCGGGGTGGGGCGCCGTGGGCGGGGCGGCGTCGGGCGGGGTGGTGAGGGTCATCGCGGTCTCCGGGTCGTCTCGTCGTCGGTGGGGTGGTCGCCTCGGGCGCCGGGTCGGTCAGGCGTCGGGCCCGGTGGGGACGGTCGCGCCGGGCGCCGGGTCGCCGGCGGGCCGGGCGCCCACGGCGACGGGGCGGGCGGGGTCGTTCGACCACGCCGACCAGGACCCGGGGAAGAGCACGGGCCGCCGGCCGGTGAGCTCGAGGGCCAGCGCCTCGTGGGCGGCGGTGACGCCCGAGCCGCAGGAGACGCCGACCGTGCCGCCCGCCGGCAGGCCCAGCGCCGCGAAGCGGGCCTCGAGGGCGGCCACGGGCAGGAAGCGCCCGTCCGCGTCGAGGTTCTCGTCCGTGGGCGCGCTGAGCGCGCCGGGGATGTGGCCCGCGCGGGGGTCGACCGGCTCGGTCTCCCCGCGGTAGCGCGCCCCGGCGCGGGCGTCGAGCAGCACGCCGCGCGCCGCGAGCGCGGCGGCCCCGTCGGCGTCGACGGTCGGCAGGGCGCCGGACCGCAGGACGACGTCGCCCGGCGGCACCGGGGCCGGCTCCCCCGCCTCGAGCGGCAGGCCCGCGGCGCGCCAGGCCGCGAGGCCGCCGTCGAGCAGGCGCACCTCGGCCAGGCCGGCCCAGCGCAGCAGCCACCACGCGCGCGCGGCGGAGCGGCCGCCGAGGTCGTCGAGGACGACGACGCCGTCCCCGGTCCGCACGCCCCAACGCCGGGCGGCGGCCTGGAGGTCGGCGACCGCCGGGAGCGGGTGGCGCCCGTCCGTGGGGGCCCCGTGCCCGGCGAGCTCGGTCTCGAGGTCCACGTAGACCGACCCGGGCACCCGGGCCTGCCGGTGGGCGGCGCGGCCGTCGGGCGCCGCGAGGCTCCAGCGCACGTCGAGCACGACGGGCGGCCGCGGGCCCGCGAGCAGCGCCGCGAGCGTGGGCGGGTCGACCAGGGGCGAGGGCGACCCGGCGCCGGCCGGGGCCGTGCTCGGGGCCGTGCTCGGGGCCGTCGTCGGGGCCGTCGTCGGGGTGGTGGTCGTCACGGGGTCCTCCGCGGGGTCAGGGACCGGGCCTCGGGCCCGAGGTGGTCGAAGAGGCCGCCCAGGGCGGTGAGCGCGGCCGCCTCCAGGTCGAGGTCGAGGCCGCGCCGGGCGGCCAGGTGCACGCCGATGAGGCCGAGCGGGGGCAGGTCCGTGCGGGCGACGAGCCCCGACGGCACGGCGCCCGCGCTGGGCAGCACCGCCACGCCGAGGCCCGCGCGCGCGGCGGCCACCACGCCCTCCAGGCTCGTGGACTCCGCCGCGAGCTGCGCGCGCAGCCCCGCCTCCCCGAGCTCGGCCAGGGCGCGCTGCCGCATCCCGCAGGGCTCGGAGTAGGCGACGAGCGGCACCGTCCCGTCGGCGGGCAGCCTGAACCCGGGGCGGGCGTACCAGCGCAGGGGCAGGGTGCCGACGGGCCGGCCCGCGGTGTCGGGCGTGAAGCCCAGGAGGATGGCCAGGTCGATCGTGCCGCGCTCGACGCCCTCGGTCATGGCGGTGGACCGGTCGATGGAGAACTGCACGGGACGCCCGGGGTAGGCGTCCCGCAGCGCGGCCAGGAGCTGCGGGAGCACGCCCTCGGCGGCGGTCTCCGTCGACCCGACGACCACGGCCCGGCGGCTGCCCGCCTCGAGCCGGCCCAGCGCCTCGTCGTGGACGGCGAGGAGGCGCCGCGCCTCCGCGAGCACCCGCTCCCCCGCGGCGGTGAACCGCGAGCGCCGGCCGTCCCGCTCCAGCAGCGTCTGCTTCAGCCGCCGCTCGAGGGCCCGGACGTGCTGGGACACCGTGGGCTGCGCGAGGTGCAGGGACGCGGCCGCCCGGCCGACGCCCCCGCACTCGGCGATCGCCACGAGGCTGCGCAGCTGGCCCAGGTCGAGGGGCTCGCTCATCGCGCACCCCCGGAGGGCGCGGCACGGGGCACCTCGTCGGGCACCTCGTCGCGCACCGCGTCGGGCGCCCCGCCCCGGACGGCACCCGCCCCCGCGCCGAGCGCCGCCGCGACCGCGGCCGCGTGCCGGCGCCCGGGCACCGCCGCGAGCAGGCCCTGCGTGTACGGGTCGGCCGGCGCCGCGAGCACGGACCCGACGGGCCCCTCCTCGACGAGCCGTCCCCGGTGCAGCACCGCCACGCGGTGCGCGACCTCCGCGACCACCCCGAGGTCGTGCGTGACGAGGAGGTAGGACACCCCGAGGTCGTCCTGCAGCCCGACGAGGAGGTCGAGCACCTGCGCCTGCACGGACACGTCCAGGGCCGACACGGGCTCGTCGAGCAGGAGCACCTCCGGCCCGACCGCGAGCGCGCGGGCGATCGCCACGCGCTGGCGCTGCCCCCCGGACAGCTCGGCCGGCAGGCGCGACAGGTGCGCGGCGGGCAGGCCCACGCGGTCGAGCAGCTCGCGCGCCCGCTCCCGCCGCCCGCGCCGGGTGCCGACCCGGAACGACACGAGGGGCTCCGTCACGGACTCCTCGACGGTGAACCGCGGGTCCAGGGCCGCGAACGGGTTCTGGTGCACGAGCTGCACGCGGCGGCGCAGGGGACGCCACGTGCGCCAGGACGCGCCGGTGAGGTCCTGCCCGTCGAGCTCGACGCGCCCGGCGTCGACCGCCTGCAGGCCCAGGGCCACGCGCAGCGCGGTGGTCTTGCCCGAGCCGGACTCGCCGACGAGGGCGAGGGTCCGTCCGCGCGGCACGGCGAGGTCGACGCCGTCGAGGGCGCGCAGCGGCGGCCGTCCGGGCTGCGGGAAGTCGACGCGGACGCCCGTCAGCCGCAGCACGGCCGGGGCCTCGGGCAGCGCCGGGCGGCGTGGGACGAGCGCGGCGGGCGACGCGCCGGCCCCCGGGACACCGCCGCCGGGGGCGGCGGGGGCACCGGCGGCGGGGGCACCGGCGGC
>NZ_RWJX01000008.1 GCF_004123805.1 Cellulomonas endophytica | reverse complement strand
GCGGCCGCTCGACGGCCCCGCGCCGGGGCAGGCGCCCGGGGCCGTGCCGGCCGCGGGCGTCGCCCCCGACGAGGGGGCGCTCCGGGACGCGCTCGACGCGGCCCGCGCCGCCGTGGACGCGCTGCCCGCCGCCTCCGAGCGGGCACCGGGGACGACGCTCACGGCCGTCCTGCTCGTCGAGGGGCCGGCGCTGCTCGTCGCGCACGTGGGCGACTCGCGCGCCTACCGGCTGGCCGGCGGGTCGGACGCCGGGCCGGGCACCGGGCTCGAGCGCCTCACCACGGACCACACGCTCGTCGCCGAGCTCGTCCGGGCCGGGCTGCTCACGCCCGAGGAGGCGCGCCACGACCCCCGGCGGCACGTCGTGACCCGGGCCCTCGGGGCGGGGGAGCCGGCGGTGCGGCACGGGGACGACGTGCGGCGGGTGCCGGCGGCCGCCGGGGACCGGCTGCTCCTGTGCTCCGACGGCCTCACCGACGAGCTCGACGACGCGGCGCTCGCCGCCGTCCTGCGTGAGGAGGCCGACCCCCGGCGGGCCGCCGAGCGCCTCGTGGCCCTCGCGCTCGACGCGGGCGGGCGGGACAACGCGACGGCGCTGGTGGCGGACCTCGTCGCGAGCTCCAGGACCGCCCCCGCCGCCCCCGCCGCCGCCGCCGACCCGGCCCCCGGGTCCGGCGCCGGCCCGCTCGCCTAGGCCGCGGGACCCGACGCCGCCGCGGCGGCGGCCGCCCGCGAGCGCACCCGCCCCTGGCGCAGGCCGTCGACGACGAGGACGGCCAGCGCCGCCCACACGAGGCCGAAGCCCCACCAGCGCGCGGGTGGCATCGCCTCGTGCTGGACGAGCACGCCGACGAGGAGCTGCAGCACGGGGGCGAGGTACTGCAGGAGGCCCACCGCGGACAGCGGGAGCCGCCGGGCGGCACCGTTGAAGAGCAGCAGCGGCAGGGCCGTCACCACGCCCGCCGCGGCGAGCGCCAGGGCGTGCCCGGCCCCGTGGGCGGCGAACGTGCCCGTGCCCTGCACCCCGATCACGACGAGCCACGCCCCGGCCGCGGGGGCGAGCACGGCCGTCTCGACCGTGAGGCCGGCGACGGCCCCGACCCGTCCGCCCAGCCGCGACTTCAGCAGCCCGTACACCCCGAAGCTGCCCGCCAGCGCCAGCGCGACCCAGGGGACGGAGCCGAGCCCGACGCCGATGACGAGGACCGCGGCCGCGCCGAGGCCGAGGGCGGCCCACTGCACGGGACGCAGCCGCTCCCGCAGCACGACGACCGCCAGCCCCACGGTGACGAGCGGGTTGATGAAGTACCCGAGCGCGGCGTCCACGGTGTGCCCGGAGAGCACGCCGAACACGAAGACGAGCCAGTTCACGGCCAGCAGCACCGCCGCGAGGGCGAGGGTGGCCAGCGCGCGCCGGTCGCGGAGCAGGGCCAGGACCTCCCGGTGCGTGCGCGTGAGCAGCACGAGGAGGACGCAGAACAGCAGGGACCACACGATCCGGTGGGCGATGATCTCGACCGCCCCGGCGGGGCGCAGCAGCGGGAAGTAGAGCGGCATGGCGCCCCACAGCGCGTACGCGCCGAGGCCGGCGGCCAGGCCCGTGCGGTCGAGCGGGCCGGGGTCGACAGACCCGCGCGGAGCCCGGGGAGCGGCGTCCGCGCCGGCGGCCCCCGGCTGTCCGGATGCTGGAGGGGCGGGGAGGGCCGGGGGCGTCGCGGTGGGGCGGTCGGGCACGCCCGCGAGGCTACGCCCGCCGTGCCGACGGCGGGCGGCGGGGCGTCCCGCGCCGGCACCGCGCTGAGAGCGCGGTGCGCGTCGCCGCAGGTCGGGGTGCCGACCGTCCACGGACAGGGACGGTCCGCGACCGGCCGGGTGAGGCTTGCCTATACTCGTCGGCGGACCATCGCTGCCCGTGCCCCTCGTCTCGAAACGTGAGCACCCCGTGAGCACACCCACCCTGCGCGTCGCCGTCGTCGGCGCCGGACCGGCCGGCATCTACGCCGCCGACATCCTGGCGAAGACGGACCTCGACGTGAGCATCGACCTCTTCGAGCGCCTGCCGGCCCCGTTCGGCCTCGTGCGCTACGGGGTCGCGCCCGACCACCCGCGCATCAAGCAGATCATCGTCGCGCTGCACAACATCCTGCAGCGGGGCGACATCCGCCTGCTCGCGAACGTCGACTACGGGACGGACGTGAAGCTCGAGGAGCTGCGCCAGTTCTACGACGCCATCATCTTCTCCACGGGCTCCATCCGGGACGCGGCGCTGCCCGTGCCCGGCGTGGAGCTCGACGGCTCCTACGGCGCCGCGGACTTCGTCTCCTGGTACGACGGGCACCCCGACGTCCCGCGCACGTGGCCGCTCGACGACCGGGTCGTCGCGGTCATCGGCGCCGGCAACGTGGCGCTCGACGTCGCACGGGTGCTGGCCAAGCACGCGGACGACCTCCTCCCCACGGAGGTGCCGGCGAACGTCCACGCGGCGCTGAAGGCCTCGCCGATCACGGACGTCCACGTCTTCGCGCGCCGCGGCCCCGCCCAGGTGAAGTTCTCGCCGCTGGAGCTGCGCGAGCTCGGCCACGTGCCGGACGTCGACGTGGTCGTGTACCCCGAGGACTTCGACTTCGACGAGGGCTCGAACCTGGCCATCCGCTCGTCGAACCAGACGAAGCAGGTCGTCAAGACCCTCACGGACTGGACGCTGCGGGAGCCGGAGGAGCTGACGGCCAGCCGCCGCATCCACCTGCACTTCCTGCACGCGCCCGTGGAGGTGGTGGGCGAGGACGGCCGCGTCGTCGCCCTGCGCACGGAGCGCACGGAGCTCACCGGGGACGGCAACGTCCGCGGCACGGGGCAGCTGCACGACTGGCCCGTCGAGGCCGTGTACCGGGCCGTGGGCTACTTCGGCTCGCCGCTGCCCGACATCCCCTTCGACGACGTCGCCGGCGTCGTCCCGAACCAGGGGGGTCGCGTCGTCGACGGCTCGGGGGACCGGGTGCCGGGCATCTACGCGACGGGCTGGATCAAGCGTGGCCCGGTGGGCCTCATCGGCCACACGAAGTCCGACGCCACGGAGACGATCCGGAACCTGCGCGAGGACGTCGAGGCCGGCGGCCCGGCCGCCTACACCGCCGTCGAGCGCGAGCCCGAGGCCGTCACCGCCTTCCTGCGCGCCAAGGGCGTCGAGCCCATCGACTGGCACGGGTGGGAGCTGCTCGACGCCTACGAGCGGGCGCTGGGCGAGCCCGAGGGCCGCGAGCGCGTCAAGGTCGTCCCGCGCGAGGACATGGTGGACGTCTCCCTCGGCCGGAAGGGCTGAGGCCGGGGCGCAGCCTCCGGCAGGACCTGCACGACGCAGGACGACCCGGTGCCCCGCGGCCCCCCGTCCCGTCCGCCCCCGGCGGACGCGGTCGGGGAACGGCCGCGGGGCACCGTGCGTTCTGCACGTCGACGGACCGCCGAGGGACGGCGGCCGGACGACAGGAGACCGCCCGGCCATGGGTCACCGCCACTTCAACGGCCTCAAGACCGCCGCCCTGTTCGGCGCGCTGTGGGCCGTCCTCCTCGGCATCGGCTGGCTCGTCGGCGGGGGCACGGGACGGTACGCGCTGCTCTTCGGGGCGATCGGCGTGGTCATGACGGCCGTGTCCTACTGGCGGTCGGACACCATCGCGATCCGCGCGATGCGCGCCCGTCCGGTGAGCGAGCTCGAGCAGCCGGCGATGTACCGCATCGTGCGGGAGCTCTCGACCGCCGCCCGGCAGCCCATGCCGCGGCTCTACGTCTCGCCGACCTCCGCGCCGAACGCCTTCGCGACGGGCCGCAACCCGCAGAACGCGGCGGTCTGCTGCACGGACGGCATCCTGCAGATCCTCGACGAGCGCGAGCTGCGCGGGGTGCTCGGCCACGAGCTCATGCACGTCTACAACCGCGACATCCTCCTGTCCTCCGTCGCGGCCGCGATCGCCGGCGTCGTCACCTCGCTCGCCCAGTTCGCGATGTTCTTCGGCGGGGGCTCCGACCGGGAGCGGAACGGCAACCCCCTCGTCGGGCTCCTCCTGGCGCTCCTGGCGCCGCTGGCCGCCTCGCTCGTCCGGACGGCCATCAGCAGGACCCGCGAGTACGACGCCGACGAGGACGGCGCCCGGCTCACGGGCGACCCGCTGGCCCTGGCGTCCGCGCTGGCCAAGCTCGAGCGCGGCACGCACGCGCGCCCGCTGCCGCAGGACCGCGAGCTCGTCAACGTCTCGCACCTCATGATCGCCAGCCCCTTCCGCGGCGGCGGCATGGCGCGGATGTTCGCCACGCACCCGCCCATGGCGGACCGCATCGCGCGCCTGCAGGCGATGGCCGGCGGCACGGGCGGCCTCACCCGGTACTGACCCGCACCGACCTGCGCGGGGGCGGTCGGCCCCGGCCCCGGCCGGCCCCGGCAGGACCGGGCTAGCGGTAGTTGACGAACTGCAGCGCCGCGTCGACGTCGGCGCCCTTGAGCAGGGAGATCGCCACCTGCAGGTCGTCACGGCTCTTGCTGGTGACGCGCAGCTCGTCGCCCTGGATCTGCGCCTTGACCGTCTTGGGGCCCTCGTCGCGCAGGATCTTCGCGAGCTTCTTGGCGACCTCGCTGGACAGGCCCTCCTTCACCGTGGCGGTGAGGCGGTACTCCTTGCCCGACGGCTTGGGCTCGCGGTCGCCCACGTCGAGCGACTTCAGCGAGATGCCGCGCTTGATGAGCTTCGTCTCGAGGACGTCGAGCACGGCGAGCACCCGCTCGGAGGAGTTCGCGACGAGGAGGATCGACTCGCCGCTCCAGGCGACGGACGCGCCGACGCCCTTGAAGTCGTACCGCTGGGCGATCTCCTTCGACGCCTGGTTCAGGGCGTTGTCGACCTCCTGCCGGTCGACCTTGCTCACGACGTCGAACGACGAGTCCGCAGCCACGTCCGCCTCCTGCGCTCGGGGGCCGCGCCGCGGCCCGTGCTGTCCCCGCGGGCCCCTGCCCGCCTCCGGTGCCAGCCTGCCACGTCGGCGCGGCGTCGTCCGGCCCGTCCGGCCCGTCCGGCCCGTCCGGTCCGACGGGCCGCCACGGCACGGTCACGAGCACCCCGCGGCGTCCGGTAAGGTTTCTCCCGCTCACGGCGGGTTACCCGAGTGGCCAAAGGGGGCTGACTGTAAATCAGCTGGCAACGCCTACGGGGGTTCGAATCCCTCACCCGCCACCGTGCAGCTCGACGGCCCGGACCTCACGAGGTCCGGGCCGTCGGTCGTCGGGGGCCTGAGCCGTCGGTCCCCGGTGCCGCGGTCGTCGCCGGCTCCGGCGACCCGCCGCCGGAGCCGATTTCGCCGGGCCCCCCGGCCCGTGTATCTTGGTCGGCACTGCCCCGATAGCTCAGTCGGCAGAGCGTCTCCATGGTAAGGAGAAGGTCAAGGGTTCGATTCCCTTTCGGGGCTCTGTGCACGTCGTCGTCCGGTTCCGCCCCTCGGGGCGGTCCGCCGGCCTCGTGCTCGCGGCGGGGTAGCTCAGTTGGTGAGAGCGCACGACTCATAATCGTGAGGTCGCGGGTTCGAACCCCGCTCCCGCTACCACTCCCGGTCCCGGTGGTGCACGACATCACCGGGACCACTCCATGCAGCGCGTCGGCCGGCGCGCGGTGAGACCCAGTTGCAGGCGCCCGCGGGCGCGAGAGGTGGCAAGGCCATGGCCAGCAAGAGCCAGGACGTCCGTCCGAAGATCACGCTTGCGTGCACGGAGTGCAAGGAGCGGAACTACATCACGAAGAAGAACCGTCGGAACAACCCCGACCGGCTCGAGATGAAGAAGTTCTGCCCGCGCGAGAACAAGCACACGGTCCACCGCGAGACCCGCTGACCCCCTCGCGCCCCCGCCGCTGACGCCCCGCGAGGTCCCCGTGCCCGTCGACCTGTCCTACGCCGGCCGGGTGTACCCGCCCACGGCGCCGCTCGAGGTGGGGCGCGAGGCCCTGCGGGAGTTCGCCGAGGCCGTCGGCTCCACGCACCCCGCTCACACGGACCCGGCGGCGGCGCGGGCGCTCGGGCACCCGGACGTCGTGGCACCGCCCACCTGGGTGGTGCTCGTGGCGCAGCGGGCCGAGGCCCAGCTCGTCCAGGACCCGGCGGCGGGCATCGACTTCAGCCGCGTGGTCCACGCGGACGAGCGGTTCACGCACCACCGCCCGGTGCACGCCGGGGACCGTCTGGTCACCGTCCTGCACGTGGACTCCCTCACCCAGCGCGCCGGGCTGACGATGGTCGCCACGCGGTGCGAGATCGCCGACGAGGCCGGCGCCCCGGTCGCGACGGTCCGCTCCACGCTGGCCGTGCGGGGCGAGGCGTGAGCGCCGCCGGCGGTCGTCCCGCCCTCGCGGACCTGACGGTCGGCGACGAGGTGGCCCGCGGCACGCTCCGCGTCGACCGGGCCCGCCTCGTGCACTACGCGGCCGCGAGCGGCGACCGGAACCCCATCCACTGGAACGAGCGCGTCGCGCGCGAGGTCGGGCTGCCCGGCGTCATCGCGCACGGCATGTGGACGATGGGCGCCGCCGTCACGGTCGTCACGGACTGGCTGGGCGACCCGGGCGCCGTGCTCGACTACGGGGTGCGGTTCACGCGCCCCGTGCCCGTGCCGGACCCGGGCGAGGCCCTCGTCGACGTGGTCGCCACCGTCGGCGCCCTCGACGCGCAGGCCGGCACCGCACGGATCGACCTCGCGGTCACCGTCGAGGGCCAGCGCGTGCTCGGCAAGGCCCAGGCGGTCGTCCGCCTCCCCTGACGCCGGCCCGCCACGCCGCGCGCCCGCACGGCCGCCCGCACCTCTTCGACGAGATGCCGGTCCGGGTCGCACGTCCGGTCCGGTCAGCGCCCGGAAGGGGCATCTCGTCGCCTGTTGGACGAGATGCCTGTCCGGGTCGCACGTCCGGCCCGGTCAGCGCCCGGAAGGGGCATCTCATCGCCTCCCGACGAGATGCCGGTCTCGGTCGTCCGCGCGGGGCCGCGGGCGGTCGGGAGGGGCATCTCGTCGCGTCGCGCGACGGGCCGTCCTGGCCGCTCAGGACGGGGCGGGGCCCGTCGTCGTGCCCTCGCGGAACGAGACGGGCAGCACGAGGGGCTCGGGGGAGCCGCCGGCGAGCAGCTCGGCGGCCGCGAGGCCGACGGACTCGCCCTTGAGCCGCAGGGGCTGGTCGACCGAGGTGAGCACGTCCGGCGCCAGCCACGGCAGGTCCAGGCCGTCGATGCCGGCGACCGACACGTCGTGCCCGACGCGCAGCCCGAGCTCGCGGGCGGCGAGCACGACGCCGGAGGCCAGCAGGTCCGAGAGCGCGATGACGGCCGTGGGCCGGTCCGGCCCCGTGAGCAGCGCCCGCCCGGCCGCGGCGCCGTGCTCGACGAGGGACGCGGGCGTCTCCCACACGACCACGGGCTCGACGCCGCCCTCGCGGATGCCGGCCAGGCGCCGCTCCGTCACCAGCCAGCGGATGTCCGCCTGGCGCTCCGCGTCGGCGACGCCCTCGCGCCGGTCGCCGCCGAACGGCAGCGCCACGACGGCGATCCGCTCGTGGCCCAGGGCGCGCAGGCGGCGGGCGAGGTCGGCCATGCCGCCGCGATCGTCGACGCCGATGAGGGCCCCGTGCTCGGGCGGGTCGCCCTCGATGACCACGACGGGCACCCCGCGCCGGTCCAGCGTCACGCGCGAGGAGTCGTCGGCGCGCCCGCCGGAGAACAGCACGGCGACGTCCATCCCGGCCGACTCCAGCAGGGGGTCGGCCCGCGGCTCCCCGGCGTCGTCGACCGCGGGCACGAGCAGGACGCCGAGGCCGAGGGGGCCCAGGGTCTGCACGAGCCCGTCGAGCACCTGGATGGACACGGGGTCGCGGAAGGCGCGGCGCAGGGCGTCCCCGAGGACGACGCCGACGATGCCCGAGCGGCCGCTGCGCAGCTGGCGGCCCAGCGGGTTCGGGCCCACGTACGACAGCGCCGCCGCGGCGTCGAGGACCTTCTGGCGCGTCGTCGCGGTGATGGGGCCGGCCCCGGAGAAGGCGAGGGACGCGGTGGACACGGACACGCCGGCCGCCTGGGCGACGTCGGCGAGCGTCGGCCCGCGTGCGCCCATCGGGTCCTCCTCGTCGCGTCGGCGGCCGCCCGGTCCGGACGGCCCCGGCCGGCCCCCGGCCGGCCTGCGCGGGTCAGCCTAGGCGTGCCGGGCGCGCCCCCCGGCGCCGGACCCGCCCGCCGCCTGCGTGACGTGCGCCCGCCTACACCTCCTGCGCGCGCTCCAGCCGGGCGTAGCGCCCGCCCCGGGCGAGCAGCTCGTGGTGGCCGCCCACCTCGACGACGCGGCCGCCGTCCAGGACGACGATCCGGTCGGCGGAGCGGATCGTCGAGAGCCGGTGCGCCACGACGAGCGTCGTGCGCCCGCGCACGAGGCGGCCGAGCGCCTCCTGGACCGCGCGCTCGGACTCCGCGTCGAGGGCGGAGGTCGCCTCGTCGAGCAGGAGGATGCGCGGGTCGCGGACGAGGGCGCGGGCGATGGCGATGCGCTGGCGCTGGCCGCCCGACAGGCGCGCGCCCCGCTGACCCACGACGGTGTCCCACCCCTGCGGCAGCGCGTCGACGAGCTCGGCGGCGTTCGCGTCCTCCAGCGCGCCCGGATGCGCGCGTCGTCGACGTGCGGCAGGCCGTAGGCGACGTTGTCCCGCACGGAGCCCTCGAACAGCACGGACTCCTGCGGCACGACGGACACGTGCCGCCGGACGGTCCGCAGGTCGAGGCCGGCCGTGTCCTGCCCGTCGACGAGGACCCGCCCGCCGGTGGGGCGCAGGAAGCCCAGGACGAGGTTGAGCACCGTCGACTTGCCGGAGCCCGAGGGCCCGACGAACGCCACCGTCTCCCCGGGCCGGATGTCGAGGTCGACGTCGGTGAGCGCGTGCTCGTCGGCCTCGGGGTAGCGGAAGGACGCGCCCTCGAGCGTGACGCGCCCCCGCACCTGCACGACCGGCCGCCGGCCCTCGTTCACCTCGAGGTCGGGCTCCTGCAGGACCTCGGCGATCGACCGCACGGACTCCAGCCCGCGGGCCGCCACGGGCAGGAGCATGAGCAGGTTCGTCAGGGCGCCCGTGAGGAGCGCGAAGTACGACGAGAGCTGCACGACCTCGCCCGCCGTGATCGGGACGGCCCCCGTGAGGGCGGCGCCGGCCGCCAGGACCAGGCAGAGGATCCCCAGGAGCTGCAGGCTCACCCACGACAGGGAGGCGAAGCGCCCGTTGAGCATGTCGAGCACGAGGCCGGCCGACCGGACCCCTTCGGCCGAGGCCGCCACGCGCTCCGTCGCGGTGCGCTCGAGGCCGTGCGCCCGGGTGATGGGCATGAGCGTGGCCATCTCGCCCACCCGCGCGGAGAAGTCCTCCACCTCCCGGCGGAACTGCGCGTTCGTCGTGCGCGAGCGCCGCTGCAGGAAGTACCGCAGGAGGACGGCCAGCGGGATCGTCAGCGCGTAGACGGGCAGGAAGGCCGGCACCGCGAGCGCTGTCATGGCCACCGCCCCGAGGACCACCATCGTGGCGGACAGCAGGGGGTGGGTGACCTGCTGGAGCATGAGCTCGACGTTCTCCACGTCCCGGACGACCTTCGTCTGGACGATGGAGGCGCTCACGCGCTGGTGGAAGCCGATGGACAGGCTCTGCAGGCGGGCGGTGAGCCCGTTGCGCAGGTCGGCGCCGATGGTGCGCACGGCGCCCATGTAGCGCCTCGTGTACTGGACGTGGTTCGGGTAGTTCTGCAGCAGGGACACGACCGCGAGGGCGGCCCACAGACCCATCTCGCGCAGGGGCCCGCCGGCGACGACGACGTCGACGACCTTGCCGGTGATGACGGGGGTGAGCCAGACGGGCACCTCCTTCATCGCGAAGAAGCCGACGGCCGCGAGGACGCGGCGGCGGTGCTGGTCGAGGAGGAGCAGGACGGAGCGCAGCGGGTGGTCGCCGTCGACCGGCAGGCCGTCGTGCGCCGGGTGGGGAGGCACCGCTCCATGGTGGCACTCGGATCGATTCGAGGAAACCGCTCTCCCGCGTCCGCCGTCCGTATCCCGGTTGACCGTCCGGGCGGCCGGGCCCGACGATGGGAGCCGACCCTCGGATCGTTTCGACCCGGTGCCGCGCGCCGGGCGGCGGGTCTGCCTCCTCCGTCCCGAAGGGCCTTCCGCATGTCCTCCACCCCGCGGCCGTCCGCCGTGGCCGCCCCGCCGTCCCCCGCCCTGCGGCGTGCCTCCCTGGCGGTGTTCCTCGTGTTCGTGCTCAACGGCGCGAACTTCGCCACCTGGGCCTCCCGCCTGCCGGCCATCCGCGACGGCCTCGCCCTCGACGAGCGCGAGGTCGGGCTCCTGCTGCTCGTCGGCTCGTGCGGGTCGCTGCTGGCGCTGCCGCTGTCGGGGCTCGTCGTGGAGCGGCTCGGGGCCCGGCGGACGGTGCTGCTGTTCGCCGCGCTCAACGCCACGGGCCTCGCGGTCGGCGCGGTGGGCGTCGCGCTCGGGTCCGTGGCCCTCGTCGCGCCGGGCCTCGTGCTCTTCGGGATCGGCACGGGCGTGTGGGACGCGGCGATGAACCTCGAGGGCGCGGTCGTCGAGCGCCGCCTCGGCCGCACGGTGATGCCGCGCTACCACGCGGGCTTCTCCTTCGGGACGATGGGCGCCTCCGCGCTCGCGGCCGTGCTCGCCGGGTTCGCGGTGCCCGTCGTCTGGCACATCCCCGTCGTCGTGGCGCTGTCGACGCTCGTCGTCGCGGTCGTGGTCCGCTGGTTCCTGCCCGACGACGCCGCCGTCCGGGTCGTCGACCGTGTCGTCGACCGGGCCGGCGACGGCCCCGTCGCCGCCGTCCCCGGCACGGAGCCGGCGGTCGCCGCCCCGGCGCCGACGGCCACGCGGGGGGCCTCGGGTGCGCTCGCCGCCTGGCGGGAGCCCCGCACGCTCCTCATCGGGCTCGTCGTGCTCGCCGCCGCCCTCACCGAGGGCGCCGCGAACGACTGGGTGAGCCTGGCCGTCGTGGACGGCTTCGCGACGAGCGACGCGGTCGGCGCCGTGGCCTTCGGCGTCTTCGTCACCGCGATGACGGCGATGCGCCTGCTCGGCACGAGGCTGCTCGACCGCTACGGCCGCGTCGTCGTGCTGCGCGTCGCGTCCGTGCTGGCCATCGCCGGCCTGCTCGTCTTCGTGCTCGTCGAGCCGCTCTGGCTCGCGCTCGTCGGCGTCGCCGTGTGGGGCCTGGGCGCGGCGCTGGGCTTCCCCGTGGGCATGAGCGCCGCCTCCGACGACCCGGAGCGCGCCGCCATGCGCGTGTCCGTGGTGTCCACCATCGGCTACTCGGCCTTCCTCGCGGGGCCGCCGCTGCTCGGCCTGCTGGCGCACGTCGTGGGGTACCGGACCGCGCTGCTGGCGGTCCTGGTGCCGGTGGTCGCCGGGCTCCTCGTCGTGCGGGCCGCAGCCCCCCTGCGGCCGGCCGAGGCGTCGGGGACGGGTCCCGCCACGGCCCCCGGCCCGGGGGCTGAGGACCGTCCGGGCGAGCGGTCGCGCGCCGGGGCGGGCGACGTAGCCTGAGGCGCGTGGACCCCCGACCGACCCTGGACCTGCCCGGCCTCGTCGGCCGTCCCGCGCTCGCCGACCTGGCCGCAGCCGCCGACCTGGCCGGCGCGCCCGTCGTCGACCTGGGCCCGGCCGACGCGGACGCCTGCGCGCTCGTCCCGCCGCCCCCGCTGCCGGCCGCGCTGCGCCGCCGGACCGCCGGGGCCGAGGCGGGGCCGGTGCGGCTCGCCGACCTCACGACCCTGCGCGTCGGCGGTCCCGTGAGCCGGTACGTCGAGGCGACGACGGAGGCCGAGCTCGTCGAGGCCGTCCGGGCCGCGGACGCCGCGGGGGAGCCGCTGCTCGTCCTCGGCGGCGGCTCGAACCTCCTCGTCGCCGACGCGGGGTTCCCCGGGACCGTGGTGCGGGACGTGCGCTCGTCGGTCGAGGTGCCGGACGCCAGCGCCTGCGCGGGCGTGACGATCACCGTCGCGGCGGGGACGCCGTGGGACGACGTCGTGGCGTACGCGGTCGAGCAGGGGCTCGTCGGGGTGGAGGCGCTCTCCGGCATCCCCGGCTCCACGGGTGCCACCCCCGTGCAGAACGTGGGGGCGTACGGCCAGGAGGTGTCGCAGACCGTCGCGCAGGTGCGCGTCTGGGACCGGGGGCGGGGCCGCGTGCGCACCCTCCCGGTGGTGTCCCTGGCCTTCGGGTACCGGGACTCGCTCCTCAAGCGCTCGCTGCGGCCGGGGTTCACCGAGCCCGTGCGGCGCGGGGAGCCCGAGGCGCCGCCCGCCGTGCCGTGGGGCCCGACGCCGCGCTACGTCGTGCTCGACGTGACCTTCCAGCTCCGTGCCGGCAGCCTCGGCGCGCCCGTCGTCTACCCCGAGCTCGCGCGGGCGCTGGGCGTCGAGCCGGGGCAGCGGGCGCCCCTGGGCGACGTGCGGGCCGCGGTGCTCGGGCTGCGCGCCCGCAAGGGCATGGTGCTCGACGCCGCGGACCCCGACACCTGGAGCGCCGGGTCGTTCTTCACGAACCCCGTGCTCGACGCCGGTGCCGCCGCGTCCCTGCCGGCGGACGCCCCGCGGTTCCCCGTGGCGGGGGACCCGGGCGCCGTGAAGACGAGCGCCGCCTGGCTCATCGAGCGGTCGGGCTTCCACCGCGGCTACGGGTCCGGGGCGGCCTCGCTCTCGACGAAGCACACGCTCGCGCTGACGAACCGCGGGGCCGCGACGGCCGTCGACCTGCTCTCCCTGGCCCGCGAGGTGCGGGCGGGCGTGCGGGAGCGGTTCGGCCTCGTGCTGGAGCCGGAGCCCGTGCTCGTCGGCGTCAGCCTCTGACGGTCGGCTCCGCGTAGGCGCCGAGCAGCTCGCTGCGCACGAGGGCGAGGGCCTCCTCGTCGCCGAGGCCCGCCGCGCGCACCCTCTCGACGTACTGCCGCGCCGCTCGGCGCGCACCGTCGACGCTCACCGGGGCGCCCGCGGCGACGACCGTCCCCGCGCGGCGGCGGGTGACGACCACCCCGGCCGCCTCGAGCTCGCGGAAGGCGCGGGCGACGGTCCCGGGCGCGAGGCCGAGGTCCGTCGCCAGGGTGCGGATCGTCGGCAGGCGGTCGCCCGGCCGCAGGCGCCCCGCCGCCACGTGCGCCACGACCCCCTGCCGGATCTGCTCGTACGCCGGCACGGAGGAGGTGAGGTCGACCTCGAGCGCGGCGGTCACGGCCGGCCCGGGACGGGGACGGAGGGCGCGGGGGCGGCCACGGCGCCCGGCCCGGTGTGGGCCCGGACGGCCACGACGAGGACCGCCACCACGAGCGCCGCGGCGAGCAGCACGGCGGCGACCCCGGCGACGAGGAGGGCGGGCGCGGCCGTCGACGGCCCCACGACGGGCCCGGCGACGCCCCGCAGCGCCGACCCCGCGACGGCGAGCGTCCCCGCGAGGGCCAGGCCCAGCGCGAGCTGGGCGCCCCCGAGCACCCGGCGGGCGGAGAGGCGGCGCAGCCCGAGGTCGGTCGGCACGTCCGTCCCCGGCACGGCGGGGCGGCGCGCGACGAGGAGCAGCACGGCCTCGACGGCGGCGAGGACGAGGAGCGCGCCGACCGCGACCGGCACCGCGTAGGGCGCCCCGGGGAAGGGGCCCGAGCCCGCCGACCAGGTCGCGCCGTGGCGCTCCAGCGACCGCCCGTCGTCCGCGGCCACGAGGCTGCCGACGACCGCCACGACGACCGTGGCGGCCGCGAGCCCGCCCGTCCAGCGCCGCAGGCCCGCGGGCGCGACGTCGGCGACGCCCCTCGGCACCAGGACGGCCCGCCGCACCTCGCCGGCCGGGCGGGGCCAGGTGAGCTCGCCGACGGCGTGCACGGCCAGCAGGGCCAGCCCCGCCGCCGCGGGGGCGACCGCCAGGGCGACCCCCGGGGGCGCCGCCGCCGGCAGGACCGCGAGCAGCGGTGCGGCGAGCCACAGGACGGGGACCACCGCGGCCAGTGCGAGCCAGGCGAGGAGGGCGACGACGGCGCCGCGCCGCAGGGCGAGGGGCAGCGCCTCCGGACGGGCCGCCGCCGGGGGCTCCCCGTGCGCCGGTGCGGGCGCACCCGGGTGCGCCGCGGGCAGCTGCGGTCGCCCCGCCCGGACGGCGACGAGGAGCGCGGCGACCAGCGCCCCGAGGACGACGAGCACGACGAGGACCAGCGGCACGAGCAGGAGGGACGAAGCCATGGAGGCAATGTAGCAACACATTGATGCAAAAGGCAGGGCGTCCTCGACGCAGGGTCAGCGTCCTCCCGTGCCGTCGTCCGGGTCCGGCCCGGCGAGCCAGGCGTCGACGCCCGCCAGCAGCCGCCGGCGGACCGCCTCCGACGCCCGGGACGCCCGCACCGACCCGCGCGCGAGGTCGGCCAGCGCGGCGTCGTCGAGCCCCTGCGCCCGGGCGATCGCGTACTGGTCGACGAGCCGGGACCGGAAGAGCAGCGGGTCGTCGGCGCCGAGGGCCACCGTGGCGCCCGCCCCCAGCAGGGTCCGCAGCGGCACGTCCCCCTCGTCGGGGTAGACCCCGAGCGAGACGTTGGACGCGGGGCACACCTCGAGCGCCACGCCCTGCGCCACGACGTGCTCGAGCAGGTGGGGGTCCTCCGCGGTCCGCACGCCGTGCCCGAGGCGGTCGGGCGCCAGGTGCTCCAGGACGTCCTCCACGTGCGCCGGGCCGAGCAGCTCGCCGCCGTGCGGGACGGAGGCCAGCCCGGCCCGGCGCGCGAGGGCGAACGCGGGGGCGAAGTCGGCGGTGACGCCCCGGCGCTCGTCGTTGGACAGGCCGAAGCCGACGACCTCGCCGGGACCGTCGCCGGCGTGCCGGACGGCCAGGCGCGCCAGCGTGCGCGCGTCGAGCGGGTGCCGCGTGCGCGAGGCCGCCACGACGAGCCCCACGTCGACGCCGGTCGCCGCCGCCGCGCGGCGCGCCTCGTCGAGGACGATCTCGAGCGCGGGGGTGAGGCCGCCGACGAAGGGCGCGTACGAGGTGGGGTCGACCTGCAGCTCGAGCCGCCCCGACCCCTCGGCGGCGTCGTCCTCGACGGCCTCCCGCACGATCCGGCGCATCGCCCCCTCCGACCGCACGACGGCCCGGGCCGCGTCGTAGAGGCGCTGGAACCGGAACCAGCCGCGCGCGTCGGAGGGCACGCGCAGCGGCTCGTCGTCGACGAGCGCGTCGGGCAGCCGGACGCCGGCCTCGCGGGCGAGCTCGACGAGCGTGGGGATCCGCATCGAACCCGTGAAGTGCAGGTGCAGGTGCGCCTTCGGGAGCAGGGCCAGGTCGCGCACGGGCGCCAGTGTGCCAGGGGCCGGGTTCAGGCCCCCGGCAGGATGCCGCGCTCGATGGCCACGGTCACGGCGCGGGTGCGGTCGTCGACCCCGAGCTTGGCGAACGCCCGCAGCAGGTGCGTCTTCACCGTGGCCTCCGTGATGAACAGCGCACGCCCGACGGCGGCGTTCGACAGGCCGCGCGCGACGCCGGCGAGGACCTCGACCTCCCGCGGCGTGAGCCGGTCCGCGTCCCCGGTGCGCATCTGCTGCACGAGGCGCGCGGCCACGGACGGGGACAGCGCCGACTCCCCGCGGGCGGCCGCGCGGATGCCGGCGACGAGCTGCTCGCGCGGGGTGTCCTTGAGCAGGTAGCCCGTGGCGCCGGCCTCCACCGCGCGCAGGATGTCCGTGTCCGTCTCGTACGTCGTCAGCACCACGACGTGCGCGCCGGGCACCGCCGCGACGATGCGCGCCGTCGCGGTGGCGCCGTCCGTGCGCGGCATCCGCAGGTCCATGAGGACGACGTCGGGACGGAGGGACGTGGCCAGCGCCACGGCCTCGTCGCCGTCCGCGGCCTCCCCGACGACCCTCAGGTCGGGCTCGACGCCGAGCATGCCGGCCAGCCCGGACCGCACCACGGGGTGGTCGTCGGCGATGAGCACGGCGATGGTCACGGGCGCCCCTCCGGCTCCGGGCCGACGGGGGCGACGGGGCCGACGGGGCCGACGGGGCCGACGGGGGCGACGGGGCCCACGACCGGCAGCCGCAGCCGCACCCGCGTGCCCCCGCCCTCCGGCGCCTCGAGGGTCAGCGTGCCGCCGGTCGCCTCGGCGCGGGACCGCATCCCGCGCAGGCCCACGCCCTCGCGGGCCCCCGGCCGGAGGCCGCGGCCGTCGTCGGTCACCTCGAGCGCGGCGCCGTCCGGGCCCACGGCCAGGTGCACGCGGACCGTCGAGGCACCCGCGTGGCGCCGGACGTTGGCCAGCGCCTCCTGCGCGGTCCGCAGCAGCGCGACCTCCACCTCCCGGCCCAGCGGCACCGCCGGCGCGTCGGCCGGGGCGGGGGCGGCCTCGACCAGCACCCGCACCCCCGTCTCGTCGGCGACCCGGGCCGCGAGCCGGCGCAGCGCGTCCGCCAGGGAGCCGGTCTGCAGGTCGGCCGGCCCGAAGGCGGCCACGAGCGCCCGCGCCTCGGCGAGGTTCTCCCGCGCCACGGACTCGACCTGCACGAGGCGCCGCCGCACCTCGTCGTCCCGGCCCCGGTCGAGCTCCGCCCCCGCCGCCTGGCTGAGCATGACCACGCTGGTGAAGCCCTGCGCGAGCGTGTCGTGGATCTCCTGCGCCACCCGCGACCGCTCCGCCAGCACACCGGCGGCGTGGTGCTCCACGGCGAGCGCCGCCTGCGCCTGCTCGAGGCGGTCGATGAGCTCGGCGCGCTCCTCGCTCTGCTCCGCGATGGCGGTGATCCACAGCCCGACGACGATGCTGAAGGCCAGGCTGACGAGCATCTGGCCGCCGACCTCCGCGACGCTCGCGCTCCAGCCCCGGCCGCTCTGCGCGAGGCGGAGCCCCACGGACGCGGTGACGGCGGCGGTGAGGGCGACGCACCACGCGATCCCCGTGAGCCGGCGGCGCGCGAAGAACCAGATCTGCGAGTACGCGACGAACAGCAGCGTGAAGCCGACGTCGCCCGCCCAGGTCGCGAGGGACACGACGGCGAGCAGGACGACGAGGTAGGCGTCCGCTCCGCGGCCGTCGCCGGCGAGGGCTGCCCGGCGCCCCACGAGCACGTAGGCCGCCGCGAGGACCGTCAGCGCGACGAGCGCCGCCGCCGCTCCCGGGTCCCCGGGGGCGTCCGCCGCGAGCGGGACCGCGACGACCGCCAGCAGGGCGGCGAAGCCGAGGTCCCAGGCCCGCAGCGTGCGGCGCCAGAACTCGTGGCGGTCCACCGGCGCGGTCATGGGGCCGACCCTCCCACAGCCCTAGCCGTCGTCGTGGCGGCGCCACCGGAAGGTGCGCGCGGCGACGACGAGCCCCACGACGAGGTAGGCCACCAGCACCAGCGCCGTCGTGCCGTGCTGCCACGAGCCCGACGGCTCGACGGCGCGCGCGGCGTCGGGCAGGAACACCGACCGCATGCCCTGGGCGAGCCACTTGAGGGGGAAGAACGAGGCGACGGTCTGCATCCACCCCGGCAGGACGTGGAACATGAAGAACACGCCGGAGACGAACTGGAGCACGAGCACCACGGGCGTGACGACGGCCTGCGCGGAGCGGCCGGTGCGCGGCACGGAGGAGAACGCGACCCCGCACACGGCCCCGGCGGCGGTCCCCAGCGCCCAGACCCACGCGAAGGTGAGCCAGCGGCCGGCGTCGTCGGGCAGCGGCACGTCGTAGACGAGGGCCGCCACGGCCAGGAGCAGGGCGGTCTGCGCCAGGGACACCACGAGCACCTGGCCGACCTTGCCCAGGACGTACGACGACACGGGCAGCGGCGTGCCGCGCAGCCGCTTGAGGCCGCCCTCGTCGCGCTCCACGGCGATGCTCATCGCCAGGGACTGGAAGCTCGTGAGCACCACCCCCGTGGCGACCATGCCGGGCAGGAAGTACTGGCTGAAGGGCACCTCGTCGCCGGGCGGCCCGTACACCTCGCCGGGACCGCCGAAGACGGTGGCGAAGATCGCCAGCATGACGACGGGGTAGGCGAAGACGAAGACGACGGCGTCGCGCTCGCGGACGAACAGGCGCAGCTCGTGCTGGGTGCGCCAGAGGCCGAGGGCGAGCGGCGAGGGCAGCCGGGCGGCGCGGGCCGCGGTCGTCGGTGCGGGGCGCGTCGTGGGGGTCGTGGTGGTCATGACCGGGCCTCCGGCTCGGACGGGCCGGGGGCGGCGCCCCCGACGAGGGACAGGTAGACGTCCTCGAGGGTCGGGCGCAGGACCTGCAGGCCCGGCACCTCGTCGTGCCCGAGGTCGGCGAAGCGGGCGGCGAGCTCGGCCACCGTGCGCGTGGGGCTGTCGGTGACCGTCTCCCGGGGAGCCCCGTGCTCCGTCCAGCGGACGACGGCGCTGCGGGCGGCCCGGCCGCCGAGGTCGGCGGGGGCGCCCTCGGCGACGACCCGGCCGGCGGCCACGACCACGACCCGGTCCGCGAGGCGCTCGGCCTCCTGGAGGTAGTGCGTGGTGAGCAGGATCGTCGTGCCGGAGGCGCGCAGGTCGTCGACGAGGTCCCAGAACGCGTGCCGGGCCGACGGGTCGAACCCCGTCGTCGGCTCGTCGAGGAACAGCAGCTCGGGCCGGCCGACGACGCCGAGCGCGACGTCGAGGCGGCGGCGCTGGCCGCCCGACAGGGCCCGCACGCGCGTCCGGGCCTTCTCCTGCAGCCCGACCGCGGCGACGACCTCGCGGGGGTCGCGGGCGTCGGGGTAGTAGCGGGCGACCTGCGCGACCGTCTCGGCCACGGTGGCCTCGGCGAGGTCGTTCGCGGTCTGCAGGACCACGCCGATGCGGCTGCGCCAGGTGCGGCCGGCGGTCTGCGGGTCCTCGCCGAGGACGCGCACCTCGCCGGCGTCGCGGCGGCGGTAGCCCTCGAGGACCTCGACGGTGGTGGTCTTGCCCGCGCCGTTCGGGCCGAGGACGGCGACGCAGAGGCCGCGCTCGACGCGCAGGTCGAGGCCGTCCACCGCGCGCCGGTCGCCGTAGTGCTTGCGCAGGCCGCGGACGAGGACGGCGGCGTCGGCGTCGGGCGGCGGTGCCGTCCGGAGGGGTGCGGGTGCGGCGGTGCTCGCGGGGGCCGGCGGCTGCGGCCGGGGGGTCGTCGTGCTCATGCCCCGAGCCTGGCGGCGGCGCCCGGGCCGTCGCGACGTCCCCTCGTCCGGCCCCGTCGTCCACCGACCGGTGGACGACGGGGTCAGCCGGCTCCGCCCCGGAGGGGGACGGGCGTCAGCGCGCCTCGGCCAGCAGGCGCTGGACCCGGCCGACGCCCTCGACGAGGTCCTCGTCGCCCAGCGCGTAGGACAGGCGCAGGTAGCCGCTCGGGCCGAAGGCCTCGCCGGGCACGACGGCCACCTCGGCCTCGTCGAGGACGACCTCGGCCAGCTCCGCGGAGGTGCGCACGGTCCGGCCGCGGACGGTGCGACCCAGCACGCCGGCGACGGACGGGTAGGCGTAGAACGCGCCCTGCGGGACGGGGACCTCGACGCCGTCGATCTCCGACAGCATCGCCACCATCGTGCGGCGGCGCCGGTCGAACGCCTCGCGCATGGCGGCCACGGCGGTGAGGTCGCCCGTGAGGGCCTGCACCGCGGCCCGCTGCGCCACGTTGGACACGTTCGAGGTGAGGTGGCTCTGGAGGTTCGTCGCGGCCTTCACGACGTCCTGGGGCCCGACGAGCCACCCCACGCGCCAGCCCGTCATCGCGTAGGTCTTCGCCACGCCGTTGAGCACGACGGTGCGGTCCGCCAGGTCCGGCACGGCGCGCAGCACGGGGGTGAAGACCGCGTCGTCGTAGGTGAGGTGCTCGTAGATCTCGTCCGTGACGACCCAGATCCCGGCCTCCAGCGCCCAGCGGCCGATCGCCTCCGTGGCCGCCGGCGTCAGCACGGCGCCCGTGGGGTTCGACGGGGAGTTGAGCAGCAGCACCTTCGTGCGCGGGGTGCGGGCGGCCTCGAGCTGCTCGACCGTGACGACGTAGCCCTGCTCCGGGCCCGCGAAGACCTCGACGGGCACGCCGCCGGCCAGCCGGATCGCCTCGGGGTAGGTCGTCCACGCGGGGGTGGGCAGGAGCACCTCGTCGCCCGGGTCGAGCAGCGTGGCGAAGGCCTGGAACACCGCCTGCTTGCCGCCGTTCGTGACGAGCACCGTCGCGGGGTCCACGGCGTAGCCCGAGTCGCGCTGCGTCTTCGCGGCGACGGCCTCGCGGAGCACGGGCAGCCCGGCCGTGGGGGTGTAGCGGTGGTTGGCCGGGTCCTGGGCGGCCCGGACCGCGGCCTCGACGATCTCCGGCGGCGTCGGGAAGTCGGGCTCGCCCGCGCCGAAGCCGATGACGGGCCGGCCGGCGGCCTTGAGGGCCTTCGCCCGGGCGTCCACGGCGAGCGTGGCCGACTCGGCGATCGCGCCGACGCGCCGGGACACGCGGGGGAGGGGGGCGAGGGCGGGCGTGGGCTGGCTCACGGGGGCCATCCTGGCAGAGCGCTCCCGGCGTCGGTCCAGCCGGACCGCCGCGCGGTTCGACCCCCGGCGCGGCGTCGCGTAGAGTGTCGCCCCGGCGGTTGACGTCCGTGATGCTGAGCCCTGCCCGCGCAGGGTCGGCGCCTCGGAGCAGGCCGCCGTAGGGCAGTGGCGCAATTGGTAGCGCAGCGGTCTCCAAAACCGCAGGTTGCAGGTTCGAGTCCTGTCTGCCCTGCGCACAGGGCACCCCGTGGGGGTCGCCGGACGGTCGTACGGACGAGACACAGGGGTTCTGGCACGTGAGCGATACCGCAGCGGCGACGCCGGGCGCCGGGGAACCGGCTCCGACGCCGACCCGTTCGGAGCGCCCGGGGGCCCCGCGGCGCGGGATCGTCGCCCGCGTGGTGCTCTTCGTCCGCCAGGTCGTCGCCGAGCTGCGGAAGGTCGTCTGGCCGACCCGCACCGAGCTCCTGCGGTACACGGCCGTCGTGCTCGTGTTCGTCGCCGTGGTCATGGCGTTCGTGACGCTGGTGGACCTCGGCGTCGGCCGTCTGAGCTTCTGGGTCTTCGGGGGCTGACCGGTCCGGACCGGTCGTCCGCGCCACCCCGGACCGCCGGGCACCCCGCCGTGGTGCCGCACCGACGTCAGGGCGCCACGCGGCGCCCGGGAGAAAGAGGGTCACCGAACGTGTCGCAGCAGTCGCAGGAGCCCACGGGCGACCTCACGGATGACGTCGTCGACCCCGCCCGCAGCGAGCTCGAGGACGCGCTGACGTCCGTCGACGTCACGGACCTCGGGGGCGACCACCGCGTCGAGCACCCCGCTGACGACGCCGCCGACGACGTCGACGCCGTCGACGCGGCCGAGGCCGCCGACGAGGACGCCGGCAGCAGCGACGGGGACGACCTCCTCGCCGCGGTCGCCGCCTCGTCGGACGAGGACGACGACGAGCCCGCCGACGAGGACCCCGCCGACGAGGACCCCGCCGACGCGGAGCCGACGGACGAGGCCGCGCAGGACGAGGCCCCGCTGCCCGACGCGATCGACCCCGACGAGGACCCGGAGGGGGCGTTCCGCGAGAAGCTGCGCACCCTGCCCGGCGACTGGTACGTCATCCACTCCTACGCGGGGTACGAGAACCGCGTGAAGGCGAACCTGGAGAACCGGCGCCAGAGCCTCAACATGGAGGACTTCATCTACCAGGTGGAGGTCCCCATGGAGGAGGTCGTGGAGATCAAGAACGCGCAGCGCAAGCTCGTCAAGCGCGTGCGGATCCCGGGCTACGTCCTCGTGCGCATGGACCTCACCGACGAGTCGTGGGGCGCCGTGCGCCACACGCCGGGCGTGACGGGCTTCGTCGGGCACACCCACCAGCCCGTGCCGCTGACGCAGTCCGAGGTCTTCTCCATGCTGGCCCCGACGCTCGCGCCGAAGGCCAGCCCCGCGGCCCCGCAGAAGTCCGCGACCCCCATCGAGGTCGACTTCGTCGTGGGCGAGTCCGTGACGGTCACCGACGGCGGCCCCTTCGACACGCTCCCGGCGACGATCTCGGAGATCAACCCCGAGAACCAGAAGCTCAAGGTGCTCGTGTCCCTCTTCGGCCGGGAGACCCCGGTCGAGCTGTCCTTCGGCCAGGTCTCCAAGATCTGACCGACCGGCGCACCCGCGCCACCCGGGGCCCGCACCGCGGGCCCCCTGCAACCGGGTCATCGCCCACGGCGTCGGCCCACGAGTGAGAGAGCGAGGGCGTCATGCCCCCGAAGAAGAAGGTCACCGGCCTGATCAAGCTCCAGATCAAGGCCGGCGCGGCCACCCCCGCGCCGCCGATCGGCCCCGCGCTGGGCCAGCACGGCGTGAACATCATGGAGTTCTGCAAGGCGTACAACGCGGCGACCGAGGCCCAGCGCGGCAACGTCATCCCCGTCGAGATCACGGTGTACGAGGACCGCTCGTTCACCTTCGTCACGAAGACGCCGCCGGCGGCCGAGCTCATCAAGAAGGCCGCGGGCGTGGCCAAGGGCTCCGCGACGCCGCACACGGTCAAGGTCGCGACGCTGTCGGCCGACCAGGTCCGCGAGATCGCCACGACGAAGCTCGAGGACCTCAACGCCAACGACCTCGCCGCCGCCGAGAAGATCATCGCCGGCACCGCCCGATCCATGGGCATCAAGGTCGAGGCCTGACCCGTCGCACGACCGGCACCACCTGCACGACCCGCACGACCCCGTGGCGCACCCGCCGCGGGCCACCCGGTGGCAGGGCCCTGTGCGGCCCGAGGACCACGACTGCTGATCAGGAGAAGCAGATGCCCCAGCACAGCAAGGCGTACCGCGCCGCGCTCGAGAAGATCGAGGCCGGCCACGCGTACGCGCCCCTCGAGGCCATCCGTCTGGCCAAGGAGACGAGCACGTCCTCCTACGCCGCCACGGTCGAGGTGGCCTTCCGCCTCGGCGTCGACCCGCGCAAGGCGGACCAGATGGTCCGCGGCACGGTCAACCTGCCCCACGGCACGGGCAAGACCGCCCGCGTCATCGTGTTCGCCACGGGCGACCGGGCCGAGCAGGCCCGTGCCGCCGGTGCGGACGAGGTCGGCGGCGACGAGCTCATCGCCAAGGTCGCGGCCGGCTGGACCGACTTCGACTCGGCCGTCGCCACCCCCGACCTCATGGGCAAGGTCGGCCGTCTGGGCAAGGTGCTGGGCCCCCGCGGCCTCATGCCGAACCCCAAGACGGGCACCGTCACCATGGACGTGACGAAGGCCGTGACGGACATCAAGGGCGGCAAGATCGAGTTCCGCGTCGACAAGCACGCGAACCTGCACTTCATCATCGGCAAGACGTCGTTCTCCGACGTCGCGCTCGTGGAGAACTACGCGGCCGCCCTCGACGAGATCCTGCGTCTGAAGCCGGCCTCGTCGAAGGGTCGCTACGTCGCCAAGGCCACCGTCTCCACGACGAACGGCCCCGGCATCCTGCTGGACCAGAACCGCACGCGGAACCTCACGGAGGAGGAGGCGGCCTGAGCCGCACCCCTCCCGTGGGACCTGCAGGGCCCGGCACCTCGTGGTGCCGGGCCCTGCGCCGTCCCCGCTGCTCGTCGCACCGCCCCCGCCCCGGGGTGGGGAGGGGCGGCGATTTGGGCCTGCGCCCGCCGTGCCGTAGCCTGGACGACGCCCAAGACCGCCGGTCGTCGGCACACCTCCCTCCCGTCCCTGACGGGCGAGCGGTGCGCCGCCCGAAGTCCCGCAGCAGCGGGGGCCAGCGCAGGCGAGAGCTCCACCCCTCACGGCCCCGTGCCGTGGTGCGTGCCCGAGCCCCGCGCCTGCGCGGGGCTCCTGTCGTCTCCGGGGCACGGACGCGACCGGTGGCACCACCACCGGAAGGACTGCCATGGCGAAGCCGGACAAGGCCGCCGCGATCGCGGAGCTCACGGACCGCTTCCGTGAGTCGAACGCGGCCGTGCTGACCGAGTACCGCGGTCTCAGCGTGGCCCAGCTCAAGACGCTCCGGCGTTCCCTGAGCGGCGACGCGACCTACGCCGTGGTGAAGAACACGCTGACCGCCATCGCGGCGAAGGACGCCGGCGTCGCCGGTCTCGACGAGGCCCTCGCGGGTCCCTCGGCGATCGCCTTCGTGACCGGGGACCCCGTCTCCGTCGCCAAGGGTCTGCGTGACTTCGCCAGGGCGAACCCCGCGCTGGTCATCAAGGGGGGCGTCCTCGACGGCCGCGCCCTGACCGCCGCGGACGTCACCAAGCTCGCGGACCTCGAGTCCCGCGAGGTGCTGCTGGCGAAGGCCGCCGGCGCCATGAAGGCGTCGCTGAGCCAGGCCGTGTACCTCTTCGCCGCGCCGGCCTCGCAGGCCGCCCGCGTCGTCGAGGCGCTGCGCGCCCAGCAGGCCGGGGACACCGAGGAGAGCGCGGCCTGAGCCCTCGGGCCCACCGCCGACCCTCGGCCCCACCCCCGCGCTGCACCGCGCGGACCGCACCGCCCCTGACCACCCAGCCCCCACCGGTCGTCCGACCGGCGAGGACAGCCACGAAGGAGACGCCACCATGGCGAAGCTCAGCACCGCCGAGCTCATCGACGCGTTCAAGGACCTCACCCTCATCGAGCTCTCGGAGTTCGTGAAGGAGTTCGAGGAGACCTTCGGCGTGACCGCGGCCGCCCCGGTCGCCGTCGCCGCCCCGGCCGGTGCCGGCGGCGCCGCCGAGGTCGAGGCCGAGGAGGAGAAGGACTCGTTCGACGTCCTCCTCGACGCCATCGGCGACAAGAAGATCCAGGTCATCAAGGAGGTGCGCGCGCTCACGAGCCTCGGCCTCAAGGAGGCCAAGGACCTCGTCGACGCCGCCCCCAAGGCCGTCCTGGAGGGCGTGACCAAGGAGGCCGCCGAGAAGGCCAAGGCGCAGCTCGAGGGCGCCGGCGCCACCGTCACCCTCAAGTGACCCCCGCGCCGGCGCGCTGAGCGTGCCGGCGTCGCACGCCACGGAGGCCCGCACCCCCTCGGGGGTGCGGGCCTCTGCCGTGCCGGGCTGCGCCGTACCGGGCCCGCGCCGGGCGGCCGGCGGGGAGGGGGCCTTCAGCCCCCGTGGCCCCCGTGGCCGCCCCCGAGCAGGGGGACGAGCCCGTGCCCGCCGTGGGGGACCGCGGCGGCGCCGGCGGCGGTCGCCGCGAGCCCCGTCGTCGCCAGCGCCGCCGCCAGGACCGCGCCGAGCGCCAGGAGGAGCAGCCGGCCCGCGACCGCGCGCCCGGTGACCGGTGCGCCGCCGGCCGGGGCGGGCACGTGGACCGCCAGCCCCAGGCCGAGGCCCCCCGCGACGCCCAGGGCCAGCGCGCAGACCTCGGCGGTGCCCAGGGTCGCGGTGAGCAGGCCGCCCGCGGCGGAACCGGCGGCCGTGAGGACGAGGACCGCCGCGCCGACGCGCAGCGCCGGGCCCGGCCCGCGCAGGGCCAGCACGCCGGCCCCCAGGGCGAGCGCCGCCAGCGCCAGGAGCGCGGCACCGACCACGGGGTGGTGCGCCAGGTGCTCCGCGCCCACGCCCACCTGCACGAGCCCCCCGCCGATGCCCGCGAGGGCCCCCCAGCCGCGGGCGACGAACGCCGCGGGGCGCTCGGGCGGGAGGGCGGCGACGGCCGCCGGGGCGTGCCCGGCAGCCGCGAGCCGGGACGCGGGCGCGTCCGCCGCACCCCGCGGGGCCGGGCCGGGGGACGTCAGGGCGCCCCGGCCCGCCGCGCCGGCGGGCGCCGTGCCGTTCACGCCGTCCGGGTGCGCGGGGTCGTCGCCTTGTCCGCACCCAGGCCCACGGCCAGGAGGATGAGGGCGCTGCCCAGGTGCAGCACGTTGTCCGCGCCGTTGAGGGCGAGGATGTTCGCGGAGCTGTCGAGGATGAACAGGCCCACGACGCCCACGAGCAGGTAGACGGCGCCCACCGTGGTGTTCATGCCCTTGGCGGTGCTCACCTTCCGCGAGGCGGCGAGGAGCGCGGCTCCGATGAGCAGGTGGACGATGTTGTGCAGGCCGTTGACCTCGAAGCCGAGCAGCGAGCTGCCCTCCTGCCCGACGAAGGGCACGTCGCCGGTCACGGCGAAGCCGGCGAGGCCGACGAGCAGGTAGACGACGCCGAAGACCGCCCCGACGAGGCGGTTGGGGGACTGGGTCATGGTGAGATCCCTCCCGGGGCGGTGCCGCCCCTGGTCCAGGGCCGGGCGGTCGGCCCGGCGAGGTGACGGGCCGGTGCCCGTCCTCGGTCGTTCGGACCCCGCACCGTGCTGGACGGGTCGCTCACGGGAGCGGTGCGCGGGTCGTGCGGACCCGTGCACCTCCGACGATCCCCAGCCGCGCGCGGGTCCGCCACCGGAGCGGCGCCGCAGGGCGGTCACGATGTGGTCACGCCGTCCTCGCAGGTCACCGGTCTACGCCGCGGCGCCGGCCCCGGTGCGGCCGGCGGCGGGGCTGCGGCCGACGGGTGAACCCGGGGGTGGGACCGGGCCGCGCCGCTTCCCGCCCGGCCGCCGCGTGTGCCATCCTGTCCACGGCGACGAGGTGGTCGCCTGTGGAGGACCGGTGCCGCGCACGTGCGGGGTCGGTGCAGACTTCCACGAGACGTCCCCCCGGGGGCGCGCTGCTGCGCGCGGGGCTGGACGCGAGGGTGCTTCGCGCGTACGCTGTCGCTTTGCGCTGGCCTGTGTCCGCGACCCCGTATAACCCGAGCCCCTGACGCCGCACGTGCGCGAGCGTCCGGGGGCCCGCACGGCCGGGGGGTCGCGTCAAGCCGGGTCCGGCGCCGTGGCACACGATCCGCTGGGAAGGACCCCTCTTGGCTGCCTCGCGCACCCCTGCTGCACCCACCGCCGATGCGATCGCGAACCGCACCGCCTCGCGCCGCATCTCGTTCGCCAAGATCTACGAGCCCCTCGAGGTCCCCGACCTCCTCGGTCTGCAGACCGAGAGCTTCGACTGGCTGCTCGGCAACGAGCGCTGGCAGGCCCGCGTGGCCGCCGCCCTCGAGACCGGCCGCCAGGACGTCCCCGAGACCGCCGGTCTGGAGGAGATCTTCGAGGAGATCTCGCCGATCGAGGACTACGGGCAGACCATGTCGCTGTCCTTCCGCGAGCACCGCTTCGAGCCGGCGAAGTACACGGCCGACGAGTGCAAGGAGAAGGACTTCACCTTCGCCGCGCCCCTCTTCGTCACCGCCGAGTTCGTCAACTACACGACGGGCGAGATCAAGAGCCAGACCGTGTTCATGGGCGACTTCCCGCTCATGACGGAGCGCGGCACCTTCATCATCAACGGCACGGAGCGCGTCGTCGTCTCCCAGCTCGTCCGCTCCCCGGGCGTGTACTTCGAGCGCACCGCCGACAAGACGTCCGACAAGGACATCCTCTCGGCCAAGGTCATCCCCAGCCGCGGCGCCTGGCTCGAGTTCGAGATCGACAAGCGCGACAACGTGGGCGTGCGCGTCGACCGCAAGCGCAAGCAGAACGCCACGGTCCTGCTCAAGGCGCTCGGCATGTCGGTGGAGGAGATCCGCGCGGAGTTCGCGGACTTCCCGGCCGTGCTCGACACCCTCGACAAGGACCACGTCCTCACGCAGGACGAGGCCCTGCTCGACCTCTACCGCAAGATCCGTCCGGGCGACCCGCCCACGGTCGAGGCCGGCCGCGCGCTGCTCGAGAACTTCTACTTCAACCCCAAGCGCTACGACCTCGCGAAGGTCGGCCGCTACAAGGTGAACAAGAAGCTCGGCATCGACGTGCCGCTCGCGGACTCCGTCCTGTCCGTGGCCGACGTCGTCGCGACGATCAAGTACCTCGCCGCCCTGCACACCGAGGTCGACGCCCTGCCCGGGCAGCGCGCCGGCGAGGCCGTCGAGGTGCGCGTCGAGACCGACGACATCGACCACTTCGGCAACCGCCGCATCCGCGCCGTGGGCGAGCTCATCCAGAACCAGGTCCGCACGGGCCTGTCGCGGATGGAGCGCGTCGTGCGCGAGCGCATGACGACCCAGGACGTCGAGGCGATCACGCCGCAGACGCTCATCAACATCCGTCCCGTCGTGGCCTCCATCAAGGAGTTCTTCGGGACGAGCCAGCTGTCGCAGTTCATGGACCAGAACAACCCGCTCGCGGGCCTGACGCACAAGCGGCGTCTGTCGGCCCTCGGCCCGGGTGGTCTGTCGCGCGACCGCGCCGGCATGGAGGTCCGCGACGTCCACCCGTCGCACTACGGCCGCATGTGCCCCATCGAGACCCCCGAGGGCCCGAACATCGGCCTCATCGGGTCGCTGGCCACCTACGGGCGCATCAACCCCTTCGGGTTCGTCGAGACGCCGTACCGCCGGGTCGTCGACGGCATCGTCACCGACGAGGTCCACTACCTCACGGCCGACGACGAGGACCGCCACGTCATCGCCCAGGCCAACGTCCTGCTCAACGCGGACGGCACGTTCCAGGAGGACCGCGTCCTCGTCCGCATGAAGGGCGGCGAGCCCGACCTCGTGCCGGGCGCGACCGTGGACTACATGGACGTCTCGCCGCGCCAGATGGTGTCGGTCGCGACCGCCCTCATCCCGTTCCTCGAGCACGACGACGCGAACCGCGCCCTCATGGGCGCGAACATGCAGCGCCAGGCCGTGCCGCTGGTCCGCTCCGAGGCGCCGCTCGTCGGCACCGGCATGGAGCGCCGTGCGGCCGTCGACGCCGGCGACGTCATCGTCGCGACGAAGCCCGGCGTGGTGACGGAGGTCTCCGCGGACCTCATCACCGTCGCCAACGACGACGCGACGACGTCCACGTACCGCGTGGCGAAGTTCCGCCGCTCGAACCAGGGCACGAGCTACAACCAGCGCGTCCTCGTCGAGAACGGCGCCCGCGTCGAGGTCGGCTCCGTGCTGGCCGACGGCCCGGCGACGGACGAGGGCGAGCTCGCGCTCGGCCGCAACCTCCTCGTCGCGTTCATGTCGTGGGAGGGCCACAACTACGAGGACGCGATCATCCTCAGCCAGCGCCTCGTGCAGGACGACGTCCTCTCGTCGATCCACATCGAGGAGCACGAGGTCGACGCGCGCGACACGAAGCTCGGCCCCGAGGAGATCACGCGGGACATCCCGAACGTCTCCGAGGAGGTCCTCGCGGACCTCGACGAGCGGGGGATCATCCGCATCGGCGCCGAGGTCGCGGCGGGCGACGTGCTCGTCGGCAAGGTCACGCCCAAGGGCGAGACGGAGCTGACCCCGGAGGAGCGCCTGCTCCGCGCGATCTTCGGCGAGAAGGCGCGCGAGGTGCGCGACACCTCGCTCAAGGTGCCCCACGGCGAGTCCGGCACGGTCATCGAGGTGCGCACGTTCAGCCGCGAGGACGGCGACGAGCTGCCCGCCGGCGTGAACGAGCTGGTCCGGGTGTACATCGCCCAGCGCCGCAAGATCACGGACGGCGACAAGCTCGCCGGCCGCCACGGCAACAAGGGCGTCATCTCCAAGATCCTGCCCGTCGAGGACATGCCGTTCCTCGAGGACGGGACGCCGGTCGACGTCGTCCTCAACCCCATGGGCGTGCCCGGCCGCATGAACGTCGGCCAGGTCCTCGAGGTCCACCTCGGGTGGGTCGCGAAGCAGGGCTGGGACATCGAGCTGGCCGAGGGCGACGACCTGACGTGGCGCGACCAGGTGCCGCAGATCGCCGAGCGCTCCGAGCCCGGCACCCCGGTCGGCACCCCCGTCTTCGACGGCGTGCCCGAGGGCGTCCTCACGGGCCTGCTGTCCAGCACGCGCCCCAACCGGGACGGCGAGCGGATGGTCCAGGGCGACGGCAAGGCGCGGCTGTTCGACGGCCGCTCCGGCGAGCCGTTCCCGGACCCGGTGGCCGTGGGCTACATGTACATCCTCAAGCTCCACCACCTCGTCGACGACAAGATCCACGCCCGCTCGACCGGCCCGTACTCGATGATCACGCAGCAGCCGCTGGGTGGTAAGGCGCAGTTCGGCGGCCAGCGGTTCGGCGAGATGGAGGTCTGGGCCCTCGAGGCGTACGGCGCCGCCTACACGCTGCAGGAGCTCCTGACCATCAAGTCCGACGACGTGCCCGGCCGCGTCAAGGTCTACGAGGCGATCGTCAAGGGCGAGAACATCCCCGACTCGGGGATCCCGGAGTCCTTCAAGGTCCTCCTCAAGGAGATGCAGTCGCTCTGCCTGAACGTCGAGGTGCTGTCCGCGGACGGCGTCACGATCGACATGAAGGAGAACGACGACGAGGTCTACCGCGCGGCGGAGGAGCTCGGCATCGACCTGTCGCGCCGGCCGAACGCCAGCAGCGTCGAAGAGATCTGACGTCGAGCCGCCCGGCCCCACCGGGGCCGGGCGGCCCGCACCTTCCTCATTCTTTTCCCCCCGCTCGACGGACCGTGCCCGGCCCGTCGGCACCCGAAGGAAGTAGGACCCCCTTGCTCGACGTCAACGTCTTCGACCAGCTCCGCATCGGGCTGGCCACGGCCGACGACATCCGCTCCTGGTCCAAGGGCGAGGTCAAGAAGCCCGAGACCATCAACTACCGCACCCTGAAGCCGGAGAAGGACGGGCTCTTCTGCGAGAAGATCTTCGGCCCCACCCGGGACTGGGAGTGCTACTGCGGCAAGTACAAGCGCGTGCGCTTCAAGGGCATCATCTGCGAGCGCTGCGGCGTCGAGGTGACGCGCTCGAAGGTGCGCCGTGAGCGCATGGGCCACATCGAGCTCGCCGCGCCCGTCACGCACATCTGGTTCTTCAAGGGCGTGCCCTCGCGCCTGGGCTACCTGCTCGACCTCGCGCCGAAGGACCTCGAGAAGGTCATCTACTTCGCCGCGTACATGATCACGTCGGTCGACGAGGACGGCCGCCAGGCCGACCTCCCGAACCTCCAGAACGGCATCGACCTGGAGAAGAAGGAGATCGCCGACCGTCGCGACAACGACATCAACGCCCGCGCCGCGAAGCTCGAGGCCGACCTGGCCGAGCTCGAGGCCGAGGGTGCGAAGTCGGACGTCCGTCGCAAGGTGCGCGACTCCGCCGAGCGCGAGATGGCGCAGCTGCGCAAGCGTGCGGACAACGAGATCGAGCGCATCGACCAGGTGTGGGACCGGTTCAAGAACCTCAAGGTCGCGGACCTCGAGGGCGACGAGATGCTCTACCGGCAGCTCGTCGACCGGTTCGGCATCTACTTCGAGGGCAGCATGGGCGCCGCCGCCATCCAGAAGCGCCTCGAGGCGTTCGACCTGGAGGCCGAGGCCGACAACCTGCGCGAGATCATCCGCTCGGGCAAGGGCCAGCGGAAGACCCGTGCGCTCAAGCGCCTCAAGGTCGTCAACGCGTTCCTCACGACGAGCAACTCGCCCACGGGCATGGTCCTCGACGCGGTCCCGGTCATCCCGCCGGACCTGCGCCCCATGGTCCAGCTCGACGGCGGCCGCTTCGCCACGTCGGACCTCAACGACCTCTACCGCCGCGTCATCAACCGGAACAACCGCCTCAAGCGGCTCCTGGACCTCGGCGCGCCGGAGATCATCGTCAACAACGAGAAGCGGATGCTCCAGGAGGCCGTCGACTCGCTGTTCGACAACGGCCGCCGCGGCCGGCCCGTCACGGGCCCGGGCAACCGTCCGCTGAAGTCCATCTCCGACATGCTCAAGGGCAAGCAGGGCCGGTTCCGCCAGAACCTGCTCGGCAAGCGCGTCGACTACTCCGGCCGTTCGGTCATCGTCGTCGGCCCGCAGCTCAAGCTGCACCAGTGCGGCCTGCCCAAGCAGATGGCGCTCGAGCTCTTCAAGCCCTTCGTCATGAAGCGGCTCGTCGACCTCAACCACGCGCAGAACATCAAGTCGGCCAAGCGCATGGTCGAGCGCGCGCGCCCCGTCGTCTGGGACGTGCTCGAGGAGGTCATCACGGAGCACCCGGTCCTGCTGAACCGGGCGCCGACGCTGCACCGCCTCGGCATCCAGGCCTTCGAGCCGCAGCTCGTCGAGGGCAAGGCGATCCACCTGCACCCGCTCGTCTGCGGCGCGTTCAACGCCGACTTCGACGGCGACCAGATGGCCGTCCACCTGCCCCTGAGCGCGGAGGCGCAGGCCGAGGCCCGCATCCTCATGCTCTCGAGCAACAACATCCTCAAGCCGTCCGACGGCCGCCCCGTGACCATGCCCTCCCAGGACATGATCATCGGCCTGTTCCACCTCACGTCCGACAAGGACGACCCGGTGGGCGCCGGCCGCGCGTTCAGCTCCGTGGCCGAGGCGATCATGGCCTTCGACCAGGGCAGCCTGGACCTCAACGCGGTCGTGCGGATCCGCTTCGACGACCTCGTCCTCGCCGAGGGCGACGCGCCCGAGGGCTGGACCCCGGGCGAGCCGCTCCTGTACGAGACGACCCTCGGCCGGGCCCTGTTCAACGAGCTGCTGCCCGTGGACTACCCGTACGAGAACGGCGTCGTCGACAAGAAGCGCCTCTCGGCGATCATCAACGACCTGGCGGAGCGCTACCCCAAGGTGGACGTCGCCGCGTCGCTGGACGCCTTCAAGGAGGCCGGCTTCCGCTGGGCCACCCGCTCGGGCGTCACCATCGCGATCTCCGACGTCGCGGCCCCGGCCGAGAAGCAGGCGATCCTCGAGGAGCACGAGGCGCGGGCCGCCAAGGTCCAGAGCCAGTACGAGAAGGGCCTGATCACCGACGACGAGCGCCGCCAGGAGCTCATCGAGATCTGGAACCAGGCCACGGAGAAGGTCGCCAAGGCGATGCTGGAGAACTTCCCGGCGCGCAACACGGTGTACCGGATGGTCGGCTCGGGTGCCCGCGGCAACTGGATGCAGGTCCGCCAGATCGCCGGCATGCGCGGCCTCGTCGCCAACCCCAAGGGCGAGATCATCCCGCGGCCGATCAAGTCCAACTACCGCGAGGGCCTGTCGGTCCTCGAGTACTTCATCGCCACGCACGGTGCCCGCAAGGGTCTGGCGGACACCGCCCTGCGGACCGCCGACTCGGGCTACCTCACGCGTCGTCTCGTCGACGTCTCCCAGGACGTCATCGTCCGCGAGGACGACTGCGGGACGGAGCGCGGGCTCACGATGCCGATCGCGGTCGAGGGCCGCGACGGCGCGCTGCGCCTGCACGACAAGGTGGAGACCAGCGTCTTCTCGCGGAGCCTCGCGACGGACGTGGAGGTCGACGGCGAGGTCGTCGGGCACGCGGGGGAGGACGTCGGCGACGTCCTGCTCCAGCGCCTGCTCGAGGCCGGCGTCACGACCCTCAAGGTCCGCTCCGTGCTCACCTGCACCTCGCGCGTCGGCACCTGCGCGAAGTGCTACGGCCGCTCCCTGGCCACGGGCAAGCTCGTCGACATCGGCGAGGCCGTCGGCATCATCGCGGCCCAGTCCATCGGCGAGCCCGGCACCCAGCTGACGATGCGCACGTTCCACACCGGTGGTGTGGCGAGCGCGGAGGACATCACGCAGGGTCTGCCGCGCGTCCAGGAGCTCTTCGAGGCCCGCACCCCCAAGGGTGAGGCGCCCATCGCGGAGTTCTCCGGCCGCGTGACGATCGAGGAGGGGGACCGGTCCCGCCGGATCGTCCTCACCCCCGACGACGGCTCGGAGGAGATCGCCTACCCGATCACGAAGCGCTCGCGCCTCGTGGTCTCGGACGGCGACCACGTCCAGGTCGGCACCCAGCTCGTCGCGGGCGCCGTCGACCCGAAGAAGGTGCTGCGCATCCTCGGCCCGCGGGCCACGCAGAAGCACCTGGTCGACGAGGTGCAGGAGGTCTACCGCTCCCAGGGCGTGGACATCCACGACAAGCACATCGAGGTCATCGTGCGGCAGATGCTGCGCCGCGTGACGGTGCTCGACTCCGGCGACACCGACCTGCTGCCCGGCGAGCTCGCCGAGCGGGGCCGGTTCGAGGACGCGAACCGCAGGGCCGTGTCCGAGGGGGGCCAGCCGGCCTCCGGCCGCCCGGAGCTCATGGGCATCACGAAGGCCTCGCTCGCGACGGAGTCGTGGCTGTCGGCGGCCTCCTTCCAGGAGACGACGCGCGTCCTCACCGAGGCCGCGATGTCGGGCCGCTCCGACCCGCTGCTCGGCCTCAAGGAGAACGTCATCCTCGGCAAGCTCATCCCCGCGGGGACGGGCCTGGCGCGGTACAACGAGATCCGCGTGGAGCCGACGGAGTCCGCCAAGGCCGAGCTGTACCCGGCCTTCGGCTACGACGAGATCGACTTCCCGGCGCTGGGCTTCGGCTCCGGCGACGCGATCCCGCTCGAGGACATCGACTTCGGCAGCGACTACCGCTGACCGTCGCGAGCCCGCCGGTACCGGGGGCCCGTTGGACAGGGGTGCCCGGACGGGCGGCCCACGCCGCCTTTTGACCGCCTGAGCGGTGCCGGGTACCGTTGGACCTCGTGCCCGCGTCGTCGGGCCTCTGTGCTGTGCTCGTCGGCCGATGCCACGGGCACCGGGACGCCACCACGCCACCCTCCTCGCACCGCGGGGTCGAGCGCGCGGGACGGACCGGGGCGACACGCCCGGGCGCGGGGGTCGCTGCGGGACGCAAGACCTGCCGGAGCAGCCGTGACGAGCGGCGAGCCGGGACCGTGCCGGCCGTCCAGGGTGACGGGTCCGGTCGACCAGAGAAGATCCGACAGACGGAGACGTAGTGCCCACGATCCAGCAGCTGGTCCGCAAGGGCCGGCAGGCGAAGTCGAACAAGTCGAAGACGCCTGCCCTGAAGGGCTCCCCCCAGCGACGCGGTGTCTGCACCCGCGTCTACACCACGACCCCCAAGAAGCCGAACTCGGCCCTCCGCAAGGTGGCCCGCGTCCGTCTGTCGAGCCAGGTCGAGGTCACCGCGTACATCCCGGGCGTCGGCCACAACCTGCAGGAGCACTCCATCGTGCTCGTGCGCGGCGGCCGTGTGAAGGACCTCCCCGGCGTGCGCTACAAGATCGTCCGCGGCGCCCTCGACACCCAGGGCGTCAAGAACCGCAAGCAGGCGCGCAGCCGCTACGGCGCGAAGAAGGTGGGCTGATGCCTCGCAAGGGTCCGGCCCCGAAGCGGCCGCTGATCGTCGACCCCGTCTACGGGTCCCCGGTCGTCACGCAGCTCATCAACAAGGTCCTCCTCGACGGCAAGAAGACCGTCGCGGAGTCCATCGTCTACGGCGCCCTCGAGGGCGTCCGTGAGAAGACGCAGTCCGACCCGGTCGTCGTCCTCAAGCGCGCGCTCGACAACGTGCGCCCCGCGCTCGAGGTCCGCTCCCGCCGCGTCGGCGGCGCGACCTACCAGGTCCCCGTCGAGGTGCGCCCCGTGCGCGCGACGACGCTGGCGCTGCGCTGGCTGACGGACTTCTCCCGCGCCCGCCGCGAGAAGACGATGACCGAGCGTCTGATGAACGAGATCCTCGACGCGTCGAACGGCCTCGGTGCCGCGGTCAAGCGCCGCGAGGACATGCACAAGATGGCCGAGTCCAACCGGGCGTTCGCGCACTACCGCTGGTGACCCCCGCCGCCGTGCCGCGGCCGGCCCGCCCCCCTCGGGGTGCGGCGCCGGCGCGGCGCGGCGGACGGCCCACGGCCGGTCGTCGACCGGACGCGCGCCCCGACCGCCTCACCGGACCGCTCGTCGCGGCCTGGCAGGCCCGCTGACCGACTGCCAACCGACAAGGGGCAAACCACGTGGCACTGGACGTGCTGACGGACCTCACGAAGGTCCGCAACATCGGCATCATGGCGCACATCGATGCCGGCAAGACGACGACCACCGAGCGGATCCTGTTCTACACCGGGGTCAGCTACAAGATCGGCGAGGTCCACGACGGCGCCGCCACGATGGACTGGATGGAGCAGGAGCAGGAGCGCGGCATCACCATCACGTCCGCCGCGACGACCTGCTTCTGGAACGACAACCAGATCAACATCATCGACACCCCCGGCCACGTCGACTTCACGGTCGAGGTCGAGCGCTCCCTGCGCGTCCTCGACGGCGCCGTCGCCGTCTTCGACGGCAAGGAGGGCGTCGAGCCCCAGTCCGAGACGGTGTGGCGGCAGGCGGACAAGTACGACGTCCCCCGCATCTGCTTCGTCAACAAGATGGACAAGCTCGGCGCGGACTTCTACTTCACCGTCGACACGATCGTCAACCGCCTCAAGGCCAAGCCGCTGGTCATCCAGCTGCCGATCGGCTCCGAGGGCGGCTTCACGGGCGTCGTGGACCTCGTCGAGATGCGTGCCCTCGTGTGGCACGGCGAGACGAAGCTCGGCGAGAAGTACGACATCGAGGAGATCCCGGCGGACCTGGCCGAGCGCGCCGCGGAGTACCGCGCCGCCCTCGTCGAGGCCGTCGCGGAGGCGGACGACGAGCTGCTCGAGAAGTTCCTCGGCGGCGAGGAGCTGACGACGGCCGAGATCAAGGCCGGCATCCGCAAGCTGACGATCTCCTCGGAGGCCTACCCGGTCCTCTGCGGCTCCGCGTTCAAGAACAAGGGCGTCCAGCCCATGCTCGACGCGGTCATCGACTACCTGCCGTCGCCGCTCGACGTCCCCGCGGTCGAGGGCCACGACGTCAAGGACGAGGAGCTCGTCGTCATGCGTCACGCCGACGCGACGGAGCCGTTCTCGGCGCTGGCGTTCAAGATCGCGGCGCACCCGTTCTTCGGCAAGCTCACCTACGTCCGGGTCTACTCGGGCAAGGTCCCCTCCGGCGCCCAGGTCATCAACTCGACCAAGGGCAAGAAGGAGCGCATCGGGAAGCTCTTCCAGATGCACTCCAACAAGGAGAACCCGGTGGAGGAGGCCCAGGCGGGCCACATCTACGCGTTCATCGGCCTCAAGGACACGACGACGGGCGACACCCTGTGCGACCCGCAGTCGCAGGTGATCCTCGAGTCGATGACCTTCCCGGAGCCCGTCATCGACGTGGCGATCGAGCCCAAGACGAAGGGTGACCAGGAGAAGCTCTCCACGGCCATCCAGAAGCTCGCCGAGGAGGACCCGACCTTCCGGGTGCGCCTCGACGAGGAGACCGGCCAGACCGTCATCGGCGGCATGGGCGAGCTCCACCTCGACATCCTCGTCGACCGCATGCGGCGCGAGTTCAAGGTCGAGGCCAACGTCGGCAAGCCGCAGGTGGCCTACCGCGAGACCATCCGCCGCGCGGTGGAGAAGATCGACTACGTCCACAAGAAGCAGACGGGCGGCTCGGGCCAGTACGCCAAGGTCCAGATGTCGTTCGCGCCGCTGGACCCGGCCGAGGGCGAGCTCTACGAGTTCGAGAACAAGGTCACCGGCGGCCGCATCCCGCGCGAGTACATCCCGTCCGTCGACCAGGGCATCCAGTCCGCGATGCAGCTCGGCGTCCTCGCCGGGTTCCCGCTCGTGGGCGTCAAGGCCACCCTGCTCGACGGCGCGTACCACGACGTCGACTCCTCGGAGATGGCGTTCAAGATCGCGGGCTCCATGATCCTCAAGGAGGCCGTCCGCAAGGCCGACCCGGTGCTCCTCGAGCCCGTCATGGCCGTCGAGGTGCGCACGCCCGAGGACTACATGGGCGACGTCATCGGCGACCTGAACTCGCGCCGCGGGATGATCCAGTCCATGGAGGACGCCACCGGCGTCAAGGTGGTCCGCGCCCAGGTCCCGCTGTCGGAGATGTTCGGCTACGTCGGCGACCTCCGGTCGAAGACGCAGGGCCGCGCGGTCTACTCCATGCAGTTCGACAGCTACGCCGAGGTGCCGCGCAATGTCGCCGAGGAGATCATCAAGAAGACCCGGGGCGAGTAGTCCCGCCGGGTCCGCGCCGGCGGCGGCCTCTGGCCGCCGCCCGGTGCGGCCCCATCCAGCACGACCACCCGACCCGGAGGAGCGCACGCTCGTCGGCTACCGTTGTGGCCGACGTCGGGCAATCTCTACCAGTCCTGAGGAGGACACCCAGTGGGCAAGGCGAAGTTCGAGCGGACGAAGCCGCACGTCAACATCGGGACCATCGGTCACGTCGACCACGGCAAGACGACGCTGACCGCCGCGATCTCGAAGGTCCTGCACGACAAGTTCCCGGACCTGAACCCCTTCACGCCGTTCGACGAGATCGACAAGGCGCCGGAGGAGAAGCAGCGCGGTATCACGATCAACATCGCGCACGTCGAGTACCAGACCGAGAAGCGTCACTACGCGCACGTCGACGCCCCCGGCCACGCCGACTACATCAAGAACATGATCACGGGTGCGGCGCAGATGGACGGCGCCATCCTCGTGGTGGCGGCGACCGACGGCCCGATGGCCCAGACGCGTGAGCACGTCCTGCTCGCCCGCCAGGTCGGCGTGCCCTACCTGCTCGTGGCCCTGAACAAGTCCGACATGGTCGACGACGAGGAGATCCTCGAGCTCGTCGAGGTCGAGGTGCGCGAGCTCCTCTCCTCGCAGGGCTTCGCCGGCGACGACGTCCCCGTCGTGCGCGTGTCCGGCCTCAAGGCGCTCGAGGGCGACCCCACGTGGGTCAAGTCCGTCGAGGACCTGCTGGACGCCGTCGACGAGAACGTGCCGGACCCGGTGCGCGACATCGACAAGCCCTTCCTCATGCCGATCGAGGACGTCTTCACGATCACCGGTCGTGGCACCGTCGTCACCGGTCGCGTCGAGCGCGGCAAGCTCAAGGTGAACGAGGAGGTGGAGATCGTCGGCATCAAGGAGAAGGCGATCAAGACCACCGTCACCGGTGTCGAGATGTTCCGCAAGCTCCTCGACTACGCCGAGGCGGGCGAGAACGTCGGCCTCCTGCTCCGTGGCACGAAGCGCGAGGAGGTGGAGCGCGGCCAGGTCGTCGTCAAGCCGGGCTCGATCACCCCGCACACGGAGTTCGAGGGCCAGGTCTACATCCTCGCCAAGGACGAGGGCGGCCGTCACAACCCGTTCTACGGGAACTACCGCCCCCAGTTCTACTTCCGCACCACGGACGTCACCGGCGTCATCACGCTGCCCGAGGGCACCGAGATGGTCATGCCCGGCGACAACACCGAGATCACGGTGAACCTCATCCAGCCCATCGCCATGGAGGAGGGCCTCGGCTTCGCCATCCGCGAGGGCGGCCGCACCGTCGGCTCGGGCCGGGTCATCAAGATCCTCAAGTGACCAGCGCCCCTCGGGGCACCTGAGCACGCACCACCGGGCCCTCCCGCGTCCCCCGGGCCCATGCCCGTCCGGCGCCCACGCCCGTGCGCACGGGCGTCCGTGCCGCAGCGCCCCTCCCGCGGCCCCGCCCCCCGCTCGATGTCGTCCCCGGTCGAGAGCGGTCCTGCGCGCTCGGGCGCCGCCCGCCGCGTGCACCTGTCGCGCGCGGGGCACCGCTCTCGCAGAGAGACGGGTGGGTGTCGTGGACCGGGGTCCAGGGGCGTGCGCTCGCCCCGCCCTGCTCGACCGCGTACCTCCCGCAGCAGCCGTGGCGCCGAGCCGGCGGGCCGCGGGCGTCGCCACGCGCCGGGCGCTCAGCGACGGGCGAGGCCGGCGCCGATGAGGAGGGCGACGAGACGGGCGCCGTCCCAGGCGTCGTCCCAGGTCCACCGCACGACCTGGAGGCCGAGCCGACGCAGGCGGTCCTCCCGCAGCTTCTCGTGCCACAGGCGGTCGTGCGGGGCACGACGGTCCGCCACGTCGGCGCCGTACTTCGTGCGCCCGTCGAACTCCCCGACGAGCCGCAGGTGCGGCCACCAGAAGTCCACCCGGCCCACCAGCCCGGCCGGGTCCCGCACCTCGTGCTGCAGCACGGGTGCCGGCAGCCCGGCCTGGAGGATGCGTACGCGGCTCAGGCTCTCGCCGACGGACTCCGCTGCGGCGTCGGCCCAGAGCACGCTCTGGCGTGCGGCCCGCGCGCCACGCCCGCGACCGGCGCGCTCGAGCTCGGACCACAGCTCGTCGGTCGTCGTGAGCCCACGCCGGAGGGCCTCGTCGGCGGCGGCGGTCCCGTTCTCCACGCCGCGGGTCCGTGCGAGGTCGACGACGGTCCGTCCGGGGCGCGTCAGGCGGAGCCCGTGCGTCGCCACGGGGTCCCCGACGTCGGCGACGACGCGTCGGCGCACGCCGGCGGCGTCCCGCGTGGACTGCGCGGGGGGCACCAGGACCTCGACCCGGTCGTCCCTCCCGCCGAGGACGGGGAGCCGCCAGACGAGGGCGGCGCTGGTGTGCGACACGACGGCGCCGGGCAGGTCGGCGCAGACGGCCTGCGCCGACCAGACGGCGCGGGCGGACGCCGTCGCGGCCTCCCAGGTGCGCGCACCGACGTACCAGCCGCGTCGGACGCGCACGAGCTGCCCGGCGCGAGCAGCGGCGGCGAGCACGTCCCGGTGCCGTCGGTCCGGCCCGACCTGCGCCGGCACCAGCCCGGACCGCGCCAGCAGGGTGGTGTCCATCCCCCGATGGTGGAGGTCGGCCACGCGACGGCCGGCCGGGCCCTCGACGCGGGTGCCGGCAGCGCCGGCCGGCCGGGCTGGGGGCGGCTCGCGCGGTCGGCCCGGGCCTGCGCCGCGTGCCCCCGGGGATGCTCCGGGCGCGCGGGACGCGCACGCCGCGAGCAGCGCCGGCGCGCGCCGCACCGGTCTGGGCGAGGGAACGGGCGGGCGGGCGGGTGGTGCGGGGCGGGTGGGGACGGGCGAGGGGGCGCGGGGCGGGCGTGGCGCGGCCCGGGTCGCCTCGGGCGACCCGGGCCGTGGCCGGGGTGGGGCAGGGGGTGGTCAGTGGGTGACCGCGCGCTCCGCGCCGGCGCCCGTGAGGCTGCGGACCTCCATCTCCGCCGACTTCAGGGCGTTGTCCTCGTGGCTCGTCACCGTGCCGAGCCAGCCCAGGAAGAAGCCGAGCGGCACGGAGACCAGGGCGGGGTTGGAGAGCGGGAACCACGCGAGGTCGACGCCCGGGACCATCGACGTCTCGGTACCGGTGACGACCGGCGAGAAGACGATGAGCACGAGCGCGGAGCCGAGCCCGCCGTAGATGCTCCAGACGGAGCCGCGGGTGTTGAACCGGCGCCAGTACAGGGAGTAGAGGATCGAGGGCAGGTTGGCGCTGGCGGCGATGGCGAAGGCCAGCGAGACGAGGAACGCGACGTTCTGGCCGTTGGCCAGGACGCCCCCGAGGATGGAGACGAGGCCCACGACGACCGCGGTCACCCGGGCGACGCGCACCTCCTTCTCCGGGTCGGCCTGGCCGCGCTTGAGGACGCCGTTGTAGACGTCGTGCGCGAAGGACGCGGCGGCGGTGATGGTGAGCCCGGCGACGACCGCGAGGATCGTCGCGAAGGCCACCGCGGCGATGACGCCGAGCAGCAGCACGCCCCCGAGCTCGTACGCCAGGGCCGGCGCGGCGGAGTTGGCGCCGCCGGGGGCTGCGAGGATCTCCTCCGTCCCGACGAGGTACGCGGCGCCGAAGCCGAGGATGAGCGTGAAGAGGTAGAAGGCGCCGATGAGCCCGATGGCCCAGGTCACCGAGCGCCGGGCCTCGCGGGCGGTGGGCACCGTGTAGAAGCGCATGAGCACGTGCGGCAGGCCGGCCGCGCCGAGCACGAGCGCGATGGCCAGGGAGATGAACCCGAGCTTCGTCGTGCCCGAGGCGCCGTACTGGAGCATGGGCTCGAGGATCCGGTCGCCCTCGGGGTGGTCCGTGGCCGCGCGCGCGAGGAGCGTCGAGAGGTTGCCGCCGTTGAGGACGAGCACCCAGACCGTCATGGCGCCGGCCCCGACGATGAGCAGCACGGCCTTGATGATCTGCACCCAGGTGGTGCCCTTCATGCCTCCGACCAGGACGTAGACGATCATGAGGGCACCCACCACGGCGATCGTCAGCGACTGCCCCAGCCGGTCGTCGACGCCGAGCAGGAGGGCGACGAGCCCGCCGGCGCCGGCCATCTGCGCCAGCAGGTAGAAGAACGACACGGCCATCGTCGAGATGGCGGCGGCCGTGCGGACGGGGCGCTGCCGCATCCGGAAGCTCAGGACGTCGGCCATCGTGTACTTGCCGGTGTTGCGCAGGGGCTCGGCGACGAGGAGCAGCGCCACGAGCCAGGCGACGAGGAACCCGATGGAGTACAGGAGGCCGTCGTAGCCGTAGACGGCGACCGCGCCGGCGATGCCGAGGAAGGACGCGGCGGACAGGTAGTCGCCGGCGATGGCGATGCCGTTCTGGCGGCCGCTGAAGGAGCGGCCCCCGTGGTAGAAGTCGCCGGCCTGCCGCGGGCCGCGCGCCACCCGGACGACGATGACGAGGGTGACGACGACGAACGCGAGGAAGATCGCGATGTTGACGAACGGGTTGCCGACGTCCATCAGGCGCCCCCCTCCAGGTCGTGGCGGAGCCGCTCGGCGGCGGGGTCGAGCCGGCGGTTCGCGTGCCGGACGTAGAGGAACGTGATGAGGAACGTGGAGACGAACTGCGCCAGCCCGAGCAGGATCCCGAGGTTGAGGGCACCGACGACGGGGGTCGACATGAGGTCCACCGCGTAGGTGGACAGCAGCACGTACAGCAGGTACCAGGCCAGGAACGCCGCCGTCATGGGGAAGGCGAAGCGCCGGAAGCGCGCGCGGAGCTCGACGAACTCGGCCGAGTCGCGGGCCGCCGCGAACTCCTCGGCGGTCGGCACGCGGTGCGGCGAGCCGGAGGACAGGCCGGGCAGCGGCGAGCGGTCCGGAGGGAGGCTGTCGGTGGGGGAGTGGCCCGCGCCGTGCGGGCCGGTGCTGTGCGCGGAGGACATCGGCGGCTCCCTGCGTCGTGGAGCCGCGTCGTCGCGGCCCCGTCGCGGACGACGATGCAAGGGGCGGGGTCCGGCGTCAACCGCTGCGGCGGCGCGCCGCGACCTCCGCGTACGAGGACGGTGCCGCAGGTCGTCGGGTCGCGAACGTTTTCGGCGCGGGCCTCGGCGTCGGAGCGGTCGCTCGGCCCCGCGCCGGCGGCACGGCGCCCGTGGCAGCCTCGCGCGTGGGCGCGGCCATCGGCGCGGCGGCGGTCCGGCGTGCCGCCACGACGCGGCGCCCGCGCGCGTTACCGTCCGACGAGGGGGGCGGCCCGCCACCACGCCCGCCGGGGCCGGCGCAGCGCCGTGACCCGTCGCACGCGCGCCACCGTTTGGCTTCCGCGCCGCACTCTGGCAGACTGTCACAGTTGCCCGCGAGGGGTGGCGCGTTCGCGCGCGCCGCGACCGGCGGGCGAGCACACGTGAAGGGTCCGCAGTCCTCGGGGTCACCCGACGGGAGGGGCCCGATCGCAACCACCGACCCCGTGCCGGCCGCCCCTGGGTGGACGGCCCACGGTGCTGGGGTGCGTCGCCGAGGGCGACACGCCCGAGCGCGGGGGTCGGACGGCCCGGTTCGAGAGAGAGAAGCAGACGACGCCATGGCGGGACAGAAGATCCGCATCCGGCTCAAGTCCTACGACCACGAGGTCATCGACAGCTCGGCGCGCAAGATCGTCGACACGGTGACCCGCGCTGGTGCGTCGGTCGTGGGTCCGGTGCCGCTGCCGACGGAGAAGAACGTCTTCGTCGTCATCCGCTCGCCCCACAAGTACAAGGACAGCCGCGAGCACTTCGAGATGCGCACCCACAAGCGTCTCATCGACATCATCGATCCCACGCCCAAGGCCGTCGACTCGCTCATGCGTCTCGACCTGCCCGCGGACGTGAACATCGAGATCAAGCTCTGACGCTGGGAAGGAACTGATCCTCATGTCTACCCAGCAGAACGCGCGCCCCGTCACGGCGCTGCTCGGCACGAAGCTCGGCATGACGCAGGTGTGGGACGCCGAGGGGCGTCTCGTGCCCGTCACCGTCCTCGCCGTCGGCACGAACGTCGTGACGCAGGTCCGCTCCGCTGAGACGGACGGCTACGCCGCGGTCCAGCTGGCCTCCGGCCAGATCGACCCCCGCAAGGTCACCAAGCCGCTCAAGGGCCACTTCGAGAAGGCCGGGGTCACCCCCCGCCGGCACGTGGTCGAGATCCGCACCCCCGACGCCGGCGCCTACGCGCTCGGCCAGGAGATCACGGCGTCCGTCTTCACGGCGGGCTCCGCCGTCGACGTCGTCGGGACCACCAAGGGCAAGGGCACCGCCGGTGTCATGAAGCGTCACGGCTTCCACGGCGTCGGCGCCTCCCACGGTGCGCACCGCAACCACCGCAAGCCCGGCTCGATCGGCGGGGCCTCCACCCCGTCGCGCGTGTTCAAGGGCATGCGGATGGCCGGTCGGATGGGCGTCGCCCGTCAGACCACCCAGAACCTGACCGTGCACGCGGTCGACGCCGAGAAGGGTCTGGTGCTCGTCAAGGGCGCCGTCCCGGGCCCCAAGGGCGGCGTCGTGCTCGTGCGGAACGCTGTGAAGGGCGCGTGAGACGCATGAGCGACACGCTGACCGTCGACGTCGTCGACGCCGCGGGGGCGAAGGCCGGCCAGGCCGAGCTGCCCGGTGACGTCTTCGACGTGCAGACCAACGTCCCCCTGATCCACCAGGTCGTCGTGGCGCAGCTCGCCGCGGCCCGCCAGGGGACGCACGCGACCAAGACCCGCGGCGAGGTCCGCGGCGGTGGTCGCAAGCCGTACAAGCAGAAGGGCACCGGCCGCGCGCGCCAGGGCTCGACCCGCGCCCCGCAGTTCGCCGGCGGTGGCACGGTGCACGGCCCGCAGCCGCGCGACTACTCGCAGCGCACCCCGAAGAAGATGAAGGCCGCGGCGCTCCGCGGTGCTCTCTCGGACCGCGCCCGGGCCGGCCGCGTGCACGTCGTCTCCGGCTTCGGCATCGGCGAGGCCCCCTCGACGAAGGCCGCCGTGAAGGTGCTCGAGACGCTCTCGCCGCGCCGGCACGTGCTCGTCGTCGTCGAGCGGTCGGACGAGACGACCTGGAAGTCGCTGCGCAACGTCGAGCGGGTCCACCTGCTCGTCGCCGACCAGCTCAACACCTACGACGTGCTCGTCAGCGACGACGTCGTGTTCACGCAGGGCGCGCTCGACGCGTTCCTCGCGGGCACCTCGCGCGCCACGGCCGTCGACGCCGCCGAGGAGGCCGCAGAGTGAGCGCCACGCTGGGCAAGGACCCGCGCGACGTCCTGATCGCGCCGGTCGTGTCGGAGAAGAGCTACGCGCTGCTCGACGAGGGCAAGTACACGTTCCTCGTCGACCCGCGGGCCAACAAGACCGAGATCAAGATCGCCGTCGAGCAGGTCTTCGGCGTCAAGGTCGACTCGGTCAACACCGCCAACCGCCAGGGCAAGGCCCGGCGCACCCGGTTCGGCATCGGCCGTCGCAAGGACACGAAGCGGGCGATCGTCACCCTCCGCGAGGGGTCGATCGACATCTTCGGCGGTCCGGTCGGCTGAGCACGCAGAGCAGAGTGAGGACAGGTCCCCATGGGAATCCGTAAGTACAAGCCGACGACGCCGGGCCGCCGCGGTTCGTCCGTCGCCGACTTCGTCGAGATCACGCGCTCCGAGCCGGAGAAGTCGCTCGTCCGCCCGCTGAGCAAGTCCGGCGGCCGCAACTCGACCGGCCGGATCACCACCCGTCACAAGGGTGGTGGCCACAAGCGCGCCTACCGCGTCATCGACTTCCGTCGCCACGACAAGGACGGCGTGCCGGCCAAGGTCGCGCACATCGAGTACGACCCGAACCGCACGGCGCGCATCGCGCTCCTGCACTACGCCGACGGCGAGAAGCGCTACATCATCGCGCCGAACCGGCTGGGCCAGGGCGACACGGTCGAGGCCGGCGCCGGGGCGGACATCAAGCCCGGCAACAACCTGCCGCTGCGCAACATCCCCACCGGCACGGTCATCCACGCCATCGAGCTCCGCCCCGGCGGCGGCGCGAAGATCGCCCGCTCCGCGGGTGCCTCCGTGCAGCTCGTGGCGAAGGACGGGCCGTACGCGCAGCTGCGCATGCCGTCGGGCGAGATCCGCAACGTCGACGCGCGCTGCCGCGCGACCGTCGGCGAGGTCGGCAACGCCGAGCAGTCGAACATCAACTGGGGCAAGGCCGGCCGCATGCGCTGGAAGGGCAAGCGCCCGACCGTCCGTGGTGTCGCCATGAACCCGATCGACCACCCGCACGGTGGTGGTGAGGGCAAGACCTCCGGTGGTCGCCACCCGGTCAGCCCGTGGGGCCAGGCCGAGGGCCGGACCCGCCGTCCGAACAAGCCGAGCGACAAGCTCATCGTGCGCCGTCGGCGTACCGGCAAGAAGCGCTGAGGAGTCCGCAGATGCCACGCAGCCTGAAGAAGGGGCCGTTCGTCGACGGCCACCTCCAGAAGAAGGTCGACGTCCAGAACGCGGCCGGGTCGAAGAACGTCATCAAGACCTGGTCCCGTCGTTCGGTCATCACGCCCGACTTCCTCGGCCACACGTTCGCGGTGCACGACGGCCGCAAGCACACGCCGGTGTTCGTCACCGAGGCGATGGTCGGCCACAAGCTGGGCGAGTTCGCCCCCACGCGGACCTTCCGCGGCCACGAGAAGGACGACCGGAAGGGTCGTCGTCGCTGACCGATGGGTCAGCAGCGACACCTCCGGCACAACACAGAAGGCAGGACTGCAATGGAAGCCAAGGCGAAGGCGCGGTTCGTCCGCGTCACGCCCCAGAAGGCCCGGCGCGTCGTCGACCTCGTCCGTGGCAAGGGGGCCGGCGAGGCCGTGTCCACGCTGCGGTTCGCCCCGCAGACCGCGGGCCAGACCGTGCTGAAGGTCGTGGAGTCGGCGATCGCCAACGCCCGCCAGACGGCGGCGCGGGACAGCGTCCGGTTCGACGAGGGCGACCTCTACATCGCGGAGGCGTACGTCGACGAGGGCCCGACCCTCAAGCGGTTCCGTCCGCGCGCCCAGGGGCGTGCCGGCCGGATCCTCAAGCGCACGAGCCACATCACGGTCGTCGTCGCGTCGCGCCAGGAGGCGCGCGAGGCGGCCCGTGCGAAGGCCACCACCAAGGGAGGGGCCCGCTAGTGGGACAGAAGGTCAACCCGCTCGGGTACCGCCTGGGCATCACGACTGACCACCGCTCGCGCTGGTTCGCCGACTCGACGAAGCCGGGTCAGCGCTACCGCGACTACGTCCGCGAGGACGTCCAGATCCGCAAGCTCATGAGCACGGGCCTGGAGCGCGCCGGCATCGCCAAGGTGGAGATCGAGCGGACGCGCGACCGCGTCCGCGTCGACATCCACACCGCCCGCCCGGGCATCGTCATCGGGCGTCGTGGGGCCGAGGCCGACCGCATCCGCGGCGAGCTCGAGAAGCTCACGGGCAAGCAGGTCCAGCTGAACATCCTCGAGGTCAAGAACGCCGAGATCGAGGCCCAGCTGGTCGCCCAGGGCATCGCCGAGCAGCTCGCGAGCCGTGTGTCGTTCCGCCGCGCCATGCGCAAGGGCATCCAGTCCGCGCAGCGCGCCGGCGCCAAGGGCGTCCGCGTGCAGGTCTCCGGCCGCCTCGGCGGCGCGGAGATGAGCCGCACGGAGTTCTACCGCGAGGGCCGGGTGCCGCTGCACACGCTCCGCGCGAACATCGACTACGGCTTCTTCGAGGCCCGCACGACCTTCGGCCGCATCGGCGTGAAGGTCTGGGTCTACAAGGGCGACATGACCGAGCGCGAGTTCGCGGCGACGCAGGCCCAGGCGCCTCGTGCCCCCCGCGGCCCGCGCACGGGCGGCGACCGTCCCGACCGCGGCCCCCGTACGGGTGCCGCGCGTCGTCCGGAGCGCTCCGACGCCCCCGCGGAGGCCGTTGCCGCCGACGCCGCGCCCGCCGCGGCGCCGGCCGAGACCGGAACGGAGGCCTGAGCCGTGCTCATCCCGCGTCGACTCAAGCACCGCAAGCAGCACCACCCCGGGCGCTCCGGCGCCGCGACGGGTGGCACCGCGATCTCCTTCGGCGAGTACGGCATCCAGGCCCTCGAGCCCGCCTACGTCACGAACCGGCAGATCGAGGCCGCGCGTATCGCCATGACCCGCCACATCAAGCGTGGCGGGAAGGTCTGGATCAACATCTACCCGGACCGTCCTCTGACGAAGAAGCCCGCCGAGACCCGCATGGGTTCCGGCAAGGGCTCGCCGGAGTGGTGGATCGCGAACGTCAAGCCCGGCCGCGTGCTCTTCGAGCTGGCCGGCGTCCCGGAGGAGCTCGCCCGCGAGGCCATGCGCCGCGCGCAGCACAAGCTCCCGATGAAGACCCGATTCGTGGTCCGCGAGGGTGGTAACTGATGGCGATCGGAACCAAGGACCTGGCTCCCTCGGAGCTGGACGGGTTCGACGACGAGAAGCTGGTGGCCGAGCTCAAGAAGGCCAAGGAGGAGCTGTTCAACCTCCGCTTCCAGTCGGCGACCGGCCAGCTGGAGAGCCACGGCCGGCTCAAGGCCGTGCGTCGCGACATCGCGCGGATCTACACGATCCTGCGCGAGCGCGAGCTCGGCATCCGGACCGCTCCGACCGTGAGCGAGTGAGGCTGACATGACTGAGAACGAGACGGCCAGCGCGACCCCGGTCGCCGAGGCCCGCCCCTACCGCAAGACCCGCCGCGGCTACGTCGTGTCGGACAAGATGGACAAGACCGTCGTCGTCGAGGTCGAGGACCGGGTCAAGCACCCGCTCTACGGCAAGGTGATGCGGCGCACGTCCAAGGTCAAGGCCCACGACGAGGCCAGCACGGCCGGCGTCGGCGACCTGGTCCTCATCATGGAGACCCGGCCGCTGTCCGCCACGAAGCGCTGGCGCGTCGTCGAGGTCCTCGAGAAGGCCAAGTGACCCCTCCCCACCAGGGGAGGTGACCGCAGGCCGCCCGGTCGGGTACGATCGGGCGGTTTGCGCATCGCGCGAGCGACCAGTTGCCCACGGGCGCGGGCGGCAGCACGACGGGATCGACCCCGGGGGAGCACCCCGGTGGCCCGGCTGCCGCCCGCGCGACGTGTGCATCACGGCAACGACGTCCGACCAGGCTCAGGCTCACCGGGCGGGCACGTGTAGGCACGTGCCCCACGGTGACGTCGAGAACCCGTCGGACGACAGGAGCAGGCAATGATCCAGCAGGAGTCGCGACTGCGTGTCGCTGACAACACGGGTGCCAAGGAGATCCTCTGCATCCGTGTGCTCGGCGGCTCCGGCCGCCGGTACGCCGGCATCGGCGACGTCATCGTCGCCACGGTGAAGGACGCCATCCCGGGTGGCAACGTCAAGAAGGGCGACGTCGTCAAGGCGGTCGTCGTGCGCACCCGCAAGGAGCGCCGCCGCCCGGACGGCTCGTACATCAAGTTCGACGAGAACGCGGCCGTGATCCTCAAGAACGACGGGGAGCCCCGTGGCACGCGCATCTTCGGCCCCGTGGGCCGCGAGCTGCGCGACAAGAAGTTCATGAAGATCATCTCGCTGGCGCCGGAGGTGCTCTGACCATGGCGAAGATCAAGAAGGGCGACCTCGTCGTCGTCATCTCCGGCCGGGACAAGACCAAGCAGGGTCGTGTCCTCGAGGTCCTCCCCGAGACGCAGCGCGTCGTCGTCGAGGGCGTCCAGCGCGTGCAGAAGCACGTGAAGGCCGGCCAGACGTCCCGCGGGACGCGCACGGGCGGCATCGAGACCGTCGAGGCGCCGATCCACATCAGCAACGTGATGCTGGTCGACCCGGATACGAAGAAGGGCACCCGCGTCGGGTACCGCCAGGAGCAGGTCGAGCGCGACGGTCGCACCCGCACCGTCCGGGTCCGCGTGGCCAAGCGCTCCGGGAAGGACGTCTGATGTCGCAGACCACCGTCGAGGCCCCGGCCCTGCCGCGCCTCAAGACGCGCTACAACTTCGAGATCCGCACGGCTCTGCACGAGCAGTTCGGCCACGACAACATCAACCAGGTCGCGCGCCTGGTGAAGGTCGTCGTGAACATGGGCGTGGGCGAGGCCGCCAAGGACTCGAAGCTCATCGAGGGCGCCATCCGCGACCTCACCCAGATCACGGGCCAGAAGCCGCAGGTCACCAAGGCCCGCAAGTCCATCGCGCAGTTCAAGCTCCGCGAGGGCATGCCGATCGGCGCGCACGTCACCCTCCGCGGCGACCGCGCGTGGGAGTTCCTGGACCGCCTGCTGTCGGTCGCCCTGCCGCGCATCCGCGACTTCCGCGGGCTGTCGCCGCAGCAGTTCGACGGCCACGGCAACTACACCTTCGGCCTCGTGGAGCAGTCCGTGTTCCCCGAGATCGACCAGGACCGGATCGACCGCGTCCGCGGCATGGACATCACGGTCGTGACCACCGCGACGACGGACGACGAGGGCCGCGCGTTCCTCAAGCTCCTCGGCTTCCCGTTCAAGGAGAACTGAGCATGGCCAAGACCGCCCTGATCAACAAGGCCGCGGGCAAGCAGAAGTTCGCCGTCCGCGCGTACACCCGCTGCCAGCGCTGCGGCCGCCCGCACTCCGTGTACCGCAAGTTCGGCCTGTGCCGGATCTGCGTGCGCGAGATGGCGCACCGCGGCGAGCTGCCCGGCGTCACCAAGAGCTCCTGGTAACACCCCCACGAGCGTCGGTAGGTCCGGCGCCGGCACGCCACCGCCGCAGCCCCGTGCTGCGGGACGGCGGTGCCGGCCCGGATACCCCGACGAGAGAGGGCTGAGGCCCCCGCATGACCATGACCGACCCGATCGCCGACTTCCTGACGCGGATCCGGAACGCGAACTCCGCGCACCACGACACGGTGACGATCCCGTTCTCGAAGCTGAAGTCGCACATCGCCGAGATCCTCCAGGCCGAGGGCTACATCGCCGGCTGGAGCGTCGAGGACGCCACCGTCGGCAAGAACCTGACGGTGACCCTCAAGTACGGCCCCAACCGCGAGCGTGCGCTCGCCGGCGTCAAGCGCGTGTCCAAGCCGGGCCTGCGCGTGTACGCCAAGTCGACCAACCTGCCGAAGGTCCTCGGCGGCCTGGGCGTGGCGATCCTGTCCACGTCCTCGGGCCTCCTGACGGACAAGCAGGCCGCCAAGAAGGGCGTGGGTGGGGAAGTCCTCGCCTACGTCTGGTAAGCCCGAGACGGAAGGAGCAACGCCATGTCCCGAATCGGCAGGATCCCCGTCCCGGTGCCGGCCGGCGTGGAGGTCAGCATCGACGGCCCCCAGATCACGGTGAAGGGCCCCAAGGGCTCGCTCACGCACACGGTCCCCGCGCCCCTCGCGGTGGAGCGCAGCGACGAGGGCGCCCTCGTCGTCTCGCGTCCGGACGACGAGCGGCTCTCGAAGTCGCTGCACGGCCTGACGCGCACCCTCCTCGCGAACCTCGTCACCGGGGTCACGGAGGGATACACGAAGAGGCTCGAGATCGTCGGCACCGGTTACCGCGTGACGGCGAAGGGCACGGACCTCGAGTTCGCGCTGGGCTTCTCCCACCCGGTCGTCGTCCCGGCGCCCGAGGGCATCACGTTCGCGGTGGAGGCCCCCACCCGCTTCTCGGTGCAGGGCATCGACAAGCAGCAGGTGGGCGAGGTCGCCGCGAACATCCGCAAGATCCGCAAGCCCGAGCCCTACAAGGGCAAGGGCGTGCGCTACGCGGGCGAGAACGTCCGCCGCAAGGTCGGAAAGGCGGGGAAGTAGGCCATGGCCATCTCCATCAAGGGCAAGGGCAAGTCCATCTCCCGCCGCCGCCGGCACCTGCGGCTGCGCAAGAAGGTCGTGGGCACCGCGCTGCGTCCGCGCCTCGTGGTCACGCGGTCGGCCCGTCACATCACGGCCCAGGTCGTGGACGACGCCGTCGGCCGGACCGTCGTGTCCGCCTCGACGCTCGAGGTCGACCTGCGGGCCGGCGAGGGCGACAAGACTGCCAAGGCCCGCCGGGTCGGCGAGCTCGTCGCCGAGCGGGCGAAGGCCGCCGGCATCGACGCGGTCGTCTTCGACCGCGGCGGCAACAAGTACCACGGCCGCGTGGCCGCGGTGGCCGACGGCGCCCGCGAGGGCGGTCTGGCCCTGTGACCGGCGCGACGGACCCGTCCACGATCGTGAAGAAGAGGTTCATCTGATGGCTGCTCCTCAGCGCAGCAACACCGGCGCCGCGGGCGCCGGCGGCGGTGGCGGCGACCGCGACCGCCGTGACGGCGGCCGTGGTGGCCGTGACGGCGGCCGTGGCGGCCGCGACTCCGCCGAGAAGAGCGCGTTCCTCGAGCGCGTCGTCACCATCAACCGTGTCGCGAAGGTCGTCAAGGGCGGCCGCCGCTTCAGCTTCACCGCGCTCGTCGTGGTGGGCGACGGCGACGGCACGGTCGGGGTCGGCTACGGCAAGGCCAAGGAGGTGCCCGCGGCGATCGCCAAGGGTGTCGAGGAGGCGAAGAAGAACTTCTTCCGCGTCCCCCGCATCCAGGGCACCATCCCGCACCCCGTCCAGGGCGAGGCCGCCGCCGGCGTCGTCTTCCTGCGCCCCGCGTCCCCCGGTACCGGTGTGATCGCCGGTGGTCCGGTGCGCGCCGTGCTCGAGTGCGCCGGCATCCACGACGTGCTGAGCAAGTCCCTCGGCTCGTCGAACTCCATCAACATCGTCCACGCGACGGTGGAGGCCCTCCGTGGCCTCGAGGAGCCGGCTGCCGTCGCCGCGCGTCGTGGCCTCCCGCTCGAGGACGTCGTCCCGGCCCCGCTGCTGCGGGCCCAGGCCGCCGGCCTCGCCGCGAAGGCCGAGAAGGTGGGTGCGTGATGGCCCGTCTCAAGGTGACCCAGAAGAAGTCCGCCATCGGCGGCAAGCAGAACCAGCGCGACACGCTGCGCACCCTGGGCCTGAAGCGGATCGGCGACGTCGTCGTCAAGGAGGACCGCCCGGAGATCCGCGGGATGGTCAAGACGGTGACGCACCTCGTCGCGGTCGAGGAGGTCGACTGACCATGGCTGACGCAGAGAAGGCCGCGTCGACGGGGACCCCGTCGTCCGGCGGCACGCTGAAGGTCCACCACCTGCGTCCGGCGCCGGGGGCGAAGACCCCCAAGACGCGCGTCGGCCGCGGTGAGGCCTCCAAGGGCAAGACCGCGGGCCGCGGCACCAAGGGCTCCAAGGCCCGCTACCAGGTGTCCGCCGGCTTCGAGGGCGGGCAGATGCCGCTGCACATGCGGCTGCCCAAGCTCCGCGGCTTCAAGAACCCGTTCCGCACGGAGTACCAGGTCGTCAACCTCGACCGTCTCTCCGCCCTGTACCCGCAGGGTGGCGAGGTCACCGTCGCGGACCTCGTCGCGAAGGGTGCCGTCCGCAAGGGCGCGCCCGTCAAGGTGCTCGGCACCGGCGAGATCACCGTGGCGGTCTCCGTCACGGCGCACGGCTTCTCCGGCTCCGCGATCGAGAAGATCACGGCCGCGGGCGGCTCCGTCGCCCAGCCGCAGGACTGACACGACCCGACGGGGCCGGTGGGACGCTCGTCCCCCCGGCCCCGTCGTCCGTCCCGGGGAGTTCTTCGACTAGGGTTCCCTGTGCTCGCGCGCGTCGCGGGCTTGACCGCCGGCCACCCGGCTGCACGAGAGGCCGCCCGTCGGCGGCGCCAGGAGGACAGGTGCTCAGCGCATTCGCGAGGGCGTTCCGTACGCCCGACCTGCGGCGCAAGCTGCTCTTCACGATCGCCATGATGGTGGTGTTCCGGGTCGGCTCGTTCCTGCCGACGCCCGGTGTGTCGTACCCGAACGTGCAGGCCTGCATCGAGCAGGTCGGCAACGACAACAGCCTGCTCGGGCTCGTCAACCTGTTCAGCGGCGGTGCGCTGCTGCAGCTGTCGGTCTTCGCGCTCGGGATCACGCCCTACATCACCGCGAGCATCATCATCCAGCTGCTGCGCGTGGTCATCCCGCGCTTCGAGGCCCTCCACAAGGAGGGTCAGTCGGGCACCGCGAAGCTCACGCAGTACACGCGGTACCTGACGATCGCGCTGGCGGTCCTGCAGTCGACGACGGTCATCACGGTGGCGCGCAGCGGCCAGCTCTTCCCGGGCTGCTCCCTCGACGTCATCCCGGACCCGTCGTGGCCCGTGCTCGTCTCGATGGTCATCACCATGACCGCCGGCACCGGCCTCATCATGTGGCTGGGCGAGCTCATCACGGAGCGCGGCATCGGCAACGGCATGTCGCTGCTCATCTTCACGTCCATCGCGGCGACCTTCCCGACGGCCATGTGGTCCGTCGCGGGCGGCTCCGGCGGCATCGGCAAGTTCCTCGTCGTGCTCGCGGTCATCGTGCTCGTCATCGGGCTCGTGGTGTTCGTCGAGCAGTCGCAGCGCCGCATCCCGGTGCAGTACGCGAAGCGCATGGTCGGCCGGAAGACCTACGGCGGCTCCAGCACCTACATCCCAATCAAGCTCAACATGTCGGGCGTCATCCCCATCATCTTCGCGGCCTCGCTGCTGCAGCTGCCCACGCTGGCGGCGCAGTTCGGGGACCAGACGGCGGGCTGGGTCCAGTGGGTGTCCGTGAACCTCGCCCCGACGGACGCGGGGCTGCACATGCTCCTGTACGTCGCGCTCATCATCTTCTTCGCCTTCTTCTACACCGCGATCACGTTCAACCCGGACGAGGTCGCGGACAACATGAAGCGGTACGGCGGGTTCATCCCCGGCATCCGCGCGGGCCGCCCGACGGCCCAGTACCTCGACTACGTCATCACGCGGATCACGACGCCCGGCTCGCTGTACCTCGCGGCCGTCGCGCTGATCCCCACGCTCGTGTTCATCTGGCTCGGCATCGACAGCACCGCCATCCCGTTCGGCGGCTCGTCCGTGCTCATCATCGTCGGCGTCGGCCTCGAGACGGTGAAGCAGATCCAGTCGCAGCTCGAGCAGCGGCACTACGAAGGGTTCCTCCGGTGAGCGCTCGTCTCGTCCTCCTCGGCCCGCCCGGTGCGGGCAAGGGCACCCAGGCCGCCCGGCTCGCGGAGCGGCTCGGGGTCCCCGCCATCTCCACGGGCGACATCTTCCGCGCGAACATCCGGGGCGGCACCGAGCTCGGGCGGACCGCGCAGGCCTACACGGCCCGCGGCGAGCTCGTCCCCGACGAGGTCACCAACGCCATGGTCCGCGACCGGCTGGCGCAGGACGACGCCGCGGAGGGCTTCCTCCTCGACGGCTACCCGCGCAACGTCGCGCAGGTGGCCGAGCTCGACGCGGTCCTCGCCGCCGACGGGCGGGGCGTGGACCTCGCGGTGGAGCTCACCGCCGACCCCGAGGTCGTCGTGGCCCGCCTCCTGCACCGCGCGACGGTCGAGGGGCGCGAGGACGACACGGAGGACGTCGTGCGGCACCGCCTCACGGTGTACACGGAGCAGACGGCGCCGGTAGCGGCGCTCTACGCCGAGCGGGGCCTGCTCGCGCAGGTCGACGGCATCGGCGACGTCGACGAGGTCACGCAGCGCCTCCTCGACGCGATCGGGCAGCCCGCGCGCTGAGGCGCGGCGGACGGACGACAGGCCACGGCACCGGGCCGGCGGGGCACCCGCCGGCCCGTCGTCGTGCGGGGACAGACCGGGAGAGGCGGACGCGTGTTCGGACGCGAGCGGGTGGAGTACAAGGGTCCCGACGAGATGCGCACGATGCGCCGCGCGGGCGTCGTGGTCGCGGACGCGCTCGACGCGGTGGTGGCGGCCGCCGCGCCCGGGGTGACGACGGCCGGGCTCGACGCCGTCGCGGCGCGCGTCATCGCCGGGGCCGGCGCCACGCCGTCCTTCCTGGGCTACCTCGGCTATCCCGCCACCGTGTGCGTCTCCGTGAACGACGAGGTCGTGCACGGCATCCCGGGGGAGCGGGTGCTCGCCGACGGCGACGTGCTCTCCGTGGACTGCGGCGCGGTCGTCGACGGGTGGCACGGCGACAGCGCGCGGACGGTCGTCGTCGGCACCGGCGACGCGGGCGACGAGGAGCTCGTGCGCACGGGCGAGGCCGCGATGTGGGCCGGCATCGCCGCGCTCGCGCGCGGGCTGGCGGCGGGGGAGCGTCTCGACGTCGTCGGCGAGGCCGTCGAGACGGAGGTCGAGCGCGCGCAGGCGGCCGGGCTCAACGGCGGCCGCGCCTACGGCATCGTCGAGGAGTACGTCGGCCACGGCATCGGGTCGGCGATGCACCAGCCGCCGGACGTCCTCAACTACCGGGCGCGCGGACGGTCGATGCGGCTGCGCCCCGGGATGTGCCTGGCGGTCGAGCCCATGCTCGTGCGGGGGGAGCGGTTCACGCGGACCCTCGACGACGAGTGGACCGTCGTCACGGAGGACGGCTCCCGCGCGGTGCACTGGGAGCACACGGTGGCGCTGCACGAGGGCGGCGCCTGGGTGCTCACCGCCCGGGACGGCGGGGCGGAGCGCCTCGGCGCGCTGGGCGTCACGGTCGCCCCGCTGGCCTGACCACCCCGCGCGGCCGCGCGCGCGACGGCCTCGGGCGTTTCGTCCTGCGCGTGCGATGGCGTACAGTACTTCGTCGGGTGCGTGTGCCCTGCCGAGCGGCAGGCGCGTCGGCCGACCCCCTCTGCTCCTCGCCCCGGCGAGGTCCGACGGGTCGGCGGGGCATCCCCCACAGGACCGGCCACCGCCGGCGCAGCCGCGCCGGCCGGGGCGGACCCGTGCGGGTCGGAGTCGTCAGAGAGTTAGCGGAGGACATGGCGAAGAAGGACGGCGTCATCGAGATCGAGGGCAGCGTGGTCGAGGCCCTGCCGAACGCGATGTTCCGCGTGGAGCTGGCCAACGGTCACAAGGTGCTCGCCCACATCTCGGGCAAGATGCGACAGCACTACATCCGGATCCTCCCCGAGGACCGGGTCGTGGTCGAGCTGAGCCCGTACGACCTGTCCCGCGGTCGCATCGTCTACCGCTACAAGTAACCCACCTCGACACACGCCGTCGCCCCCGGACCGGGGGCACCACGGCGGCGAAGGGCATCGCCATGAAGGTCAAGCCGAGCGTCAAGAAGATCTGCGACAAGTGCAAGGTGATCCGCCGGCACGGTCGCGTGCAGGTCATCTGCGAGAACCTGCGCCACAAGCAGCGCCAGGGCTGACGCAGCACAGGCAGCACAGCACCACCGAGCAGCACGCACGACCCGGCCCCGGACCCCAGGTCCGTCGGCCGGACAGCGCACCGCCCCACGTGAGCGCCCCTGGCGCCCGCGTGAACCCCCGGTCGGAGGCCGGGGCCCGCAGCACGCGGGACGGCGGTGCGGGAGACCTCCGCGCAGTCCAGGAGCACACAGGCGCATGGCACGTCTCATCGGAGTCGACCTCCCCCGCGAGAAGCGGCTGGAGATCGCCCTCACCTACATCTTCGGCGTCGGGCGCACGCGTGCGGCCGAGACGCTGACGGCCACGGGCATCAGCCCCGACGTCCGGGTCAAGGACCTGGGCGAGGCCGAGCTGGTCGCCCTGCGCGACCACCTCGAGGGCTACAAGCTCGAGGGCGACCTGCGCCGCGAGGTCGCCGCCGACATCCGCCGCAAGGTGGAGATCGGCAACTACCAGGGTCTGCGTCACCGTCGCGGGCTCCCGGTGCGCGGCCAGCGCACCAAGACGAACGCGCGCACCCGCAAGGGCCCGAAGCGCACCGTCGCCGGCAAGAAGAAGGCCGGGCGCAAGTGACGCCCGCGGCGCGCTGACCCCCGGGTCCGCCGCCGCCGCCCGCGCCCCCTGCCGCGCAGCCCCTCGACCCGTAGACCCGAGAAGAAGAGAAGCCCATGCCTCCGAAGACCCGTTCCGCCGTGCGCAAGCCGCGCCGCAAGGAGAAGAAGAACGTCTCCCACGGCCAGGCGCACATCAAGAGCACGTTCAACAACACGATCATCTCGATCACGGACCCGTCCGGCGCGGTCATCGCGTCCGCGTCCTCCGGCCAGGTCGGCTTCAAGGGCTCGCGCAAGTCGACGCCCTTCGCCGCCCAGCTCGCCGCCGAGGCCGCCGCCCGCCGTGCGCAGGAGCACGGCATGCGCAAGGTCGACGTCTTCGTCAAGGGTCCCGGCTCCGGCCGCGAGACCGCGATCCGCTCCCTCCAGGCCACCGGCCTCGAGGTCGGCTCGATCCAGGACGTCACGCCCCAGGCGCACAACGGCTGCCGGCCGCCGAAGCGCCGCCGCGTCTGACGCACGCCACCGACGCCCGAGCCGCGGCGGTGCACCCCGGTGCACCGCCGCGGTCCCGTCGCGTCACCCCCGGGGCGGCCCGCACGCGGGCGCGTCCCTGATCGACACCGACCCGGTGGACCGAGACCGGGACGGACCGTGGTACTGCAGGCGTCATATGGCGGACGCCCGCTGAGAGGATCTCCACCGTGCTGATCGCACAGCGCCCCACCCTGACCGAAGAGGTCATCTCGGAGCACCGCTCGCGGTTCTCCATCGAGCCGCTGGAGCCGGGCTTCGGCTACACGCTCGGCAACTCGCTGCGCCGGACGCTCCTGTCGTCCATCCCCGGCGCGGCGGTCACGTCGATCCGGATCGACGGCGTGCTGCACGAGTTCTCCACCGTCCCCGGGGTCACCGAGGACGTCACCGAGATCATCCTCAACATCAAGAACCTCGTCGTCTCCTCGGAGAACGACGAGCCGGTCGTCATGTACCTGCGCAAGCAGGGCGCCGGCAAGGTCACCGCCGCGGACATCGTCCCGCCGGCGGGCGTCGTCGTGCACAACGACGACCTGCACCTCGCCACGCTGGGCGACAAGGGCAAGCTCGAGATCGAGCTCACGGTCGAGCGCGGCCGCGGCTACGTCTCCGCGAGCCAGAACAAGTCCTTCGACGCCGAGATCGGCCGCATCCCGGTCGACTCGATCTACTCGCCGGTCCTCAAGGTGACCTACAAGGTCGAGGCGACGCGTGTCGAGCAGCGCACGGACTTCGACAAGCTCGTCGTCGACGTCGAGACGAAGCCGGCGATCTCGCCGCGCGACGCCCTCGCCTCCGCCGGCAAGACGCTCGTCGAGCTGTTCGGGCTGGCGCGCGAGCTCAACGTCGAGGCCGAGGGCATCGAGATCGGCCCGTCGCCGACGGACGCGGCCCTGGCCGCCGACCTGGCGCTGCCGATCGAGGACCTGCAGCTGACGATCCGCTCGTACAACTGCCTCAAGCGCGAGGGCATCCACACGGTGGGCGAGCTCGTGGCCCGGTCCGAGGCGGACCTGCTGGACATCCGCAACTTCGGTGCGAAGTCCATCACCGAGGTCAAGGAGAAGCTCGGCGAGCTCGGTCTCTCGCTGAAGGACAGCCCGCTCGACTTCGACCCGGCCGCCGCCGGCGCGTACGACTACGACGCCGAGGTGGACTTCACCGAGGACGAGCAGTACTGACCCCCGGCGGCCCGCGGCCCCGGCGCTGAGCACCGCTCGGCGGCCCGGGGCCCGGCCGTGGCACGACCACCCGAACTCAAGGAGAGACCATGCCCACGCCCACCAAGGGTCCCCGCCTCGGTGGCGGCCCGGCGCACGAGCGGCTGATCCTCGCGAACCTCGCGACCCAGCTCTTCGCGCACCGCCGGATCACGACGACGGAGACGAAGGCCAAGCGCCTGCGCCCCCTCGCCGAGCGCCTCGTCACGTTCGCCAAGCGCGGCGACCTGCACGCCCGCCGTCGCGTCATGACGGTCGTGCGCGACAAGTCCGTCGTGCACGAGCTCTTCACCGAGATCGCGCCCGCGGTCGCCGAGCGCCAGGGCGGCTACACGCGCATCACCAAGATCGGTCCGCGCAAGGGCGACAACGCCCCCATGGCGGTCATCGAGCTCGTGCTCGAGCCGGTCTCGGCGAAGCAGGCCGTCGTCCGCGAGGCCACCCGTGCCGCCGCGAAGGCGGCCCCCGCCGCCGCGCCGGTCGCCGAGACGGCCCCGGCCGCCGACGTGACCGACGAGACGACGACGGACGCGACGACGACGGACGCGACGACGACGGACGCGGCGACGGACGAGACGACGACGGACGCGGCGACGACGACCGGCGCCACCGCGGTCGACGCGGACGCGACCGACGCCGGCACCGCCGACGAGGCCGGCACCGCCAAGGCCTGACCTCAGCACCGGGACGCCCGTCCCACCCCGGGGGCCCGGAGCGCCGCGTGCGCTCCGGGCCCCCGTGCGTCCAGAGCCCGCGGCCGGGCGCGCCCCCGCCCGCACCGGACGGGTGGTGACGCTGGGCCGTCCGGGCGGGAGCGGGGCGGCGGCGGTGGCCCCGGGCGCCCGCGCCGGGCTACGTTCGACGGATGTCCCAGCGTCGAGACGCCCGCCGGAACCGGGAGCGGCTGATCCGCGCCGCCGAGGAGGAGTTCCGCGAGCGGGGCACCGGTGTCCCGCTCGGCCGGGTCGCCGCCCGTGCGGGTGTCGGCCGCGGCACGCTCTACCGGAACTTCCCCGACCGGCCCGCGCTCGTGCGGGCGGTCTGGGAGCGGCGGCTGGCGGACATCGCCGCGCTCGTCGCGGCCGCGGGGCCCGCGGACCCCGGCCCGGACCCGGACCCCGGCCCGAGCCCCGACCCCGGCCCGAGCCCCGACCCCGGCCCCGGTGCCGCAGGGCCGGCGTCCGCGCCCGGGTCGGCACCGACCTGGGCCGACCACCTGGAGGTGGCCGTCGCGGCCCTGGTCGAGGACCAGCGCTCCATCCCGGGGATGCTCTCCGTGATCCGGTCGACGCGGGAGGGGCTGGAGGGGCTCGCGGCGGTGCGGCGCGCGACGCTCGAGGTCTTCGCCCTGCCGGTGGAGCGGGCGCAGGCCGACGGCTCGTTGCGCGCCGACGTCACCACCGCCGACCTGCTGCCGCTCTTCCTGCTCGTCGAGCAGCTCGTCGAGGGCTTCCCGCCCGGCACGGCGGCGGAGGTCGTCGACCGGGCACGGACGATCTACCTGCGGGGCATGCGGTCCTGAGCCATCCTGGGCCCGTGACCACCGCCGCCCTGCCCGTCGTGCTCGTCCACGGGCTGCGCTCGTCCGGGACCATGTGGCGCGTCCAGCGGGAGATGCTCGAGGGCCTGGGGGTCCCCGTGGCGGTGCCGGACCTGCCGGGCCACGGCCGGCGGATGGGCGAGGCCTTCCGGGTCGTCACGGCGGTGGAGGCGGTCGAGGACGCCGTCGCCGGCCTGGGCGGGCGGGCGCTCGTCGTCGGGCTGTCGCTCGGCGGCTACGTCGCGCTGGCCCACGCCGCGCGGCACCCGGGGTCGGTCGCCGGGGTCGTGGCGGCGGCGTGCAGCACGCGGCCGCTGCGGCCGCTCGTCGCCGGCTGGGGCCTGCTGGCCCGCGGCATCGCCCGGCTCCCCGACCGCGGCGAGGCGCTCAACCGGTGGGCGGTGGAGCGCGTGCTCCCGCCGGAGGCGGCCCACGACGCGGGTGCGGGCGGCTTCGCGCTCGACGTCGTCGGCGACGCCCTCGCCGAGGTGGGGAGCCTGCGCCCGGTCGAGGACCTGGCGGCCCTGCAGGTCCCGGTGTGGATCGTCAACGGCCGCTTCGACCACTTCCGCGGGGAGGAGCGGCGGTTCGTCCGCAGCACCGCGGACGCCCGCCTGCGGGTGGTGCGCCGCTCCACGCACCTCGTCAGCCTCGTCGCCCCCGTGGCGGTGAACCGCGTGGTCCTCGAGGCCCTGGAGGAGCTGGGCGGGCTGCCGCCGGTGCCGGGCGACGCCCCCGCGCGCACCGCGCGGGTGCTCGACGCCGTCGGCGTGCCCGGCGGGACGGGCTGAGGTGGCCCGGCGCCCGGGGGGTCAACCGACGAGGCTCCACGCGCGCACGCCCCCGACGATGCCGGCCTGGTTCGGCACGATGACGACGTCGTCGCCGAGCCGCTCGAGGACGACGGGCGTGATCTGACGGGCGTTGCCCCCGCCGAGGTAGAGCCGGTCCCACCAGAAGACGGGCCGCAGCCCCTCGACGACGCGGCGCACGCGCCGGCTCCACAGCCCGTTGCCCAGGCGCGTCCGCTCCGTCTGGCCCACGTAGGAGTCGTAGGTCGACGCGAACCGCAGGGGCGCGTGGGACAGCTCCAGGTGCGGCGCGAGGCGGCCGCCGTCGAACAGCGCCGACCCCAGCCCGGTCCCCAGCGTGAGGACGAGCTCCGTGCCCGTCCCGGACACCACCCCGGCGCCGTGCACCTCGGCGTCGTTGAGGACGAGCGCCGGCACGCCCAGGCGCTCCTCGACGGCGGCACGCACGTCGTGGCCCGCCCACCGCGTCACGAGGTCGGGGTCGACCGCGGTGCGCGGCCCGGAGCGGGTGACGTAGTGCGGCGTGGCGACGACCACCCCGTGCCGGATCATCCCCGGCATGCCGACGGTGACGCGGTCGGCGCGGGGCAGGCCCCCGGCGATCCCGGCGATCGTCTCGACGAGGCGCTCGGGCGGGAGCGGGTACGGCGTGGGGACGCGCACGGGCGTCGCGTGGAGCGTGCCGGCCGCGTCGAGCACGGAGGCCTTGATCCCGCCGCCGCCGCAGTCGACGGCCAGCGTGAACGGGTGGGAGGTGTCGGGCGTGGGCACCGGAGCACGGTAGCGGGGGCGACGTGGGCGCCGGTGCCCGCGGCCGGCGCCTCAGGCCGCCTCGCGCCCCCCGGGTGCGGCGTCCCGCGGGCGACGGTGGGGCAGCGCGGCCAGCACGGCCGGCAGGCGTGAGCCCTCCGGCAGCCCGTCGACGAGGGGCCCGTGCGTGAGGCGCTCGAGGGCGCCGTCGGGGGTGCGGTGGTACACGGCCGGGCTCACGGGCGCCGCCGTGGCCGCGGCGGCGGCGGAGAACGCGAGCATGAGGCGCATCGCGGCGGGCACCGCGGCGGCCTCCTCGAGGGCGTGGACGACGACGACGTGGCGGTTCGGCACGGCGACGAGGAGGCCGTGCGCGGGCCGCTCCCACCGCAGGGTCGCGGCGAGCACCTCGTCGAGCAGGAGCAGCCGTCCCGCCCCGAACACGTCCTCGCTCACGAGCACGTGCACGGCGTCGCCGTCCTCGGTGCGCAGGGTGCGGACGACCGGCAGCGGCAGCGCGCGCAGGGCCGCGAGGGCGCGGGGGCCGACCGCCGCCCAGCCGCCCAGCGGGGCCAGGTCCAGGGGGCCGAGCACCTCCGTGCCGGTGTCGAGGCACACCACGGCGCGCAGCCCGGGCGCGAGCGCCGGGCCGTAGCGGTCGGCGTCGGGCGTCCCGCCGTCGTCCCCGACGACCCGGGCCACGAGGCCCTCGCGGCCGTCCGGGCCCCCGGGCAGCGCGTCGGGCGTCGCCGGCAGCGCCGTGGCGGCCAGGCGCGCGAGGGAGGCCGCGTGCCGCCGGACCCGGGCGCCCCAGGACAGGCGCGGGGCGGCCACGAGGGCCGTGGCGAGGGCGGCGAGGCCGAACCGCGTGCCGTCGGCGGCCGTGACGTGCCCGCCGTCGGCGCGGGCCCCGGGGAGCCCCGCGCGCCCGAGCTCGGCGACCAGGCGCGCGCGCAGCCAGTCCGCGTCGGCGCCGTCGAGCACCGGCAGGTCCGGGTCGGCCGGGCCCGTGCCGCGGCGCAGCACGGGCGGGACGGGACGGACGGATCGGCGCACACCGGACACGGTAGGAGGGCCGGCACCGCCCGACGAGAGGACGGGGGCAGGTTCACCCGGCCGGCCGTCCCCCCGCGTCAGGCCCGGCCGCCGGCCGCCGCACCGCCCCGCACGGCGAGCGGGTCGCCCACCATGCCCGCGGCCAGCGTCATGCCGTCGGCCTCGTCGACGAGCAGGAAGGCCCCGCCGTGCCGCAGCTGGGCGTAGGGGTCGACGGCCACGGGCTCGGCCAGGCGCAGGGTGACCCGGCCGATGGCGTTGAGCTCGAGGGTGGCGGGGGAGGGCTCGCGCACGAGCGTCGTCACGTCGAGCCGCTCGTCGAGCGACCGGAGCACGCCGCGGACGGTGCGGGTGCCCGTGCGCACGAGCACCCGCCGGCGCGGCGCGGCCGGCGTGTCGCCGACCCAGCAGACCGTCCCGACGAGGTCCTGCGTGACGGTGGCGGGGGCGTCGGCCGCGGCGAGGAGGTCGCCGCGGCTGACGTCGATCTCGTCGGCCAGCCGCAGGGTCACCGACCGCGGGGCGAAGGCACGCTGCAGCGGCCCGTCGTAGGTGTCGATGCCGACGACGGTCGTCGTGCGCCCCGCCGGCTGGACCACGACGGTGTCGCCCACGGCGACGCCGCCGGACTCGACCCGGCCCGCGTAGCCCCGGTAGTCCGGGAACTCGGGGGTCTGCGGGCGGACGACGTGCTGCACGGGGAAGCGGAACGGCTCGAGGCGCGGGTCCCGCTCGACGGGCACGGCCTCGAGGTGCTCGAGCAGCGTCGGCCCGGCGTACCAGGGCATCGCGGCGGACCGCTCCACGACGTTGTCCCCGCGCAGGGCGGACAGCGGGATCGCGGTGACGTCGGGGAGCCCGAGCTCGGCGGCGAGGGCGTCGACCTGCGCCGCGTGCGCGCGGAACACGCCCTCGTCGTCCCCGACGAGGTCCATCTTGTTCACGGCGAGCACGACGTGCGGCACGCGCAGCAGGGCGGCGACGGACAGGTGCCGGCGGGTCTGCTCGAGGACGCCCTTGCGCGCGTCGAGCAGCACCACGGCGAGCTCGGCGGTCGAGGCGCCCGTGACCATGTTCCGCGTGTACTGCACGTGCCCGGGGGTGTCGGCGAGCACGAAGGCGCGGCGGTCCGTGGCGAAGTAGCGGTAGGCCACGTCGATGGTGATGCCCTGCTCGCGCTCGGCGCGCAGGCCGTCCGTGAGCAGCGCGAGGTCGGTCGCGGCCAGCCCGCGCTCGGCGCTCACGCGCTCGACGGCGGCGAGCTGGTCGGCCAGCACGGACCTCGTGTCGTGCAGCAGCCGCCCGACGAGGGTCGACTTGCCGTCGTCGACGGAGCCGGCGGTCGCCAGGCGCAGGAGGTCGCGCCCGCGCGCCACCGCGGCCTGGGCCGAGCGCGGCGCGCCGTGCGGCCCCGTCCGCGGGTGCGGGACGGCGGTGGTCGTCGGCATCAGAAGTACCCCTCGCGCTTGCGGTCCTCCATGGCCGCCTCCGAGAGGCGGTCGTCGGCGCGGGTCGCGCCGCGCTCGGTCAGCCGGCTGGCGGCGACCTCGGCGATGACGTCGGCGACGGTCGCGGCGCCGGACTCCACCGCTCCGGTGCAGGACATGTCGCCGACCGTCCGGTACCGCACCTGGCGCGTCTGCAGGCCCTCGCCGGGCCGCGGCCCGCCCCAGCCGCCCGGCGTCAGCCACATGCCGTCGCGGAGGAACACCTCGCGCTCGTGCGCGTAGTAGATCGCCGGCAGGTCGATGCCCTCGCGCTCGATGTAGAGCCAGACGTCCATCTCGGTCCAGTTGGACAGGGGGAAGACGCGCACGTGCTCGCCGGGCCGGTGCCGGCCGTTGTACAGGCCCCAGAGCTCGGGACGCTGGCGGCGGGGGTCCCACTGGCCGAACTCGTCGCGCAGGGAGAACACGCGCTCCTTGGCGCGGGCCTTCTCCTCGTCGCGCCGCCCGCCGCCGAAGACGGCGTCGAACCGCCCGGCCTCGATCGCCTCGAGGAGCGGGACGGTCTGCAGCGGGTTGCGCGTGCCGTCGGGGCGCTCGCGGACCGTCCCGGCGTCGATCGCGTCCTGGACGCTCGCGACGAGGAGCCGCAGGCCCAGCCGCTCGACCGTGGCGTCGCGGTGCGCGAGGACCTCGGGGAAGTTGTGCCCCGTGTCGACGTGCAGCAGCGGGAACGGCACGGGCGCGGGCCAGAACGCCTTCACCGCCAGGTGCAGCATGACGATCGAGTCCTTGCCGCCGCTGAAGAGCAGCACGGGGCGCTCGAGCTCGCCGACGACCTCGCGGAAGATGTGGACGGACTCGGACTCGAGGTCGTCGAGCTGGCCGAGGGCGACGCCCTCGAGGTCCTCGCGGCGGGCCGGACCCGACGTCGCGGCGTCCGGCGTCGGGGCGTCCTGGGCGGTGGGGGCGCTCACGTGTGCAGCCCGCACTCGACCTTGCCCGTGCCGGACCAGCGGCCCGAGCGGGCGTCCTCGCCGGGCGCGACGGGCCGCGTGCACGGCTCGCACCCGATGGAGGCGTAGCCGACCTCCCGGAGCAGGTTCATGAGGACCCCGTTCTCCGCCGCGAAGCGGTCCACGTCCGCGGACGTCCACGCCGCGACCGGGTTGAGCTTGACCTTGGACCGCCGGGCGTCCCACCCGACGAGGGGGATGTCCGTGCGGGTCGGCGCGTCCTCGCGCCGCATGCCCGTCACCCAGGCGCGGTAGGGCGCCAGGCCGCGCTGCAGGGGCTCCACCTTGCGCATCGCGCAGCAGGCGTCGGGGTCGCGGTCGTGCAGCCGGGCGCCGTACCGCTCGTCCTGCTCGGCGACGGACAGCAGCGGCAGCACCGTGCGGACGCGCACGGGCAGCGTCGCCTCGACCGCGTCGCGCGTGCCGATGGTCTCCGCGAAGTGGTAGCCCGTGTCGAGGAAGAGCACCTCGACGCCGGCCGCCACCTGCGACGCCAGGTGCACGAGCACCTCGTCGCCCATGGAGGACGCCACGACGAGGTCGTCGCCGAACGTCTCGTGGGCCCACCGCAGCGCATCGCCCGCGAGGGCCACGCGCGCCTCGTAGGTGTCCGGCGCCGCCGCCTCGGCCGCCGCGAAGCGCGCCTGCGCCCGGGCGGCCAGCGCGCGCAGCGCCCTGTCCGGCGCCGGGAGCGCGGTCGCACCCGCGGGCACCGCGTGCGTGCCCGCGAGCCCGTCCGCCGTCGCCGTGCGCGTCGTCGTGCTCGTGCCCGTGCTCGTGCTCGTGCCCGTCGTCCCCGCCGTCATGGCGCCACCTGTCCGATCAGCCGCACCCCGAACACGCGCAGGCACGAGCGGCACTCCCAGGTGCCGTGCTCGGGCCCCGCCGGGCGCAGGTCCTCGCCGCCGCAGAAGGGGCAGTGGTAGGGCACCGCCCGCTCCTCGCTCACCGCAGGGCCTCCTCGTCGGCCCGCTGCGCCCACCGGGCGAACGTCTCGTCGCCCTGCCGGCCCTCCGCGAAGCCCCGGGCGAGCCGCTCCACGTACTGCGGCAGCTCGTCGGCGACGACCTTGTGGCCGCGCAGCTTGCGCCCGAAGGCCGAGGCGCCGTCCAGCGTGCCGCCCAGGTGCACCTGGAAGCCCTCGACCTGGCGGCCCTCGTCGTCCGTGACGATCTGGCCCTTGAGCCCGATGTCGGCGGTCTGGATGCGGGCGCAGGAGTTGGGGCAGCCGTTGACGTTGAGGGTCAGCGGGTGCGCGAACGTCGGCAGGGCGGCCTCGAGCGAGGCGACCGCCGCCGCCGAGCGTGCCTTCGTCTCGACGATCGCGAGCTTGCAGTACTCGATGCCGGTGCAGGCGATGGTGCCGCGCCGGAACTCGGAGGGGTGCGCGGGCAGCCCCAGCGCGTCGAGGCCCGCCACGAGGGCGTCGGCCCGGTCCTCCGGCACGTCGAGCACGAGCAGCTTCTGCTCCACGGTGAGGCGGACGCGGTCGGAGCCGGCGGCCTCGACGAGGTCGGCGACGCGGGCGAGCAGGCCCCCCGAGACGCGGCCGACCGTCGGGCTGACGCCGACGTAGAACCGCCCGTCCTTCTGCCGGTGGACGCCGAGGTGGTCCCGGCGGCCCGGCGCCGCGACGGGCGCCGGCCCGTCGAGCAGCGGCCGGTGCAGGTACTCCGTCTCGAGCACGTCCCGGAAGCGCTCCGCGCCCCAGTCCGCGACGAGGTACTTCAGGCGCGCACGGTTGCGCAGCCGGCGGTAGCCGTAGTCGCGGAAGATGCCGATGACCCCCGCCCACACGTCGGGGACCTCCTCGATCGGGACCCAGGCGCCCAGGCGCTGCGCGAGGTGCGCCGAGGTCGACAGGCCACCGCCGACCCAGACGTCGAAGCCCGGGCCGTGCTCGGGGTGGACGACGCCGACGAAGGAGACGTCGTTGATCTCGTGCACGACGTCCAGGTGCGGGTTGCCGGAGACGGCGGTCTTGAACTTGCGGGGCAGGTTCGAGAAGGCCGGGTCGCCGATGTAGCGCTCCGTGATCGCGTCGATCGCGGGCGTGCCGTCGAGGATCTCGTCCGCCGCGACCCCGGCGACGGGGGAGCCGAGGACGACGCGCGGCGTGTCGCCGCAGGCCTCCGTGGTCGACAGGCCGACGGCCTCGAGCCGCTCCCAGATGGCGGGGACGTCCTCGATGCGGACCCAGTGCAGCTGGATGTTCTGGCGGTCGGTGATGTCGGCCGTGCCGCGGGCGTACCGCTCGGAGACGTCGGCGACCGCGCGCAGCTGCGCGAGCGAGAGGCGGCCGCCGTCGAGGCGGACCCGGAGCATGAAGTACTCGTCGTCGAGCTCGTGCGGCTCCAGGACGGCGGTGCGACCGCCGTCGATCCCGGGCTTGCGCTGGGTGTACAGCCCCCACCAGCGCATCCGGCCGCGCAGGTCGGCCGGGGCGATCGAGGCGAAGCCCTGCTTGGCGTAGACCTCCTCGATGCGCGCGCGCACGTTGAGGCCGTCGTCCTCGCGCTTGAACACCTCGTTGGGGTTGAGGGGCTCACGGCTGCCGAGGGCCCACTGGCCCTGGTCCTGCGTGCGCGTCGGGCGCGGGGTCGCCCGGACGGGCGAGCCGGTGTCGGCCGACATGGCGGAGACCTCCGTGGTGAGGGGAGGGGCCGGCCGCCGTCACGTCGCGGGTGCTGGCGGCCGGCACCCGGGGACGTGCGGGTGCGGTCAGAGGGCGCGGGCCGTCCGACAACAGGCGGGCGTGCCGCAGGCCGCGGAGGCCGTGCGCAGGAGGTCGACGTGACGGCGCGCGACGAGGCGCACGGCACGGTCGGTCGACATGGCGGCAGTCTCGCACGCGTGCCGGGTCCTCTGTCATCCCGTGTCCGTCCACCGGACGAGACGCCCTGCCCGCCATGCGGGACGGCCGGCGCCCCGTCCTCCCGGTGCCGCCCCCCGGCTACCGTCACCGGGTGACCGATCCGACGTCCCCCGCCGCCGCCACCGACGACGCCCGATCCGTCCGGCTGCGCCTGGACCTGTCGTACGACGGCACGGCGTTCGCCGGATGGGCGCGCCAGCCCGGGCACCGCACGGTCCAGGGCGTGCTCGAGGACGGGCTGGCCACGGTCCTGCGCACGGCCGCCCGCGCCGAGCCGGCGCCGCGGGTCGTCGTCGCGGGCCGGACCGACGCGGGCGTGCACGCGCGCGGGCAGGTCGCGCACGTCGACGTCACGCCGGCCGCGCTCGCCGGCGCCGTGGGCCGCAGCGGCCGGCCCCCGGCGGAGGCGCTGCGCTCGCGGCTGGACGGGGTGCTCCCCGCGGACCTCGTCGTGCGGTCGGTCGCGCCCGCTCCCGCCGGGTTCGACGCGCGCTTCGCGGCCCTGCGCCGGCGCTACGCCTACCGGGTCGGCGACGACCCCGCCCGCCGCGACCCGCTCGGGCGCGCGGCGGTCCTGTGGCACCCGCGCCCCCTGGACGTGGCGGCGATGGACGCCGCCGCCGGGACCCTGCTGGGCCTGCACGACTTCGCCGCCTTCTGCCGCCCGCGCGCCGGGGCGACGACGATCCGCACCCTGGAGCGCTTCGCCTGGGAGCGCCCGGCGACGGGCGCGGACGCCGGGCTCGTCGTCGCGCGGGTCGAGGCGGACGCCTTCTGCCACTCCATGGTGCGCGCGCTCGTCGGCGCGAGCCTGGCCGTCGGGGAGGGGCGCCGGCCGGTGGGCTGGCCGGCGCAGCTGCTCGCCTCGCGGAGCCGCGCGGGCGGCCCGGCGGTGGCGCCGCCCCACGGCCTCGTGCTCGAGGAGGTCACCTACCCCGCGGACGAGGACCTGGCCGCCCGGGCCGGGCGCACCCGGGCGCGCCGGGCCGCCGACGAGGCCGGGCACGGCGCCGCCCCCGGCGCCGCGGGGGCGCCGGGGGCGGCGGTCTGCTGCTAGGCCCGTGCCCGCGGGGGCGGCACCGGGCCCGGGAGCGCGTCAGGCGCGGGGGCCGGGCTCCGTCGTCGAGCCGTCGACCGTCGGCAGACCCTCGGTGAGGCCCGCGGGCCGCTCCGGGTCGTCGAGCTCGAGCTGCTCGTCGGGCTCCTGCCCGGCGGCCTCGAGCTCGGCGTCCAGCTCGTCGAGCTCGGCCAGGTTCTCGTCCACGGCGTCGTCCCCCGTGTCGTCGACGACGTGCACGGCGGCCTCCTCGGCGCTCGCCGCGCCGCCGTCGACGCCCTGGTCGACGGCGAACATGTCGGTGCCGCCGGCGTCCACGGCGCCGTCGTCCGCCTGCAGGCGGCCGGCGCGCAGGGGCTCGCGGTCGGGGGCCGGCGGCTCGTCGGACTCCCAGACCTCGGGCTCCTCCTGGACGATGCGCTGGTCGATCGTCTCGCGGTGCGCCTCCTCCCAGGCCGTCTCGCCGTAGTGCGCGGTGGCGGGCCGGGGGCGCTCCGGAGGGGTGTAGCCCTCGTCGAGGAGGTCGTCGACACCGCGGCCGACGAGGGTGTCCTCCGCGGGCAGCTGGTCGGTGTCGCCCTCGCTCCCGAGGGCGGCGTCGGTGGAGGTGGCAGGGGTGTCCTCGCTCATGCCCCGACCCTGGCACCGGCCCGCGCGGGTCGCCAGCGGGGCACGGGCCGGGACACGGGCCGGGACACGGGCCGGGGCACGGGCCGGGGCACGGGCGGGGCAAAGGCCTTGGGGCTGCCGCCCGCGCCCGTCAGACTCTGCTCCCATGGGGCACCTCGACATCAACGGCGTGGGCTTCACGCTGCCCGACGGCCGGCCGCTGCTGGACGCGGTGACCTTCCGCGTCGGGGAGGGGTCGCGCACGGCCCTCGTCGGCCCCAACGGCGCCGGCAAGTCGACCCTCCTGCGCATCGTCACCGGCGACGAGACCGGGCACACCGGCGCGGTCGCGCGGTCGGGCGGGCTCGGCGTCATGCGCCAGGACGTCGGCCGCATCGCCGACGACCGCTCCGTGCGCGACCTGCTCGCCTCCCTGGCGGCGCCGGCCGTCGCGGCCGCCGCCGCCGAGCTGTCCGCGGCGGAGCTGGCGATGATGGAGACGGACGACGAGCCGACGCAGCTGCGGTACGCGCAGGCGCTCGTCGACTGGGCGGACGTGGGCGGCTACGAGGCCGAGGCGCAGTGGGACCGCGTGACCGACGCGGTGCTCTCGATCGACTTCGAGCGCGCCCAGCACCGGGAGGTCCGCTCCCTGTCCGGCGGCGAGCAGAAGCGGCTCGTCCTGGAGGCGCTGCTGCGGGGCCCCGACGAGGTGCTCCTGCTCGACGAGCCCGACAACGCGCTCGACGTGCCGACGAAGCGCTGGCTCGAGGAGCGCCTCGTCGCCTCCGGCCGCACCGTCCTCTTCGTCAGCCACGACCGCGAGATGCTCGACCGCGTCGCGACGCACGTGGCCGAGCTCGAGCCGACGCCGGTGGGCTCGCGGGTGTGGGTGCACGGCGGCGGCTTCGCGTCGTGGGCGGTCGCGAAGGGGGAGCGGCGGGCGCGGCAGGAGGAGCTCCTGCGCCGGTGGGAGGAGGAGCACGCCCAGCTCCGTGAGCTCGTGCTCACCCTGCGCACGAAGGCGGCCTTCAACGACGGGCTGGCCTCCCGCTACTCCGCCGCCCAGACGCGGCTGCGCAAGTTCGAGGAGGCGGGGCCGCCCGCGGTGCTCGGTCACGCCCAGGACGTGCACGTGCGGCTGCGGGGCGGCCGGACGGCGAAGCGGGCGGTCGTGGCGGAGCGGCTCGGGCTCACGGGGCTCATGCAGCCCTTCGACCTCGAGGTGTGGTTCGGCGAGCGCGTGGCGGTGCTCGGCTCGAACGGCTCCGGCAAGTCGCACTTCCTGCGCCTGCTGGCCGCGGGCGGCACGGACCCGGAGCCCGAGCACCGGCCGGCGGAGGGGCCCGTCGTCGCGCCCGTCGCGCACACGGGGCGCGCCCGGCTGGGGTCCCGCGTGCGCCCGGGCTGGTTCGCGCAGAACCACGCGCACCCCGAGCTCGTCGGGCGCACGCTCCTGGAGGTGCTGCACCGGGGCGACGGCCACCCGGGCGGGCGGCCGGGCCTGCCGCAGGACGCGGCGAGCCGCGCGCTGGACCGCTACGAGCTCGTCGGCCAGGCGCAGCAGCGGTGGGAGACGCTCTCGGGCGGGCAGCAGGCGCGCTTCGGCATCCTGCTGCTCGAGCTGGCCGGCGCGACCCTCCTGCTCCTCGACGAGCCGACGGACAACCTCGACCTGCACTCCGCGGAGGCGCTCGAGGTGGGGCTGGCCGCCTTCGAGGGCACGGTCGTCGCCGTCACGCACGACCGGTGGTTCACCCGCGGCTTCGACCGGTTCCTCGTGTTCGGGGCGGACGGGCGCGTCGCCGAGACCCCGGAGCCCGTCTGGGACGTGGAGCGGGTGGCGCGGGCGCGCTGAGGGGAGGGGGTCGCCCGCGGGGACGGCCGACCGGGTGCGGTGACGCACCCCGCTTTGACCCCTGGTGCGCCGTGCCGGTACTCTGGCGTGTCGTCGTACGTCCCCTGTCGCGCGCCCTGCCTTCTCAGCACGGGTGCGCCACGGCAGGTCCGGTGCTCCCACTCGCCGGGCCGTCGGGATGCCACCGACAGCCCCGACCGGCGAGAGCCGCCCCGGACCACGTCCGGGACCGTTCGCGCCGGGAACCCATTGGCACCACAGAGACGAAGGCTCACGACCGTGCGCACGTACACCCCGAAGCCCGGCGAGGTCGAGCGGACCTGGCACGTCATCGACGCGACCGATGTCGTCCTCGGCCGGCTGGCCACCCACGTGGCCACGCTGCTGCGCGGGAAGCACAAGGCGACCTTCGCCCCCCACGTCGACGGCGGCGACTTCGTCATCGTCGTCAACGCGGAGAAGGTGGCCCTGACCGGCAACAAGCGCGACACCAAGCTCGCCTACCGCCACTCGGGCTACCCGGGTGGCCTGCGGGCCGTCGCCTACTCCGACCTGCTCGAGAAGCACCCCGAGCGCGCCATCGAGAAGGCCGTCCGCGGCATGCTCCCCAAGAGCTCCCTCGGCCGTGCGCAGCTCGGCAAGCTCAAGGTCTACGCCGGTCCCGTGCACCCGCACCAGGCCCAGCAGCCCCAGCCCTTCGAGATCACCCAGGTGACGCAGGGGGCCTGAGCCCACCTGCGAGCCACGACGACAGGACGCGAGGACCACCAGTGACGGTCGACATCGACCTCGAGGGCGAGGACACGCCCACCAGCTACACCTCCGAGACCGTGGCCCCCACGGGCCGTGGCCAGAGCATCACGGCCCCGGGCCAGGCGCTCGGCCGCCGCAAGGAGGCGGTGGCGCGCGTGCGCCTCGTCCCCGGCACCGGCCAGTGGACGATCAACGGCCGCACCCTCGAGGACTACTTCCCGAACAAGGTGCACCAGCAGATCGCGGGCTCGCCGCTCAAGGTCGTCGACGTCGAGGGCCGCTTCGACATCGTCGCCCGCGTGGCCGGCGGCGGCGTGAGCGGGCAGGCCGGCGCCGTGCGCCTCGGCATCGCCCGTGCGCTCAACGCGATCGACGCCGAGAACAACCGCCCCGCGCTCAAGAAGGCGGGCTTCCTGACCCGTGACGCGCGGGTCGTCGAGCGCAAGAAGGCGGGCCTGAAGAAGGCCCGCAAGGCGCCGCAGTACTCCAAGCGCTGATCGTCGGCGCCCGCGAGGGCGCCGCGCAGCGCACCACGGTGGCCCCGCCGGTCGGCGACGACCTGCGGGGCCACCGGCGTGTCCGCCCCGTGCGCCGGGGTCGGGCGCACGGGCCCGGGGGATGCTGGGCCGCCAGAGGACGGACGAGGGGGTACGGGGCGATGACGCGACTGTTCGGGACCGACGGGGTCCGGGGGCTGGCCAACCGGGACGTGACGGCGGAGCTCGCGCTCGACCTGTCCGTCGCCGCGGCGCACGTCCTGGGGTCCACGGGCGCGTTCGCGGGGCACCGGCCCCGCGCCGTGGTCGGACGGGACTCCCGCGCGTCCGGGGAGTTCCTCTCCGCCGCCGTGTGCGCGGGGCTGGCCTCGGCCGGGGTGGACGTCGACGACGTGGGCGTGCTGCCCACGCCCGCCGTGGCGCACCTCACCGCCGCGCTGGGCGTGGACCTCGGCGTGGTCCTGTCCGCCTCGCACAACCCCATGCCGGACAACGGCATCAAGTTCCTCGCCCGGGGCGGCCGCAAGCTCGACGACGAGCTCGAGGCGGCCATCGAGGCGCGCATGGGCGAGGCCTGGCAGCGGCCCACGGGCGCCGGCGTCGGGCGCATCCGCACCGACGGCGGGCGCGGGGGCGAGCGGTACGTCGAGCACCTCGTCGGGACGGTCGGGACGGACCTCACGGGCCTGCGCCTGGCGGTGGACTGCGCCAACGGGGCGGCGAGCGTCGTCGGGCCGGAGGCGCTGCGCGCCGCCGGCGCCGACGTCGTCGTCATCAACGCCTCGCCCGACGGCCGCAACATCAACGAGAAGTGCGGCTCCACGCACCCGGAGCAGCTCCAGGCCGCGGTCGTGGCGTCCGGGGCCGACCTCGGCGTCGCCTTCGACGGGGACGCCGACCGCTGCCTGGCCGTCGACCGGGACGGGCGCCTCGTCGACGGCGACCAGATCATGGGCGTCCTGGCGCTGGCGATGCGGGAGCGGGGCTCCCTCGTCGACGACGTGCTCGTCACCACCGTGATGAGCAACCTCGGGCTGCGCCTGGCGATGGCCGAGCACGGCGTGCGGACGGTGGAGACGGCGGTGGGCGACCGGTACGTGCTGGAGGCGATGCGCGAGGGCGGCTACGCGCTCGGCGGCGAGCAGTCCGGGCACATCATCATGGCCGAGCACGCCACCACGGGGGACGGGGTCCTCACGGCGCTGCAGCTGGCGGCCCGGGTCGCCGCGACGGGGACGCCCCTGGACGTGCTCGCGGGCGTGGTGCGGCGCCTGCCGCAGACGCTGGTCAACGTGTCCGGCGTCGACCGGGCGCGCACCGCGGACGGCGCCCTGCTCGACGCCGTCCGGGCGGCCGAGGACCGCCTGGGCGCCACGGGCCGGGTGCTGCTGCGGCCGTCCGGCACGGAGCCCCTCGTGCGCGTCATGGTCGAGGCCGCCACCCAGGACGAGGCGGACGACGTCGCCCGCGCGCTCGCGGACGTGGTGCGCGAGCGGCTCGCGCTGTGAGCGACGGCCGCGCCGGCCTGCTGCGGGACCTCGTCCTGCGGCTGCTCGACCGGGCCGACGAGCACGACGTGGTGCCGGTGGTCCAGGCCGGCAGCCCCGTCCTGCGCGCTGTGGCCGACCCCTACGACGGGTGGCTGCACGACGACGAGCTCGCCCGCCTCCTCGACGTGATGCGCGCGACGATGCACGCCGCGCCGGGCGTGGGCCTGGCCGGGCCGCAGGTCGGCCTGCCCGTGGCCATCGCCGTGCTGGCCGACCCCGGCTCGCCCGACCCGGAGGTGGCGGTGGTGCGGGAGCGCCCCGTGCTGCCGCCGCGCACCCTGGTCAACCCGCACTACGTGCCGCTCGACGAGACGCGCGTCGGCTTCTACGAGGGCTGCCTCAGCGTCGTCGGGTACCAGGCCGTGGTCGCGCGTCCCCGGCGCATCCGCCTCACCGGGCAGGACGAGACCGGCCGGGCGCTCGACGAGGAGGTCGTCGGCTGGCCCGCCCGCATCGTCCAGCACGAGACGGACCACCTGCGCGGCACGCTGTACCTCGACCGCGCGGAGCTGCGGTCGCTGTCGGCGACGGATGCCACGGGTGCCCGCTGGGGCACGCCGCCGCGGCCGACGGAGGCGGCGCGTCTGCTCGGCTTCCCGCTGGCCGGACTCGACGTCGAGGCCTGAGCGGGACGTCGGGGCCGAGAGCCCGGACGGACCGGCCCTCGGGGCCGTCCCGCGTCCCCCTGCAGGGGTACGCCCGCGGCCGAGGCGTCCCCCGTTGGTCGGGGTCGGGTGGGGGGTGGGATCAGGCCGAACCCTGATGTGGGCGCGATCGGCCGCGCAATAGCGTCGCGGTGGCGCACGCCGACGGCCACACTGGTCGTCGGGCGGCGCCCGTGGTGCCGTCGGGGTGCCGCGCGGGCAGGTGCGGCGCCGCCGGGCGCCGGCGAGGGGGACCGCCGTGGAGCAGTGGGTGCTGGACCTGCTGGGATCGGGGTGGGCGTACCTCGCCCTCTACGTGCTCGCGACCGTGGACGGGTTCTTCCCACCGGTCCCCAGCGAGTCCGCCGTCATCGCGCTCGCGGCCGCCGCCACCGCGGCGGGCGGCGCGGACCTGCGCCTCGTCGTCGCGGTCGCCGCCGCCGGCGCCTTCACCGGCGACCAGGTCGCCTACGCCGTCGGGCGCCGCGTCCCCGTGCGCGAGGTCTGGTTCCTGCGCGGACGGCGCGCCCGGGCGGTCGTCGACGGCGCCGAGCGCGCGCTGGCGGTCCGGGGCACCTCGCTCATCGTGGCGGCGCGGTACGTGCCGGTGGGGCGCGTGGCCGTCAACATGACCGCCGGTGCGGTCGGATTCCCCCGGCGGCGGTTCGTCGCCGTGAGCGCGCTCGCCTCCTGCCTGTGGGCGGTGTGGTCCGCCGCGATCGGCGCCGGCGCCGGAGCGTGGCTCCACGACCGGCCGGTGCTCGCGCTCGTCGTCGGGGTCGTCGGCGGGCTCGTCGTCGGGCTCGCGATCGACCTCGCGGTCCGCGCCGCCGCGCGCCGGCGCGAGCGGTCGCGCGGGTCCCGGGACCCCCGGCCGTCCCGTCGCCCGGTGGGCGACGAGGGCCGCGACCCCGCCGACGGCGTGGCGGCGCGTCCGGCGTCCCCCGTCGGCCGCGCGGTCGCCCCCGCCGCCCGCCCGGCGCCCGACCCCCGCACCGACGCCGCCCCCGGCCGGACGCGGACGGCGGACGTGCTGCTCGTCGCCGTCCGTTCGCCGGCGGTGCCGGCCGCGGTGCCCTCGACGACGGCGCCCGTCGTCGTCGTGCCCCCGGTCGTGGTGCCGTCCGGCCACGTGCCCCGCGCCGCGGCGGCCGGCCCCGCGGCGACCGGTGCCGCCCCCGGGTCCGGTGCCGTCGCCCCCGGGGCCGGGCGCGTCACCCTGCGGGCGGCGGGCGCCCTGCCTCCGGCGCCCGTACCGGTGCCCTGCCCCCCGCACCCCTGACGACGCCCTCGTCGGGCGGGGTGGCGGGGCGCCGTCGTGCCGCCCCGTCCCCGGCTCCGCGCACCGGCGCCGTGCTCGCCGGCCCGTGGCCTCCGAGGGTCACGGCCCGCTCACGATCCGGGTGCCGTCGGCAACGATCCGGTCTCGACGGGCTGTCACCCGTCCGTGTCTGCGTAGGGTCGAGGACGAGGTCGGCGCCGGTGCCCCTCCCGTCCTCCGCGCCCCGTCCGAGCACGTCGGACGGCAGGCCGGCCGGACGCGGGAGGGCACGTGCGACCCGGACGCCGTCCTGCCCCGCGTGCCCCCGGCCGCGGCGTGCGCCGGTCCCTCGCCGTCGTCGCGCTCGGGGTGGCGGTCGCCGGGACCGCCACCGGCTGCACGCCCGGCCCGGACGGCCGCGCCACGGCCGTGGCGCCGACCCCGGCGCAGGTGCGCACGGCGGCCGACTGCCGCGCCCCCGCCGTGCTCGCCGCGCTCGGGTGGGCGCCGACGGCCGGCGGCGCCGTCCCGGGGACGCGCGGCGCGGAGGCCACGGCCGACGTGGCGGGCCACGTGCCCGCGACGCCGGACGCCACGCCCGGCGCGGTGCCCGAGGGGTTCCGTCCGACCACGGTCGTGACGTGCGCGCGTGCCGGGCAGGCCCGCGACGCCGAGGGCGTGTGGACCACGGTCCGGGCCACGGAGCTCGAGGGCGACCTCGCCCCGCTCCTGGACGCCCTGTCCGCCGGTGCGACCCCCCCGCCGACCCAGGTCCGGCCCGGGGGGGAGGACGCGACCTCCGCGGGGTCGTCCGGGGGCTCGGCACGCGAGGCGCCGCCGGCGCCGGTGACGTCCTCGCCGGGGCCGGCCCCCGCGCCGGGAGCAGGACCGGCGGCGGACCCGTCGTCGGGGCCCGCACCGGGGGCGGGTTCGGCACCAGCCTCCGTGCCGGACCCCGCGGCTCCGGCGACGTCGGTGCCGGACCCCGCCGCGGCGAGCCCCGCGGAGACCGGTGCGGGCGAGGACGGCGGCTCCGGGGCGACCTCCGGGGACCCGGAGCCGTCGGCCTCGACGAGCACCTGCGCCGAGGGCGATCCGCCGCCCGTGATGTGGCTGGTGGACGCGCTCGGCCGCGCCGTGTGGGTCGCGGTCCCCGGTGACGGCTGCGTCCCGGCGCCGGGCGTGGCGGCGGCGCTCGCGGGGCTCGAACCCGTGCAGGCGACGGACTGGCCCGTGCAGCTGCTCGCGCCGACGCCGGTCCCGGACGCCGCCGCCTCCTGACGCCGAGCTCCTCGCCGCGGGTGCTCGATGCCGTCCTCGTGAGGCACGCCACGGCGGTGCCGGTCCTCGGCCTGCTCCTCGTCGACCGGACGAGACGCTCGGCCTCGTCGTCGCCTGCAGCCGTCAGAGCTTGCGCAGGCGGACGCTCGCCACGTGGTGGTCCGCGGCCTTCGTCAGCACGAGGGTGGCCCGGTCGCGGGTGGGCGCGATGTTCGCGCGCAGGTTGGGCGCGTTGATCGAGTCCCAGATCTGGCCGGCGCGGGCGGTCGCCTCGGCGTCGGTGAGCGCGGCGTAGCGGTGGAAGAACGACTCGGGCCGGGTGAACGCCGTGCGCCGCAGCGCCAGGAACCGCTCGACGTACCACTCGCGCACGTCGGCCTCGCGGGCGTCGACGTAGATGGAGAAGTCGAAGAAGTCGCTCACGGCGACGCCGGTCCCGTCGCGGCCGGGCCGGGCGGGCTGCAGGACGTTGAGCCCCTCGACGATGAGGACGTCCGGCCGGCGCACCACGTTCTGCGCGCCGGGCACGATGTCGTAGGTGAGGTGGTCGTAGACGGGCGCCGCCACCTCCGCGTCGCCCGCCTTCACCTGCGAGACGAAGCGCACGAGCGCGCGCCGGTCGTAGGACTCGGGGAACCCCTTGCGCTCCATGAGCCCGCGGCGCTCGAGCTCGGCGTTCGGGTGCAGGAAGCCGTCGGTGGTGACGAGCTCGACGCGCGAGGTGGCCGGCCAGCGGGCGACGAGCTCGCGCAGGAGGCGGGCGGTCGTCGACTTGCCCACGGCGACGGACCCGGCGACGCCGATGACGAACGGCGTGCGTCCCACCCGCTCGCGCAGGAACGTGCCGGTGGCCTCGTGCAGACCGCGCACGGCGGCGATGTGCAGGTCGAGCAGGCGCGAGAGGGGCCGGTAGACCGTGTCGACCTCCGCGAGGTCGATGGGGTCCCCGAGGGCGCGGAGCCGCTGCACGTCGACGTCGGTGAGCGGCAGCGGCGTCGAGGCCGACAGGCGCGCCCACGCCTCACGGTCGAGGTCGACGAACGGGCTGGACAGGGTCGGTGCGGTCAGCACCGCGTCAGTCTGCCGCACCCCCGCCGCCGCGCCCGTCGACGCGTCGTCGCCGGAGGGGGCAGGGTCCGCCGTCCGCCGTCGGCACAGGTCCCTCACGCGCGCGCACACCGCCCTCACGGGTGGCGGGGGACCGCGCCCCTAGACTCGCCCGCATGTGCGGCATCGTCGGATACGTCGGTCAGGGACACGCGGACGGTCGTCCGCGCGAGGTGGTGCTCGAGGGGCTGCGGCGCCTCGAGTACCGGGGCTACGACTCGGCGGGCATCGCCCAGGTCTCCCCGGACGGCACGCTGAGCACGGCGAAGAAGGCCGGGAAGCTCGCGAACCTCGTCGAGGAGATCGACCTCCACCCGCTGCCGGACGCGACGGCGGCGATCGGCCACACGCGGTGGGCGACCCACGGTGCCCCGACGGACCGCAACGCCCACCCCCACGTGGCGGGGCGGCTCGCGGTGATCCACAACGGCATCGTCGAGAACTTCGTGACCCTCAAGGCCGAGCTGGCCGCGCAGGGCGTGGAGTGCACGTCCGAGACGGACACGGAGGTGGCGGCGCACCTGCTCGCCCGCGCCTACGACGCCACGGGCGACCTGACCGCGGCCATGACGCAGGTCGCGCGGCGGCTCGAGGGCACCTTCACGCTGCTCGCGGTCCACGCGGACCACCCCCGCACGGTGGTGGGCGCCCGTCACGACTCGCCGCTCGTCGTCGGGATCGGTGAGGGCGAGAACTTCCTCGGCTCGGACGTCGCCGCGTTCATCTCCGCGACGCGCGAGGCGCTCGAGCTCGGCCAGGACCAGGTCGTCACCATCACCCCCGAGGGCGTCGTCGTCACGGACTTCCACGGCGCACCGGCCGAGGGCCGTCGCTACACGGTCGACTGGGACACGGCCGCCGCGGAGAAGGGCGGCTTCGCGTCCTTCATGGACAAGGAGATCCACGACCAGCCCCACGCGGTGGCGGACACGCTCCTCGGCCGCACCGACGTGCGCGGCCGCCTCGTCCTCGACGAGCTCCGCATCACGGAGGAGGTGCTGCGCGCGGTCGACAAGATCGTCGTCGTCGCCTGCGGCACCGCCGCCTACGCCGGCCACGTGGCGAAGTACGCCATCGAGCACTGGTGCCGCATCCCCGTCGAGGTCGAGCTCGCGCACGAGTTCCGCTACCGCGACCCGGTGGTGAACGCGCGCACGCTCGTCGTGGCCGTCTCCCAGTCCGGCGAGACGATGGACACGCTCATGGCCGTCCGTCACGCGAAGGAGCAGGGCGCCACGACGCTCGCCATCGTCAACACCCACGGCTCGACGATCCCGCGCGAGGCCGACGCCGTGCTCTACACGCACGCGGGGCCGGAGATCGCGGTCGCCTCGACGAAGGCCTTCCTCGCGCAGATCACGGCCACCTACCTGCTGGGCCTCTACCTCGCGCAGCTGCGCGGCACGATGTTCTCGGACGAGGTCGAGGGCAAGCTCGTCGAGCTGCGCGCCATGCCCGAGCGCATCCAGACCGTGCTCGACCGCTCCGACCGGGTCCGCGAGATCGCCCGGTGGATGGCGGACACCCCGTCCGTCCTGTTCCTGGGCCGCCACGTCGGGTTCCCCGTGGCGCTCGAGGGCGCGCTCAAGCTCAAGGAGCTCGCCTACATCCACGCCGAGGGCTTCGCCGCCGGCGAGCTCAAGCACGGGCCGATCGCGCTCGTCGAGCCGGGCCAGCCCGTCTTCGTCGTGGTGCCCTCACCGCGTGGCCGGCACTCGCTGCACGCGAAGGTCGTGTCGAACATCCAGGAGATCCGCGCCCGCGGCGCGCGCACGCTCGTCATCGCGGAGGACGGCGACGAGGCCGTGCGCCCCTTCGCCGACGAGGTCTTCTACGTGCCGCAGTGCCCGACCCTGCTGGCGCCCCTGCTCACGGTGGTGCCGCTGCAGGTGTTCGCCTGCGAGCTCGCGACCGCCAAGGGCCTCGACGTGGACCAGCCGCGGAACCTGGCGAAGTCCGTCACGGTCGAGTGAGCGGCACGGCGACGGCGTGATCGTCGGGGTCGGGATCGACGTCGTCGACGTCGCGCGGTTCCTCGAGACCCTCGACCGCGCCCCGGGGCTGCGGGACCGGCTGTTCACGCCCGACGAGCGGGACCTGCCGCCCGCCTCCCTCGCGGCGCGGTTCGCGGCGAAGGAGGCGATCGCCAAGTCCCTCGGCGCACCCGGCGGCATGCGGTGGCACGACGCCACGGTCCACCGGGTCCGGGGCGGCGCGCCCGTCGTCGAGGTGCGCGGGACCGTCGCGGCGGCGGCCGCCGCCGCGGGCGTCGACCGGTTCCACCTGTCGATCTCCCACGACGCCGGCATCGCCTCCGCGATGGTCGTCGCCGAGCGGGACGCCTGACGCGACGCCCTCGCCGGCGTCGCGTCAGGCTCGGCCTCAGCCCTTCAGCGCCGGCACGACCTCGCGCTCGAACAGCTCGATCCCGGACCGGTCGTAGGCCGCCTCGGCGAAGTACGTGATCGCGTAGGTCATCCCCAGGCCCTCGAGCTCGCGGAGCTTCTCGACGATCTGCTCCGGCGTCCCGACGAGGGGGCCCCGCCGGAACTCCTCGGCCACCTGCTCCACCTTCCCGGGCACCGTGGCGCGGTAGTGGTCCTCGACCCACGCCAGCCGGTCGGCGACCTCGGCCTCCGTGGCGCCGATGACCACGTTGTAGTTGGCCGACCGCACGATGGAGCCGAAGTCCCGGCCCAGGTCGTCGCAGTGGCCGCGCAGGACCTGCGACTTGTGCACGAAGCCCTCGGGGGTGCCGTCGAAGTTCGTGTACGCCGCGTGCTGCGCCGCGATGCGCAGGGTCTTGCGCTCGCCGCCGCCCGCGATCCACAGCGGCGGCCCGCCCGCCTGCAGCGGCAACGGCGCGAGCTGCGCGCCGTCCACCTGGTAGTACTTCCCGTCGAGGTGGGCGACGCCGTCGCGCCACAGCTGCTCGAAGACCTGGACGCCCTCGTCGAGCATCGCCAGGCGCTCCCCGGCGGTCGGGAAGCCGTAGCCGTAGGCACGCCACTCGTGCTCGTACCAGCCCGCGCCGATGCCCATCTCGACGCGGCCGCCGGAGATGACGTCGGCCGTCGCGGCGACCTTCGCCAGGTAGGCCGGGTTGCGGTACGCCATGCAGGTGCACATCTGGCCGAGGCGGACGCGGTCCGTCGCCGCGGCGAAGGCGTTCATGAGGCTCCACGCCTCGTGCACGGCCTCGCCGTTGGGCTCGGGCACGGCGTGGAAGTGGTCGTAGACCCAGATCGACTCCCAGGCGTCGCCGGAGTCGGCGTGCCGGGCCAGGTCTCGCATGACTGGCCAGTGGCGGGCGGTCTCGATGCCGGTGAGGTCCTGCCGCCAGCCCTGGGGGATGAAGAGTCCGAAGCGCATGCCTCGCACGCTAGCCGTCGCCGGCCCGCTCGGCCCCGGGACGACGCGCGCGGCCCGCCGGTCCAGGATGGGGGCGTGCTCGCCGCCTGGACCGCCGCCGACGTCCGTGCCGCCGAGGCGCCGCTGCTGGCCGCGGGGGTGCCGCTCATGCGCCGCGCGGCGCACGGGCTGCACCTCGAGGTCGTGCGCGTCCTGCGCGGACGTCGGCACACGGGCCCGGGCGGCCGCGCCGGGCGCACGGTGCCGCTGCGGGGCGCGCACGTGGCCGTGCTGGCCGGGGCGGGGAACAACGGCGGGGACGCGCTGCACGCGGCGGCGCTCCTCGCGGCGCGGGGCGTGCGCGTCACCGTCCTGCCGGCGGCGGCCCGGCTGCACGACGAGGGCCTCGCGGCGGCCCGCGCGGCGGGCGTGGGCGTCCTCGACGCAGACGAGGTGACGGCCGACCCCGCGGCGGCGGCGGCGCTCGCGGCCGGCGCGGACGTGGTGCTCGACGGGCTCGTCGGGATCGGCGCCGACGGGTCGGGGCTGCGGGGGACGGCGCAGCGGCTCGTCGCGGCGCTGCTCGAGGCGCTGGAAGGGCTGGAGGCGCCGGAGGCGATGCCCGGGGCCGCCGGGCGGGTGCGGCCCGTCGTCGTCGCCGTGGACGTGCCCTCCGGCATCGGCGTCGACGACGGGCGCCTCGCCGGGACGGTCCTGCCCGCCGACCGGACGGTGACGTTCGGCGTCCCGAAGGCCGGGCTGCTGCTGCCGCCGGCGTCGGGCGTCGTCGGCGCGCTGGTGACCGTCGACCTCGGCCTCGACCTGTCCGGCCGCCCCCCGGCGGTGCGGCGGCTCGAGGACGACGACGTGCGCGCGCTGTGGCCCGTGCCCGGACGGGCCGCGCAGAAGTACGCCCGCGGCGTCCTCGGCGTGGTGACGGGGACCACGCGCTACCCGGGGGCGGCGGTGCTGTCCGTGAGCGGCGCGGTCGGCGCGGGGGTCGGCATGGTGCGCTTCGTCGACGAGCGGCCGCCCTCCGCTCCCGACGCGGGGACCGCGACCCCAGCCGGCCCGCTCGCCGCCGCGGTGCTGGCGGCCCGGCCCGAGGTCGTCGTCGCCGCGCACGTCGGGGACGGGCGCGTGCAGGCCTGGGCCGCCGGCTCCGGGGTCGACCCCGCGGACCCCGCGCGCGCCGCGGCGGTCGCCGACGTGCTCCGGGCGGCCGCGGCCGGGGTCCCGGCCGTGCTCGACGCCGGTGCCCTCGAGCACGTCGGGCCGGGGACGGGGGCGCACGTCGTCCTCACCCCGCACGCCGGGGAGCTGGCCGCCCTGCTGGCCCGGCTCGGGGAGCGCACGGACGACGACCGGCCAGTGGACCGGGACGCCGTGGAGGCCGAGCCGTGGCGCTGGGCGGGGCGGGCCCACGCGCGGACGGGGGCGACGGTGCTGCTCAAGGGGGCGACGACCCTCGTCGTCGGACCGGGCGGGACGTGGTCCCAGGCGGACGCTCCCGCGTGGCTGGCCACGGCCGGCGCGGGCGACGTGCTCGCGGGCGTGCTCGGGACGCTCCTGGCGGCGCGCGCCGACGCGCTCGCGGACGACCCGTCCGCCGCGGCCCGGCTCGCCGCCGCCGCCGCGCTCGTCCACGGGCGCGCCGCCCACGCCGCCCGTCCGGGCGGGCCCGTCGCCGCGGCCGAGGTCGCGCACGCCGTGCCCGACGTCGTCGCCGCGCTCCTCGCCGGGCGCCCTGCGTCGTCCGGGGCGGCGCCGGTGGGAGACTGCGGGGCGTGAGCGACCCGACCGCCTACAGCCCCGTCCGCGCGGTGGTGGACCTCGACGCCCTCGCCGCCAACACCCGGGCCCTCGCCGCCCGGGCCCCCTCCGGCCAGCTCATGGCCGTCGTCAAGGCCGACGCCTACGGCCACGGCCTCGTGCCGGCGGCCCGGGCGGCGGTGGCCGGGGGTGCCACCTGGCTGGGCGTGGCCCAGGCCGGCGAGGCCCTCGCGCTGCGGGCCGCCGGCGTCACGGCCCCGCGGCTGCTCACGTGGCTGCACGCCCCGGGCGTCCCCATGGCCGACCTCCTCGAGGCCGACGTCGACGTCTCGGTGGCGGCGCCCTGGGCGCTCGACGCGGTCGTCGCGGCGGCGCGGGCGACCGGGCGCACGGCCCGGGTGCACCTCAAGGTCGACACGGGGCTGGGCCGCAACGGCCTGACCCCCGACGCCCTCGCCGCGCTGCTGCCGGCGGTCCTGCGGGCGGAGGCCGAGGGCGCCCTGCGCGCGGTCGGCCTCTGGTCGCACCTCGCCGCCGCCGACGAGCCGGGGAACCCGGTCACGGCGGAGCAGCTCGCCGTGCTCCGGGCGTCGGCGGACGCGGCGGAGCGGGCCGGTGCCCGGTTCGAGGTCCGGCACCTGGCGAACTCGGCCGGCCTGCTGCTGCACCCCGCGACGCACCTGGACCTCGTCCGGCCCGGGATCGCGCTCTACGGGCTGTCGCCCGCGCCCGGCACGGTCGACCCCGCGTGCGAGGGGCTGACGCCCGCGCTCACGCTCGAGGCGGACCTCGCCACCGTGAAGCGGCTGCCCGCCGGGCACGGGGTCTCCTACGGGCACCACTACGTCACCCCCCGGGACACCGTGGTCGGCGTCGTGCCGCTCGGGTACGCCGACGGGCTGCCGCGGCACGCCTCCGGCACGGCCGAGCGGCCCGGCGGGCCCCTGCTCGTCGGCGGGCGCCGGCTCGGCGTGGCCGGGCGCGTGTGCATGGACCAGGTCGTCGTCGACCTCGGCCCGGGTGCGACGGAGGTCGCCGGGGACCGCGTCGAGCTGTTCGGGACGGGCGCGGACGGCGGTCCCACCGCGGAGGACTGGGCGCGCGCCGCCGGCACGATCGGCTACGAGATCGTCACGCGCCTGGGCGCCCGGGTGCCGCGCGTGCACGTCGGCACCGCGGGCGTGCCGGCACCTGCGCCCGTGGCCGACGCCGACGCCGAGGCCGCAGCCCCGGCCGTGCCCGTCGCGGCGGGAGCGGCCCGGTGACCGGCCCGACGACCGGCCCGGCGACCGGCCCGACGACCGGCCCGACGACCGGCCCGGTGAGCGGCGCCGGGACGGGCGCGGCGACGCGCCGCGTCGTGCTGCCCGACGCCGAGGCCACGCGCGGGCTGGGGCGTGCGCTCGCCGCGGTGCTGCGCGCGGGGGACCTCGTCGTCCTGACCGGCGGCCTGGGCGCCGGCAAGACGACCCTGACCCAGGGGATCGGCGCCGGCCTCGGCGTCCGCGGCGCCGTGGTCTCGCCGACGTTCACCATCGCCCGGGTGCAGCCCGCGCTGCCCGGCCCGGACGGCCGCCGCGGGCCGTCGCTCGTCCACGTCGACGCGTACCGGATCGGCTCCCTCGACGAGATCGACGCCCTGGACCTGGACGCCTCGCTCAAGGAGTCGGTGACGGTCGTCGAGTGGGGGAGCGGCTGGGTCGAGGGGCTGGCGCAGGACCGGCTCGAGGTGGCGATCGAGCGGCCGCGCGGCGGTGCGGGCGCGGCACCGGCGGCGGACCGCGACCCCGACGACGAGGACGGTGCCGCCGGCGTCCGCACGGCGACGCTGCGCCCCGTCGGTGCGCGGTGGGCGGGCGTGCCGCTGCCCGGGGAGCCCGTCGACGAGGACGACGGCCGGAGGGGCGGCGTGGGCGACGACGGCGCGGACGGCGGCGCGGACGGCGCCGCTCCGGTGGCAGGCTGAGCCGGTGCCCCTCCTCGCCCTCGACACCTCCGCGGCCGTCGCCGTCGCCGTGACCGACGGCGCCGGCGTCGCCCTCGCCGCCGGCTCCGTCCCCGAGCAGCGCCACCACGCCGAGCGGCTCGCGCCCCTCGTCGCCGAGCTGCTCGCGGCCGCGGGCACGACGCCCGCCGCGCTGACGGCCGTCGTCGCCGGGACGGGCCCGGCGCCGTTCACCGGGCTGCGGGTCGGGCTCGTCACCGCCCGCGCGCTCGCGCTCGCCCTCGGCGTGCCGCTGCACGGGGTGCCCAGCACGGAGGCGCTCGCCCTCCGCGCGCTCGAGGCGGACCCGGCCGCGGACGTGGTCCTCGTCGTGACGGACGCCCGCCGGCGCGAGGTCTACAGCGCGCTCTACCGGCGGGCGGCGACGGACGACCCCGCCACGGCCGGCCTCGTCGAGGTCCGGGCCCCGGGGGTCGGGCCGGCCGAGGACCTCGTGGCCGACCTCGCCGACGGCGTGCGCGTCGTCGGGCGGGGCGCGCTGCTGCACCCCGCCCTCGCCGAGCGGCTCGGCGACCCGGCCGCGCTCGACACGGCCCTGCTCGACCCCGACCCCGCCGCCCTCGCCCGCCTGGCGGTGCGGCGTGCCGCCGCGGGGCTCGGGCAGCCGGGCGAGCCGCTCTACCTGCGCCGTCCCGACGCGGTCCCGGCGGCGTCCCGGAAGCGGGTGCTCGCGTGAGCGAGCAGGTGACCGTCCTGCGCCCCCTCGTGCCCGCGGACCTCGACCGGGTGATGGAGCTCGAGGCCGACCTCTTCGGCGCCACCGCGTGGTCGCGGACGTCCATGGCCGCCGAGCTCGTCACGGAGGGCCGCGAGTACCTGGCGGCGGTCGACCTCGACGGCGCGGCCGGTGGCCTCGTGGTCGGCTACGCCGGGCTCTGGTTCGACGGCGACGACGCGCAGGTCATGACCATCGCGACCGCCCGCACGCACCAGAACCGCGGCGTCGGCCGCCGGCTGCTCACGGCGCTCGTCGAGCGCTCCGCCGTGCTGGGGGCGCAGACGCTCCTCCTCGAGGTCCGCGTGGACAACCTGCCCGCGCAGCACCTGTACGCCTCGCTCGGCTTCGAGCGGCTCGGCGTGCGGCGCAACTACTACCCCGGCGGCATCGACGCGTACACGATGCGGCTGCGGCCCGTCCGCGCGGCCGACGTCCCGGCGGGCCGGTCGTGAGCCCCGGCGGCACGGGCGCGCGCACCCACGCCCGCGCCGATGCCGGCACCCACGCCCGCGCGGAGGTCCTCGTCACCCCCGGGGCGCTGGCCGCCGCCCTCGCCGGCGACGAGCCGCCGGTCCTCCTCGACGTCCGGTGGGTGCTCGGCCGGGACGACGGCCGCGAGCAGCACCTCGCCGGCCACCTGCCGGGCGCGGTCTTCGTCGACCTCCCGACGGAGCTGTCCGCCCCGCCGACGGCCGAGGGTGGCCGGCACCCGCTGCCCGACGTCGCCGCCCTCGAGGCGGCGGCGCGCCGGTGGGGCGTGCGCGCGGGGCGGGGCGTCGTGGCCTACGACGCGACCGGCGGCCTCGCGGCGGCCCGTGCCTGGTGGCTGCTGCGCTGGGCGGGCGTGCGCGACGTGCGCCTCCTCGACGGCGGGCTGGCGGCGTGGACGGCGGCGGGCCTGCCGCTGGAGGCGGGGGCCGTCGTGCCCGAGCCGGGCGACGTCGTGCTCTCCGGCGGCGGCCTGCCGACGGTCGACGCCGACGGCGCCGCGGCGTGGCCGACGCACGGCGTGCTGCTCGATGCCCGTGCCGGCGAGCGCTACCGCGGCGAGAGCGAGCCGGTCGACCCGCGCGCCGGGCACGTGCCAGGGGCCCTCAGCGCGCCCACGGCCGACCTGCTGGGGCCCGACGGCCGCTTCCGCCCGGAGGCGGAGCTGCGCGCCCGGCTCGGCCCGCACGCCGACGCCGGCCCCGTCGCGGTGTACTGCGGCTCGGGCGTGACCGCCGCGCACACGGTGGCGGCGCTGGCGACCCTCGGCGTCGAGGCGGCCCTGTACCCGGGCTCGTGGTCGCAGTGGTCCGCCGACGCGGCGCGGCCGGCCGCCACGGGCGCGAGGCCCGGGCGACCGGCCTGACGTCCGGGGCGGTCCGGCCTCAGACCGCGGCGGAGACCGTCCCCCAGCCCAGGCGCGGCGCGCGCGGCCGGTGGGTGCCCTCGCCGCGGGCGTGGCCGACGTTGAGCACGAGCAGGGTGCGCCAGCCGGACGCCGCGAAGAACTCGGCGTCGACCCCGGCGGCGTCCAGCCCGCCCATGGCGCCCGAGGCCAGGCCCGCAGCCCGCAGGCCGAGGATGAGGTAGCCGGCCTGCAGGAGGGTGTTCGTGCGTGCCATCGCCTCGCGCGCCTCGACGGCGGGCTCGAGCTCCTCCGCCTTGCCCGGGGCGTGCGGCAGGAGCGTCGGCAGGTGCCGGTGGAAGGCGGGGTCGGCGGCGACGACGAGCGTCAGCGGTGCGTCCAGGACCCGCTGCCGGTTGCCCTCGGCCATGTGGCGCGCGAGGCGCGCGCGGGCCTCGGGGCTGCGCACGACGAGCAGGCGCATCGGCGTCGTGTTGAGGGCCGTCGGGCCCCACTTCACGAGGTCGTGCACGGCCTCGAGCTGGGCGTCGGTGACGGGCTCGTCCGTGAAGTCGCTCACCGTGCGGGCGGAGCGGAACATCAGGTCCGCGACGTCGTCCGGCACCACGAGCGCGCCGTCGTCGAACGACAGGTCGAGGGTCGGGTCGAGGTCGGGGAGCGAGGAGGTCTCGGTCGTCATGGGCGGTTGAACGCTCAACGACCTCGCCAGGATTCCTGGGACGTCCCACGTGCTGGCGTGACGGCGGTCACCCCGGCGCGGCGACAGCGCGCGGGCCCGACCGCCGACGCTCCTATCCTGGGCGTCGTGCCCGAGACGCCCGCCGCGAGCCCCGCCCCCGACACCTCCGCCCCGCTGGTCCTCGGCATCGAGACCTCCTGCGACGAGACCGGGGTCGCCCTCGTCCGGGGGCGCCAGCTCCTCGTCGACGCGGTGGCCAGCTCCGTCGACGAGCACGCGCGGTTCGGCGGGATCATCCCGGAGATCGCCTCCCGCGCCCACCTCGAGGCGATGGTGCCGACGGTCGAGCGCGCCCTCGACGGCGCCGGCGTCGCGCTGTCCGACGTCGACGCGATCGCGGTCACGGCCGGGCCGGGCCTCGTCGGCCCCCTGACGGTCGGCACGTCCGCGGCGAAGGCCCTCGCGCTCGCCCTGGGCAAGCCCCTGTACGGCGTCAACCACGTCGTCGGGCACGCCGTCGTGGACGAGCTCGTGCACGGCGCCTTCCCCGAGCGCGTCCTGGCGCTCGTGGTCTCCGGCGGGCACTCGAGCCTGCTCCTCGTCGAGGACACGGTCCGGGTCACCGAGCTGGGCTCGACGCTCGACGACGCCGCGGGCGAGGCGTTCGACAAGGTCGGGCGGCTGCTCGGCCTGCCCTACCCGGGCGGTCCCCACATCGACCGGCTCGCGCGCGAGGGCGACCCGGGGGCGATCCGCTTCCCGCGCGGGCTCACGGCGCCGAAGGACCAGGCGGCCCACGCCCTCGACTTCTCCTTCTCCGGCCTCAAGACGGCCGTCGCCCGCTGGGTGGAGGCGCGCGAGGACGCCGGGCAGGCGATCCCCCTGCCCGACGTCGCCGCCTCCTTCGCCGCCGCGGTCGCCGACGTGCTCACGGCCAAGACGCTCGCGGCGTGCGAGCGCCTCGGTGTCGGCACGCTCGTCGTGGGCGGGGGCTTCTCGGCCAACAGCCAGCTCCGCGACCTCATGACCGAGCGGGCGGCCGCGGCCGGCGTGGAGCTGCGCATCCCGCCCATCCGGTTCTGCACGGACAACGGCGCGATGATCGCGGCGCTCGGGTCCGCCGTGGTCGCGCGCGACCTGCCGCCGTCCCGGCTCGACCTGGGCGTGGACTCGACGATGCCGCTCACGCAGGTCCTCGTCTGAGCCCTCCGCCGGAGGCGGGCCGGGACGGCGACGGCCTCAGGGCGTCGGGGAGCCGCCGTTCGCGTTGAGCGTCTCGCCGGAGACGTAGCTCGACTCGGGCGAGGCGAGGAACACGTACGCGGGCGCCATCTCGACGGGCTGCCCGGCGCGGCCCAGCGGGGTCTGCTTCCCGAACTCGGGCAGCTTCTCCGGCGGCTGCCCGCCGGCCGTCTGCAGGGGGGTCCACACCGGGCCCGGGGCCACGACGTTGACGCGGATGCCCTTCGGCGCGAGCTGGCCGGCCAGCGCCTTGCTCAGCGTGTTGATGGCGGCCTTCGTCGTCGCGTAGTCCACGAGGATCGGCGACGGGTCGTACGCCTGGATCGAGCTCGTCGTGATGATGCTCGAGCCCGGGGGCAGGTGCGGCACGGCCTCCTGGATCGTCCAGAACATGGCGTAGACGTTCGTGCGGAACGTCTCGTCGAACTGGGCGGAGCTGAGGTCGGCGATGTCCTCCACCGCCTGCTGCTTGCCGGCGACGAGGGCGAGGGTGTCCAGCCCGCCCAGCTCCTCCAGCGCCCGGTGCACGAGGCCGCGCGCGTACGTCTCGTCCGTCAGGTCGCCGGGCGCGAGCACGACGGTGCGGCCCTCGGCACGGACGATCGCGGCCACCTCCTCCGCGTCCGGCTGCTCCTCCGGCAGGTAGGACAGGACGAGGTCCGCGCCCTCCCGGGCGAAGGCGATCGCCACCGCGCGGCCGATGCCGGAGTCGCCGCCGGTGACCAGCGCCTTGCGGCCGACGAGCCGGCCGGTGCCGCGGTAGGAGTCGCGGCCGTCGTCGGCGCGGACGGCCAGGTCCTGCTCGAGGCCGGGGCCGTCCTGCTGCTGCTCGGGGTAGCCCTCCGTGCGGAAGCGGGTGGTGGGGTCGGTGAAGGTCAGCTGGTCGGTCATGCTCGCCATCGTCGCCCGGCCGTCCCCCGGGCGCGCGTCAGAGGGGGCGGCCGGCCCGCCGCTCGGCGACGAGGTGCTCGACCACGGGCCGCAGCTGCCCCGCGTGCCGCCGGGCCACGGCCCGCTGGCGCTGGTACGAGGCGCCCTTGCGCAGGACGACGCGCACGGCGTCGAGCTCCGCGGCGCACCCCAGCCGCTCCGCCACCGGCTCCAGCACGCGCAGCCACCGGGACACGGAGTCCGTGACGAGCTCCTCCGCG
>NZ_RWJX01000079.1 GCF_004123805.1 Cellulomonas endophytica | reverse complement strand
CGCCCGGGGCGGGGCGGCCGTCAGCCGCGGGCGCGTCCCGCGGGGACGGGCTCCGCCGCGGCGGGCGGGCCGGCGACGGCGGCCTGCCCGCGCGGGGGGAGTGGCTCGGCGGGCGTCCCGTCCGGCACGCGCGGCGCGGGCGTCCGGCCGGCGACGAGGAGCACGACGAGGCCGACGAGCGTGACGGCCGCGCCGACCCAGGCCGGGGCGACGTAGCCCAGGCCCGCGGCGATGACGAGGCCCCCGGCCCAGGCCCCGCCGGCGTTGCCGACGTTGAGCGCCGAGTGGCACAGCGCGGCGCCGAGCGAGGGCGCGGCGGGCGCGAGGTCCATGAGCCGCGTCTGCAGCGCGAGCCCGAGCACCTGGGTCACCACGCCCAGCGCGACCAGCGCCGCGACGGCCGGGACGGGCCGGGTCGCCACGAGGGCCAGGACGACGAGCACCGCCGCCGTGGCGACCATCCCGGACAGCACGGTGGCCAGGACGGAGCGGTCCGCCAGCCGCCCGCCGAGCACGGTGCCGACCGTCATGCCGATCCCGAAGAGCGCGAGCACGAGCGGCACCGTGCCCACGTCGAGACCCGTGACGTCGGTGAGCAGCGGCTTGACGTAGGAGTACACGGCGAACATGCCGCCGAAGCCGACGGCCCCGCCGCCGACCGCGACCCACAGCGGGCGGCTGCGCAGGGCGCCGAGCTCGCCGCGGACGGTGGCGCCGGGCGCCGCGGGCAGGGACGGCGCCCAGAGCGCCAGGGCCGCGAGCGTGGCCAGCCCGAGCAGCCCGACGCCGACGAACGACCAGCGCCACCCGACGGCCGTGCCGACGACCGCCGCGAGCGGGACGCCGGCCGCGCAGGCGAGCGTCAGCCCGGTCATCATCGCCGCGACGGCCTGCCCCCGCCGCGCCCGCCCGACGACCGCCGTGCCGAGCACCGCGCCGACGCCGAAGAAGGCGCCGTGGGGCAGCCCGGCGACGAAGCGCGCCGCGACGAGCGTCGTGCCGTCCGTGGCGAAGGCCGACCCGACGTTGCCGACGACGAAGGCCACCATGAGGAGCAGCAGGAGCCGGCGGCGGTCCACCCGCGCCGCGAGCGCGGTGATGGTCGGGGCCCCGACGACGACGCCCAGCGCGTACGCCGTGATGGCGTGGCCGACGCCGGGGATGGTGAGGTCGAGGTCCGTCGCGATCTCGGGCAGCAGCCCCATCGTCGCGAACTCCGTGGTGCCGATGCTGAAGCCGCCGAGCGCGAGCGCGACGAGCGCGACGCGCACCCGGAACGGGCTCAGCCGCTCGTGCAGGGGCACGGCGGCCTCCGGCGAGCCGGCGCCGGACGGGGCGGAGCCGGCTCGGACAGGGCCGGACGGAGCGGGGCCGGACGGAGCAGGGCTGGACGGAGCAGGGCTGGACTGCGCCGGGCTGGTCGGCACGGGGCTCCTCTCGGGCGCGGCCACGGCCGCGGGAGCGGACGCGACCTCGGGACGGTCGCCGGGTCGAAACGATTCGACCCGTCCCGGCGGAGCACCGTCGACACCTTCGGGGATGGGGAGAGCGTAGAGGACCGCCGGCCGGGTGTCAGGCGCGCGCCGGGGTGAGCCAGATCGCGTCGGCGGCGGCACGGCCCAGGTCGACGGCCGCCCGGCCGGCGGGCTCCAGCCGGCGCACGTCGGCGGCGTCCGTGCCGGCGTGGACGCGCACGGGGGCGTCGAGGACGAGGCCCACGCCCTCCAGCCACCGCAGCAGGCCGGGGTCGGCGTCGGAGATCCGCGCGACGACGTGCGCGCCGGCCGGGGCGTCCCAGGCGGGGACCGCCGGCGGCAGGTGGACGGCACCGGCCGCGTCGGGGATGGGGTCGCCGTGCGGGTCGCGCGTCGGGCGCCCGAGGCGGCGGTCGACGGCGTCGACGAAGCGCGCGCTCACGGCGTGCTCGAGCACCTCGGCCTCGTCGTGCACCTCGTCCCACCCGTACCCGAGCACCTCGACGAGGAAGGTCTCGATGAGGCGGTGACGACGGACCACCGCGACGGCGTGGCGCCGGCCCTCGCCCGTCAGGCCGACCGCGCCGTAGGGGGCGTGGCTCAGCAGGCCGGCGTCCGACAGCCGGCGGACCGTCTCGGACACCGTCGAGGGCGCCACGCCGAGCCGGGCGGCGAGCATCTTCGTGGTCACGGGCCGGTCGGACCACTCCTGCGCCGACCAGACGACCTTGAGGTAGTCCTCCCACACGGGGCTCAGGCCGGCGCCCGCGACGCCGCCCGCCGGTCCGGCGCTCGCCCCGGCCGGCGTCGGTGCGGTCGCCCGCCCGGCCGGCGCCCGTGGCTCGGGACCGGGCGGCGGGCCCGGGGCACCGGGGGGCGGTGCGGTCACGCGGGGGCGTCCAGGAGGACCTCCGGCAGGCCGAAGTGCGCGAAGAGCTCGGGCCCGAAGTACGCGGTGACCCGGCGCACGCCGTCGGGACCCGGGGTGACCTGCTGCACGTGGAAGGCGCGGTGGACGCCGTCCTCCCCCTGCATGTACAGCGCGTACGCGGGCAGGCCGTTGGCGGAGGTCGCGACGAGCCGCATGCTGCCCGGGCCCGAGGCCGGGCACCACGTGGCGATGAGCCGGCCCACCGCCTCAGGACCCTGGTACCAGGACGGGTACGGCGGCATGTCCCACACGACATCGGCGGCGAGCAGCTCCACGATCGCGGCGACGTCGTAGCTCTCGAAGGCCGCCACGTAGCGCTCGAGGAGGGCGCGGGTGCGGTCGTCGAGCGGCGCCGGCGGGGCGTCGGTGTCCAGGCGCGCCATCTGCGCCCGCGCGCGCTGCAGGGTGGAGTTCACGCCGGCGACGGTGAGGTCCAGGGCCTCCGCGACCTCGGCGGCGCTCCACGCGAGGACCTCCCGCAGCAGCAGGACCGCCCGCTGCTGCGCGGTGAGGTGCTGCAGCGCCGCGACGAAGGCCAGCCGCACGGAGTCGCGGCGGACCGCGTCCTCCGCGGGGTCCGACGGCGCCTCGGCCAGGACGAGGCGGTCCGGCAGGGGCTCGAGCCACGGCACCCCGTGGTCCGGCAGGGGCTGGTGCACCGGGTCGGCCGGGGCGCCGATGCCCGCCGGCAGCGGACGTCGCTTGCGCCCCTCGAGGTGGGTCAGGCAGGCGTTGGTCGCGATGCGGAACATCCACGTCCGCAGCGACGAGCGGTGCTCGAAGCCCCGCATGGCGCGCCAGGCGCGCAGGTAGGTCTCCTGCAGGAGGTCCTCCGCGTCGTGCACGGAGCCGGTCATGCGGTAGCAGTGCGCCAGGAGCTCACGACGCAACGGCTCGACAGCGGTGCGGAAGTCCACCTCGGACGTCGTCATGGTCACCCGGCGACCGTAGCAACGGGGTCCGACACGGCACAGGCCTTTCGCGCCCCGAGGTGCCTCCACGCAGGTCGGGGGCCCGAGGACCGCGGCGCGGGGCCGCCGCGATGAGTCCGGGGCGACGCCGCGGTCTGCACCGCCGCCGGCACCCGCCGGACGCTGCGACCGCCGCCCGGGGACGGGCGGCCGACCGGAGGGCGGCCCCTGTGCCCCGGATGATCGTCGTCAACCTGCCCGTGGCGGACCTGGAGACCTCCCGCGCCTTCTACACGGGCCTCGGGTTCCGCATCAACGAGGCCTTCTCCGACGAGACGACCGCGTCCGTCGTCCTGTCCGGCACCATCGTGGCGATGCTCATGACGCGGGAGCGGTTCGCGGGCTTCGTCACCGGGGAGGTCGCGGACGCGCACCGGGTGACGCAGGTGCTGCACGCCCTCTCGGCCGACTCCCGCGAGGAGGTCGACACCTTCGTCGCACGGGCGCTCGCGCACGGCGGCCACGAGTACCGCGACACCCAGGAGGGCGACGGGATGTACGGGCGCGCGGTCGCCGACCCCGACGGGCACGTGTGGGAGGTCGTCCACATGGCCGAGCCCGAGGGCGGGTGGGGCCCGTAGCGCGCGCGGCGCCGGACGACGGGACCCGCGAGGGTCAGGGGGCGGGCTCGTCGACCGGGGGCTCGTCGACCGGGGGCTCGTCGACCGGGGGCAGGGCCGGCCACGGCACGCGGTCCGGGACGGTGACGGCGCCGTCCGGCGTCACCTCCACGACGCGCAGGTCGCGGAAGAGGCGCGTGGCGGGGTCCCAGGTGAGCACCGTGAGCTCGGCGGTGCCGCGCAGGGGGCCGATCGTCGGCTGCCCGAGGCTCGCACCCGCCGTCGACGAGGACACGTACCGCACGCCACCACCGAGGACGGCGGGTCCCTGGCGGGTGTGCAGGTGGCCCGACACCTGTGCGGGCGCGCACCCGTCCGCGAGCACGTCGTCGCCCACCGCGGGCGTGTGGACGAGCAGCAGGTCCACGCCCTCCGCGTCCTCGCACGCGGTGGTCGCCAACCGCTCCCGCACGTCGGCGATCGGCTCGCGCAGGGCGGTGCCGCCGGCGCCGATGCGGGTCTCGGCCGGGTCGTGGTCGCCGAGGACGCGCAGGCCCGCGACCTCGACGACCCCGCCGTCGAGGACGGTGGCGCCCGACCGGGCGTAGGTGGCGCTCGTCGTCGCCGAGTCGTGGTTGCCCGGCGAGGTCACCAGGGGCACGCCCTCGGGCACGGCCCGCGCGAAGGTGCGCACGCAGTAGTCCTCGACGGCCGTGCCGTCGACCGTCGTGTCCCCGGCGTCCAGCACGAGGTCCGCGCCGCTGAGGCGCACGAGCGTCGAGATCACCGGCGCCATCCCGACGTTGCAGTGCAGGTCCGACACGACGACCACCGTCACGGGCTCCGCCGGAGCGGCCGCCGCGGTCCGCCCGGGCGTCGGCGACGACGCCGGGCCGCCCCCGTCCTCCCCGACGGCCGCCGGAACGCCGGCGGTGGGGGCGGTCGCCGCACCCGCGTCCTCCCCGCCGTCCGGACCGGGGTCGCGGCCCGGCCCGGCGTCCGACCCGGCGTCCGACCCGCCGTCCAGCGCGGCGCCCTCCCCCGCCACCGCGGCCGCCGCCACGGCGGCCCGCGCCGCGGCGTCCCGCCGCTCCGCGCCCTCCCAGGCGACGACGAGCGCGTCGTCGGCCCCCGCGTAGAACGCCTCGTTCTCCCGGTACGCGTCGGCCACCAGCCGCCCCAGGGTGTCGATCACGCCGCCCAGACGTCCCGTCACGCGGGCGCCCTCCAGCGGCGTCCCGGCGAAGACCGCGGACGCGACGGGCGCGCTCGTCGTCGCCCGGGTGCCCGCCCGCGAGCTCGCCGGGACCGCCGCGAGCACGAGCAGGGCGACGAGGAGCCCGCCGCCCCAGGCCCGTCGCCGCTCCGCGACGCGTCCCGCCAGGGCGCGCCGCCGGTCCGCGCCGAGCAGGGCGCGCAGGCCGAGCGCGAGCAGGGCCAGGACGACGAGCACGGCCGCGGCCCGGCGCAGGGCGTCGACGACGAGCCCCCGCACCACCTCCTCCACCTCGCCCTGGGGCGCGCTGAAGAACTGCACGTAGCGCTGCGCGTCCTCGCTCAGGGACGCCAGGGTCGTCGCGGGGTCGACCTCGTCGAGGTCCGCGGGGATCTCCTGGACGACCGCGTGGACGCCGAGCACGGGGACCGGCGAGTCGAGCACGAGGGCGCCGAGGGGACCCAGGTCGACGCTGACGGTGCCGTCCACCGTCACCGCGTACTGCGTGCGGTGCGGCCCGAAGCTCGCCTCCGTGCGGGCGGTCGTCACGCCGACGACGAGCGCCACCACCGTCCCGAGCAGCACCGCGGCGACCGCCCGCGCCACCGACCGCCGCCGCCACCGGGGCAGGTGCAGGGGACGGTTCCACGGGGCGTCGGGCGCCCCGGGCCGCAGCCACCGGGGACGACGCGGCCCGGCCGCCGGGCCGGAGGGGGTCACCGCCGGTCGTCGCGCCAGCGCACCCACCGCTCCACGAGCCCGAGGTCGTAGTCCGGCCCGCCGACCCCGACGGTGAAGAGCGTGACGCCCGCCTCGAGGAGGGCGTCGGCCACGTCCTCCGGCGGCGCGTCGACGCCGGCCGACCGCTCGACGAGGGACGCGGTGTCGCGCCCGACCTCGCGGCCGTGCTCGTCGAGGATCGCGCTCTTGCGGGCGATGGTCGCCGCGTCGCCGAAGCCGTGCCAGACGTCCGCGTGCTCCGCGACGAGGCGCAGGGTCTTGCGCTCGCCGCCACCGCCGATGAGGACGGGGATCTTCCGCGTGGGCGCGGGGTTGCCGGCGGCGAGCCGCGCCGTGATGCGCGGCAGCGCCTGCCCCAGGTCGGCGATGCGCGAGCCGGCCGTACCGAACTCGTACCCGAAGCTGTCGTAGTCCTTCTCGAACCAGCCGGCCCCGATGCCGAGGACCAGCCGCCCGCCGCTGATGTGGTCGACCGTGCGGGCCATGTCCGCCAGCAGGTCGGGGTTGCGGTAGGAGTTGCAGGTGACGAGCGCCCCGATCTCGACGCGCTCCGTCTGCTCCGCCCACGCGCCGAGCATCGTCCAGCACTCGAAGTGCTTGCCGTCCGGGTCGCCGTACAGCGGGTAGAAGTGGTCCCAGTTGAAGACGACGTCGACGCCCAGGTCCTCGGACCGCAGGACCGCGTCACGGATCTGGGCGTAGTCGGCGTGCTGGGGCTGGACCTGGACGCCGATGCGCACGGGAGGGGTCATGCCCGCAGGCTACGACGGCGCGCGGGACGCTGCGCAGGGTCGGCCCGGGCCGTGACCGGCGCGGCGCACGGGTGGTCCGTGTCCCGACGCGGGGCGGGGGCTCGCGTCCGGGGGGTCGGGCGCGCAGGATCGGGGCATGACCGACAGCGACACAGGCGCCTCCGGCTCGACCGCCCCCGACGGGGCGGACCGGGACCCCCACGCGACCCCCGGCGTGTACCGCACCCCCGGGCAGGAGTACGCCCGCGACACCCGCTACCTCACCACCCGCATCACCGCCGACGGCGCCGAGGGCTGGCCCGTCGAGGCGGGTCGCTACCGGCTCGTCGTCGCCCGCGCCTGCCCCTGGGCCAACCGGGCCATCATCGTGCGGCGCCTGCTGGGCCTGGAGGACGCGCTGTCCATGGGCCAGTGCGGCCCCGTGCACGACGAGCGCTCGTGGACGTTCGACCTCGACCCCGGCGGGGTGGACCCCGTGCTCGGCATCGAGCGGCTCCAGGACGCGTACTTCGCGCGCGACCCGGAGTACCCCCGCGGCATCACCGTGCCGGCGATCGTCGACGTGCCGACCGGGCAGGTCGTCACGAACGACTTCGCGCGGATCACGCTCGACCTGTCGACGCAGTGGACGGCCTTCCACCGCGACGGCGCGCCCGACCTGTACCCCGAGGGCCTGCGCGAGGAGATCGACGACGTCGCCGAGGGCATCTACCAGGACGTCAACAACGGGGTCTACCGCGCGGGCTTCGCCGGGGACCAGCGCTCCTACGAGCGTGCCTACCACCGGCTGTTCGCCCGCCTCGACGCGGTGTCCGACCGCCTGGCCCGGCGGCGCTACCTCGTCGGCGACACGATCACGGAGGCCGACGTCCGCCTCTTCACGACGCTCGTGCGCTTCGACGCCGTCTACCACGGCCACTTCAAGTGCAACCGCCAGAAGCTCTCGGAGATGCCGGTGCTGTGGGCCTACGCCCGCGACCTGTTCCAGACGCCGGGGTTCGGCGACACCGTCGACTTCGTGCAGATCAAGCGGCACTACCACGAGGTGCACCGGGACCTGAACCCCTCCGGCGTGGTGCCGGCCGGGCCGGACCTGTCGGGGTGGCTGACGCCGCACCGGCGCGAGGGGCTCGGCGGGCGGCCGTTCGGCGACGGCACCCCGCCCGGTCCGGTGCACGAGGGCGAGCGCGTGCCGGCGGACCACGGGGTGCTCGTCGACTGACGGGGACCCCGCGGGCCCGAGGGGCCGACGACGACGAGGGGCGCCGGACCTGCGCGGTCCGGCGCCCCTCGTCGTGCGTGCCCGCCCGTCCCGGGGTCAGTCCCGGCCGAGCGCCGTGCGGAGCCGGACCCGCTGGCCCGTCCGCAGCAGGGAGCGGGTGTAGACCCGCGCCGCCAGGGCGATGACGAGCAGCGCCGAGACGAGCAGGACCACCAGCGCCACGAGCGGCTCCCAGGCGGCCGCGTCGCCGAAGAACAGCCGGACGGGCATCGCGACGGGCGCGCTCACGGGGATGTAGGACATCACCGTCATGGCGGTGGGGTTCGCGCTGAGGAAGATGACGCCGAAGTACGGCAGCATCACCAGCCACGTCGCCGGCTGGAGCACCGAGCCCACGTCCTCGACCCGCGAGACGAGCGAGGCGGACGCCGCGAAGATCGCCGCGAGCAGCAGGAACCCGAGCAGGAAGAACCCGACGAACCACGCCACGGGCGCCCCGACGAGGCCGAGCAGCTCGTCCTGCCCCGAGACCACGAGGCCGATGACGGCCGCCGCCCCGATGGCCGCGACCTGCCCGATCGCGACGACCGCGTTGCCGAGGATCTTGCCCGCCATGAGCAGCCGGGCCGGCACCGCCGCCAGGAGGATCTCGACGACCCGCGTCTGCTTCTCCTGCACGGTGTTCTGGGCGATCATCGTGCCCGAGCCGAGCGCCGCCATGAAGAAGACGAGGCCGAAGGCGAAGGGCACGAGGAAGCGCAGCGCCTCCGGCGTCGCGTCCGGGTCGGTGAGCTCCACCTCGGGGCTGACCTGCAGCGCGGCGACGACCGACTCCGGCGCCGACGTCCGGGCGATGACCCGGGCGCCGAGGGCGTCGTCGGCGGGCACGACGGCCGCGTCGACGGACTCGTCCTCGACGAGGGCCCGGGCCGCGTCGACGTCCGCCGCGTCCACGAGCTCCAGCCCGCCCTCGCCGTCGGCCGCCGCGCGCAGGCCCGCGCCGGCGTCGCCGACGACCGCGACCCGCGTGCCGCCCCCCGAGAAGAGGTCGCCGACGAGGGACGGCAGGATCGTGCCGGCGAGCACGACGAGGAGCAGGACCGCCGTGGAGATGACGAAGGACCTGCTCCGCACCTGCGCGAGGACCTCCCGCTCGGCGACGAGGCCGACGAGGGAGACCGCCGAGGGCGGGGCCGGGTGCTCCGACCCGCCGGGGCGGGCGGCGGGGGTCGTGGACGGTGTCGTCGTGCTCATCGCCGCACCTCCTGCAGGCGCTCGGTCGGGGTGGTGCGGGAGGTCGCGCCGGGGACGGTGACGGCGCCGGGGTCGGCGGCCGCGCCGGGCGGGCGGCCCCCGTCCGCCGCGCCCGCCGCGCCGTCGTCCGCGGGGCCCCCCTGCGGCCCCGCGACGACCTCGCGGAAGATCTCCCCCAGCGTCGGCACGACGGGGGCGAAGGTGGTGACCGGACCGTGCTCCAGGGCCGTCCGCAGGACCCCCTGGACGACGGCCTCGTCGTCGGCCTCGAAGAGCGCGGAGCCGCCGGAGAACTCGACGACCCGCACCCCGGGCACGCCGCGCAGCCATCCCACGTCGCTACCGGCGACGATCTCGTGGCGGCGGGTCCCGAAGCGGTCGCGCAGCTCCGTCCGGCCGCCGGCCGCGCTGATGCGGCCGCCGGCGATGATGACCATGTCGTCGCACAGCCGCTCGACGAGGTCGAGCTGGTGCGAGGAGAACAGCACGGGCACGCCGCCGGCGGCGGTCTCGGCGAGGACCGCGAGGACCACGTCGACCGCGAGCGGGTCCAGCCCGGAGAAGGGCTCGTCGAGGACCAGCACCTCCGGCCCGTGCACGAGGGCGGCGGCGATCTGCGCCCGCTGCTGGTTGCCCAGCGACAGCTGCTCGACCGCGTCGCCGGCGCGCTCGGCCAGGCCGAGGCGCTCGAGCAGGTCCGCGGTCCGCCGCGCGGCGGCCTCCTTCGACCAGCCGTGCAGCCGCGCCAGGTAGGTCAGCTGCTCCGCGACCTTCATCTTCGGGTAGAGGCCGCGCTCCTCCGGCATGTAGCCGAAGCGCCGCCGGCGGGCCGCGTCCAGCGGGGTGCCGTCGAGGGTGACGCTCCCCGCGTCCGCGGCGAGCACGCCCAGGACGATCCGCATCGTCGTCGTCTTGCCCGCGCCGTTGCCGCCGACGAAGCCCGTCAGCCGTCCCCGGTGGACGTCGAACCCGACGTCCGTCAGCACCTGCCGGTCGCCGAAGCGCCGGCTCACACCCTCCAGCCGCAGCACCCCGCACCTCCTCGCCTCGTCCGCGGGCCGCCCGGTGGGTCCGGCCCGTGGTCACGACGCTAGGGCGGGGCGCCCCGTCCGCGGATCCGGCGGGCGGCGGATCCTCACGGCGCGCCGCGGGCCCGGCGCCTCCGCCCTCCGGCGGAGGACACCCCGCGGGCGGCCGGACGGATCCGGCCGCACGGGGTCCCCGGGCGCGTCAGCGTCCGACGAGGCCGTGCTCGTGCGCGAACACCACGGCCTGGACCCGGTCGCGCAGCCCGAGCTTCATGAGCACGTTCGACACGTGCGTCTTCACCGTCGCGCGGCCCAGGACGAGCGCGGCGGCGACCTCGTCGTTCGACATCCCCCGCGCGACGAGCCCCAGCACCTCCAGCTCGCGCTCCGTGAGCGCGGCGAGCGCACCCGTGGCGCCGTTCGCGCCGGCCGACCCGGTGCGGTGCGCGGCCGCCCCGGGAGGCGCGGAGGGCGCAGGAGCCGCGGGAGGTGCGGGAGGTGCGGCGGCGGGCGTCCCGGCGGGGACACCGGTCGCCGTGCCCGCGGCCGCCGTGCCCAGCAGGCCGCCCGCGACGGCCCGCTCGATGACGGCCCGCGTCACCTCGGGCGAGAGCAGCGCGTCGCCGGCCGCGACGGCGCGCACGGCCGCGACGAGGCCCTCGGGCCGCGCGTTCTTCAGGAGGAACCCGCTCGCCCCGGCCGCGAGCGCCGCGACGAGGTAGTCCTCGCGCTGGAAGGTGGTGAGCACGAGGACGCCGGCGTGGACGTCGGGGTCGGCGACGAGCCGTCGCGTCGCCTCGAGCCCGTCCATCCCGGGCATCTGCACGTCCATGCAGACGACGTCCGGCCGGAGGCGGCGCACCAGGTCGATCGCCTCCGCGCCGGAGGCGGCCTCCCCCACGACCTCGATGCCCGGCTCCGCCCCGAGGATGATGGCGATGCCGGCTCGCAGGAGGGCCTGGTCGTCGACGAGCACGACCCGCACGGGGGCGTCCCCGGCAGCGGCCCGGCCGTCGGCGGTGGGCGCGCTCACCGCGCGGCGCCCGGCGCGACGGCCGTCCGGCCCGCGGGCCCTGTCGCGACGTCCGTCGCGTCGGGCCCGTCGGCGGCCGCACCCGCCGCTCCGGCCGCTCCGGCGGCTCCGACGCCTCCCACGGCTCCGGCCGCACCCGGCACCCCGTCCGCGCCGGTCCGGACGGGGACGGGCAGGCCGTCCGCCGGCGCCAGGGGCACCCGCGCCCGCACGACGAAGCCGCCGCCACGGCGCGCGCCGAGGTGCAGCTCGCCCCCGTCGGCCGCCACCCGCTCGTGCATCCCGACGAGCCCCAGCCCGCCGGCCCCGGGGCGCCCGAGGGGGCCGGCCCGCCGCGGCCCGCGGCCGTCGTCGGACACCTCGAGCTCGACGGCGTCCTCCAGCCACCGCAGCCGCACGTCGGCGGTCGCGGCGGGGCCGGCGTGCTTGCGCACGTTGGTCAGCGCCTCCTGCGCGATGCGGTACAGGTTGAGGGAGGCGGTGGTCGGCACGGGCCGCGGCTGCCCGACGACCTCGAACGAGGCGCCCAGCCCGGAGGCCACCGCCTCGTCCACGAGCGTGGCGACGCGGTCGACGCCGAGGGAGGACAGCGCCTCGTCGGGGGCGGCGGCGTCGCCGGCGTCGTCGTGCCGCAGCGTGCGCAGGAGGCCGTGCAGCTCGTCGAGGGCCTCCCGGGCCGCGTGCTCGACGCCCTCCAGCGCGGCGCCCGCACGGACGGGGTCGCTGGCCAGCACGGTGCGGGCGGCCGCCGCCCCGACGCCCATGAGGGACACGTGGTGGGCGACCGCGTCGTGGAGCTCGCGCGCGAGCCGCAGCCGCTCGATCGTCACGGCCTGCGCCTCCGCCCGGACCCGCTCGGCCTGGAGCTGCTGGGTCCGCAGCGCGGTGCGCGCCCGCTCGCGGGCGGAGCGCCAGGCGTGGTCGCCGAAGTACCAGGCGCCGGCGAAGAACAGCACGTTCGTGACGAGCTGGATGAGCACGACGGCGACGAACGGCGAGAAGGGCCCGGAGGCGCCTGGCGGCGCGTCCTCGGCGGCGGCCTCCGCGGAGGCGTCGTAGAGCGCCCAGACGAGCCAGACGAACATCGCCAGGACGATGGCCGCGCGGACCCACAGGGCGCGCAGCCGGGAGGTGTCCCAGGCGCCGACCGTGTACAGGGCGATGAACAGGGCGATGTTGCTCATGACCGCCTCCGGGACCCGGAGGGTGCCCAGGAGCAGGAAGCCGAGCCCGACCGCGACGGCGACCGCCGAGGGCCACCGGCGCCGCACCGCCAGCGGCAGCGTGACGAGCGCCAGGCACGCCACGGAGACGGGCCCGGCCGCGGGCTCGGGGTACATGCCCGCCGCCCGGTAGACCACCATCGACAGCGTCGCCGCCACCGCCATGACCACGGCGAGCACGAGGTCGGCCTGCCGCTCGCCCGGGGTGGCGCACGGCCGCCGCCAGCCGGGGAGGTCGGGGTCGGCGGGGACCGTCGGGGCTGCCGGGACCGTCACAGGGGCACCGTACCGGCCCGGCCCCGCCCGGCGGGGACACCCGTGGGAGGCGCCCGCGGGAGGTGCCGGACCCGGGCGCGCGCGCCTCAGGCCGCCGTGCCCACCCGCACGACGTTGCGCCACGGGTCCTCGAACCGCAGGCTCGCCCCCTCGGGCACGGCGACGACGCCGGCGTGCCGGACCCGGTCGGCGAGCGCGCCGAGGTCGTCGGCGCCCGGCACGGTGATCCGCACCTCGCCGAGGCCGAGCGAGGAGGCCCGCGGCCCCGCGCCGGCGCTGTTCCACGTGTTCATCGCCAGGTGGTGGTGGTAGCCGCCGGCCGAGACGAACAGCGCGCCGTGCCACTCGGCCGTCACGTCGAAGCCCAGGGCGTCCACGTAGAAGGCGCGGGCGGTCGGCACGTCGCCGACCTGCAGGTGCACGTGCCCGACGACGGCGCCGCCGCCGGCCGGCACCGCGCCGGGGCGCCCGGCGAGGTGCTCGTCGAGGAACGCCGTGGGGTCCAGCCGCAGCGAGCCCATGACGACGCCGCCCTCGGGCGTGCGCTGCCACTCCTCGCGCGAGCGGTCCCAGTACAGCTCGACGCCGTTGCCCTCGGGGTCCGTGAGGTAGAAGGCGAGCGAGACGAGGTGGTCGGCCGACCCCACGTAGGTCTGCGGCGCGAGCCGCGCCACCGACGCGAGGGTCGCGGCGAGACCGGCGCGGTCGTCGAACAGCAGGGCCGTGTGGAACAGGCCCGCCTCGCGACGCCGGACGGGCGGGAGGCCCGGGGTGTGCCGGAGCACGACCAGCGGCGTGCCCCGGCGGCCGAGCACGACCACGTCGGGTCGGTCCCCGGCGGCCACCCGCTCCGTGGCCGCGGTGCCACCCTCGAGCACCTCGAGCGCGAGCACGTCCCGGTAGAACCACAGCTGGCGGTCGAGGTCGCCGACGAAGAGCGTGACCGCGTCCATCGCGGTCGCGTCGGCGATCGCGTCGCGCCGGGGGGCGTGCGGCAGCGGGGTGCGGACGGCGGCGCCGGAGCCGGGGGTGGGGGCGGTGGGCATGGTGACCTCCTCGGGGACGACCCCGAGGATAGTTGACGCTTCAACTTCTGGGAAGGGAGCCCGCGGAGGGCCTCCTCACCCGGCGGGCGCGGTCCCCCGGCGGTTGCGGCCCAGCGAGGACAGGAAGGCCGGCCCCGTGCGCGCGAGCTCCGCGAGGAACGCCGGCCCCCAGGTGCCGTAGGGCCGCCGGGCCAGCGTCTCGTTGGCGAAGCGCGCGTCCGTGGTCACCTCGGTCTCGCAGAAGGGCGGGATCGTCAGGTCCGTGACCGGCCCGCCGCGCTCCACCTCCGCGACGACGAGGGGCGCGTCCTCGCCCACGAACACGTCGAGCACCCAGCCGTCGTCGTCGAGCCAGGCGGAGTGGCGCCACTTGCCGACGGCGGAGCCCCCGCGGCGCACGAGCTCGACGGCGACGGACGGGTCGAGCTCGCGCTCCGCCTCGTACCGCGTGCCCTCGACCATGGGGCCCTTCACCGTCACCGTGCACAGGTCGACCGCGTCGAGGTGGCGCTCGAGCAGCACGCGGGGCGCCAGGTCCGTGCGTCCGCCGGGGACGTCGACCGCCACGGACGGGGCCTGGGCCCGCACGCGGAGCGCGTAGCCCTCGGAGGCGAGGAAGTAGCTCTGCACGACGAGCGTCGGCCGCGGGTCGAGCAGCTCGGGCGGGACGGCGCGCACCCAGAAGCGGCGCTCGAACTCGAAGTCGCCGTTGCCCGTGTCCCGCTCCGGGCCCGGCGCGGCGTCCCGCCCGGCCCCCTGCCCCTCCCCCGTGCTCACGCCGACCAGGCTATTCGTGGCGCAGGCCACGTCGTCGGACGCGGCCCGCGCGCCGTGCGTGTGAGACCCTGGGGCCACCCCGGGCAGCGCGAGCACCGCGCGCCCCGCGTCGTGGAGACCCCCCGGCCCCCGTCGGACGTCGTGCCCTGAGCACCGTCCGCGGGTCTGGACTCTGGCGGCGGACCACGACCCTCGACCTCGGAAGGTTCTCCATGACCTCGTTCGCCACCCTCGGCGTGCCCGCAGCCCTCGTCCGCACCCTCGCGGCCGACGGCATCGAGCAGCCGTTCCCCATCCAGACCGCGACGCTCCCGGACTCCCTCGCGGGCCGCGACGTCCTCGGCCGCGGCCGCACGGGCTCGGGCAAGACGCTCGCCTTCGCGCTGCCCGTCGTCGCCCGGCTCGCCGCGTCCGGCAGCCGCCGCCAGGCCCGCCGCCCCCGCGCCCTCGTGCTCTGCCCCACCCGTGAGCTCGCGAACCAGATCGACGCCGTCCTCGCACCCCTGGCCTCCGCGGTCGGCCTCACCACCGCCACGGTCTTCGGCGGGGTCGCGCAGTCCCGCCAGGTCGCCGCGCTCGACCGGGGCGTCGACGTGCTCGTCGCCTGCCCCGGACGCCTCGAGGACCTCCTCGGCCAGCGCCTGCTCACCCTCGACGGCGTCGAGGTCACGGTCCTCGACGAGGCCGACCACATGGCCGACCTCGGCTTCCTGCCCGGCGTGAAGCGGATCCTCGACCGCACGCCGGCCGGCACGCAGCGCCTGCTCTTCTCCGCCACGCTCGACAACGGCGTGGACGTGCTCGTCAAGCGGTACCTGAAGGACCCGGTCGAGCACTCCGTCGACAGCGCGTCCTCCCCCGTCGTGGCGATGACGCACCACGTCCTCGAGGTGGGCGACGCCGACGCGAAGAAGGCGATCGTGCACCGGCTCGCCGGCGGCACGGGCCGCCGCGTGCTCTTCCTGCGCACGAAGCACCAGGCCAAGAAGCTCGCGAAGCAGCTCACGGCGGCCGGCATCCCGGCCGTGGACCTGCACGGCAACCTCGGGCAGGGCGCGCGCGAGCGCAACCTCGCGGCGTTCAGCACCGGGAGCGTCAACGTCCTCGTCGCCACCGACATCGCGGCGCGCGGCATCCACGTCGACGAGGTCGGCCTCGTCGTGCACGTCGACCCGCCGGCCGAGCACAAGGCGTACCTGCACCGCTCCGGCCGCACGGCCCGCGCCGGCGCCGGCGGCGACGTCGTCACCCTCGTGCTGCCCGAGGAGCGGGCCGACGTGCGCGCCCTGACGCGTGCCGCGAAGATCACCGCCCGCCCCCAGCCCGTGCGCCCCGGCGACGCGGTCGTGGAGCGGCTCGCCGGCGAGGCCGCGCCGTTCGTGGAGCCGGCTCCGGCCCCCGAGCCCGTCGTCGCCCGCACGGGCGGTGGCCGCTCCCGCGGCGCCGGCCGCGGGACGGGTGCCGCGGGCACCGGCGCCGCCCCCCGCACGGGCGCCGGCCGCACCGGCTCCGCCTCCAGCTGCGCGCCCTGCGCGGCCTGCGGACCGGGGACGCGCCCGAGCAGGCCGACG
>NZ_RWJX01000078.1 GCF_004123805.1 Cellulomonas endophytica | reverse complement strand
GGCCGGCACTGCTACAGCATGCAGCTGACGCAGCCCTCGACCTCGGTGCCCTCCAGCGCGAGCTGGCGCAGGCGGATGTAGTAGATCGTCTTGATGCCCTTGCGCCAGGCGTAGATCTGCGCCTTGTTGAGGTCCCGCGTGGTGGCGGTGTCCTTGAAGAAGAGCGTGAGCGACAGCCCCTGGTCCACGTGCTGGGTCGCCTCGGCGTACGTGTCGATGACCTTCTCGTAGCCGATCTCGTACGCGTCCTGGTAGTACTCGAGGTTGTCGTTCGTCATGAAGGGCGCCGGGTAGTAGACCCGGCCGATCTTGCCCTCCTTGCGGATCTCAATCTTGCTCGCGATCGGGTGGATCGAGCTCGTCGAGTGGTTGATGTACGAGATGGAGCCCGTGGGCGGGACGGCCTGGAGGTTCTGGTTGTACAGGCCGTGCTCCTGCACCTCGCGGGACAGCGCCTCCCAGTCGGCCTGCGTCGGGATCGGGACCCCGGCCTCGGCGAACAGGGCGCGGACCCGCTCCGTGCGCGGCTGCCAGGCCTTCTCCGTGTACTTCCGGAAGTACTCGCCCGTGGCGTAGGCCGACCGCTCGAAGCCGTGGAAGCGCGTGCCGCGCTCCTTCGCGAGGAGGTTCGACGCCCGGTAGGCGTGGTACGCCACCGTGTAGAAGTACATGTTGGTGAAGTCGAGGCCCTCGTCGGACCCGTAGTGGATCCGCTCGCGGGCGAGGTACCCGTGCAGGTTCATCTGGCCCAGGCCGATGGCGTGGCCGCCGGCGTTGGCCTTCTTGATGGACGGCACGGACTCGATGCTCGTCTGGTCCGACACGGCGGTCAGCGCGCGGATCGCGGTCTCGACGGTCCGGCCGAGGTCCGGCGAGTCCATCGTCAGCGCGATGTTCATCGAGCCGAGGTTGCACGAGATGTCGCGGCCGACCTCCTCGTACGAGAGGTCCTCGCGGAAGGTGGACGGCGTCGAGACCTGCAGGATCTCCGAGCACAGGTTCGAGTGCGTGATCTTGCCCTCGATGGGGTTGGCCTTGTTGACCGTGTCCTCGAACATCACGTACGGGTAGCCGGACTCGAACTGCAGCTCCGCGAGGGTCTGGAAGAACTCGCGCGCGTTGATCTTCGTCTTGCGGATCCGGCTGTCGTCGACCATCTCGTGGTAGGTCTCGGAGATGTTCACGTCGGCGAACGGCTTGCCGTACACCCGCTCCACGTCGTACGGGGAGAACAGGTACATGGGCTCGTTGTTCTTCGCCAGCTCGAACGTGATGTCCGGGATGACGACGCCGAGCGAGAGGGTCTTGATGCGGATCTTCTCGTCCGCGTTCTCGCGCTTCGTGTCGAGGAAGCGGTAGATGTCCGGGTGGTGCGCGTGCAGGTACACCGCGCCGGCCCCCTGCCGCGCCCCGAGCTGGTTCGCGTAGGAGAAGGAGTCCTCGAGGAGCTTCATCACGGGGATGACGCCCGAGGACTGGTTCTGGATGTGCTTGATCGGCGCGCCGTGCTCGCGGATGTTCGACAGCAGCAGCGCCACGCCGCCGCCGCGCTTGGACAGCTGCAGGGCGGAGTTGATGCCGCGCGCGATGGACTCCATGTTGTCCTCGATGCGCAGCAGGAAGCAGGACACGGGCTCGCCGCGCTGCGCCTTGCCGAGGTTGAGGAACGTCGGGGTCGCGGGCTGGAAGCGGCCCGAGATCATCTCGTCGACGAGGTGCACCGCGAAGTCCTGGTCGCCGTCCGCCAGCGCCAGCGCCACCATCGTCACGCGGTCCTCGAAGCGCTCGAGGTACCGCTTCCCGTCGAACGTCTTGAGCGTGTACGACGTGTAGTACTTGAACGCCCCGAGGAACGTCTGGAACCGGAACTTCTTCGAGTAGGCGTACTCGAAGACGGTCTTGAGGAACGCCCGGTCGTACTTCTCGAGCACGGCGGGGTCGTAGTACTGGTTCTCGACGAGGTAGTCGAGCTTCTCCTCGAGGTCGTGGAAGAAGACCGTGTTCTGGTTGACGTGCTGCAGGAAGTACTGGCGCGCCGCCTCGCGGTCCTTGTCGAACTGGATCTCGCCCGACGGCCCGTAGAGGTTGAGCATCGCGTTGAGGGCGTGGTAGTCCAGGCCCGCCGTCGGCGTCTCGATCACGCCGGGATCAGTGATGACCGTTGCCAAAATCGTCCCAATCCGTCACGGACGCGGGTCACGTCCTCGCTGGTTCCCATGAGCTCGAACGCGTACAGGTACGGCACGCGGCACTTGGCCGCGACGACGTCCCCGGCGATGCAGTACGCCGCTCCGAAGTTCGTGTTGCCGGCCGCCACGACCCCGCGGATCAGCGACCGGTTGTGCTCGTCGTTGAGGAAGGCCACGACCTGCCGCGGCACCGCGCCCCCCTCGTTTCCCCCGCCGTACGTGGGCACGACGAGGACGTACGGCTCCTCGGCCCGGAGCATCGGGTCGGTGCGCCGCAGGGGGATTCGGTCGGCCGGCAGGCCGAGCTTCTCGACGAAGCGGTGGGTGTTGCCGGAGGCCGAGGAGAAGTAGACGAGCTGGGCCATGACGGCCGACCCCTCCTGCTGCGGACCTGTCCGGACGAGCGGCGACGGCCCGGCCCCGGGGGGTCGGTCCGCCGCCGGGTGCGCCGGCGCGAGCCGGTGCGACGAGCGCGGGCCCGCCGTCAGGCGACGGCGGTGGCCATGCGCTCGGCGAGCGCCTTGATGCGGTCGGGGCGGAACCCCGACCAGTGGTCCCCGTCGACGACGACGACGGGCGCCTGGAGGTGGCCCAGGGACATGACGTAGTCGCGGGCGTCCGCGTCCTCGCTGATGTCGACCACCGTGTACTCGGCGTCGAGCTTGTCGAGCGCGCGGTAGGTGGCCGTGCACTGGACGCACGACGGCTTGCTGTAGACCGTGATCGTCACTGTCGCTCCCTGGGTGATGCTGCCGCGCGTGACCGCGTGCTCCGACGTGTCTGTGCGCCGCGGCCACGGGCCGCCGAGCGCCACGGTCCCGCGGCCGCCGTCCCCGGGCCGGTGCCGCACGCTCGTCGCGCCGTCCGGGAGGGGCCTGCAGACCGGCTTCCGGTCCCGCCGCGACCCCCGTGCAGGGCTCCCGGCGGCCGTCGGCCGTCCGTCGTTCTCGTGTGTCTCGACACTACACCTAGTGGTCGGGGATGCAACCCACCACTAGGGCTTGTGTTACATCCCTGTCGTTCGCCCCTCAGGACCGGGTCGGCGGAGGGTACGCCTGTGCACGGTGCAGGCGTCTCAACTGCACTCCTGCGGGCTGCGTGTCGCGCCCTCCACAGCGGGCGCCGCCGCCGTCCACACCCTGCCCCCGACCACCCACACGGGCGCGGCCGGCGTCCACACCGGGGGCCCCGCTCGTCCACGCCGGGACGGCGGGGGTCCCCGTACGCACGCAGCCCTGTCCACAGGACTGTGGACAGGGCTGGGGACGACGAGGGGCGGAGACCGGGTCGGACCGGCAGGACCGGACGGCCCCACGCGCGGCCCGACCCGGCTCCCGCCAGGCCGGAGAAGCCCCGAGACGGCTGAGAAGGCCCGGGGAGGTCCGGGTGGACCGGTGCGACGCGTCAGCGGAGGGGTCGGCCCCGCACCGGCGCGGGGCGGTCACGGTCCCGGTCGCCCCCGTCGGCGGCCGCCGAGGGGCCCGGGGGCAGCGCCGGCCGCCAGAGGACCACGGGGCCGGCCCCGCCGGTCCGGTCGAGGTCGGGCGCGCGCCGGCCCACGCGCGGGCCGCGCCGCACCGCGACGACGTCCCCCGTGGGGTGGGCGGTGAAGACGCGACGGCCGGGCTCCACGAGGCCGCGCAGGAAGTCGACCTGGGCCTGCAGCCGCTCCACCTCGCCCTGGAGGGCGAGGATCCGCTTGATGCCCGCGAGGTTGACGCCCTCCTCCTGGGAGAGCCGCTGGACCTCGCGCAGGGTGGCGATGTCGCGCAGGGAGTAGCGCCGCCCGCGGCCCCGGGAGCGGCCGGGCTGCACGAGGCCGAGGCGGTCGTACTGGCGCAGGGTCTGCGGGTGCATGCCCGCGAGCTCGGCGGCCACCGAGATGACGTAGACGCGTGCGTCGAGGTCCACGGTCGCTCCCTCCCCTCGGCCTCCGCCGGGCCCGTCCCCGGGCCGGCCCCCGCTCCCCGGCGGCCGGGCCGGCCGCCGGGGTCCGTCAGCTGCGGGCCGCGGCCCGCAGGTCGGCGCGGGGGTCGTCGCCCGCCGTCGCCGTCGCGAAGGCCTGCACCGCGTCCCTCGCGGCCGACGAGAGCCGCTGGGGCACCACGACCTGGACGACGACGAGCAGGTCGCCCGTCCCCGTCGCCGTCACGACGCCCTTGCCGCGCACGCGCAGGACGCGTCCCGACGGCGTGCCCTCGGGGATCTTCACGCGCACGGAGCCGCCGTCGAGCGTCGGCACGTCGACGCCCGCGCCCAGCACGGCCTCGTCGAACGAGACCGGCACCGTGACGCGCAGGTCCGCCCCGTCGAGCGCGAACACCGGGTGCGGCCCGACCTTCACCGTGATGACGAGGTCGCCGGGCGGGCCCCCGTTGTCCCCGGGCCGCCCCTTGCCCCGCAGGCGGATCTTCTGGCCGTCGCGCACGCCGGCCGGCACCCGGGCGTTGACCGTGCGGCCCTCCACCGTCAGCGTGACCGTGGAGCCCTCGGCCGCCGCGCGGAAGGGCAGCGTGGTCGTCGCGGCGAGGTCCTGGCCCTGCTGCGGGCCGCGGGCGCCGAAGCCCCCGCCGCCGCCGAAGAGGCCGCCGAGGAGGTCCTCGAAGCCGGCCCCGCCGGCGCCGCCCGCCCCGCCGCCACCACCACCGGTGGAGTAGCGCACGCGGCCGCCGGGCCCGCCGGACCCCGTGCCGCCGAACATGCCGCCGAAGACGTCCTCGAACGCCGGGCCCCCGGCGGGGCCGCCGCCGCCCCGGCCGCCCGCCGTGAAGCGCGGGCCGCCCGCCATGGCGCGCAGGCCGTCGTACTGCCGGCGCTGCTCCGGGTCGGACAGCACGGCGTAGGCCTCGCCGATGTCCTTGAACCGCGCCTCGGCGGCCGCGTCCCCGGGGTTCTGGTCCGGGTGCAGCTTGCGCGCGAGCTTGCGGTACGCCTTCTTGACCGCGGCCGCGTCGGCGTCCTTCGGGACGCCGAGGACCGCGTAGAAGTCCTTCTCCAACCAGTCCTGGCCGGTCACGACCCCTCCCTCCGGTCCGTCCCCCGATGCGTCCCCCGATGCGTGCGGGGCGCCGCCGCGCGTGCGGCGGCGCCCCCGGCCCTGCCGCGGATCGTCAGGCCTCCGGGTCCGCGACCGCCACGCGGGCGGCCCGCAGGACCCGCTCGGCCGTGCGGTAGCCCGGCTGGAGGACCATCTGCACCGTCGGCGCGCTGACCTCGCTCGAGTGCTGGTGCATGAGCGCCTCGTGCACCGCGGGGTCGAACGGCTCCCCGACGGCCCCGTAGCGCTCGATGCCGAACCGGCCCAGCGTCGCCTCGAGCTTCTCGGCGATCGCGGCGAAGGGGCCCGTGAGGTCCCCGTGCTGCCGCGCGAGCTCCACGTCGTCCAGGACGGGGACGAGGGCCTCGGCGACCGCCGCGACCCCGCGCCCGTGCGCCGCGGCCGCGTCGGCCCGCGACCGCTTCACGAACGACGCGTACTGCTGCTCGACGTTGTAGAGGTCGGCCTTGGCCCGCTGGAGCTCCTCGAGCCGCTCCTCGGCGAGCCGGTGCGCCTCGCCGGACCCCTCGCGGGCGAGCGCCTCCTCGGCGCCGGCCGCGACGGCCTCCGCGTCGGCGAGCACCTGCTCCTCGGGGGTGCGCACCTCGAACGTCTCCGGGTCGATCCGGCGCTTGTCCGTGAAGCGCGGCGCCTCGCCCTCGGGGCGGGCCCCGCCGTCGCCGGCGGGGCCGCCCGAGCCGGGGCGCTCCTCGGGGGAGGTCACTTCTTCTCGCTCTCGTCGTCGACGATCTCGGCGTCGACGACGTCCTCGTCGGAGGCCGCGGCCGTGGGCTGCTCGCCCGTGGCCGGCGCCTCGGACTGACCGCTCGCGTACAGCGCCTCGCCGATCTTCTGGCTCGCCGTGAGCAGCGCCGCGTGCTTGGCCTTGACCGCCTCGGAGTCCGTGCCCTCGAGCGCGGCCTTCAGCTCGCCGACCGCCGCCGTGACGTCGGTCTTGACCTCCTCGGGCAGCTTCTCGCCGTTGTCGACGAGGAGCTTCTCCGTGGAGTACACGAGCTGCTCGGCGGAGTTGCGCGTCTCCGCGTCCTCGCGCCGCTTCTTGTCCTCGGCGGCGTGCTCCTCGGCCTCGCGGACCATGCGCTCGATGTCGTCCTTCGGCAGCGACGAGCCGCCGGTGATCGTCATCGACTGCTCCTTGCCCGTGCCGCGGTCCTTGGCGGACACGTGCACGATGCCGTTGGCGTCGATGTCGAAGGTGACCTCGACCTGCGGCACGCCGCGCGGCGCCGGCGCGATCCCGGTCAGCTCGAACGTGCCCAGCGGCTTGTTGTCCCGCGCGAACTCGCGCTCGCCCTGGAACACCTGGATGAGCACGGAGGGCTGGTTGTCCTCGGCCGTGGAGAAGATCTCCGAGCGCTTCGTCGGGATGGCGGTGTTGCGCTCGATGAGCTTCGTCATCACGCCGCCCTTGGTCTCGATCCCCAGGGACAGCGGGGTCACGTCGATGAGCAGGACGTCCTTACGGTCGCCCTTGAGGACGCCGGCCTGGAGCGCGGCGCCGACGGCCACGACCTCGTCGGGGTTGACGCCCTTGTTCGGCTCGCGGCCGCCCGTGAGCTCCTTGACGACCTCGGTCACCGCGGGCATGCGGGTGGAGCCGCCGACGAGCACGACGTGGTCGATGTCGGACAGGGAGATGCCGGCGTCGCGGATGACCGCGTGGAACGGCGCCTTCGTGCGGTCGAGCAGGTCCTGCGTCATCTGCTGGAACTGCGCGCGCGTGAGCTTGGAGTCCAGGTGCACCGGACCGTTCTCGCCCATGGACAGGTACTGCAGCGAGATGTTGGTGCTCGTCGCGGACGAGAGCTCCTTCTTGGCCTGCTCGGCCGCCTCGCGCAGGCGCTGCAGCGCGATCTTGTCCTTGGACAGGTCGACGCCCGTGCTGTTCTTCACCTCCTTGACGAGGTGCTCGACGATCCGGTTGTCCCAGTCGTCGCCGCCGAGGTGGTTGTCGCCGGAGGTCGCGCGGACCTCGATCGTCGAGAAGTCGTCCTCGTCCTTGCCCACCTCGAGCAGGGAGACGTCGAACGTGCCGCCGCCGAGGTCGAAGACGAGGATGAGCTCGTCCTCCTTGCCGCGCTCGAGCCCGTAGGCGAGCGCCGCGGCCGTCGGCTCGTTGATGATGCGCAGGACGTTGAGGCCCGCGATGGTGCCCGCGTCCTTCGTCGCCTGGCGCTGCGCGTCGTTGAAGTAGGCGGGGACGGTGATGACCGCCTCCGTCACGGGCTCGCCGAGGTAGGCCTCCGCGTCCCGCTTGAGCTTGCCGAGCACCCGCGCGGAGATCTCCTGCGACGAGTACTTCTTGTCGTCGACCGCCTGCGACCAGTCCGTGCCCATGTGGCGCTTGACGGAGGAGATCGTCCGGTCGACGTTCGTCACCGCCTGGCGCTTGGCGATCTCTCCGACGAGCACCTCGCCCGTCTTGGAGAAGGCGACGACCGAGGGGGTCGTGCGCGCGCCCTCCGCGTTCGCGATGACGGTCGGCTCGCCGCCCTCGAGGGTCGCGACGACCGAGTTCGTGGTGCCGAGGTCGATGCCGACTGCTCGTGCCATGTGCGCTGTCCTCTTCCCTGTGCGGTCCCCGGGCTGCCCGGGGCCCTTCCGTGTCCGGTGGGCCCGTGTTGAGCCCGCTGCGCTCAAGTCTGCGACGCGACGCCCCCCTGTGCAAGCCGCCGCCGTCGTCCTTGAGTCCACCGGGCTCAACCCTGGGGTGCCGCCGCGCATTCCCCGGCAGGGCCGGGGGGGTCGACGCCGACGCGCCGGGCGGGCAGGGTGCCGTCATGAGCGCCGACGGACCCGGGCCCGGCCCGGTCACCTTCTCCAGCCTCGACACGCCGCTCGCCGCCGGGTACCCCGAGACGAAGCGCGACCTCGTCGGGTACCTGGACGCGATGGCGGACCGGCTCGTGCCGGTGCTGGCCGGGCGCGCGCTCACGGTGGTGCGCGTCAACCGGGGGGAGCACTTCGTCCAGAAGAACCTCCCGGCGCACGCCCCGGACTGGGTCCGCACCGTCACCGTGCACTCGGAGGCGGGCCACCGGGACGTGCGGTACGCCCTGTGCGACGACCGCGCCACGCTCCTGTGGTTCGCCAACCAGCGCGCCGTCGAGTACCACCCCCAGCTCTTCCTCGGCACCGACGGCGACCGACCCACGCACCTCGTCGTCGACCTGGACCCGCCGGAGGGCGGCGCGTTCGCGGCCGTCGTGACGGTCGCGCTCGCCGTGCGCCAGGTCCTCGACGACGCCGGCCTGCGCTCGGCCGTGAAGACGAGCGGCTCCAAGGGCGTGCACGTCGTCGTCCCGCTGGCCGGCGAGAGCGCCGAGCGGGCCGCGGCGGCGACGCGCGCGGTCGCGGCCCGGGCCGCCCTCCTCGAGCCCACGGTGGCGACGACCGCCTACGTCCGCGACGAGCGGGAGGGCAAGGTCTTCGTGGACGCCACGCGCTCCGGCGGCGCGACCGTCGCCGCGGCGTACACCCCGCGGCTGCGGCCGGGCCTCACGGTGTCGATGCCCGTGGCGTGGGAGGACCTGCCCGACCTCGACCCGCGGGCGGCGACGGTCCGGACGGTGCCGGGCATGCTCGGCGACGCCGACCCGTGGCGCGACCTCCTGCCCGCGCCGCAGCCCCTCGACGAGGGGCTCGTCGAGGAGGGCCGCCTGGTCCCGGTCGCCCGGGTCGCCGCGATGCACGAGGGCCGCCGCCGGGCCCGCGCCCGCCGGGAGGCCGAGGGCTGACGTCCGGGCCCGTCCGCGCCGGCGGCGCGGCGGCGGAATGGGTTCGACCCGGGCCGGGCCGGGCTGCGACAGTGGCGCCCGCCCCCCGCCGCACGACGAGGACCGATGACGCCCAGCACCGCAGCCCGCCCCTCACCCCTGCGACGGCTCACCGGGAGGGCGACCACGCTCGCGGTCGCCGCCGCGGTCGTCGCGGCGGCGGCGGAGACCGCGGGCACCGTCGTGGCCGGTCGGCTGGCCGAGGGCCCGACGTCCGGGGCGCTCGCGCTGCTGGCGGCGCTGCTCGGCGGCGCGACCCTGCTGGACACGGCCGGACGGACGGCCTTCGCGGGGGTGCTCGCCCGGGCGGAGGGCGTGCTGCGGCGCGACCTCCTGGCCGCCGCGCTCCGGCAGCCCCTCCCCGTCCTCGACGAGCAGGCCGTCGGCGAGGTGCTCGACCGCGTCGACGACGACCCCCGGCAGCTCGCCGCCCTCGCCCGCCGCACCGGGTGGGAGGTCGGCCGGGCCGCGCTGCGGGCCGTGCTGGCCTGGGTCGTCGCCGGGCTCACGTGGACGCCGGCGTGGGTCGTCTTCCCGCTCGTCGCCGTGGCCGCCCTCGCGGTCGCCCGGCCGCTGACGCGCCTCGTCGCGCAGCGGAAGGTCGCCGAGGAGGTGGCCTGGTCGGAGCACTCCGCGCAGCTCGAGGAGGCGGTGGCCGCGCGCGACGACGTGCGCTCCTCCCTCGGGCAGCCGCACGTCGTGCGGTCCTACGCGCGCCGCGCGGGGGAGGTGCTGCGGCGCGTGCGGGCCAGCTCCGACGCCGCCGCCACCGTGGCGCTGCGGACGGGGCTCGTGCTGCACGCGCTCGTCGCGGCGCTGGCCGTCGGCGGCGTCGCCCTCGTCACGGGGGACCGGCTCGGGGTCGCGGGGCTCGTCACCCTCTGGCTCCTCGTCACCTCCTTCGTCGGCCAGCTCGCGCGGGTGGCCGACCAGCTGCCCGAGGTGCAGGCGGGGCTCGGGGCGCTGCAGCGGGTCGACGCCCTGCTCACGGCGCCGCCCGAGCCCGCCGGCGGCGCCCCCGTCCCGCCCGGTCCGGTCGCGGTCGAGCTGCGCGGGCTGGACTTCGCCTACCCGGGCGGGTTCGCGCTGCGGGGCGTCGACCTCGTCGTCCCCGCGGGCACGAGCATCGCCCTCGTCGGGCGCACCGGCGCGGGCAAGTCGACGGTCGTGCGGCTGCTGTCGCGGGCCGTCGAGCCGCCGCCCGGGACGGTCCTCGTCGGCGGGCAGGACGTCACGGCGACCGACCTGGAGGACCTGCGGCGCGCGGTCGGCGTGGTCACCCAGCGCACGGAGGTCCTCGCCGCGACGCTGGCCGAGAACATCGCCCTGCTGGCCGACGTGCCGCGCGCGGCCGTCGAGCGCGCCGTCGCCGCGCTGGGGATCGAGGAGTGGGTCGCCTCGCTGCCGCAGGGCCTCGACACCCCGCTCGGGCCGGGCGGCAGCCCCCTGTCGGCCGGGGAGGAGCAGCTCGTCGCGTTCGCCCGCCTCCTCGTGCGGGACGTGCAGGTCGTCGTGCTCGACGAGGCCACCGCGCGGATGGACCCGCAGACGGAGGCGCTGGTCACCCGGGCGTCCGACCGGCTGCTCGCGGGGCGCACGGGCGTCGTCGTGGCGCACCGGCTCTCGACGACCCGCCGGTGCGACGCCGTGGCGGTGATGGAGGCGGGCCGCGTCGTGCAGCACGGCCCTCGCGCGGCGCTCGCGACGACCCCCGGGCCCTTCCGCGACCTGCTCACCGCCTCGGGCGGCACGGACGCCGCGGGCGTGTCCGCGCCGCTGACCGCCCGGGCGGAGCGGCGCAGCCCCCGGCCCCGGCCGCCCGTCCCCGAGCCCTCGCTCCCGCGCACGGTGCTCCGGCTCGTCCTGCGCCACAAGCGCTGGGGCCTGCTCGGGGACCTGGGGTTCCTCGCGACGATGCTGCTCGGCGTGTCCGGCGCGGTGACGGGCTGGCTCTGGGGACGCCTCGTCGCGTCCCTCGGCGAGGGCGGCGCGCCCTGGGGCTCGGCCGCGCTGCTGGCCGCCTCCGTCCTCGTCGCGCCCGTGGCCCTCGCCTTCGCGGTCCGGCTCTACTTCGTCTGGTGGCAGGCGGTGACGCTGCGGATGCGGCTGGCGGTGCTCGTCGGGCAGACGCGCCAGCACCGGCTGCCGCGGGTGCCGCCCGGCGAGGCGGTCGCCCGGGTCCTCGACAGCGAGCGGATGGTCCTCTACGTGGACCGCTGGGTCGACGTGGTCAACGGGCTGCTCGTCGTGCTCGCGACGGGCCTCGTGAGCTCGAGCGCGCTGGCCGCCGCCGTCGTGGCGGCCGTGCTCGTCCTGTCCGCCGCGATCTCCGCCGCGGGCGCGCCCGTCGTCGGCCGGACGGCGCGGGTCGCGGGCGACGAGCGCGCCCGCTTCGGCCACGCCCTGGCCTCCGTCCTCGACAGCGCCCGCACCCTCAAGCTCGCCGCCGCGGTGCGTCCCGCGCAGCGGTACCTCCAGCGCGCGGACGACCGCCGCGTGGCCGCCACCGTGCGCGAGCTGCGGGTGCGCGCGGCCCTCGAGGGCATCCCGCCGCTGCTCGTGCAGGCCGGCGTCGTCACCGCCTGGGGCCTGCACCTGACGGGGACGTGGGGCCTGGCGACCGCGCTCCTCGTCACGACGGCGGTCAGCGGGTCGGGCTGGTTCGGGACCGTCGCGGCCGCGGCCATCACGGAGGCGCCCGTGGCCCGGCGCTGGCTGCGCGCCACCGCGGAGCTCGCCGGCACGGACGACCTCGTCGCGCTGCCGGACGGCGTGGACCTCGTCGACGGCACCGCCCCCGGCCCCGCCGACCCGCCGCGGGTGCCGCTGCGCCGGCTCACCATCGAGGGGCTCACCGCGGTGCACGACGACGGCACGGTCGGCGTGAGCGACGTCGACCTCGCCGTGGAGGCCGGCGAGCTCGTGCTCCTCGTCGGCCGGGTCGGGGCGGGCAAGTCCAGCCTGCTCGCGGCCCTCGCCGGGCTCGTCGACCACGAGGGCACGATCCGCTGGAACGACCACCACGTCGAGGACCCGCAGACGTTCCTGCGGCCCGGCCAGGTGGCCTACGTCGCGCAGGTGCCCCGGGTGCTGTCCGGGTCCTTCGCGGCCAACGTCCACCTCGACCACGACCGCCCCTGGGGCGAGGCCCTGCAGGATGCCCGGCTGGGCAGCGACGTCGCGGCCGCGGGCGGGCACGAGGCGCTCGTCGGGCACCGGGGCGTGCGGCTCTCGGGCGGCCAGGTGCAGCGGCTCGCCCTGGCGCGGGCGCGGGCGACGCGGGCGGAGCTCCTCGTCGCCGACGACGTCTCCTCCGCCCTCGACGCCCGCACGGAGGTGGAGCTGTGGGACGGCCTGCGGGCGCGCGGGCTGACCGTGGTCGGCGCCTCGACGAAGTCCGCCGCGCTCGACCGCGCGGACCGCGTCGTGGTCCTCGAGGAGGGCCGCGTCGCCGCCGCCGGGCCGTGGGCCGAGCTGCGCGGGACCTGGGGCCACCTGGCGGGGTGACCGGTGGGGGCGCTCAGCCGTGCGGGGCCGCGACGTCCGACGCCGCGGCCGGGGCCGGCGGGTGCGCGCGCTCGAGGCGGACGAGCACGGACTTCGAGGTCGGCGTCCGGGAGACGTCCGCGTACGAGCCGAGCGGCACGAGCACGTTCGTCTCGGGGAAGTAGGCGGCGGCGTTGCCGCGCGGGGTGTCGTACGCGACGGTCCGGAAGCCCGGCGCGCGGCGCTCCACGCCGTCCGCGTGGACCCCGACGAGGTCGACGAGGTCCCCCGCCACGAACCCCAGGTCCGCGAGGTCGTCGGCGTGCACGAGCACCACCCGCCGGCCGCCGCGGATGCCGCGGTAGCGGTCGTCCGGCCCGTACACCGTGGTGTTGAACTGGTCGTGCGAGCGCAGCGTCTGCAGCAGCAGCGTGCCCGGCGGGATCGCGGGGAACGTCAGGGCGTTCGTCGAGAAGCGGGCCCGGCCGCTCGGGGTCGCGAAGGTCCGGCTGTCCCGCGGCGGGTGCGGCAGGACGAAGCCGCCGGGCCGGTCGAGCCGGCGCTCGTAGTCCTCGAACCCGGGCACGACGCGGGCGATCGCGGCCCGCAGGGTGCGGTAGTCCTCGCGCCACGCCCGCCAGTCCACGACCGGCGCCCCGGGGCGGCCGGCCAGCACGCGCTCCGCGAGCGCGGTGACGATGGCGACCTCGCTGCGCAGCTCCGGGCCGGCGGGGACGAGCCGCCCGGTGGAGGCGTGCACGACGCTCATGGAGTCCTCGACGCTCACGCGCTGGGGCCCGGACGCCTGCACGTCGCGGTCCGTGCGCCCCAGCGTCGGCAGGATCAGCGCCCGCCGGCCGGTCACGACGTGCGACCGGTTGGGCTTCGTCGAGACCTGCACGGACAGGCGCGTGCGCCGGACGGCGGCCTCCGTGACGGCGGTGTCCGGGGTGGCGCGCAGGAAGTTGCCGCCCATCGCGACGAGGACGTGCGCCCGCCCGTCCCGCATGGCCTCGACCGCGCCGACGGTGTCGACGCCGTGCCGGCGCGGGGAGGCGAAGGCGAACTCGCGGTCGAGGGCGTCGTGGAACGCGGCGGGCATCCGCTCCCAGATCCCCATCGTCCGGTCGCCCTGGACGTTGGAGTGCCCGCGCACGGGGCAGACGCCGGCGCCCGGGCGGCCGATGTTGCCCTGGAGCAGCAGGAGGGCGACGAGGTCCTCGATCGTGGCGACGGCGTGCCGGTGCTGCGTGAGCCCCATCGCCCAGCACACGACGGTGGCCCGCGAGGCGGCGAACCGGTCCCCGAGCCCGCGCACCCGGTCGCGCCCCAGGCCCGTGGCCTGCTCGACCCGCTCCCAGGGCAGCGCCCGGATCGCGGCCGACCACTCCTCGACCCCCTCCGTGCTCGCCGCCACGAAGGCGTGGTCGACCACGGTGCCCGGGCGGGCGTCCTCGAGCTCGAGGAGGTGCTTGGCGACGCCCTGGAACAGCCCCTGGTCCCCACCGAGGCGGACCTGCAGGTAGTCGTCGGCGAGGTCCGTCCCGTGCCCGAGCAGGCCGCCGGGCCGCTGGGGGTTGTCGAAGCGCAGAAGGCCGGCCTCCCGGAGCGGGTTCACCGCGACGATGCGCGCCCCGGCGCGCTTCGCCGCCTCCAGGGCCGTGAGCATGCGCGGGTGGTTCGTCCCCGGGTTCTGCCCGGCGACGACGACGAGCTCCGCGCGCTCGAGGTCCTCCAGGCCCACGCTGCCCTTGCCGATGCCGATCGTGCCGCCGAGCGCGGCACCGCTGGACTCGTGGCACATGTTGGAGCAGTCGGGCAGGTTGTTCGTGCCGAAGCCGCGCACCAGCAGCCCCAGCGCGAAGGCGGCCTCGTTCGACGTGCGGCCGGAGGTGTAGAAGACGGCCTCGTCCGGGTCGTCGAGGGCGCGCAGCTCCACGGCCACCACGTCGAGCGCCTCGTCCCAGGTGACGGGGCGGTAGTGGGTGGCGCCCGCGTCGAGCAGCATCGGGTGCGTCAGCCGGCCCTGCTGGCCGAGGCTGAAGTCGTCCCACGTCGCCAGCTCGGCGACGCCGTGCCGCGCGAAGAACTCCGGCCCCGCGACGCGACGCGTGGCCTCCTCCGCCACCGCCTTCGCGCCGTTCTCGCAGAACTCCGCCGGACCGCGGTGGCCCGGCTCGGGCCAGGCGCACCCGGGGCAGTCGAAGCCGTGCGCCTGGTTGACCCGGGCCAGCGTGCGCGCCGTCCGCACGGGTCCCATCTGCCGCACGGCGATCCGCAGCGCGTGCCCGACCGCCGGCAGGCCGGCCGCGTGGTCGGCGGGCGGCCCCGTCCGCAGCCCCGAGAGGGTGGCGTCGTCGACGTCGTGCGCCCGGCGCTCGGCGTCGCCGTCCCGTCCGGTCATCGTCGCTCCGTCCGTGAGGTGCCCCGATCCTAGGTCCCCGTCCTACGATCGCCGGGGCGGGCGTCGACCGGCGCCGCGCACCGGGCCGTCGGCGCCGGTGCGGCGCGCAGCCGGGCAGGCCGCGCCCCGCCACGACGGGAGGTCACCGATGACCCTGCGCACCCTGCCGGCCCGACGGGCCGCCCCGTGAGCCGCGTCGTCTCGCGGCGGCGCGCGGTGGTCCTCGCCGTCGGCCCCGACGGGGTCGTCCGCCGCGAGCGCGAGCAGGCGCTGGCGGCGGAGGAGCCCCTGGAGATCCGGGCGGCCGGCCGCTCCCACAGCGTCACGATGCGGACGCCCGGGGAGGACTTCGACCTCGTCGCCGGGTTCCTGCTGTCCGAGGGGGTGCTGCGGGCGCGCGAGGACCTGCTCGCGCTGCGGTACTGCGTCGGGACCGACGCCGAGGGCCGGCAGACGTACAACGTCGTCGAGGCCTCCCTCGCGCCCGACGCCGCGGTCCGCGCCCTCGGGCGCGAGCGGCGGACCTACACGACGAGCGCGTGCGGCGTCTGCGGGCTCACGGCCATCGACGACGTCGAGGTCTCGTCCGCGTTCGACGTCGGCGGGGACGGGGTCGTGCTCGACCCGCGCGTCCTCGCCGGGCTGCCCGAGGCGCTGCGGGCCGCGCAGCCCGTGTTCGAGCGCACGGGCGGGGTGCACGCGGCGGGGCTCTTCACCGCCGTCGGGGACGCGGTGCTCGTGCGCGAGGACGTCGGCCGCCACAACGCGGTCGACAAGGTGCTCGGCCGGGCGCTGCTCGACGGTCGGCTCCCGGCGCGCGGCACCGTCCTCCAGGTCTCGGGCCGCGCCTCGTTCGAGCTCGTCCAGAAGGCCGTCATGGCGGGGGTGCCCGCTCTCGCGGCCGTCGGCGCGCCCTCGGGGCTCGCGGTGGAGCTGGCCGAGCGCGCCGGGCTCACCCTCGTCGGCTTCTCGCGCGGCGACCGGCTCACGGTCTACACGCGCCCCGACCGCATCGACGCCTGAGCCCCGCGCGTCGGCGGGCCTCCGCCCCGGGACGGAGCCGCCCGTGCGGGGCTCCCCCGGGCCGTCGTCCTCGGGACGGACCGGCGATCGCCCAGGTCCGGGCCGATCTCGACCCGCGGGGGGATCCGGTGGGCCACCCGTCCGGGTGACGGTGGG
>NZ_RWJX01000077.1 GCF_004123805.1 Cellulomonas endophytica | reverse complement strand
CCGCCCGGCAGGCCGCGCCCACCGGTCCCGCCGCGTCCGGCACCCCGGCCGCCCCTGCCGGCCCTGCCGGCCCTGCCGGCCCCGCCGGGCCCGCCGGGCCTGTCACGCCCGGCGCCGTGCTCGACGCCGCGCTCGAGGGGCTCGTCGCCGACGGCGCCGTCGGGGTCGTCGGCCGGGTGGAGACGCCCGCGCTGTCCTGGGCCGGCGCCGCGGGGACCCGGGAGCGCGGCGGCACCGCACCGGCACGCAGCCACGACGCCTTCCGCGTCGCGAGCAACACGAAGCCGATGGTCGCCACCCTCGTGATGCAGCAGGTCGAGCAGGGCACGTGGGCCCTCGGCACGACGGTCGACGACGTGCTGCCCGGCCTGCTCCCGGGGCACCCCGGCATCACCGTGGAGCACCTGCTGAGCCACACCTCCGGCATGCCCACCGGCACGGACGTGCTCCTCGCGGGCCGCATCAGCGACCCGACGAGCATCGCGGAGTTCCTCGCCGCGGCCGGCCAGGACTACACGGGCGCGGACCACGTGGCCGCGGCGCTGGCGACCCCGTGGACGGGCGCACCCGGCGAGCGGTTCGTCTACTCCAACGCCGGGTACGTCGTGCTCGGCATGATGCTCGAGCAGCAGACGGGCCGGGACCTGGACCGCCTGCTGCGCTCGGGCGTGACCTGGCCGGCGCGGATGCTCCGCACGGACCTCCCCGACGAGGCCCCGACGCCGGGGGCCTTCCTCTCGGAGTCCGGCTGGTTCGGGGAGGGGTACGGCGGCTGGATCCCGCTCACGGGCTTCGACCCGGACGTCTTCGGCGCGGCCGGGGCCGTGACGAGCACGACGAAGGACCTCGCCGCCTTCAGCTCGGCCCTGGTGACCGGACGCCTCGTGGCGCCGGGGACCGTCGCGGAGATGGTCCGGCCCCGCAGCACGGACGGGCTCGAGTACGGGCTCGGCGTCTACCGCCTGCCGGACCCGTGCGTGGCCCCCGGCGAGCCGCCGGCCTGGCTGTACGGCCACGACGGCGCCAGCTTCGGCACCCTGAGCTTCTCGGTGACCTCCGCCGACGGCGCACGGCAGGTCGCGTTCGGGGTGACGGGGCGCAACCTCACCGCCGACCCGGCGGCCCTGTACGACCTGAACGAGGCGCTCGTCCCGATGCTGCTCGCCACCTGCTGAGCCCGGCACCGGGCGGTGCACGCGACCCCGGCCGACGTCGGCCGGGGTCGGCGGCGTCCTCGTGGCGCTCGGTGACGGGACGGGTGTCCCGCGTTCGCTGGTCACGGAGCGGTCACAGCAAGGTCACAGGTCGGCGCCGGGCCCGCACGGGCGACCGGCGACCGGGACGACGCACCCGACGACGCCCTGGCACGGCCCACGGCGGGGGTGCATGATGCGCCGCATCATGGCCCACGGCATCGACGAGGTTGCCCGCGCCGCCGGCGTCTCCACGGCGACGGTCTCGCGCGCCCTCCGCGGGCTGCCGAACGTCTCCGACGCCACCCGGGCCCGGGTCCTCGCGGCGGCGACCGCGCTGGGCTACGTCCCCTCGCCCTCGGCCGCCAGCCTCGCCTCCGGGCGCACGCGCACCATCGGGCTGCTGACGCCCCGGGTGCAGCACTGGTTCTTCGCCAACGTCATCGAGGGGGCCGAGCGGGCGCTGCGGCGGCAGGGCTTCGACGCCCTGCTCTACACGTCGGCGGACGAGAGGCCGCGCCGGCGGGTCGACCCCGGCGTGCTGCGGCACCGGGTCGACGGCGTCCTCGTCGTCGGGCTCCCCCTCGAGGACGCGGAGGTCGCCACGCTCGTGGCGCTCGGCCGCCCGCTCGTCTTCGTCGGGACGGGGGCGCCCGGCCAGGTCGTGGTCCACATCGACGACCTCGCCACCGCGGTGGCCGCCACGGAGCACCTCGTCGGGCTCGGGCACCGCACGGTCGGGCTCGTCACGGGCGAGCCCGACGCCGCGCCGTGGTCGCCGCCCGCCCTCCGCACGGAGGGGTGGCGGCGGACGCTGCTCGCCGCGGGACTGGAGGCGGGCCCGGACCTCGTCGAGCACGGGCACTTCGAGGTGGCCGGCGCGCGGGCCGCGCTCGGCCGCCTGCTCGACCGCCGGCCCGACGTCACCGCCGTCCTCGCGGCCTCAGACGAGATGGCGATGGGGGTCGTGCTCGCCGCGCGGGACCTCGGCCGGCGCGTCCCGGAGGACCTGTCCGTGGTCGGCATCGACGGCCACGACCTCGGCGAGCTCGCCGGGCTGACGACGATGGCCCAGGACGCGCTCGGCCAGGGCGCGACGGCCGCCCGGATGCTCCTCGACCTCCTCGCGGGCACGTCCGTGCCGGCGGAGGTCGTCCACCCCACGCAGCTCGTCGTGCGGACCTCGACCGCACCACCGGCCCGGGTCGGTGGAGCCGCTGCTCCTGCCCCTGCGGCCCCGGCGGGCGGCTCCGTGCGCGGGGAGAGCGCCTTCCTGCATGGCAGCGCTCCCACTCGTGACGCAATCGTTACGCGGATCGCGCCGCGACCCGCTTGCGCTCCGGCCATGTAAGCGCTTGCATCGTCGCGACGTCCCGCACCGCTGAGGTGCGGGTCACACACGACGACGTGGAGGTCTGGATGTCCAGCACGCGCACCCGCCGCACCCGAGCGGCACTCGCCGGAGGCCTCGGGCTCGCCCTGGCCCTCTCGGCCTGCTCCGGAGGAGGCGACGAGGGCGGCGGCGACGGCGGTGGCGACGCGGCCGCCGACGTCGACTGCGCCGCCTACGAGGAGTACGGCGACCTGTCGGGCAAGACCGTCTCGGTCTACGCCTCGATCGTCGAGCCCGAGGCGAAGCAGCAGACGGACTCGTACATCCCCTTCGAGGAGTGCACGGGCGCGACGATCGAGTACGAGGGCTCCCGCGAGTTCGAGGCGCAGCTGCCCGTCCGGCTGCGCGCCGGCAACCCGCCGGACATCGCGTACATCCCGCAGCCGGGCTTCCTGAAGTCCATCGTCGCGGACTTCCCCGACTCCGTCGTGCCGGCGCCGGAGGGCGTCGTCGCCAACGCGAACGAGTACTACACCGAGGGCTGGGTCAACTACGGCACGGTCGACGGCACGCTCTACGCGACGCCGCTCGGCGCCAACGTGAAGTCCTTCGTCTGGTACTCCCCGTCGGCGTTCGAGAGCGCCGGCTACGAGATCCCGACGACGTGGGACGACCTCATCTCCCTGTCCGAGCAGATCGTCGAGGACGGCGGCATCCCGTGGTGCGCCGGCATCGGCTCGGGCGAGGCCACGGGCTGGCCGGCCACGGACTTCCTCGAGGACGTCGTGCTCCGCACCGCCGGCCCCGAGGTCTACGACCAGTGGGTCAACCACGAGATCCCCTTCGACGACCCGCAGATCGTCGAGGCGCTGGGCACGGCGGGCGAGATCCTCAAGAACCCGGAGTTCGTCAACGGCGGCCTGGGTGACGTCACCTCGATCGCCTCGACGGAGTGGGTCGACGCCGGTCTGCCCATCCTCGACGGCACCTGCTGGATGCACCGCGCGGCGAACTTCTACCAGGCCAACTGGGGCGAGGGCGTGACGGTGGCCGAGGACGGCGACGTCTTCGCCTTCTACCTGCCGGGCGAGTCCGAGGACGACAAGCCCCTGCTCGGCGGTGGCGAGTTCGTCACGGCGTTCGCCGACCGTCCCGAGGTCGCGGCCTTCCACGCCTACCTCTCGAGCCCGGAGTGGGCGAACGCCAAGGCCGAGGTCACGGGCCAGGGCTGGATCTCCGCGAACAGCGGCCTGGACCCCGAGCTCCTGCAGTCGCCGATCGACCAGCTCTCCTTCGACCTGCTGACCGACGAGAGCTACACGTTCCGCTTCGACGGCTCCGACCAGATGCCGGGTGCGGTCGGCACCGGCGCCTTCTGGACCGAGCTGACGGCGTGGATCGCGAACGACAAGGCCGACGACCAGGTCCTGGCGGACATCGAGGCCGCCTGGCCCGCCTCCTGACGGCACGCGCCCCCGCGGGACCCCACCGGTCCCGCGGGGGCGCTCGTCGTCCCCGGCGCGGCCCCCGCGTCCGCCGCGACCCCACCTCGCACCCTCATCGGAGAGGACCCCATGGACTGGTTGGTGAACGCCGACACCACGGCGGAGAAGCTCGTCCTCATGCTCGTCGCGATCGGGCTGTTCGTCCTCGTGATGGCCGTCATCCTGCTCGGCGTCGACCGCGTGAAGCGGGTGCCGCAGTGGGTCGTCGTCGTCGCGTTCGTCGGGCCCGCGATGGCCGCCATCGCGTTCGGCCTCGTCTACCCCGGCCTGCGCACCATCCGCGACTCCTTCTACGACCGCACGAGCAGCAACCCCGTCGGCCTGGACAACTACGTCGCCGCCTTCACGCAGGACGCGTTCCAGGTCGTCCTGCGCAACACCCTGCTCTGGGTGGTCCTCGTGCCGCTCCTGGCCACCTTCGTCGGCCTCGTCTACGCGGTGCTCGTCGACCGGACCCGGTTCGAGCAGTTCGCGAAGACCCTCGTCTTCCTCCCCATGGCCATCTCCATGGTCGGCGCGGGCATCATCTGGAAGTTCGTGTACGAGTACCGCCCGGACCAGCAGGGCGTCGCGCAGATCGGCCTGCTCAACCAGCTGCTGGTCTGGCTCGGGATCGAGCCGCAGCAGTTCCTGCTGAACCAGCCCTTCAACAACTTCTTCCTCATCGCCGTGATGATCTGGATCCAGGCCGGCTTCGCGATGACGGTGCTGTCGGCCGCGATCAAGGCCATCCCCGACGACATCATCGAGGCCGCGCGCCTCGACGGGCTGCACGGCGTCGGCATGTTCCGGTACATCACCGTGCCGAGCATCCGGCCCGCGCTCGTCGTCGTCGTCACGACGATCGCCATGGGCACCCTGAAGGTCTTCGACATCGTCCGGACGATGACGGGCGGCAACTTCGGCACCTCCGTCGTGGCGAACGAGTTCTACAACCAGAGCTTCCGCATCTCGAACCTCGGGCTCGGCGCCGCGCTCGCGGTCATCCTCTTCGTGCTCGTGATCCCGCTCATCGTCTACAACGTCCGCCAGCTGCGACTCTCCGAGGACATCCGATGACGACGACACCGCTGCCGCCGCAGTCCTTCGTGACGCCCGAGGCCGGCGAGGCCGGCGGCGGGAAGGCCCCGGGCCTGGGGGGCAGGAAGCTGTCCCGTGCGGAGAAGCGCGCCATCGCCGCCGCCGGGCGGCTCAGCTCCCCGTGGGCCTCCGGCATCGCGATCATCCTCGCGGTCCTGTGGACCATCCCCACCTTCGGCCTGCTGGTCACCTCGTTCCGGCCCCAGCAGGAGATCCGGGGCTCGGGCTGGTGGACCTTCCCGACGAACCCCGCGGTGACCCTGGAGAACTACACCCAGGCGCTGTTCGGGTCCTCCACGGGCTTCGCGACGTACTTCGTCAACTCCGTCGTCATCACCCTGCCCGCGGTGGTCATCCCGATCTCCCTCGCGCTGCTCGCCGCCTACGCCTTCGCGTGGATCGAGTTCCGGGGCCGCGACATCCTCTTCGTCGCCGTCTTCGCCCTCCAGGTCGTGCCGATCCAGGTCACGCTCATCCCGCTGCTGAGCCGGTACGTCGACTGGGGCCTGGCCGGGTCCTTCTGGACGGTGTGGCTCTCGCACTCGATGTTCGCGCTGCCCCTGGCGATCTTCCTGCTGCACAACTTCATGAAGGACGTGCCGCCCTCGCTGGTCGAGGCCGCCCGCATGGACGGCGCCGGCCACGTGAAGATCTTCTTCCAGGTGCTGCTCCCGCTCCTCACCCCGGCGATCGCCTCCTTCGCGATCTTCCAGTTCCTCTGGGTGTGGAACGACCTGCTCGTCTCGCTCACCTTCGCCGGCGGCAGCACGGACGTCGCGCCGCTGACCGTGCGCGTCGCCGAGCTCGCCGGCTCGCGCGGCTCGCAGTGGCACCTGCTCTCCGCGGGCGCGTTCATCTCGATGGTCGTGCCGCTCATCGTGTTCCTGTCGCTCCAGCGGTTCTTCGTCCGCGGCCTCCTCGCGGGGTCCGTCAAGGGCTGACCGCCGACGACGACGCAGGGCCCCCGCACGCCAGGCGTGCGGGGGCCCTGCTGCGTCGGAGGCCGGGCGGCCGCGGGTCCCCGTGGACCCCCGTCGACCGCCGCCGGCGCCCTCAGGGAGCGAGGTAGCTCACGTGGCCGTCGTGCACCGCGCCGGGACCGGGCTCCTCGCGGACCTCGCCGGCGCGCGGCGTGCCCTCGGCCTCGGGCTCGCCCTCGGCCCCCTCCGTCGCCTTCGCCGTGGCGTGCGACGGCTCGGCGGCCGACATCGTGCTGCCGTGGACGGTCTCCTCGTCGGGTCCGGTCACTGGTGCCTCCCCACCGGCCGCCGGGCCCCGGGGGCCGGGGCGGTGTCGGACGGGCCGTCGTCCCGACGCTAGCCCCGGCGCCGCCGCACCCGCGCGACGAGACGCCCCGACCCCTCGGGCCGGCGCTCAGGGCGGCCGTCAGGCGGAGTCGCGGACCACGAGCTCGGGGGCGAAGATCACCGGCTCCTCGTCGTGCACGCCGCGTGCGATCTGGGCCAGCAGGAGCTCCCCCGCCGTGCGCGCCATCGCGACGGCCGGGTTCGACAGGGTGGTGAGCGCGGGCGTCACCGCGGTGGCCACCGACAGGTCGTCGTAGCCGACGACCGCCACGTCCTGCGGCACCCGCCGGCCGCGCTCGGCCAGGACCGTCAGCGCCGCCGCGGCCATCGTGTCGGAGGCGACGAAGAGCCCGTCGACGTCCGGGGCGCGGTCGAGCAGCCGCGCGGTGGCGGCGGCGGCCCCCTGGGGCGTGAAGTCCGCGATCTCGACCAGGTCGTCGGCCACGCCGCCGGCGGCCAGGCCCTCGCGCCAGCCCCGCAGCCGGTCGACTCCGGCCGTCATGTCCGCGGGGCCGGCGATCGTCGCCAGGCGCCGGCGGCCGGACGCGCGCAGGTGCTCGGCGGCCATCCGCCCGCCCCGCACGTTGTCCACGTCGACGTAGCGCAGGCCGACGGTCGTCGACCAGGGCCGGCCGATGAAGACCGCGGGCAGGCCGGCACGGGCGACGCTGGCGTCGAGCTCGTCGGAGCTGTGGTGCGAGACGACGACCACCCCGTCGACGTGCCCGTTGCGCAGGTACCGCGCGGCGCGGTGCCGGTCCCCCTCCGCGTGCGCGATGACGAGCACGAGCTGCACGTCGGACGGCTCGAGCGCCGCCGTGAGCCCGCGCAGCGCCGCCGCGAAGAACGGGTCGGACAGCACCCGCTCGTCGGGCTCGGGGATGACGAGGGCGACGGAGTCCGTGCGCCGCGTCACGAGGGACCGCGCCGCGCGGTTGGGCGCGTACCCCAGCGTGGCGACGGCCCCGTCGACGGCTGCCTGCGCCTCCGGGCTGACCTTGAGGCCGCCGTTGATCGCGCGGGAGGCCGTCGAGCGCGAGACGCCGGCGAGCTCGGCGACCTCCTCCAGCGTGGGCAGGTGGGCACGGACCCGCAGGGTCGTGCCGGCTCCCGTCGGTGACGCCGTCATGTCGCTCCTCGCCGGTGGCTGGGCCAGGACGTCCGGGGACGTCAGGCCCGCCATCAGTCCCCGGACCGCGAGGGTACTGCGTCGGCGCGGGCGACCTGCGCGTACCAGCGCCCGCTGGACTTCACCGTGCGGACCTGGGTGTCGTAGTCGACCCGGACGAGCCCGAACCGCTTGTGGTAGCCCCAGGCCCACTCGTAGTTGTCGAGCAGCGACCACGCGAAGTAGCCGCGCACGTCGGCGCCGTCCTCGACGGCCGCGTGGACCGCGCGCAGGTGCCCGTCGAAGAAGTCGAGGCGGTCCGTGTCCTGCACGGAGCCGTCCGCCTCAGGCACGTCGTCGAAGGCGCAGCCGTTCTCCGTCACGTAGAGCGCCACGCCGGCGGGGCCGGTGTAGTCCTCGTGCAGCCGGACGAGGAGGCGGTGCAGCCCCTCGGGCTGGATCTCCCAGTCCATGTCCGTCACGGGCAGCCCGCGGGGCACGGAGTGCGCCCCCGCCGCCGCCACGTACGGGCTCGAGACGGCCCGGCCCACCGGGGCGTCGGACTGCAGCGTCCGCTCCGGTGCCCGGTGGCTGATCGCCTCGCCGTGGTAGTAGTTCACGCCGAGCACGTCGATCGGCGTGGCGATCGTCGCCAGGTCGCCGTCGGCCACCCGGTCGAGGAGCGCGTCCCGCAGGCCGGCGCCCGCGAGGTCGTCGAGGACGTCCTCCGGGTAGCCGCGCCCCAGCAGCGGGTCGAGGAAGATCCGGTTGAACTGCCCGTCGACCACGCGCGCGGCGTCCACGTCGCGCGGGTCCGCCGGGTCGAGCGGGTCCGGCACCGTGAAGTTCAGCGTGATGCCGAGCGAGAGGTCCGGGTCGGCCTCGCGCAGGGCCTGCACGGCCAGGCCGTGGCCCAGGAGCAGGTGGTGGGCGGCGGCGAGCGCGGCCTCCGGCTCCTGCCGGCCCGGCGCGTGGACGCCCGCCGCGTAGCCGAGGAACGCGGCGCACCACGGCTCGTTGAGCGTCGTCCAGTGGGTGACGCGGTCGCCGAGGGCCGCGTGGACGTCCAGCGCGTACTCCGCGAAGCGCTCCGCGGTGTCGCGCGAGGCCCAGCCGCCCCGCTCCTCGAGGGCCTGCGGCAGGTCCCAGTGGTACAGCGTCAGCCAGGGCGTGATGCCGTGGCCGAGCAGCTCGTCGACGAGGCGCTGGTAGAAGTCCAGCCCGGCGCGGTTGACCGGCCCGCCGTCGGGGCGCACGCGCGCCCAGGAGGTGGAGAACCGGTACGACCCGAGCCCCAGCTCGGCCATGAGGGCCACGTCGTCGCGGTACCGGTGGTAGTGGTCGCAGGCGACCTCGCCGTCGTGGCCGTCGAGGACGGCGCCCGGGACCCGGGCGAACGCGTCCCACACGGAGTCGCGGCGACCGTCCTCGTGGGCGGCGCCCTCGATCTGGTAGGCGGCCGTCGCGGCGCCCCACAGGAAGGTCGGGGGGAAGCGCAGCTCGTCGGTGCTGCGCGGCTGCGGCCCCGTCAGGGGGGCACCGGTGAAGGGGGCGGTGCGCCGCGGCGCACCCAGGACCCGGGGTGCGGGCTCGGTGGTGGTCATCCCTTGACGGCTCCTTGCATGATGCCGGAGACGAGCTGCCTGCCGGCGACGGCGAACACGACGACCAGCGGCGCGGTGGCCGCCAGCACTCCCGCCATGATGAGGGAGTAGTCCTTGAAGTACGACGCCTGGAGCAGCTGGACCGCCACGGGCAGCGTCGGGTTCGTCGAGCCGAGCACGATGAACGGCCAGAAGAAGTTCGTCCACGACCCGACGAAGGTGAAGAGGGCCAGCATGGCGGCCGCCGGCCGTGCGGCGGGCATCGCCACGTGCCAGAAGGTCCGGATCATGGAGCAGCCGTCGACGCGCGCCGCCTCCACGAGCTCGTACGGCAGCGCCTCCTCGAGGTACTGCGTCATCCAGAAGACGCCGAAGGCCGTGACCATGCCGGGCACGATGACCGCCTGGAGCTGTCCCACCCAGTCGAGCTTCGCCATGACGATGAACAGCGGCACGATCCCGAGCTGGCTCGGCACGGCCATCGTCGCGATGACGAAGACGAGGAGCGGGCCACGGCCCCGGAAGCGCAGCTTGGCGAAGGAGAAGCCGGCCAGCGTCGAGAACGCGACGACGGACAGCGCGGTGACGCCCGAGATGACGAGGCTGTTGCCCAGCGCCTCCCAGAACCGGATGTCCGACCCGAGGACGCGCCCGATGTTCGCGAACAGCTGCGTGTCCGGGATGAGCGACGGGATGGGGTTGCGGGCGATGGTGCCCGCGTCCGTCGAGGCCAGCAGGAAGGCGTAGTACAGCGGCGCGACCGACAGCAGCAGCACGAGGCCGAGCACCACGTAGGTGACGACGCCGGGGCGGCGGTTGGCGACCCCGGGGTGGACGCGGCGGCGGCGGGCGGCCGCACGGGCCGCGCCTGCGCCGGCGGTCTGGGCGATCATCGGGACCGAGGTCATCGCCGGCCTCCCTTGGACGGGCCGGTCGAGGAGATCCGGCGGCTGAGGGCGAAGTTCACGACGCCGATGGCGACGATGATGAGGAACAGGATCCAGGCGACCGCGGCCGCGCGGCCGAAGCTCTTCTGCGCGCCCCAGCCCAGCTCGTAGAGGTACATCGTCACGGTCATCCACTGGCGGTCCGCGCCGCCGAGGCCGAACTGGTCGAACATCCGCGGCTCGTCGAAGATCTGGAGCCCGCCGATGGTCGCGGTGATGACGATGAAGATGATCGTCGGCCGGAGCATCGGGACCGTGACGGAGAAGAACTGCCGCACGCGGCTGGCGCCGTCGATCACCGCGGCCTCGTAGAGGTCGCGCGGGATGGCCTGCATCGCGGCGAGGAAGATGAGGGCGTTGTAGCCCGTCCAGCGGAAGTTCACCATCGAGGAGATGGCGACGTGGCTGGCCAGCGTGTCGGCGTGCCAGCGCACGGGGTCGACCCCGACGAGGCCGAGCATCTCGTTGATGACGCCCGCGCCGTCGGCGAACACCTTGGAGAAGATGAGGGAGACAGCGACGGGGGCGACGACGTAGGGCAGGAGCACGCCCATCCGCCAGAACGTCCGGGCCCGCAGGTTCGCGTCGAGGACCGCGGCGATGAGGATCGCGGCGATGACCTGCGGCACCGAGGACAGCAGGAAGATGCTGAAGGTGTTGCGCAGCGCGGTGAGGAACCGGGGCTGCTGGACCACGTCGACGTAGTTCTGGATCCCGACGAAGTCGCCCTGCCCGCCGAGGAGGTGCCAGTCGTGCACCGAGACCCAGGCGGTGTAGGCCAGCGGGAAGAGGCCGACGACGGCGAAGAGCAGGAAGAACGGGGAGATGTAGAGGTACGGGGAGAGCTTGACGTCCAGACGCCCGAGCGTCTGGCTGAACCCCACGCGCCGCGGGACGCGCTCGGGCTCGCGCACCGGGGTGCGCGGCGGTTCGACGGTGGTCGCAGCCATGGCGACGGTCCTCTCGAGGGACGGACGACGGACAGGGGCACCGGTGCCGCGCGCACGAGGGGCGCGGCACCCGGACGGGGCCGGCCCCGGGTCGTCGGACCCGTGGCCGGCCGGCCGGTCAGCTCAGGCCGAGCTCGGAGTACGCCTGGAGCGACTTCTCCCAGGAGCTGTCGATGTCGTCCGTGCGGGCGACGTCCACACGGGTCATGCCGTCGACGATCGTCTGGTGGATCGGGAACCACGCGGCACCCTTGAACGGCGTCACGTCGATCGCGGCGGCACGGTTGACGAGGATCTCGCCCCACGGCGCGTCGTTGAAGAACTCGTGCGTCGAGGCCAGCAGCTCCTCGTCGTCCTGCGCGTCGACCTGGCTCGGGAACGTGCCCTTGGAGAGGAACGCCTTCACCTGCTGCTCGGGGGCCGTCAGCCACTTCGCGAGGGCCTTGGCCGCCTCGATGTTCTCGCCCTGCTCGGGCACGGTGAGGTACGAGCCGCCCCAGTTGCCGCCGCCGCCGGGGAAGACGTCCGCGACGTCCCAGCCCTCGACGCCCTCGGCGTTGCCCGCGATGATGCCGAGCATCCAGCCCGGGCAGAGCATGGTGGCGAAGCCGTCGCTCTGGAAGGCCTCGCGCCAGTCCGGCTGCCACTGCTGGAAGTGCGCCGACAGGTCGTCCGTCGTCGAGGCGGTCAGGACCGTCTCGAACAGCTCCTTGACCTGCTCGTTCTCCTCGAGCGGGATGGGCTCACCCGTCTCGGGGTCCTCGTACGCGGACTCGAGCTGGTTCACCATGCCCTGGTACGTGGCGGCGGCCGAGTCGTACCAGGGGATCCCGGTCGCGTCGTGGAACTGCTTCCCGACCTCGAAGTAGCGGTCCCAGTCGCCCTCGAGGAGCGTGGCCACCTCGGCACGGTCGGTCGGGAGGCCCGCCTTCGCGAAGAGGTCGGAGCGGTAGCAGACGGCCTCGGGCCCGGTGTCCGTGCCGTAGGCGAAGAGCGTGCCGTCCTCGGAGCGGGCCGGGGCCTCCTTCCAGTCGAACCAGCGGCCCTCGACCTCGGGGTCCTCCAGGTCGACGAAGCGGTCGGCGTACTGGCGAAGCTCGGGCAGCCAGTCCATCTCGACCGCCTCGATGTCGGACAGGCCGGAGCCCGCCGCGAGGCGCGTGTTGAGGTTGTCGCGCGCCTCGTCGCTCGTCGCCGCCCGCTTGTGCTCGATGGTGACGTTCGGGTTGAGGCTCTCGTACTCCTCGAGCAGCTCGTCGTAGCCGAACTCGTTGAAGGTCGCGACCGTCAGCGTGACGTCGCCGCCCTCCGCGGTCCCGCCGCTGCTGTCGCCGTCACCGGCGTCGCCGCTCCCGCACGCCGCCAGGCCGAGCGCGAGGCTCGCGGTCCCGGCGACGACTGCCCACGTCCTGCTGTTCGTCCGCACTGTGACTCCCTCGTCCGTGCCGGCCACCCTGCCGGCTCCTGGTGCTGCCTGTAGGAGCGCTTCCACTTGTCGTAGGAGCGTTCCCATGCGTGGCAGATCGTGGGGGCCCGGGACACCCGTGTCAACGGTCGTCACCGGACGACGCAGGTCGAGCCGCGCCCTGGTAAGGGTGTTCCCGCAGGCCAGCGCGTCGAGGGCTCCGGCAGGCCGTGACCGGATCGTAATGGAACCGCTCCCACCACCGACCGTGCGGTCGGTTTTTACGCACCGGAACGACCGGACGCGCACCGCTCGGGCCACCGGCGCGACGTTGCCCCGCCGGGTGGGCCGCCCTACGGTCGACCCGTCGCGAGGAGGACGTCCATGAGCACACCCGTCGGGCCGCAGACCGGCACGCCGCTGCAGGTCGAGACGCACGGCATCGACGTGATCGCCGACGCCGACCGCAAGGGGCGCCCGCGCGACCTCTTCTGGCCCTGGTTCGCCGCCAACGTCTCCGTCCTCGGGCTCTCCTACGGCGCCTGGCTGCTCGACTTCGGCATCTCGGTCGCGCAGGCGAGCATCGCCGCGGTGGTGGGGATCGTGTTCTCGTTCGCGCTCTGCGGGTTCATCTCGCTCGCGGGCAAACGGGGGTCGGCCCCGACCATGGTGCTGAGCCGCGCCGCCCTCGGCGTCCGGGGCAACCGCGTCGCCTCCGGCCTGTCGTGGCTGCTCACCGTCGGCTGGGAGACCGTGCTGGTGTCCCTGGCCACGCTCGCGACGGCCACGGTGCTCGACCGCCTCGGCGTCGGCGGCGGCACGGGGACGAAGGTCGTCGCGCTGCTCGTCGTCGCGGCGCTCGTCGTGGCGGGGGGCGTCTTCGGCTTCGACCTCATCATGCGGCTGCAGACCGTCATCACCGTGGTGACCGCCGTCCTCACCGTCGGCTACGTCCTGCTCGTGCTCGACTCCGTGGACCTCGGCGCCGTCGCCGCCGTGCCCGCGGGCTCGGGGCAGGCCTTCGTCGGAGGGCTCGTCTTCATGATGACGGGCTTCGGCCTCGGCTGGGTGAACATGGCGGCGGACTACTCGCGCTACCTGCCGCGCCACTCGTCCGGGACCGGCGTCGTCGCGTGGACGACCGTCGGCGCGTCCCTGGCGCCGCTCGCCCTCGTCCTGTTCGGGCTGCTCCTCGCCGGGTCCGACGAGGGGCTGCGGTCCGGCATCTCCTCCGACCCCATCGGCGCCCTCGCGGCGGTCCTGCCGACCTGGTACCTCTTGCCGTTCGTGCTGGTGGCGGTCCTGGGGCTCGTCGGCGGCGCGGTGCTCGACCTGTACTCCTCGGGCCTGGCGCTCGTCGCCACCGGGCTGCCCGTGCGCCGCCCCGTCGCCGCCGGCATCGACGGCGTCGTCATGGTCCTCGGGACGGTCTACATCGTCTTCGGCGGCGGCGACTTCTTCGGCATCTTCCAGGGCTTCCTCATCACCCTCGGCGTCCCGGTCGCCGCCTGGTGCGGGATCATGCTGGCCGACGTCCTGCTGCGCCGGCGCCCCTACGACGAGGCCGACCTCTACCGCCCGGGGGGCCGCTACGGCGACGTGCCGCCCGTGCCGATGGCGCTCCTCGTCGTCGGGTCGCTCGTCGGCTGGGGCCTCGTGACCAACGGCTACGCGGGCTGGCTGCAGTGGCAGGGGTACCTCCTCGGGCCCCTCGGCGGCCGGGAGGGCGCGTGGGCCTACGCCAACCTCGGCGTCCTCGTCGCGCTGCTCGTCGGCTTCCTCGGGACCCTGCTGCTGCGCGCGTCGGCGGTGCGGCGCCAGGAAGCCGTGGCGCCCGTCGACGCGACCCGCTGAGAGCCGCCCGCGAGCGGGACCGGGGGCCCCTCCCGCCGGCGCGTCCGGCGTCCTAGCGTGGGGGCATGGACGCCGCCGTCCGCGTGCGCGGGCTGGTCAAGGACTACGGGCGCACCCGCGCGCTGCACGGGCTGGACCTCGACGTCCGCCGCGGCGAGGTGCTCGGCCTCCTGGGCCCGAACGGCGCGGGCAAGTCGACCACGCTGCGGGTCCTGCTGGACCTCCTGCGTCCCACCGCCGGCTCCGTCGAGGTGCTCGGGCGCTCCCCGCAGGAGGGCGGCGCCGCCCTGCGCGCCCGCATCGGCTACCTGCCCGGCGAGCTGGCGCTCCCGCCGCGCGTGACGGCGGGGCGCCACCTCGGGCACCTGGCCGCCCTGCGCGGCGACGGCACCGCCGCCCGCGTGCCCGCCCTCGCCGAACGCTTCGGCCTCGACCTGCGCCGCCCCCTCGGCACGCTGTCCAAGGGCAACCGCCAGAAGGTCGGGATCGTCCAGGCGTTCGCGCCGGCCCCCGAGCTGCTCGTGCTCGACGAGCCGACGAGCGGCCTCGACCCCCTCCTCCAGCGCGAGCTGCGGCTGCTCGTCGGCGAGGCGCGCGACGCCGGCGCCACCGTGCTGCTGTCCTCGCACGCCCTCGACGAGGTCGAGGAGGTGGCCGGGCGGGTGGCGATGGTGCGGGCCGGGCTCGTCGTGGACGTCGACGCCGTCGGGGCGCTGCGGGCCCGGGCCGGGCAGCACGTCCGCCTCGAGTTCGCCGCGCCCGTGGACCGCGCGGCGTTCGCCGGCCTGCCCGGGGTGGAGGAGGTCGTCGTCGAGGGGGCCGTCCTCACCTGCCTGCTGCGCGGGACGCCCGACGCGCTCCTGCGGGCCGCCGCCCCGCGCACGGTGGTGCGGTGGTCGGCGCAGGACCGCGAGCTGGAGGAGCTCTTCCTCGACCTGTACCGGGGCCGTGCCACGCCGGCCGGGACGCCCCCGGCGGCGGCGGTCGGGGGGCCGCCGGCGGGGGTGCGGCCGTGACCGCGCCGGCCGGCACGGTGCTGGGGGGCGAGCTCGCCGCCCGTCGTCGGACGCTCGCCCTCTGGTGCCTGTCCCTCGCCGCGGTCACCGTCCTCTACACCTCGTTCTACCCCTCGGTGGGCGGGTCGAAGGCGGACGCGCTGCTGGCGAACCTCCCGGCCGACGTCGTGACCGCGCTCGGCTTCGACGACCTCGGGACGGCGGCCGGGTACGTCTCGTCGACCGTGTTCTCGCTGCTCGGGGCGGTCCTCACGCTCGTGTGCACGATCGGGCTGGGCGCCGGGCTCGTCGCCGGGGCGGAGGAGGACGGCACGCTCGAGCTCGAGCTCGCGGCGCCCGTGTCCCGCAGCCGCGTCTACCTCGAGCGGCTGGCCCTGCTGTGGCTCGCGGCGGCGGCGCTCGCGACGACCGTCGTGGTCGTCCTCGGCGTGCTCGCGCTCGCGCTCGACCTGGACCTCACGCCCGGGCGTCTCGCCGCCGCGGGCCTGGCGCTGGCGCTGTTCGGCGGCGCGCTGGGCACCGTCGCGCTGGGACTCGGTGCGGCGACGGGCCGGCGGGCGGTCGCGCTCGCCGGGGGCGCGGCCCTCGCCGTCCTGGGCTACGTGCTGGCCTACGTCGGGCCCCTCGTCGACGGCGCGGGATGGGTCCGCCACCTGTCGCCCTACGACTGGTACATCGGCGCGGAGCCCCTCGCGACCGGCGTCGACGAGCGCGGCGGTGCGCTGCTGGTGGCGCTGGCCGTCCTCGCCGGGGCGCTCGGGCTCGTCGTCTTCCGCCGTCGCGACCTGCTCGCCCAGCGCTAGCCGTGGCGCCCGCGCCGGGCCGTCCCGCGCCGGGCCGTCCCGCGCCGGGGACGGGCCGGGTCTTGTGGCCGTGCCGCCGACCTGCTCGACTGCCCGGGTGGCCGACCTCCCCGAGCTCCTGCTCCCCGACGTCGCGGCGTGGCACGCGTGGCTCGTCGCGCACGAGGGGACGCACGGGGGCGTGTGGCTCGTGCTCGCGAAGAAGGGGGTCACGGAGCCGACGTCCCTGACCTACGCGCAGGCGCTCGACGAGGCTCTGTGCGGCGGCTGGATCGACGGGCAGCTGCAGCGGGTGGACGACCGCACGCACCGGCAGCGCTTCACGCCGCGACGGCCGCGCAGCCTCTGGTCCGCGCGCAACGTCGGGTACGTCGCCCGGCTCACCGCGGAGGGCCGGATGCGGCCGCGGGGGCTGGCGGAGGTCGCCGCCGCGCAGGCCGACGGGCGGTGGGAGGTGGCGTACGCCGGCCCGCGCACCGCACAGGTCCCGCCCGAGCTCGCCGTGGCGCTGGCCTCCAGCCCCGCCGCCACCGCGGCCTTCGCCGCGCTGTCCGGGCAGGACCGGTACTCCGTGATCTGGCGGGTCGGCACCCTGCGCACGGCCGCCGGCCGGGAGCGGGCCGCCGCCCGCCACGTCGCCGCCATGGAGCGCGACGGCGCCCCGCACCGGCCGCCCGCCGAGGCGGTCGCGGCCGCGGCGGCGGCGGGGGGCGTCGGCCCGGTCGGTCCCCGCCGCA
>NZ_RWJX01000076.1 GCF_004123805.1 Cellulomonas endophytica | reverse complement strand
TCGTCGGCGCGCACGGCCGCGACCGCGAGCGCGGCGAACAGCGCCGTCCACGCCAGGAGCACGGGCGCGGTGGTCCCGGGCGCGACCGGGCCGCCGGTGAGGTGCACCGCCAGGTCCCGCAGCGCCCGGGACGGCAGCGCCCGCGAGAGCGCGTCGAGCCAGCCGGGGAACAGCTGCGGCGGCAGGAAGAGGCCGCCGGCGAAGGCGAGCGGGAACAGCGTGGCCTGCACGACGGGCAGCGCGGCCTTCGCCGTCAGCCGGTACCCGATGGCGAGCCCGAGCAGCAGGAACGGCACCGCCACGAGCGGCACGAGCCCCGCCGCGAGGAGCGCCCGCCCCGGGGACAGCCTCGCCGCCGTCGCCACGAGGGCCAGCAGCACGAGCGGCAGCACGGACAGGTAGCTCCACAGGACGCCGTTGAGCACCCGCCCGCCCAGCCGCGGGCCGGCCCCCGCGGGCAGCGTGCGCAGGTACGGGTCGAAGGGCTTCTGGCGGTCCTCGGCCACGCCCGCGCCGAAGGTGAAGAGGCAGGTGGACATGATGGCGAAGACGGCGAGCTGGACCGTGGCACCCGTCGCGGCGGCCGGGTCGGTGCGCACCGCCGCCTGCGGCAGCACGAAGAACGCGTAGGACAGGGACGGGAAGAGCAGGAACCCCAGCACCGCGACCGGCACCCGCAGGGTCTCCAGGACCTGGAAGCGCAGGTGGAGCAGGGTGAGCGCGAGCGCCGGCCGGGTGCGGCCCGGCGCCGCGGCGCGCCCGGCGGGGCCGGGGAGGCCGGAGGGGCGCGAGGGCGGGGCGGCGGGGCCGGCGGCGGTGGCGCGGGCGGGGGTGGTCATCGGGCGGTCCCTCCGGTCGTCGGTCCGGTCGAGGGCGGCGGGGCGGGCGTCGCCGCGCCCGTGAGCGCCAGGAACGCCTCCTCGAGGGAGGCGCCGCGCACCTCGAGCCCGCTGAAGGGCACCTCCGCCCGCACGAGGCCGCGCACGGCCGCGTCGGCGTCCGCCGCGAGCAGCGTCCAGCGCGGGCCCTCCTCCCCGCCGGGCGGCCGCACGGCGTGCACGCCCGGGAGGTCGGCCAGCACGGCGCCGTCCGTCCCGTCGGGCAGGGCGAGGACGAGCCGCCGGAGGGTGACGAGGTCGCGGACGGCGGCGAGCCGGTCGTCGGCCAGGACGCGGCCGGAGTCGATGACGACGACCCGGCGCGCCAGGGCCTCGACCTCCTCCAGGTAGTGGCTCGTCAGCAGGACCGTGGCCCCCTCGGCGGCGTAGGTGCGCACCGCGTCCCAGAGGACGTGCCGGCCCTCGACGTCGAGCCCGGTGCTGGGCTCGTCGAGCAGGACCAGCCGGGGCCGGCCGACGAGGGCCAGCGCGACCGCGAGCCGCCGGCGCTGCCCGCCCGACAGCCCGCCCGTCTGGCGCCGCTCGAGCGCGACGAGGCCGAAGCGCTCGAGGACCTCCCCCCGCGGCATGGGGTCGGGGTAGTGGCCGGCGACGAGGTCGACCACCTCGCCGACCCGCAGCACCTCCGGCAGGCCCGTCTCCTGAGGGGTCGAGCCCAGCCGCACCCGGGCCCCCGGGGTCCGGGGGTCCTCGCCCCACAGCCGCACGGTGCCGGCGTCCGGTCGGCGCAGGCCCGCGACGAGCGACAGGAGCGTCGACTTCCCGGCGCCGTTCGGCCCCAGCAGGCCCACGACCTCGCCCTCGTGGACGTCCAGCCGGACGTCGTCCAGCGCCACGACCGCGCCGAACCGGCGGCTGACGCCCCGCACCGCCACCGCGAGGTCGTCGGGGGTCCCCGCCACGGGGCGGGCCCGGGCGTCGGGGGCGGACCGCGTCGTCGGCGTCCTGGTCACAGGTCCCCACTCTGCCCCCTCGCGCCGCGTCGCCGGGCCGCTTCGGGGAGCCGAGCTCGGGCGCGGCCGGCGGACGTCCAGGCGCCGCCCAGGCGTGCCGTCTAGCGTCGGCCGGGTGAGCGCGGCAGAACCCCCCGTCCCCCCGCGCGCGGGGGCCTCCGCCGCCGGGCCGCACCCGCCGGGGACGACGCCGGCGGCCGCCCCGCCCCCCGGGGGGCGGGCCTGGCGCCGGCGGCTCGGCGTCGAGGTCTGGATCGTCCTCGGGCTGTCCCTGGGCCGGTCCGGCGTCTACGCCGTCGTCACGCTCCTCGACCGGCTGACGCGCGAGCAGGCGCTGGGCGCCCAGACTGCCACCCTCAACGCCAGCCGCTCCGAGCGGCCCTGGCTGGACCTCACCCTGCAGCTCCTGTCGATCGCGTTCGCGCTCGTGCCGGTCGCCCTCGCCCTGTACCTGCTCTCGGCGTCGGGGCGCAGCGCGCTGCGGCGCATCGGGCTCGACCGCGCGCGGCCCGGCCGCGACCTGGCGGTCGGGGTCGGGCTCGCGGCGGTCATCGGCCTGCCCGGCCTGCTGCTCTACGCCGTGGGCCGGGCCCTGGGCCTCACGGTCGAGGTGCAGGCGGCGGCGCTGGACGCGGCGTGGTGGACGGTCCCGGTCCTCGTGCTCGCGGCCCTGCAGAACGCGCTCCTGGAGGAGGTCGTCGCCGTCGCCTACCTCCTGGAGCGCCTACGCGAGCTGCGCTGGGGCGCGCCGGCCGTCGTCGTCACGAGCGCCCTCCTGCGCGGCAGCTACCACCTCTACCAGGGGTGGGGCGCGTTCGTCGGCAACGTCGTCATGGGGCTGGTGTTCGCCGAGTGGTACCGGCGGCGGCGGCGGGTGGCCCCCCTCGTCGTGGCCCACACGCTCATGGACGTCGTGGCCTTCGTCGGCTACGCGCTCGTGCCGGACGACGTCCGGTCCGACCTCGGCCTGTCCTGACCCGGGGGCCCGTGCCCGCTGCCTACACTCGCGGGCATGCAGGTGACCGGCGAGGCGCCCCTCGGGACGGCCGCGCCCGTCGCGGAGGTCGTCGAGGGCGAGGACGTGCGCACCGCGCGCGTGCACCACCCCTCCGACCTCGTCGCGCTCGTCGTCGCCGTCCTCGCGACAGTCCTCGTCCTCGTCCTGGCGACCTACGCGCAGAACACGACGACCGGCGTCGCCGAGGACGTGCAGGGCGTCGCGGTCCTGCTGCGCCGGATCCTCTTCCTGCCCGTGGCGGTGCTCGAGAGCCTCGTCACGCTCCTCGCCCCGCTGGCGGTGCTGACCGAGCTCGCCCTGCGCCGCCTGCCCCGCCAGCTGCTCGAGGCGCTGGCCGGCGCGCTGCTGGCCGTGGTGCTCAACGTCGTCGTCGTCCGCCTCGTCGAGCTGCTCGGCTCCGACGAGCTGCACGCGGGGCTCGAGATCTGGCGCGCCGGCGAGCGGGTCCTCGTCGTCCCGGGCTACCTCGCGATGCTCGTCGGCCTGCTGACCGTCGCCGGCCCCCGGACCCGCCGCCGCAGCGTCCGGTGGTCGTGGAACGCCCTGTGGGTGGCCACGGGCGTCCTCCTCGTCACGGCCCAGGCGTCGCTGCCGGGGATCGCCGTGGCGCTCCTCGTCGGCCGGGTGGCGGGCCAGGCCGTCCGCTACGCCTCGGGGGTCCGGTCGGAGCGGGCCTACGGCGAGGACCTGCTCGAGGGCGTCCGGCGCACGGGCCTCGTGCCGGTCCGCCTCACGCGGGTGGGCGGGACGGTCACCGCGACCGGGACGGGCACCGCGACCGGGACGGCCACCGCGGCCGGCGGCGTCGCCACGGCCGTGTCCCCGGGGGGCCCCGCGCGGGACGCCGGGGGCGGTTCGACCCCGGACGGCGACCCGGGACCCGCGAGCGCGGCGGCCCTCGCGCGCGTGACGGACCAGCGCGTCTACGACCTCGAGACCGACGACGGACGCCACCACGACCTGCTCGTCATGGACGGGGACCGGCAGGTCGTCGGCACCATCGCCCGGGTGTGGCGGTCGCTGCGGCTGCGCGGCATCGAGGGCCGCTCGGTCGTCTCGCTGCGCCAGGCGGCGGAGCGGAGCGCGCTCGTCACGCACGCCGCCGCCGCGGCGGGCGTGCGCACCCCGCGGCTGGAGGGGCTGGCCGAGGCCCAGGACTCGCTGCTCCTGGTCCTCGAGCGCCCCGGGTCGGCGGTCGCGCTGAGCGAGCTGCCCGACGAGGCCGTCACCGACGCCGTCCTGCGCGCCGCCTGGGAGGAGCTGTGCCGCGCGCACGCCGCCGGCCTCGCGCACCGCCGCCTCACGGGGGACGTCGTGCTCGTCGACCTCTCCCGGGGCGCGGACCGGCCGCGGGTGTGGCTCACGGGCTGGGACTTCGTCGACGTCGCGTCCTCCGACCTCGCCCGGCGCCTCGACCTCACGCAGCTCGTCGCGCTGCTGGCGCTCAAGGTCGGCGCGACCCGCGCCATCGCCTCGGCCGCGGCCGTGCTGCCCGATGCCGACATGGCCTCCGTCGGCCCCCTGCTCCAGACGATCACCCTCCCGCGCGAGACCCGCACGGAGCTGCGCTTCCACAAGGAGGTGCTGGCCCAGCTGCGGACGGAGCTCGTCGCCCTGCTGCCCGACGCCGACGTCGAGCCCGAGCAGCTCACGCGCTTCGGCGCGCGCACGGTCCTGTCGATCCTCGTCACGGTCCTGGCGCTGTTCGTCGTCCTCACGTCCATCAACGTCTCGACGATCACCCGGGCCCTGGAGGACAGCGACTGGCGGTGGAGCCTCGTGGCGTTCGCACTCGGGCTCGTCACCCTGCTCGGGGCGGCGCTCACGGTCGTCGCGTTCTCGCCGGTGCGGCTGTCCGTGTGGCGGGCGACCGTCGTCCAGGCGGCGGCGACCTTCGTCGCCCTCGCGGCGCCCGCGGGCGTCGGGCCGGCCGCGCTCAACCTGCGGATGCTCACCCGCCGCGGCGTCTCGACGTCGCTGGCGGCCGCGACCGTGGCGCTCATCCAGGTGAGCCAGTTCGTCGTCACCGTGGTGATGCTGCTGGTGCTCTCGCTCGCCACGAGCGGCGGAGGCTCCACCCTGCCCATCTCGCCCGCCATGCTCGTCGCGGTCGGCGTCCTCGCGGCCCTCGTCGCGGCGGCGCTCCTCGTGCCGGCCGTCCGTGCCTGGGCCGTGCGGCGGATCCTGCCCGTCCTGCGGCAGACCTGGCCGCGGCTCATCCAGGTCGTCGGCCAGCCCTGGCGCCTCGGCCTCGCGGTGGCGGGCAACCTCGTCATGACCCTGGGCTACGTCTTCGCGCTCGACGCGTGCCTGCTGGCCTTCGGGCGCTCGGCCGCGCTCGTCCCCGTCACGGTCGCCTACCTCGCCGGCAACACGGCCGGGTCGCTCGTGCCGACCCCCGGCGGCGTCGGCACCGTCGAGCTCGCGCTCGCCGGCTCGCTCACGAGCCTCGTCGGGGTCAACGTCGGCATCGCCACCTCCGTGGCGGTGCTCTTCCGCGTCCTCACGTACTGGCTGCGGGTGCCCATCGGCTGGGCCGCGATGCGCTTCCTGCAGCGCCGCGGCGAGCTCTGACCGGCGCCCGGCCGGGCCGCGGCGCCTCGCCCCCGCCCCGTCGCCCCCGCCCCCTCACCTCCGCCCCGTCGACGCACGAGCGGCGCGACGGCCCTGGACAGGCCGACGGCCCGTGGCGGAGGTGCTGCTCCCCCACGGGCCGTCGGAGTCGGTCGCGCCGGACGCCCCCGGGGACGTGCGGCGCCGTCGTGGCCTCAGGCCACGCGCACCTCGCGCTGCGTCGGGATCCCGGCCGCGGCGACGCGGGGGGCGAGCCCGGCCCACGCCTGGAGGCGGGAGACGGGGAGCCCGGCGAGGCGCTCGGTCGTGGTCTCGGCGGTGGGCTCGAGAGAGGAACGGTGCTCCATGGTGATGTGTCCTGTCCTGTCGGTAGCCCGGCTGACCTGCGTGGGTCCCGTGGCTTTGCGTCCCCGCCTCGCGGAGGGTTTGCCGTTTCGCTGACAGGCAGGACAGTACGGGCCCGGACCGGGCCACGGGAGGCCCTCGGCGCGCTTTCACCCCCTCCCCGGCGCGTCGGCGCGACCGAGGGGCCGGATCTGCTAGCGGAGGGGCCTCGACGAGGGCCGGCGGACCGCGTCCGCGCTGGTCAGGGCACCGACTGGGCCGCCCGGGTGAACCTGCGCCTCCCGGTGGGCGCTCCCGGCCCGGACGTGCGACGACCCCCGCGGCGCGGGCCGCGGGGGTCGTGGTGTCACCGGTGTGGTCCGGCGATCAGCGGAAGGCGTCCTTGGCCTTCTCGCCCGCCTGCTTGAGGTCGGCGCTCGACTGGTCGGCGTGGCCCTCGGCCTCGAGGCGCTCGTTGTCCGTGGCCTTGCCGGTGGCCTCCTTGGCCTTGCCGGCCAGGTCCTCCGCGGCGTTCCTGATCTTGTCGTCGAGACCCATGGCGAACTCCCTCCGTCCGGACCGTGTGTCGACCCGGTCCCACCGACGCTACGGCGCCCCACCCCCCGGCGCACCCGGGAGGGGCGCCCGCGCGCGGACGACCGTGCCGTCGACCCGGTCGTCCCGGACGAGGACGGCGTCGACGAGCCCCGCGGCCCGGACGACCGCCGCCGTCCGGTCGGCCCCGTCCTCGCTCGTCTCGACGAGGAGCGTGCCCCCGCGCCGCAGCCACCGGGCGGCCGCCCGGGCGACCCGGGCCTGCACGGCCGTGCCGTCGGCGCCGCCGTCGAGCGCGACGGCCGGCTCGTGGAGGCGGGCCTCGCGGGGCATCGCGGGGACGGCGTCGTGGGGGACGTAGGGCGCGTTGGCGACGACGACGTCGACCCGCCCGACCAGGTCCGCGGGCAGGGCCGTCAGGACGTCCCCGGCGTGGACGGTGCCGCCCACCGGGGCCAGGGCCCGCCGCGCGCAGTCGACGGCCGCCGGCTCCACGTCCACCGCGTGCAGGACCACGCCGGGGACCTGCGTCGCGAGCGCGAGCCCGACGGCGCCGCTGCCGCAGCACAGGTCGGCGAGGACCGAGCCCGCCGCCAGCAGCGGCCGCGCCTCGGACACGAGCAGCTCCGTGCGGCGGCGGGGCACGAACACGCCGGCCCCCACCGGCACGCGCAGCCCCGCGAAGGCGGCCGAGCCCAGCACGTGCTCGAGGGGCTCGCCCGCCACCCGCCGGGCGACCGCGTCCCGCAGCGCCGCCGGCGCCAGGCCCTCGCCGAGCAGCAGGTCCGCCTCCTCCTCCGCGAACACGCAGCCCGCGGCCCGCAGGCGCGCCACCAGGGCGTCGTGGGACCCGTCCGGCACCGGGGTCAGACCTGCATGTCGACGAAGCGCGAGAAGTGCCCCTGGAACGCCACGGTGATGGTCGCGGTGGGCCCGTTGCGGTGCTTGGCGATGATGAGGTCGGCCTCGCCGGCCCGGGGCGACTCGCGCTCGTAGGCGTCCTCGCGGTGCAGCAGGATCACCATGTCGGCGTCCTGCTCGATCGAGCCGGACTCGCGCAGGTCGCTCATCTGGGGCTTCTTGTCCGTGCGCTGCTCCGGGCCACGGTTCAGCTGCGAGATCGCGATGACGGGGACCTCGAGCTCCTTCGCCAGGAGCTTCAGGGCGCGCGAGAACTCCGACACCTCCTGCTGCCGGCTCTCGACGCGCTTGCCCGACGACATGAGCTGGAGGTAGTCGATGACGACGAGCTTGAGGTCGTGCCGCTGCTTGAGCCGCCGGCACTTCGCGCGGATCTCCATGAGCGACATGTTCGGCGAGTCGTCGATGAACAGCGGCGCCTCGGAGATCCGTCCCGTCGTCTGCGCGATGCGCGTCCAGTCGTCCTCGCCCATCTGCCCCGAGCGCATGCGCTGCAGGTGCACCCGCGCCTCGGCGGAGAGCATGCGCATGGTGATCTCGTTCCGGCTCATCTCGAGCGAGAAGATCACGGAGGTGAGATTGTTGTGAATAGAGGCGGCCCGGACGACGTCAATGCCTAGAGTTGATTTCCCGATTGCCGGCCTGGCTGCGACGACAATCATCTGTCCCGGGTGCAGGCCATTTGTCAGCCGGTCGAGGTCGGAGAAGCCCGTGGGGATCCCGACCATGCCCTCGCCGCGGTGGCTGGCCGCCTCGATCTCGTCGACCGTGCCGTTGATGATGTCCCGCAGCGGCAGGTAGTCCTCCGAGCTGCGCCGCTCGGTGACGGCGTAGACCTCGGCCTGGGCGTTGTTGACGAGCTCGTCGACGTCCCCGCCGTCGGTGGCGTAGCCGAGCTGGACGATCCGGGTGCCCGCCTCGACGAGCTTGCGCAGCACCGCGCGCTCGCGCACGATCCGCGCGTAGAAGCCGGCGTTGGCCGCGGTCGGCACGCTCGCGATGAGCGTGTGCAGGTAGGGGGCGCCGCCGATGCGCGTGAGCTCGCCGCGCTTGGTCAGCTCGTCGGCGACCGTGACCGCGTCCGCGGGCTCGCCGCGGCCGTACAGGTCGATAATGGCGTCGTAGACGACCTCGTGCGCCGGGCGGTAGAAGTCCGTGCCCCGCACCTGCTCGATGACGTCGGCGATCGCGTCCTTCGAGATCATCATGCCGCCGAGGACGCTGCGCTCGGCGTCGAGGTCCTGCGGCGGGGTCCGGTCGTACCCCCCACGGCCCGCGTCGTTGCGCAGGCCGAGGTCCAGGTCCTCGATGGTCACGTCGCGCTCACCCCTGCCCTCGCCCCTCGACGGCGGACCCCCCGCGGCGGCGGGTCACCCCACCGGCTGCCGGCCGTCCGGACGCAGGTCTACCCGCGACCACCGACACGCGGGCCGGGTCCTCCGGTGACCGGGGGACGTGCGGCCGCGAGCGGTCCTGCGCGAGGCTAGGCGTGCGTCCCGACGAGGACAAACACCCCCTGTGGACAGCCCTGTGCACGGGGTGTGGAACGGTGTGGACGCACGGCACACCTCGTCCACAGGCCGTGGACGAGCCTGTGGACGGACGGGCTGTCCGCTTCCCCGGGCGCCGCGCTGACGTGCGCGCGGGCCGTCCACCCGCTGTGGACCGCGAGGAGGTCGCCACCATTTCACCCACTGGACACCCGCCGTCCCTCGACCGGGGCGGCACGCCCTCCGTCGACCGCGAGATCGTCGCCCTCGCCCTGCCGGCCCTCGGGGCGCTCGTGGCCGAGCCCCTCTTCGTGCTCGTCGACACCGCCGTGGTGGGGCACCTGGGGACGGAGCCCCTGGCCGGGCTGGCGCTGGCCTCCACGGTGCTGCTCACGCTCGTCGGCCTCTGCGTGTTCCTCGCCTACGCGACGACGGCGGCGGTCGCCCGCCGCTCGGGGGCCGGGGACGTGCGCGGGGCGATGACCCTCGGCGTGGACGGGGTCTGGCTCGCGCTCGGGACCGGCGTCGTGCTCGCCGCGGCGCTCGCCCTGGCGGCCCCCGCGCTCGTCGCCGCCCTCGGGGCCCGCGACGGCGTGGCCGCGCAGGCGGTCGCCTACCTGCGCTGGTCGTCCCCGGGCCTGCCCGGGATGCTCGCCGTCCTCGCCGCCACGGGCGCGCTGCGAGGGCTGCGGGACACCCGCACGCCGCTCGTCGTGGCGGCCGGCGGGGCGGTCGTGAACGCCGCGCTGTGCGTGCTGCTCGGCGTCGGGCTCGACCGCGGCATCGCCGGCTCCGGCGCGGCCACGGCGGCCACCCAGCTCCTCATGGCGGTCGCGCTCGTGCTCGTGGTGGCCCGCGGCGCCCGCGCCGTCGGCGCCCCCCTGCGGCCCCGCGTCGCGGGGGTCCTCGCGCACGCGCGCGCCGGCGTCCCGCTCCTCGTCCGGACGCTCACGCTGCGGGCGGCCATCCTCCTGACGGCGGTCGTCGCCACGGACCTCGGTGCCGTCGCGCTCGCCGGGCACGGCGTCGTGGCGTCCGTGTGGGGGCTGGCCGCGTTCGCCCTCGACGCCCTCGCCATCGCGGCGCAGGCGCTCGTCGGGCACGCCCTGGGAGCGGGGGACCGCGCCCGCACCCGGGCGGTGCTGACCCGGTGCCTGCGCTGGGGGGTGGGCGCCGGCGTGGTGCTGGGCGCCGTGCTCGCCGCCGCCGCGCCCTGGCTCGTCCGGCCCTTCAGCGCCGACCCCGACGTGCGGGCGGCGGCGGTGGCGGGGCTCCTCGTCGTGGCCGTCACGCTGCCGCTGGGCGGCTGGGTCTTCGTCCTCGACGGGGTCCTCATCGGCGCGGGCGACGGGCGCTACCTCGCGCGCGCCGGCGTGGCGACCCTCGTCGTGTACGTGCCCGCGGCGCTGGCGGTCCTGGCCCTCGCCCCCGCGGGCCCCGCGGGGCTGGCCTGGCTGTGGGCGGCCTTCGCGGGGCTGTTCATGCTCGCCCGGGCCGTCACGACGGGCCTGCGCGCCCGCGGCGAGTCGTGGCAGCGATGACCTCGAGGGGGCCCGCGGTCGGGCACACTGTGACCGGCGCCACCCTGTCGACCCCGTCCGGGGGGTCGACACGCCCCGCACGAGGACGCTGATATCGACGCGTGACCCAAGCGTGTCCTCGCTGTGACCGTGACACGTGTCCCATTAACGGTCCCGAAACGCGACCCGCCTAGGTTGCGCCACAGTCCGGCGCCCGGTGCCGGCATCGTGCGGTCGCCCCGGTGGCCCACGACGACTCCTGGAGGTTCTACAGATGCGCACACGCACCCCTCGGGTGGCGGGTCTCGCGCTCGTGCTGGCGGCGGGCCTCGCGGTCGCCGGCTGCGCCGACCGCTCGACCGACGGCGGCACCGCTGCCGACCCCTCGGCCTCGGGCTCGGCGGCCGAGGACGGCGGCGGCAGCGCCGCCGACCTCGCCATCCAGCCGCTCGTGCAGGTCGACGCGGAGGGTGCGGAGGTGGCGGCCGGCGGTGACGGCACCGAGGCCGCCGACCCGGCCGGCGACGGCTCGGCGACCTGCGACGGCGTGGCGATCGCCATGGCCGGCGCGCTCACGGGCCCCAACGCGGCGCTCGGCACCAACATCCTCAACGGCGCGCAGCTCGCGGTGACGCAGCACAACGAGGCCAACCCGGGCTGCCAGGTCGAGCTCAAGCAGTTCGACACGCAGGGCGACCCGCAGGCCGCCACGCAGGTCGCGCCCGCGATCGTCTCCGACGCCTCGGTGATCGGCCTGCTCGGCCCCGCCTTCTCCGGCGAGACGAACGCGACCGGCCCGATCTTCAACCAGGCCAACCTGCTCTCGCTGACCGCGTCGGCGACGAACCCGTCGCTGACGACGAACGGCTGGACGAACTTCTTCCGCGGCCTCGGCAACGACAACTCCCAGGGTGCGGCCGTCGCGAACTACCTGACGGGCGAGCTGGGCTTCGGCACGGTCTGCGTCGTCCAGGACGACTCCGACTACGGCATCGGCCTCGCCGAGGTCGTCACCGAGACCCTCGGCGACGCCGCGAACCCCGACTGCGCCGCCGAGGTCAAGACGGGTGACAAGGACTTCTCCGCCACCGTCCAGATCATCGCGGACGCCGAGCCCGACGCCGTCTACTACGCCGGCTACTACGCCGAGGCGGCCCCGCTGCTCTCGCAGCTGCGCTCCGGCGGCGTCGAGGCGGCCTTCGCCTCGGGCGACGGCTCCAACGACGGCCAGTTCGTCTCCCAGGCGGGCTCGGACGCCGAGGGCGCCTACCTGTCCTGCCCCTGCGGCCCGGCTCCCGAGCCGTTCGCGGCGGACTACGAGGCCGCGTTCGGCCAGGTCCCCGGCGTGTACTCCGTCGAGGGCTACGACCTCGCCACGATCATGCTCGCCGGCATCGACTCCGGCGTGACGGACCGTGCCGCCCTCGTCGAGTTCGTCTCGGGCTACTCGGGCGTCGGCCTGGCCAAGCCCTACGAGTGGGACTCCACGGGCGAGCTCGCGTCCACGACCACGTGGCTCTACGAGGTCCAGTGACCTGACGGCGGCGGCCGGGTCCCCTCGTCGGGACCCGGCCGTCGTCGCGTGTCACGCCCCTCCACCACCCGTAAGGAGCACCGATGAGTGCACTCGTCCTGGCCGGCGGCCAGGTGCTCGCCGACGGGGTGATCGACTTCAACGTCGGCGCCCTCGGCCGCAACTTCTGGTCCCTCACCGTCAGCGGACTGACCTACGGCTCGATCTACGCGCTCGTCGCCGTGGGGTACACGCTCGTCTACGGCGTGCTGCGGCTCATCAACTTCGCCCACTCCGAGATCTTCATGCTCGGCATGTTCGGGCAGTACGCGACCCTCATGCTCCTGGGCTTCAACCCCAGCGGCGACGTCTTCCAGCAGGGCGTCCTGCTGACGATCGTCTTCCTGGGCGTCGCGATGGTCGGCGGCATGGCGGTCTCCGGCGGGGCCGCGGTCGTCCTCGAGCGCGTGGCCTACCGCCCGCTGCGCCGCCGCGGCGCCCCCGCCCTCGTCTTCCTCATCACCGCGATCGGCGCCTCCTTCGTCATCCAGGAGTTCGTGCACTTCGTGCTGCCGAAGCTCACGGGCAACGCCCTGGGCGGCGTCAACGCGCAGCAGCCCATCCGCCTCGTGCAGCCCAGCACGCAGTTCGAGCTCTTCGGAGCGAACGTCACCAACGTGGACCTCGTCATCGTCGTCGCGGCCCTGGCGCTGGCGTTCGCCGTGGACCGCTTCGTCAACGCGACGAAGTTCGGCCGGGGCATCCGGGCCGTCGCCCAGGACCCGGTCACCGCCACGCTCATGGGCGTCAGCCGCGAGCGCATCATCGTCCTGACGTTCCTCGTCGGCGGCATGCTCGCCGGCGCCGCGGCGCTGCTCTACACGCTGCGCGTGCCGAGCGGCGTCATCTACTCGGGCGGCTTCATCCTCGGCCTCAAGGCCTTCTCCGCCGCCGTGCTCGGCGGCATCGGCAACCTGCGGGGCGCGCTCCTCGGCGGCCTGCTGCTCGGCGTCATGGAGCTCTACGGGCAGGCGCTGTTCGGCACGGAGTGGCGCGACGTGGTCGCGTTCGTCCTGCTCATCCTCGTCCTGATGTTCCGGCCCACCGGCATCCTCGGCGAGTCCCTCGGGAAGGCACGCGCATGAGCACCGAGATGACCACCACCGCCCCCGCGCCCGTGCACCTCGGCGTCGGCGACCGCGTCCGTCTGTGGTGGGACGCGCTGCCGCGGCAGACCCAGTGGGTCGCGGGCGTGGTCGGCGTCCTGCTCGTCGCGCTGCTGCCCGTCCTGCGCCCGCCGGTCCTCACGACCGTCGGCACGGACTTCGCCGGCGTCCTCGCGCAGTTCGGCATGTACGCGCTCCTCGCGATCGGCCTGAACGTCGTCGTCGGCCAGACGGGCCTGCTCGACCTCGGCTACGTCGGCTTCTACGCCATCGGCGCCTACACCGTCGGCCTCATGACGAGCCCGAGCAGCCCCTGGAACCTCACGGACGACTGGCTCTCGCGGGAGTGGGGCTGGCTGTTCGCCGTCCCGGTCGCGGTCGCCATCACCGCGCTGTCCGGCCTGCTGCTGGGATCGCCGACGCTGCGCCTGCGCGGGGACTACCTGGCCATCGTCACGCTCGGCTTCGGCGAGATCGTCCGTCTCCTCGCCGACAACCTGTCGACCGTCACGGGCGGCGGGCGCGGCCTGAACCAGATCGCCTACCCCGTCGTCGGGCAGAGCGCGGAGCGGCCGAACGGCATCTTCTCCGCCGGCAACACCGGCCTGCCCCTGAACTCGGGCACCTGGTGGTTCTGGCTGAGCCTCGTGCTCATCGTGCTCGTGCTCGTGGTCGTCGGGAACCTCGAGCGCTCCCGCGTCGGTCGCGCCTGGGTGGCGATCCGCGAGGACGAGGACGCGGCCGAGATCATGGGCGTGCCCACCTTCAAGTTCAAGCTGTGGGCGTTCCTCATCGGCGCCTCCATCGGCGGCCTGTCCGGCGCGCTCTACGCGGGCCAGGTGCAGTTCGTCGTGCCGACGACGTTCAACGTCATCAACTCCATGCTGTTCCTCTGCGCCGTCGTCCTCGGCGGCCAGGGCAACAAGCTCGGCGTCATCCTCGGCGCCTTCGCGATCGTCTACCTGCCGAACTTCTTCCTCGGGCGGACCGAGCTGTTCGGTATCCCGATCGACGGCAACGAGATCGCGAACTACCGCTACCTGTTCTTCGGCCTGGCGCTCATGATCCTCATGATCTTCCGGCCGCAGGGCCTGTTCCCCGCGCGGCAGAAGCTGCTGACGTACGGCCGGGAGGTCTACGTCATCGCCCGCCGCGCCGCCGCGGCGGCGACCGGCCGCCGCACGCCCGACACCACCGGAGGTGCCCGATGAGCCAGCCCGGAGGCCTGTCCGCCGGCTCCGAGCACGGCGACGAGCACCTGGCCGACCCCGGACGGGCCGACCGGTCGACGCCGGAGGCGTACCTGCCCGACGGCGGGACCGACGCCGAGGCGGTCGCCTTCGACGTCGCCGAGGTCCACCCCGAGCTCGCCGACGAGGCGGTCGTCGCCGAGATCGTCGCCGCCGACCGCGAGATCCACGCGGCCGTCGGCGAGCCCCTGCTGCAGATGCAGGGCGTGACGATGCAGTTCGGCGGCCTCACCGCGCTCGACGCGGTGACGTTCGAGATCCGCCGCGGCGAGATCCTCGGTCTCATCGGCCCGAACGGCGCCGGCAAGACGACGTGCTTCAACACGATGACCGGCGTCTACCGGCCCACCGCCGGCCAGGTGGTCTTCGACGGCCAGCCGATCGGCAAGATCAAGCGCAACCAGATCACCCGCCTGGGCATCGCCCGCACCTTCCAGAACATCCGGCTCTTCAGCGACATGACGGCGCTGGAGAACGTGGTGGTCGGGACGGACGCGCGGCACCGCACCTCCGTGCCCGGCGCCATCTTCCGCTCGAAGCGGCACCGGCAGGAGGAGCGCGACGCCCTCGACCGCGCCATGGCGCTGCTCGAGTTCGTCGGCATCGGCAAGCGCGCGACGCAGCAGGCGCGCAACCTGCCCTACGGCGACCAGCGCCGGCTGGAGATCGCGCGCGCCCTGGCCACGGAGCCCAAGCTCCTGTGCCTCGACGAGCCGGCCGCGGGCTTCAACCCGGCGGAGAAGGTCGAGCTCATGGACCTCATCCGCAAGATCCGCGACGACGGCTTCACCGTCCTGCTCATCGAGCACGACATGCGCCTCGTCATGGGTGTCACGGACCGGGTCGTCGTGCTCGAGTTCGGCCGCAAGATCGCCGACGGCCTGCCGCGGGACGTCTCCGCGGACCCCGCCGTCATCGCCGCCTACCTGGGGGTCCCCGACGATGCCACTGCTTGAGCTGAAGGACCTCACGGTCTCCTACGGCCGCATTGAGGCCGTGCGCGGCATCTCGCTCACGGTCGACGAGGGCGAGCTCGTCACGCTCATCGGCGCCAACGGCGCCGGCAAGACGACGACGATGCGCGCCATCTCCGGGGTCCGCCCCCTCGCCCGCGGGTCCGTGCACTTCGACGGCAAGGACATCGCCAGGGTCAAGGCCCACGAGCGCGTCCTCCAGGGCATCGTGCAGGCGCCCGAGGGCCGCGGCGTGTTCCCCGGCATGACGGTGCTGGAGAACCTCGAGATGGGCTGCTACGCCCGGACCTTCCCGACGAAGGCCGCGCACGACGAGGTCCTCGAGCACGTGCTCGAGCTCTTCCCCCGGCTGCGCGAGCGCAAGGACCAGCTCGGCGGCACCCTGTCCGGCGGCGAGCAGCAGATGGTGGCCATCGGGCGGGCGCTCATGGCCCGGCCCCGGCTCCTGCTGCTCGACGAGCCGTCCATGGGCCTCGCGCCCCTGGTCATCCAGCAGATCTTCCGGATCATCTCGGAGATCAACGGGGAGGGCACGACGATCCTCCTCGTGGAGCAGAACGCGCAGCAGGCGCTGTCCCGGTCGCACCGGGCGTACATCCTCGAGACGGGCGAGGTCGTCAAGACCGGCCCGGGCACGGAGCTCCTGGCCGACCCGGCGGTGAAGCAGGCGTACCTGGGCGTCGCGTAGCGGCGCGGTGCCGCCGTCCCCGGCGGCCCCGCCGCCGCTGCCGCCCCGTCCCCGTTCGCCGCGAGACGGGACGGCGGGGACGGGGCGGCGGGGACGGGGTGCGCGCCCGGGCGGGGACCGGGCAGGGTGGTCGCGATGACCTCCCCACCCGGCGCCGTCCCCTCCGCCCCCGCCCCGTCCGGCCGCCCGCGGACGGCTGCCCGGCGGCTCGTCCTCCTCGTGCAGGAGCACCCGCGCCCCGCCCTCGCCCTGCGCGCCGCGGCCGCCGCGGCGGCAGCCTGGTGGCTCGCCCGCGTCCTGCCCGGCACCGCGGCGGCCGACTACCCCTACTACGCGCCGATGGGGGCGGTGATCGCGTCCTCGACGACCCTCGCCGGGTCCGCACGGGAGTCGTCGCAGGCCGTCGTGGCCATCGCGCTCGGGGGCGGCATCGGGCTGCTCGCCGACCTGGCGGGCGACCCCGGGTCGGTCCTGGTCGTCGCGCTCGCGGTGGCGGGGGGCGTCCTCGCCGCGGGCTGGCGGTGGCTGGGCGCCAACGGCTCGTGGGTGCCGGTCGCGGCGCTGTTCACGCTCGTCGTCGGCGCCGGCGAGGGGGCCTACGTGGGCGCGTACGCCGGTCTCACGCTCCTCGGCGCGCTCGTGGGCACCGCCGTGGTGCTCCTCCTGCCCCCGCTGCCCGTGGCCCCCGCCCGCGCCGCCCTCGCCACCGCCCGGCGCGCCGTCGGGCGCGGGCTCGCGGCGACGGCCGAGCTCCTCGAGGAGCCCACCCCGCCCGACGCCGGGACCTGGCGGCGCCACCGGGTCCGGCTCGACCCCGACCTCGCGGCCGCGCGACGGGAGGTCGCCCTCGCCACCGAGGGCGCCCGCGCCAACCCCCGGGCGCGGCGCCGGCGCGACGACCTCGCCGCCCTCGTGCGGCAGGCCGACGTGCTCGCCCGGGTCGCCCGCCTCGTCGACGACGTGGTCGACCTGCTCACCGAGGAGGAGAACCGGGACGTGGACGTGCCCGTCCTCGGGCCCGCGCTCCGACCGCCCGCCGCCCGGGTCCTGCGGGCGACGGCGGAGGTGCTCGCGACCACGACCGGGGGCGAGGTGGACCCGGAGGCGGCGGCGCGGGCCCGCGCGGCGCTGGCGGACCTGGTCGCGCGCACCGACGCGGCGCGGCGGCCCGACCTGCCCGCCGGCGGCACGCTCGCCGCGGGCGGGCTGGCCACGGCCGTGCGCCGCTGCCTGGACGCGGTCGGCGCCTAGGTGTACTGAGCCATCACGTTGGTGACAGGCGGCTGGTGGGCGGGAGTCCTCCGAGGGCT
>NZ_RWJX01000075.1 GCF_004123805.1 Cellulomonas endophytica | reverse complement strand
TGCACGCCATCGGCCACTACGCCCAGCACCTCTACCCCGCGGTGCGCGTGCGGTTCGTGAACTCCGAGGAGTTCACGAACGACTTCATCAACTCCATCGGCGAGGGCAAGGCGGGGGCGTTCCAGCGCCGCTACCGAGAGGTTGACGTCCTCCTCATCGACGACATCCAGTTCCTGCAGGGCAAGGAGCAGACGATGGAGGAGTTCTTCCACACGTTCAACACGCTCCACAACGCCAACAAGCAGGTCGTCATCACCTCCGACGTCCCCCCGAAGCAGCTGAACGGCTTCGAGGACCGGATGCGGTCACGGTTCGAGTGGGGCCTCATCACCGACGTCCAGCCGCCGGACCTCGAGACCCGCATCGCGATCCTGCGCAAGAAGGCCGCGAGCGAGGGGCTCCAGTCGCCCGACGACGTCGTCGAGTACATCGCCTCCCGCATCTCGACGAACATCCGCGAGCTCGAGGGCGCCCTCATCCGCGTCACCGCCTTCGCGAACCTCAACCGGCAGCAGGTCGACATGTCGCTGGCGGAGATCGTCCTGCGCGACCTCATCACCGACGAGCAGGCGGCGGAGATCACGGCGGCCACGGTCATCGGGCAGACCGCCGCCTACTTCAGCCTGTCCATCGACGAGCTGTGCGGCACGTCGCGCTCGCGCGTCCTGGTGAACGCGCGCCAGATCGCCATGTACCTGTGCCGCGAGCTGACGGACATGTCCCTGCCGAAGATCGGCCAGGCCTTCGGGGGCCGCGACCACACCACGGTCATGCACGCGAACCGCAAGATCCGCGAGCTCATGGCCGAGCGCCGCTCCATCTACAACCAGGTGACGGAGCTGACGAACCGCATCAAGCAGCAGGCCCGGGGCTGAACGCGCCGGCGGCGTGACGGCAGGTCCGCCGCCTCGCCCACCGCCCCTCGAGCCGCGCCCGTCGGCCCCTGACGCCGCGCCCGTCGATCTCCGCCGGCCGGGCCCTGCCCCGGGCTGCGCACGGTCGCAGTCGTCCGACGCCGACCCTCTCCTCGTCGTCCACAGACATCCACAGGTCCCTGTGGACAACTCGGTGGACAACGCCGACGCCGCTCGGACCGGCGCCCCGAGGAGCGAGAGGCCCTGTTCGGGCAGCAAGGCCGACGGCACCCCGCGCAGGTCACGGGACGGTCACGGCACCGGTGCAGGTCAGCGGCCCGGCCCGGCCGACGGCGGCGAAAGCGCAGGACGGACCGGGCAGACCGGGCAGGACGCCTCCGCGTCCACAGGTCACGGTCCGGTCACCCCACGTTCATCCCCGGCGTGAAGCATGGGTAGGACGAATGTGCACACCTGTGCGCGGACCTGTGGACGACGGTGGACGACACGCGGTCACCCTGTGGACAGCGGTGGCGTCGGCCGTGGAGGGGGGCGGGGCGCGCCGCCGCCGTCCCCAGGCGTCTACCGACGGAGCGCGCCGCCCACAGCCGCCCGGCACAGGGCTGCGGACGACATGACCTGCGCGGACCCGTGTCATCCACAGGGTGCACAGGTGCGATGACGACGATGAGTCCTCTCCCTGATGGTGATCCACACACCGGCACCACGCTCCGGGCGGCGGTCCCCGAGGCACCTCGGGAGCACCCCGGGCACGACACGTCCCGCAGCGACCCCGACGCGCGGACCCCTACGTGAGCCCGGACGTGGCGCCGACGCAGGAGGGCCAGGGGACAGGTCCCGACGAGCCGGGGCCCGCCCTCCCGGCCGCCGTCCACGGACCCGTCCGGCCGGGGTCCGGGCCGGCGTGCGCTGGCGTAGGGTTCGGCCGGGCGGTCCCTCCGGTCCTGCCGGGTGCCTGCGCGCCCGGTCGTCGCGGGGAACGGCCCTCCGGCCCGGGGTCCTCCCCGCGGCGCGGTGCCGGCTGACGCGAGAGGTGACCATGAGGTTCCGGGTGGAGCGAGACGTCCTCGCGGAGGCCGTGACGTGGACGGCGCGCAGCCTCCCGACCCGTCCGCCGGTCCCCGTCCTCGCCGGCGTCCGCATCGAGGCGGACACCACGGGGACGATCGGGCTCTCGAGCTTCGACTACGAGGTCTCCGCGCGCTCGCACATCCCGGCCGACGTCAGCGAGCCCGGCACGGTGCTCGTGTCGGGGCGTCTGCTCGCGGAGATCGCCCGGGCGCTGCCGGCCAAGCCGGTCGACGTCGTCCTCGAGGGGACGAAGGTGACCCTGACGTGCGGCGCGAGCCGGTTCACGCTCCTGACGATGCCCGTCGACGACTACCCGGCGCTGCCCCAGCTCCCCGCGACGAGCGGCACCGTCGACGGCGACGAGCTCATCAAGGCCGTCACCCAGGTGTCCGTGGCCGCGAGCCGCGACGACACGCTGCCCCTGCTCACCGGGGTGCGCGTGGAGATCGAGGGCGAGAAGGTGACGCTGCTCGCGACCGACCGGTACCGCCTCGCGCTGCGCGAGCTGACGTGGAAGCCCGCGAGCCCCGACCTGTCGACCGTGGCGCTCGTGCGCGCCCGCACCCTCACGGACGCGGCCAAGTCGCTCGGGACGGCGGGGTCGGTGACGGTCGGCCTGTCCACCGGCGCCGGGGTCGACCTCATCGGCTTCGAGTCCGGCGGCCGCCAGACGACGAGCCTCCTCGTCGACGGGGACTACCCGGCCGTGCGCCGCCTGTTCCCCGACGAGACGCCCATCCACGCCGTGGTCGCGACCCAGGCGCTCGCCGACGCCGCCAAGCGCGTGGCCCTCGTCGCCGAGCGGAACACCCCGATCCGGCTGGCGTTCAGCGAGGGCCAGGTCGTCCTCGACGCCGGCCAGGGCGACGACGCGCAGGCGTCGGAGGCGCTCGAGGCGCACCTCGTGGGCGACGACATCACGGTGGCCTTCAACCCCGGCTTCCTGCTCGACGGGCTCGGGGCGCTGTCCGCGCCCTTCGTCCGCCTCTCGTTCACGCACCCCAACAAGCCCGTGGAGTTCACGGGCCAGGGATCGCTGGAGGGCGAGGACTCGCGGGAGTACCGCTACCTGCTCGTCCCCATCCGCTTCGCCGGCTGACCCCCGCGGGCGAGGTCGCGGGCGGGCGTCCGACGCGCCCCGGCGGCCCGCACGCCCGACACTGGCCCTGCGCGCCGGTCCCGCGACCGACGTCGGCGGCCCCCACCCCGGCCCCCTGCGGGCCCGCGACGAAGGACGGCACACGGATGCACATCGGACTCATCGGCCTGGGCAAGATGGGCGCGAACATGCGCGAGCGCATGCGCGCGGCCGGCCTGGAGGTCACCGGCTTCGACCGCAACCCGGACGTCACGGACGTGGCGTCGCTCGAGGAGCTCGTCGCCGCGCTGCCGGCCGGCGAGCGGGTCGTCTGGGTGATGGTCCCCGCGGGCGCCGTCACGCACACGGTCGTGAAGGACCTGGCGGGACTGCTCACGGCGGGCGACGTCGTCATCGACGGCGGCAACTCCTACTACGGCGACGACAGCACCCACGCGGCGCTCCTCGGCGAGACCGGCGTCGGCTTCATCGACGCCGGCGTCTCCGGTGGTGTGTGGGGCCTGAAGAACGGGTACGGCCTCATGGTCGGCGGCGAGGCGGACCTCGTCGCGAAGGCGATGCCGGTCTTCGACGCGCTGCGGCCGGAGGGCCCCCGCGAGGAGGGCTTCGTGCACGCAGGGTCCGTCGGCGCAGGGCACTTCGCCAAGATGGTCCACAACGGCATCGAGTACGGGCTCATGCAGGCCTACGCCGAGGGTTACGAGCTCCTCGCGGCCAAGGGCCTGGTCCACGACGTCACGGGGACGATGAAGGCGTGGACGCGCGGCACGGTCGTGCGCTCCTGGCTCCTGGACCTGCTCGTCGCGGCGCTGGAGTCCGACCCCGGGCTCGACGAGATCGACGACTGGGTCGAGGACTCCGGCGAGGGCCGCTGGACCGTCGACGAGGCCATCGACGCCGCCGTCCCGGTCCCGGTCATCTCCGCCGCGCTGTTCGCCCGGTTCTCCTCGCGCCAGGAGGAGTCGCCGGCCATGAAGGCGGTGGCCGCCCTGCGCCAGCAGTTCGGCGGGCATGCGGTCCACGCCGCCAAGCCCGGCGTCACCACGCCCCCGGCCGGCTCGGGCCAGAAGGCCTGACGGCCGCGGCCGCCGGCGCACGCCGCCGGCGGCCGCCCGTCGCGCCCCGCCCCGCCCGCCGGACCGGACCGCCACCGCCGTGTACGTCGCCCACCTGTCGCTCACCGACTTCCGCTCCTGGGCGGAGGTCGAGCTCCCGCTCGAGCCCGGGGTGACGGCGATCGTCGGCCCGAACGGCCAGGGCAAGACGAACCTCGTCGAGGCGATCGGCTACGTCGCGACCCTCGGCAGCCACCGGGTGCCCTCCGACGCGGCCCTCGTGCGGCAGGGCGCCCCGCGCGCCGTCGTGCGGACGCGGGTCGTGCGGGAGCTCGACCCCGGCCGCCCCCGCACGAGCACCCTCGAGGTCGAGGTGACGCCGGGCCGTGCGAACCGTGCCCGCATTAACGGCGGCTCGCCCGGGCGGGCCCGGGACATCCTCGGGATCCTCCGGTCCGTGCTGTTCGCCCCGGAGGACCTCGCGATCGTCAAGGGCGACCCGGACGGCCGCCGGCGCTTCCTCGACGAGCTCGTCGTGCAGCTCACCCCCCGGCTGGCCGGCACGCTGCAGGACTACGAGCGGGTGCTGCGGCAGCGCTCGGCCCTGCTGAAGACCGCGGGCGCCCGGGGGACGCGCCCGGGCGCGGACCTGGGCACCCTCGACGTGTGGGACGCCAAGCTCGCCACGGCGGGCGCGGAGCTGGTCGTCGCGCGGCGGCGCCTGGTCCGGGCGCTGCGCCCGCTGGCGGCGCAGGCGTACGAGGAGGTCAGCTCCGGCCAGGGCGTGCTGGCGCTGGACTACCGGGCGTCCGTCGACGCCGCCCTCGCGGAGGGGTCCCGGGACGCCCCCGACGAGGCGGCGCCGACGGCGGAGGAGGCGGACGGCGCCCCGGCGTCCGTCGACGCCCGTGCGGTCGAGGCCCGGCTCCTCGAGGCGATGGCGCGCGTGCGCCGCAAGGAGCTCGAGCGGGGGGTGAGTCTCGTCGGCCCCCACCGCGACGACCTCGTCCTGCGGCTCGGGGACCTGCCGGCGAAGGGCTACGCGAGCCACGGCGAGTCCTGGTCCGTGGCGCTGGCGCTGCGCCTGGCGTCGTGGCGGCTGCTGTCGGGCCCGGACGCGCGCGCCGGCGTCGGACCGGACCCCGGCGTCGAGCTCACCGACGACTGGGCCTACGACCCGCGCCCCGACGGCGAGCCCGTGCTCGTCCTCGACGACGTCTTCGCCGAGCTCGACGCCCGGCGACGCGAGCGGCTCGCGGCCCTCGTCGCGCCGGCGCGCCAGGTGCTCATCACCGCGGCGGTGCCCGAGGACGTCCCGGCGCCGCTGAGCGGGGACCGCGTGGAGGTCCGGGACGGGACGGTGCGGCGTGCCTGAGCCGACGCCCGTGCGGCGGGCCCTCCCCGCGCGGCGCGGCGCCGCGAGGTCGGCGCGACCGCCGGCGACCGCCGGTCCCGACGGTCCCGCCGGCAGCGGAGGCGCCGGGGGCAGCGGAGGCGCCGGGGGCACCGGGGGTGCCGGAGGCGCCGGGGGCACCGGGGGTGCCGGAGGCGCCGGCGCGCCCCGGGGCGAGGGGCCCGGCGGTGCGCCGGACGACGCGCCGCCCGTCCGCGAGGGGGTGCCGGTCGGCCTCCTCGTCGAGCTGACCCCCCCGACGACCGTCGCCCGGGCCGCGCTGAACCGCGCCCGGGCGTCGGCGCTCACGCGCGGGCTGCGCCCCGGCGACCCGGCACGGCGCCCGGTGACCGCCGCACCGGGAGGCCCCGCCGCCGGCAGCGGGGCGCACCCGTCGGCGCGCGACCCGCAGAGCGTGGCGAGCACGCTGTCGCGCCTGCTCGACGAGACGGGCTGGCGTCCCGACGTGGCGGTCGGCGGCGTCGTGGGACGGTGGGAGAGCATCGTCGGGCCGCAGGTGGCCGAGCACTGCCGGATCGAGACGTTCCAGCGCGGGGAGCTCGTCGTGCGGACGGACTCGACGGCCTGGGCGGCGCAGATGCGCCTGCTCGTGCCGACGCTGCTCGGCCGGCTCGCGCAGACGGTCGGCGAGGGCGTCGTCGTCGAGGTGCGGGTCCTCGGCCCCGCGGGACCCGGCTTCGGGCGGGGGCCCCGCAGCGTCCGCGGGCGCGGGCCCCGGGACACCTGGGGCTGACCGCCGCCGGGCCGCGGGCGCGACGTGGGCGCGACGTGGGCACGACGTGGGCGCGACGTGGGCGCGGCACGGCCGCCACGGGGGGGCGCGACGCGTGCGCGGGCGGGGTGGGGACGAGGGCGTCCCGAGGCCCCCGGGGGAGTAGACTGAACAGGTCGTTCTCGGCGCTCTGGCGCCGGTTGCGCGCCCCGAACAGACGCGTCTCGGAGTGATCCGCCCCCCTCACGGCTCGGCGGCCCGCTGCGTGGCGCCTGCGACGTCGAGGAGAACCCCCGCCCGTGGCCGACGAGACCGCACCCGCCGACGCGCCCGACCCGCAGCCGGCGGCGCCGGTCGAGAGCCTCGAGGGCACCGCCGCCGACACCCCGGAGGCGGTCGCGGAGGCCGGGGCCGTCGCCCCGGTGCGCCCGGTCGACGGCGGCTACGGCGCGGAGAACATCACCGTCCTCGAGGGCCTCGAGGCCGTGCGCAAGCGCCCGGGCATGTACATCGGCTCCACGGGCGAGCGCGGGCTGCACCACCTCGTCTACGAGGTCGTCGACAACTCCGTCGACGAGGCCCTGGCGGGGTACTGCGACACGATCGACGTCACGCTGCTCGCGGACGGCGGCGTGCGCGTGGTCGACAACGGGCGCGGCATCCCGGTGGCGATCCACCCCACGGAGGGCCGCCCCACCGTCGAGGTCGTCATGACGATCCTGCACGCCGGCGGCAAGTTCGGCGGCGGCGGGTACGCGGTCTCCGGCGGCCTGCACGGCGTCGGCATCTCGGTGGTGAACGCGCTGTCGACGAAGGTGCAGACCGTCGTCATGCGCGACGGGTACACGTGGGAGCAGGACTTCAAGGACGGCGGCAAGCCCGACGGCGAGCTGCGCCGCCTGGGGCCGACGGAGGCCACGGGCACGGCGCAGACGTTCTGGGCCGACCCGTCGATCTTCGAGACGACGAGCTACGACTTCGAGACGCTGCGCTCGCGCTTCCAGCAGATGGCGTTCCTCAACAAGGGCCTGCGGCTCACGCTCACGGACGAGCGCCCCGAGCACACCGGCACGGACGACGAGGTCACGGAGGCCGAGGGCACCGCGCCGGCGAGCCCCCACCGCACCGTGTCCTACAAGTACGACGGCGGCCTCATCGACTACGTCAAGCACCTGAACTCGGCGAAGAAGGTCGAGCTCGTGCACCCCGACGTCATCGACATCGAGTCCGAGGACACCGTCCGCAAGATCTCCGTCGAGATCGCGATGCAGTGGACGAACGCCTACTCCGAGTCCGTCCACACCTACGCCAACACCATCTCCACGACGGAGGGCGGCACGCACGAGGAGGGCTTCCGTGCGGCGATGACGCGTCTCGTCAACGAGTACGCCCGCGCCAAGGGGCTGCTCAAGGAGAAGGACGAGAACCTCACGGGCGACGACATCCGCGAGGGCCTCACGGCCGTGCTGTCGGTCAAGCTCGGCGAGCCGCAGTTCGAGGGCCAGACGAAGACGAAGCTCGGCAACACGGAGGCGAAGACCTTCGTGCAGCGTGTCGTCAACGAGCGCCTGACGGACTGGTTCGACGCCCACCCGTCCGAGGCGCGCGACATCATCCGCAAGGCGATCGGCGCGGCCGCGGCCCGCATGGCGGCCCGCAAGGCCCGCGAGGCGACCCGCCGCAAGGGCCTCATGGACTCCGCCGGCCTGCCCGGCAAGCTCAAGGACTGCCAGTCGAACAACCCCGCCGAGTGCGAGGTGTTCATCGTCGAGGGCGACTCCGCCGGCGGCTCGGCCGTGCGCGGCCGCAACCCGCGCACCCAGGCGATCCTGGCGATCCGCGGCAAGATCCTCAACGTCGAGCGCGCGCGCCTGGACCGGGCGCTGAGCAACCAGGAGGTCCAGGCCCTCATCGCCGCCTTCGGGACCGGCATCGGCGAGGACTTCGACGTCTCGAAGCTGCGGTACCACAAGATCGTGCTCATGGCCGACGCGGACGTCGACGGCCAGCACATCCGCACCCTGCTGCTCACCCTGCTGTTCCGGTACATGCCGGACCTCATCACGGGCGGGTTCGTCTACCTCGCGCAGCCGCCGCTCTTCCGCATCAAGTGGTCGAACGCGCCGCACGACTACGTGTACTCCGACCGCGAGCGGGACGCCGTCCTGGCCGACGGCCAGGCCAACGGCAAGCGGATCCCCAAGGAGAACGCGATCCAGCGCTACAAGGGCCTGGGCGAGATGGACTACTCCGAGCTGTGGGAGACGACCATGTCCCCCGAGCACCGGACCCTGCTCCAGGTGACGCTCGAGGAGGCCGCGGCCGCCGACGAGATCTTCTCCGTCCTCATGGGCGAGGACGTGGAGTCGCGCCGCTCGTTCATCCAGCGCAACGCCAAGGACGTCCGCTTCCTCGACATCTGAGGCCGCACCCGCGGGCGCCCCTCCCCGGGCGCGCCCGCGGGCCCCCTGTACGCCGCACCACCCGCACCCGCGAAGAGGACACCGTGAGCGACACCCCCGAGGGCACCGGCACCGGCTGGACCGTCGGTGCCGACGGCATCGAGCACGGCCGCATCGACCAGGTCGACCTGCAGCTGGAGATGCAGCGGTCGTACCTGGACTACGCGATGTCGGTCATCGTCGGCCGCGCGCTGCCCGACGTGCGCGACGGCCTCAAGCCCGTCCACCGCCGCGTCCTCTACGCCATGTACGACGGCGGCTACCGGCCCGACCGGCAGTTCTCCAAGTGCAGCCGCGTCGTCGGCGACGTCATGGGCAAGTTCCACCCGCACGGCGACACCGCCATCTACGACGCCCTCGTCCGGCTCGTGCAGGACTGGTCGCTGCGCTACCCGCTCGTCTCCGGCCAGGGGAACTTCGGCTCCCCCGGCGACGACCCCGCGGCCGCGCCCCGGTACACCGAGTGCCGCATGGCCCCGCTCGCCATGGAGATGGTCCGGAACATCGACGAGGACACCGTCGACTTCCAGGACAACTACGACGGCCGCGAGCAGGAGCCGGTCGTCCTGCCCTCGCGCTTCCCGAACCTGCTCGTCAACGGCTCGGCCGGCATCGCCGTCGGCATGGCGACGAACATCCCGCCGCACAACCTCCGCGAGGTCGCCGAGGGCGTGCAGTGGCACCTGGACCACCCGGAGGCCAGCAAGGAGGAGCTCCTCGAGGCGCTCATGCAGCGCATCAAGGGCCCGGACTTCCCCACCGCCGCCACGATCCTCGGGCACCGCGGCATCGAGGAGGCGTACCGCACCGGTCGCGGCTCCATCACGATGCGTGCGGTCGTCGAGGTCGAGGAGATCCAGGGGCGCACGTGCCTCGTCGCGACGGAGCTGCCCTACCAGGTCAACCCCGACCGCCTCGCGGAGAAGATCGTCGAGCTCGCGCGGGAGAACCGCGTCGCCGGCATCGCCGACGTGCGCGACGAGACCTCGGGCCGCACGGGCCAGCGCCTCGTCATCGTGCTCAAGCGCGACGCGGTCGCCAAGGTCGTGCTCAACAACCTCTACAAGCACACCCAGCTGCAGGACACGTTCGGCGCCAACATGCTGGCGCTCGTCGACGGCGTCCCGCGCACGCTGAGCATCGACGCGTTCGTGCGGCACTGGACGCAGCACCAGATCGACGTCATCCGCCGGCGCACGCAGTACCGCCTGTCCGCGGCCGAGCGCGAGATCCACATCTACAACGGCCTGCTCAAGGCGCTCGACCTCATGGACGAGGTCATCGCGCTCATCCGGGCCTCGGCCTCGGCCGACGACGCGCGCAGCGGCCTCATGGGGCTCCTCGACATCGACGAGGACCAGGCCAACGCCATCCTGCGGATGCAGCTGCGCCAGCTCGCCGCCCTGGAGCGCCAGCGCATCCTCGACAAGCACGCCGAGCTCGAGGCGGCGATCGCCGAGTACCGCGCGATCCTCGCCTCCGACCAGCGCCAGCGCGACATCGTCGCCGACGAGCTGCGCGAGGTCGTCGACAAGTTCGGCGACGAGCGCCGCACCCGCGTCCTGCCCCACGACGGCGAGGTCTCCATCGAGGACCTCATCGCCGAGGAGGACGTCGTCGTCACCATCACCCGCGGCGGCTACGCCAAGCGGACCCGCACGGACGCCTACCGCGCGCAGCGCCGGGGCGGCAAGGGCGTGCGGGGCGCCCAGCTGCGCCAGGACGACCTCGTCGACCACTTCTTCACGACGACGACCCACCACTGGCTGCTGTTCTTCACCAACCTCGGCCGCGTCTACCGGGCGAAGGCGTACGAGCTGCCCGAGGGCGGCCGCGACGCCAAGGGCCAGCACGTGGCGAACCTCCTGGCGTTCCAGCCCGGCGAGCGCATCGCCCAGGTCCTCGACCTGCGCAGCTACGACCAGGCCGAGCACCTGCTCCTGGCGACGAAGCGCGGCCTGGTGAAGAAGACGCGGCTGGCGGAGTACGACACGAACCGCACGGGCGGCGTCATCGCCATCAACCTGCGCGAGGACGAGGAGGGCCGCGCCGACGAGCTCGTCGCCGCGCGCCTGGCCGACGCCCACCAGGACCTCATCCTCGTGTCCCGCAAGGGCCAGTCCGTGCGCTTCACGGCCTCCGACGAGTCCCTGCGCCCCATGGGCCGGGCCACGTCCGGCGTCACCGGCATGAAGTTCCGGGGCGACGACGAGCTGCTCGCCATGGACGTCGTCCGCGAGGACGCCCACCTGTTCACGGTGACGCAGGGCGGCATCGCCAAGCGCACGGCCCTCACGGTGGAGAACTACCGCCAGCAGGGGCGTGGCGGCCTGGGGATCCGGGTGGCGAACCTGCCCGAGGCGAACGGCGACCTCGTCGGGGCGCTCGTCGTCGACGCCGAGGACGAGGTCCTCGTCATCATGGAGGGCGGCAAGATCGTCCGCTCCGCCGCCCTCGAGGTGAACGCGACGGGCCGGACGACGCAGGGCGTCATCTTCGCCAAGCCCGACGCCGGCGACCGCATCATCGCCGTGGCGCGCAACCCGGAGCGCCAGGCGGCCGAGGAGGTCGTCGCGGCGGAGGACCTGGCCCCGGCGGGCGAGGTCGTCGAGGCGCACCCCGAGCCGCTCGCCGCCGAGGCCGACGCCTCCGGTGAAGGTGCTGTGTCGGACGTCCCGAGCCCCTCCACCGGCGCGGACGCGGCCGGTACGGTGGCGCAGGGTCGGGACGAGGAGTCCCCGGCCGACGGGGAGGACGCATGAGCGAGCCCGCGCCGCCCTCGATCCGCCCCGCCCGGCCCACCGCCGGCGGCACCGACGCGAAGGACGCCGCGATGAGCCGACCCACCACCACCGAGGCGCCCGTGCCGCGCACCGTGAGCTCCGGTGCGGCCACCGGTGCGACAGCCACCGCCGGCAGCACGGCGACGGCGACGGGCGCCGGTGCCCCGACGGGCACGACCACCGGCCCCCGGCCGGCCGGCGGTCCCGCGGCGGCGCCTCGTCCCGCCCCGGCGGGCACCGGGCCCCGCCGGGTCCGGCTGTCGATCTCCCGTGTGGACCCGTGGTCGGTCATGAAGCTGTCGTTCCTGCTGTCGTTCGCGGTCGGCATCATCATCGTCGTCGCGGCCGCGGTGGTCTGGCTGACCCTCGACGGGATCGGCGTCTTCGCCCGCATCGACGAGCTCGTGACGACCGTCATCGGCGAGGACTCGCCGGTGACGCTGCTGGACTACCTCGCCTTCCCGCGCGTGGTGTCGGCGGCCATGCTCGTCGCCGTCGTGGACGTCGTGCTGCTGACCGCGCTGTCGACGCTGGGCGCGTTCCTGTACAACATCGTCGCGGCGCTCGTCGGCGGGCTGCACGTGACGATGACGGACGACTGAGGCACCCCACGACGTGCGCCCGGCGAGCGCCCGGGGCGGTCCCCGGTTTGGGGCGCCCCCGCGCGCTGGGGTACTCTCGTCCGGCGCCCACGCCCGGAGGACCCGGACGACGCGCGCACGGGCCTATAGCTCAGACGGTTAGAGCGCTTCCCTGATAAGGAAGAGGTCACAGGTTCAAGTCCTGTTAGGCCCACGCACGCCCCCTCGGAGGTCAGCTTGAAGAAGACGCTCCTCGTCGTCGCCGCCGGCGCCCTCGCGTTCGGTGCCTACCGGCGCTGGTCGCAGGACCGCGACGAGCGTGAGCTCTGGGCCGAGGTCACCGACGAGCTCGACTGACCGTCCCGGGCGGCTGCGGCCGCCCCCGTCCCCGGCGGGGACGGCGCGGGGCCATGGCGCAATTGGTAGCGCACCTGCTTTGCAAGCAGGGGGTTAGGGGTTCGAGTCCCCTTGGCTCCACCCTCGCACGACGTGCACCCCTCGCACGACGTGCACCCGGCGCCCGGAGGCACTTGCCGTCCCGGCTCCCCGCACCCGGTCCTCGAACCCCCCGCCGGAGCGTCCCCCACGGCTCACACCGATCGCCGGGCGACCGATGGGACGGGTGAGGGTCCAGAGACGGTGCCCCGATGCCGGCTCCTCGAGGTGATCCATGCCCCCGCTGCTCCTGCGGCGTCCCGGCGTGCTCACCGGGGTGATGCTGCTCGTCACGACCGTCTACGTCGCCGGTCTCCTGCGGGACGACGGCGGCGCCGGGGTCGACGTCCTCGTCGACCGCGTGCTCGGGACGGTCGCCGCGCTCGTGCCGGGCTGCGTCGTGCTGGCGCGGGTGCGGCGTGCGGCGCTCGCCCGGACCGCGGTCGTCCTCTCGGGCCTGGCCCTCCTGGCGTTCGGCGTCGGGAACGCGTACTACCTGCTCAGCCTCACGCGGGGCACCGCGCTGCCGTTCCCCTCGTGGGCGGACGCGGGCTACGTGCTCTTCCTGCCGCTCATGGTCGCGGCGCTCGTGGTCGTGACCCGCGCCGCGACCCCCGGACCATCCTCCGGCAGGGGTCGGCGCGACACCCTCGCCTGGCTCGACGGCGACGTGGCGTCCCTCGGCGCGGCCGCGGTCGTCACCTGCGCCCTGGGCCCCGTGCTGGACGCGTGGCTGCGGGAGGGCCCCACGCCGGCCTCGCTCGTCGCCCTGACGTACCCGGTCGGGGACGTGGTGCTCCTCGGGCTCGTCGCGCGGCTCGCGACCCTCGAGGTGGGCGGGCGCGGCCTGCACCCCTGGCCGCTGGCGGCCGGCGTGGCGGTCTTCGCGGGGACCGACCTGGTCTACACCCGGCAGGTCGCGGACGGCACCTACGCCGTGGGCACGGTGCTCGACGCCGGCTGGGTCGTGGGGCTCGTGCTCGTCGCCGTGTGGGTGGACGGGCTGAGCGGCCGCTCGGACGTGCTCGCGCAGGTGGCGGCCGACACCGCCCCCGAGGAGCGCCGGCCCGTGGAGGCCGTCCCGGCCGCCGCCACCCTCGCGTCCCTCGCCGTGCTCGTCGCGGCCGCGCGCGCCCCGCTCCCGGTGCCCGCCGTGGTGCTCGCCGCCCTGTGCGTCGTGGTGGCGAGCGCGCGGACGCAGGTGCTCGTCGCCCGGCTGCGGGTGGCGGCCGCGGAGCGCCGGCGCGAGGCCCTCACCGACCTGCTCACCGGGCTGCCGAACCGCCAGGGGCTCGCGGCGGCGGCGCGGGGCCCGGTCGACGGACGCGCCGCCCTCCTCCTGCTCGACCTCGACGACTTCACGGACGTCAACGACGGCCTCGGGCACGCCGCCGGCGACGCCGTCCTCGTGCAGGTCGGCGAGCGGCTGCGGTCGGCGCTGCCCGGCACGGTCGTCGCGCGGCAGGGCAGCGACGAGTTCGCCGCGCTGCTGCCGGAGGCCGACGACGAGGCCGTCGGGCTCGCCGTCGACCGCGTCCGCCTCGTGCTGCGGACGCCCGTGGTGCTCGAGGGCACCGCGGTGCACCTCGGGGCGAGCATCGGGGTCGCCACGGCCGCCACCGCCGGCCCGCGCCTGGACGACCTGATGCGCGCCGCCGACGTGGCGCTCGCGCGCGCGAAGGGCCGTCCCGACGGGGTCCACGTGCACGACGCGACGGACGCGGCGGAGCAGGGGCGCGGCCTGCGGCTGCTCGACGAGCTGCGCGTGGCGCTGGCCCGTGACGAGCTCGTCGTGCACCACCAGCCCAAGGTCGACCTCACGACCGGGACGGTCACCGGGGTCGAGGCGCTGGTGCGGTGGCAGCACCCCGAGCGCGGGCTCGTGCCCCCGGGGGACTTCCTGCCCGTCGCCGAGCGGGGCGGCCTCATGGGGCCGCTGACCGGCCGGGTGCTGGACCTCGCCCTCCGGGAGGCGACCGGCTGGTGGCGGGACGGGCTGCACCTGCCCGTGGCCGTCAACCTGCCCGCCCACGCCCTCTTCGACCCCGACCTGCCGGCGCGCCTCGTCGCGGACCTCGCCGCGCGCGGCCTCCCTCCGGCCGCGCTGCGCCTCGAGCTCACCGAGGACCTGCTGGTGCAGCACCGCGAGCGGGCGGCCGACGTGCTCGGCCGGCTGCGGGAGGCCGGGGTGCAGGTCGCCATCGACGACTTCGGCACGGGCTACAGCTCGCTGGCGTACCTGCGCGACCTCCCCGTGGACGAGCTCAAGCTCGACCGCTCGTTCACCGCCCGCCTCACCGACGACCGCGCGACGGCGGCGATCGTCGCCTCGACGGTCCGGCTCGGGCACGAGCTGGGCCTGCGGATCGTCGCGGAGGGCGTCGAGACGCAGGAGGCCTACGACCGGCTCGCCGCCCTCGGCTGCGACCAGGCGCAGGGGTACCTCGTCGCCCGGCCGCTGCCCGGTCCCGAGCTGCGTGACTGGCTCCGGCACCGGGACGTGGCCGCAGCGGCGCAGCGGCGGCACGTGGCCGCGGCGGTCGCGCGCCAGGCGCTGCCGCCCCGCCCGGATGCCGTCGTCGGGGTGCGTCCCTGACGATGGGGGCATGAGCGACCACCACGACGCCGACAGCACCCGCCGCGAGTTCCGGGAGGCGGTGAACATGTCCCCCGCCGAGCTGGAGCGCTGGCTCGGCACGGAGGAGTCGACGTCCGTCGGGCAGAAGAAGGACGGGGACGACGAGTCCACGGGGCACCACTCGGGCCGGCGGATCGTCGAGCTGCTCCGCACGACGAAGGACGACCTGACCGACGACGACCTGGCCCACATGCGCACGGTCGTCGGCTACGTGCACCGGCACTCCGCGCAGCGCCCGGACGGCGACGTCACCGACACCCCGTGGCGCTGGTCCCTCATGAACTGGGGGCACGACCCCCTGAAGGACTGAGGGCCGGCGCGTCCGCCCCGGTGCCCCGCCAGCGTGAGACGGCGCGCATGAGGTGGTGGACGCCGATGGCGGCCACGGTGCCCAGCGCGATCCCGCCGAACTGGAGGTCGCCGACGGCCCAGCGGTAGTCGGCGATCCCGACGACGAGGGCCACGGCGGCCGTCGTGAGGTGCACCGGGTCGGAGAAGTCGACGCGGGCGTTGACCCAGATGCGGGCCCCGAGGACGCCGATCATCCCGTAGAGGACCGTCGTGGCGCCGCCGAGGACGCCGGCGGGGACGGAGGCGACGGCCTCGCCGAACTTCGGCGACAGGCTCAGCAGCAGCGCGGCGCCCGCGGCGACCCAGTACGCGGCGGTGGAGTAGACGCGGGTGGCGGCCATGACGCCGATGTTCTCCGCGTACGTCGTGGTGCCCGACCCGCCGCCGAGGCCGGCCAGCGTGGTGGCGAGGCCGTCGGCGACGAGCGCGCGGCCGGCGACGGGGTCGAGGTCCCGCCCCGTCATGGCCGCGACCGACTTCACGTGCCCGATGTTCTCCGCGACGAGCACGAGGACGACGGGGAGGAACAGGCCGAGCACGGAGGCGTCGAACGCGGGCGCCGTGAACGTGGGCAGCCCGACCCACGCGGCCTCGCGGATGCCGGAGGTGTCGACCTCGCCCCGGACCAGCGCGACGACGTAGCCGACGGCCACGCCGACGAGGATGGACAGGCGGCCGAGGATCCCGCGGAACAGCACGCCGGCGAGGACCACGACGAGGAGCGTGACGACCGCCGTGACGGGCGCCTCCTGCACGCTCCTCCAGGCCGTCGGGGCGAGGTTGAGGCCGATGAGCGCGACGATCGTGCCCGTGACGACCGGCGGCATGAGCGCGTCGAGCCAGCGCGTGCCGGCCGCCTGCACGACGAGCCCGACGAGCGCCAGCGCGACGCCCGTCGCCACCACGCCGCCGAGCGCCACCGCCGGCCCGCCCGACGTGCCGGCCGCGGTCAGGGGCGCGATGAACGCGAAGCTCGACCCCAGGTAGCTCGGCACCCGCCCGCGGGTCAGCAGCAGGAAGAGCGCCGTGCCCACCGCGGAGAAGAACAGGGTGGTCGCCGGCGGGAAGCCCGTGAGCAGCGGGACGAGGAACGTGGCGCCGAACATCGCGACGACGTGCTGGAGCCCGATGCCGATCGTCCGCGGCCAGCTCAGCCGCTCGTCGGGGGCGACGACCGCCCCCGGTGCGATCCGTCGTCCGTCGCCGTGCAGGCGCCAGCCCGGTGCCGCCATGGGCGTGCCTCCGCAGGGTGCGTGGTGCTCGGGCGGGGGCGGCCCCGCCGCAGGCCCCGCGGCCGTCCGTCGCCGGCCGGGCCACAGGCTAGCCGGGACGACGCAGGACCCCCGTGCCGACGGCACGGGGGTCCTCACGCGGGGGTCGGGGCCCGGGGGCCCGCCGGGGTCAGGCCTGGCTCGTGCGCACCTCGGCGGTCCGCTTGATCTCGCGGGCGACGGTCTGGGTCTTGATCTCGCGGGCCTTGATCTCGCGGGCGACGGTCTGCGTCTTGATCTCGCGGGCCTTGATCTCGCGGGCGACGGTCTGGGTCTTGACCTCGCGCGCCTTGATCTCACGCGCCACGGTCTGCGTCTTGATCTCGCGGGCCTTGATCTCACGCGCCACGGTCTGCGTCTTGATCTCGCGCGCCTTGATCTCACGCGCCACGGTCTGCGTCTTGATCTCGCGGGCCTTGATCTCACG
>NZ_RWJX01000074.1 GCF_004123805.1 Cellulomonas endophytica | reverse complement strand
GGTGGGCGCGTCGCCCGCGCCGAGCGGCAGGAGGGGGCGTCCGCCCGGCCCCACCGTCCCGCCCGCACCGGGGGCGCCGGGGGCCTCTGCGCCGTCCCGGTGCGCCCCGTCCGCCCGGTCCGCCCGGTCCGCCCCGTCCGCCCGGTCCGCCCGGTCCGCCCGGTCCGCCCGGTCCGCCCGGTCCGCCCGGTCCGCCCCGAGCACGTCCGCCGCGGTGCGGGCCAGGTGCGCGAGCCCGCGCTCGAGGTCCTGCGCCCGCGCGGCTGGCACCCCGCGCGCGACGAGCCGCGCGCTCGCCCCCGCGAGCCCGACGAGCGGGACCGGGGTGCCCGCGGCGACCGTCAGCGCCGTCCCCGCCAGGGCGAGGCGCAGGTCCGGGAGCCAGCGCAGGTCGTCGGGGCGCAGGTCGACGAGGCCCGCAGGATCGCCTCCGAGCGCGGCGGGCGGGGCGACGCCGAGGACCTCGCGGCCCAGCGCGGCGAGCAGACCCGCGCCCCCGTCGTGGGGGCCGCCCTCCCCCAGCGCGACCGTCAGGGCGGAGGCGCCCTCCGCGACCAGCCGGGCCACCGCCGTGCCGAGGGGTGACGTGCCCTCGCCGGTGCCGGCGCCGGTCGCGAGCGCCGCGCCCTCGAGGTGCACCGCCCCCGGCTCCCCCACGCCGCGGACGACGGGCAGCGCCGGGCCGTCACCGGTGGGCACCGTCCCGGGGCGGGCGCCCGGAACGCCGGCGGCGAGCGCCGCCGCCCAGCCCGGGCCCCCGGCGCCGACCAGGAGGCCCGGGCGCTCGTCGTCGGGGGCCCACCGGCCCCAGCCCGTCCGCGCGGCCGCCAGCAGCGCCCCGGCGGACGCGGGCCCGTCGGCGGGGAGCGCCGAGCCGTCGGCGACGAGGAGCACGTGCACCCGGCGATGGTCGCAGACGGGAGCCGGTCGCCCGCGCCGCCGGCCCGGCGCCGTCTGCCGCCCGGGTCGTCGGTGAGGCCCCCTGGGCCGGGCGGGGGACGCGCCCCGGGCGTCCTGCCGGTGCGTCCGGCGCCTGTGGGACCATCGGCGCCGTGACCGCGCCCACCGCCGCCCCGCCCTCGGCCGCCCCGGCGTTCGCCGAGCCCGCCGCGTCCGCCCTCACGCTGCTGCGGCGGGGCGCCGCCCGGCTGCCCGACCTCGCGTCGGAGCGGGGCGTGGAGTGCGGCGGCGACCTGCCCGCACCGGGCGACCCCGGCCTCGTCGAGCGGGCCCGCGCCGCGCGCGCCGCCCTCGGGGACCGCGCCTTCGTGCTGGGGCACCACTACCAGCGCGACGAGGTGATCGCCTTCGCCGACGTCACCGGCGACTCCTTCAAGCTCGCGCGCGAGGCCGCCGCCCGGCCCGGGGCCGAGTTCGTCGTCTTCTGCGGCGTGCACTTCATGGCGGAGTCGGCGGACATCCTCACCTCCGACGCGCAGGCGGTCGTCCTCCCCGACCTGGCCGCCGGGTGCTCCATGGCGGACATGGCGGCGATCGACCAGGTCGAGGACGCGTGGGACGTCCTGGCCGACGCGGGCGTCGCCGACCGCACCGTGCCGGTCACCTACATGAACTCCACCGCGGCCATCAAGGCGTTCACGGGCCGCCACGACGGCACCGTCTGCACGTCCTCCAACGCCCACGTGGCGCTGCGCTGGGCGTTCGACCAGGTCGGCGGGCTCGGGGGCGACGGCAAGGTCCTGTTCATGCCCGACCAGCACCTCGGCCGCAACACCGCGGTCCGCGACCTCGGGCTGTCCCTCGACGACTGCGTGGTGTTCGACCCGCGCCGGCCGGGCGGCGGCCTGACGACCGCGCAGCTGCGCGACGCGCGCATGGTGCTGTGGCGCGGGCACTGCTCCGTGCACGGCCGCTTCACGGCGCGCAACGTCGCCGACGCCCGGGCCGCGGACCCCGACGTCACCGTGCTCGTGCACCCCGAGTGCACGCACGAGGTCGTCACCGCCGCGGACGTCGTCGGCTCCACGGAGCTCATCATCCGCACGCTCGACGCCGCGCCCGCCGGCTCGTCCTGGGCCGTGGGCACGGAGCTCAACCTCGTGCGCCGGCTCGCCGCCGCGCACCCCGACAAGACCGTGCGCTACCTCGACGACACCGTCTGCTTCTGCTCGACGATGAACCGCATCGACCTGCCGCACCTCGTGTGGACCCTCGAGTCCCTCGTCGCGGGGCGGACCGTGAACCGGGTGGTCGTCGACGCCGACGACGCGCGGTGGGCCCGGGTCGCGCTCGACCGCATGCTGGCGCTGCCCGGGTACTGACGCCGGCCCCGGACGGGCCACCCCGGGGCCGCCGGCGCGGGCGGCCGCCCTCCGCGTGCGCCCCCTGGCGCCGGTGCGCGCCCAGGGTGCACCCTCTCCGGTGTGAGCACCGGGCACGGCCTGCGGCTCGGCGTCCTCGTCTTCGACGGCGCCGAGGAGCTCGACGTGGTCGGGCCCTACGAGGTGCTCGCGGTCTGGTCGGCGCTGAGCCCGATGAAGCCGCAGGTGGTCACCTTCTCCCGCGACGGCGCCGGCGTGCGCTGCGCCCACGGCGTGCGCCTGCTCCCGGACGGCGACGCCGACGAGGTCGCGCCGCTGCACGTGCTCGTGCACCCCGGCGGACCGGGGGCGCGGGCGCTCGCGACCCAGCCGGAGCACCTCGCCTGGCTCCGGGACGTGCGCCGGAAGGTGCCGCTCCTGACGAGCGTGTGCACGGGCGCGCTGCCGCTGGCGGCGGCCGGTCTGCTCGCCGGGCGCACGGCGACCACCCACCGCGCCTCAGTCGACGAGCTCGCCGCGCTCGACCCGAGCGTGCTCGTCGACACGGAGGCGCGGTTCGTCGACGACGGGGACGTCGTGACGAGCGCCGGCGTGTCCGCGGGGATCGACATGGCGCTGCACCTCGTCGCCCGCCTGGAGAGCCCGGCGATGGCGCGCCAGGTCCGCGGGGAGCTCCAGTACGAGCCGGAGCCCCCCGACTGACCCGACCCACCCGGCCGACCCGGCCGCCCCGGTGCTCGGTGGGCGTACGGGGCGGCAGGCGCGCGGCGGTGCCGCCGGCTCAGCCCCGCGCGAGCGCGTCCAGGAGCAGCGCCTCCGCCAGGACCACCTTCTGCAGCTCCCCGAGGTGCACGGACTCGTCCGCGCCGTGGGCACGGCTGTCGGGGTCCTCCACACCGGTGACGAGGATCGCGGCGTCGGGGTAGACCTCGAGCAGATCGGCGATGAAGGGGATGGACCCGCCGACCCCGATGTCGACCGGCTCCGTCCCCCACGCCTGCGCGAAGGCACGCCGCGCGGCGGACATCGCGGGCGAGTCCGCCGGGGCCTGGAACGGCTTGCCCCGCTCGCCCTCCACGACCGTCACGCGGGCTCCGAAGGGGGCGTGCCCCTCGAGGTGGGCGCGCACGGCCGCCATCGCCGCGTCGGGGTCCTGGCCGGGGGCCAGGCGCACGGACAGCTTCGCGGTGGCCCGGGGCGTCAGGGTGTTCGAGGCGGTCGCCACCCGCGGGGCGTCGAGGCCGATGACGGAGATCGCCGGGCGGGTCCACAGGCGCGCCGTCAGCGGTCCGGTGCCGGCGAGCCGGACGCCGTCGAGGACGCCGACGTCGGCGCGGAGGTCGGCCTCGTCGTAGTCGACCGCCGGGTCGGCCGCGCGCACGAGCCCCTCGACCGCCACGTCCCCCGCGTCGTCGTGCAGCGTGGCGAGCAGGCGTGCCAGCAGCGTGGGGGCGTCGAGCAGCGGCCCGCCGTACATGCCGGAGTGGACCGCGTGGTCGAGCGCCGCGACCTCGACGGAGAGGTCGACGAGGCCGCGCAGCGACGTCGTCAGCGCCGGGACGCCGACCTTCCAGTTGCTGGAGTCGGCCACGACGATGACGTCCGCGGCGAGCCGCTCCCGGTGCGCGTGCAGGAACGGGACGAAGGTCGGCGAGCCGATCTCCTCCTCGCCCTCGACGAAGACCGTGACGCCGACGCCGAGCTCCTCCCCGAGGACGCGGAGGGCGCCGAGGTGCGCGACGACCCCCGCCTTGTCGTCGGCCGCGCCGCGCCCGTGCAGGCGCTCCCCGACGGCCGTGGGCTCGAAGGGCGGCGTGGACCAGTCGGCGGCGTCGCCGGGGGGCTGGACGTCGTGGTGCGCGTAGAGGAGCACCGTGGGCGACCCCGCGGGCCCGGGGCGGCGCGCGACCACGGCAGGCCGCCCGGCGGTGCCGTCGGGCGCCGTCACCCGCAGCACCTCGACCTCGGGCATCCCGGCGCCGCGCAGGAGCTCGGCCACGGCGGCCGCGCTGCGCTCGACCTCCGCCTGGTCGAAGTCCCCGTTGGAGACGCTCGGGATGCGCACGAGCGCCTCGAGGTCGGAGCGCAGGGCGGCGAACCCGTCCGCGGTGCGCGCGCGCAGCACCGCGGTGCGGTCCGTGCCGGGGCCGTCGGGGAGGGGCGTCGAGGGGGTCGTCACGGCCCGTCACGCTACTCGACTACCCTGGGCCGGTGTTCGGACGCAGAGGCAGCACCCCCACCCCGGAGGCCCCCGTGAGCACGTCGCCGACCGCCCCCGAGGGCCGCCGCCCGTCCCGCACGGGCTCGACGAGGGCCGGCGCCGGCGCAGCGGGCACCGGTACCGGTCCCGCTGCCGGCACCGCCGCCGGGACCGGTGCGACCACCGGGCCCGCCACCGCGGCCACCGCCGGCGCGGGCAAGGGGCGGCCGACCCCCCGGCGCAAGGTCTCGCAGGCCGCGAACCGCCGGCCCCTGGTGCCGCTGGACCGCAAGGCGGCGGCGCGCGAGGAGCGGGCGCGCCGCCGGGTCGCACGCGACCTGGAGTACCGGGCCATGCAGAGCGGCGACGAGCGCCACATGCCGCTGCGCGACCGTGGGCCGGCGCGCCGCTACGTCCGCGACCACGTCGACGCGCGCCGCAGCCTGGGCGAGTTCTTCCTCCCCGTCGCGTTCGTCATGCTCATCCTGCAGACGGTGACGGCGACGACGTGGGCGGCGGTCGCGTTCGCCCTCACGCTCGTGCTCTACCTGTACATCCTCGCCACCGTCGTCGACGCGGTGATCCTGTGGCGCGGGCTGAAGAAGCGGCTCGTCGCCCGGTTCGGCGCGGAGGCCCTGCCGCGCGGCCTCGCCATGTACGCGGTGACGCGCACGTTCCAGCTGCGGCGGCTGCGCATGCCGAAGCCGCAGGTGAAGCGCGGGCAGTTCCCGGTCTGACCGGACGCCCACCCGCCGTCGCCGTCGCACCCCGGCGTCCACGGCGCGAGGGACGCCCCGCTCCGTGGTCGCCGTCGCACCTCGCCGTCGCCGTCGCACCCGCAGGTGCGTCACCGGCGGCGGAGTGCGACGCCGAGGCGACTCGTGTCCCTCGGGCGCCCGGCTCCACGACCCGGCGGCCCCGGGGTTCGCCGGGGCACCGTGGGGCAGACCCGACCCGGACCGCGGGTCCGGAGGCCGCGGGCCGGGTGGGAACGGGTGGCGGTCAGACGGAGGGCAGGGCGACCGTCGGGGTGACCTGGCGCCCCTCGTGGACGAGGCGCGCGACCACCACGCCCTGCTCGGCCAGCCGGCGCCAGTGCTCGCCGACCCAGACCTCCGCGTCGTACTGCGTCGTGAAGACGGGGCTGACGGGGCGCTCGACCGCCCGGCCCTCCGCGTCCTCCAGGACCCACTCCCACTGAGGCCGCACGACCATCACGCCCTCCCCCCGCCCGTCCGGGCCAGCCCCCCGGCGACCCGCCGGGCCCACGCCGGCCCCTCGTAGACGAAGCCCGTGTAGCCCTGCACGAGCGTCGCGCCGCGCTCGAGGTAGGCGACGGCATCCTCCGGGCCGGTGATGCCGCCGACGCCGACGACGACGGCCTCGTCGCCCAGCCGGCTGCGCAGCCGGGACACGACCTCCAGGCCGCGCCCGAGCAGCGGCGGCCCCGAGAGGCCGCCCGGCCCGAGGTCGTGCGCCACCGTCGTGTTCGTCGCGACGACGCCCTCGAGCCCGAGCTCCGCGACGAGCCCGGCCACCTCGTCCACCGCGTCGTCGGACAGGTCGGGGGCGATCTTCACGAGCAGGGGGACGCGGGGGCGCGCGGCGGCGGCCGTGGCCTCGTCCGCCGCGGCACGGGTGGCCTCGAGCACGGGACGCAGCGCGTCGACCGCCTGCAGGTCGCGCAGGCCGGGCGTGTTCGGGGAGGACACGTTGACGACGAGGTAGTCGGCGTACGGCGCGAGGCGGCCCGCGCTCGTGGCGTAGTCGGCCGCCGCGGCCGCGGCCGGGGTCGCCTTCGTCTTGCCGATGTTCACCCCGACGACGAGGCGCCGTCCCGCCGGCGTCGCCCGCAGGCGCCGCAGCCGTGCCGCCACCGCCTCCGAGCCCGCGTTGTTGAAGCCCATCCGGTTGCGCAGCGCGCGGCGGTCGAGCACCCGCCAGAGGCGCGGCCGCTCGTTGCCGGGCTGCGCGTGGGCCGTGACCGTGCCGACCTCGACGTAGCCGAAGCCGAGCATGGCCAGGCCGGCGACGCCGTGCGCGTCCTTGTCGAAGCCGGCGGCGAGCCCGAAGCGCGACGGGAAGCGCCGGCCCCACAGGTCCACGCCCGCGCCCGGCGGCGGGGCGAGCACCCGGGCGACGACGGCGGAGAGGACCGGGACCGCGGCGACCGCGCGGACGAGGCCGAAGGCGAGGCGGTGGGCGAGCTCCGGGTCCAGGCGCGCGAGGACCAGGCGGAACAGGAGGTGGTACACGGCGGTCAACCTACCGTCCGCGTCCCCCGCGGCCCTGCCCCGCCCGCAGCCGGACGCCGCACGCCGGACGGGCGTCAGCGGCGCACGACCCGGGGCAGCACGAGCCCGACGAGCGGGCCGACCGCGACCGCGTAGGCCAGGGTGCCGAGACCGAGGGTGCCCCCCAGCAGCGCGCCCGCGCCGACGACGGCCACCTCGATGGCCGTGCGGACGGGCCCGAGGGGCCAGCCCGTCCGGCCGACGACCCCGGTCATGAGGCCGTCGCGCGGGCCCGGCCCGAGGCCGACGCCGATGTACAGGGCGGTCGCGAGCGCGTTCAGGGCGATGCCGACCACGACGAGCGCCACCCGGCCGGCCAGGGGCAGCTCGGGCAGCCGGCCCAGGAGCGCCAGCGCCGGGTCGACGAGCGCGCCGATGACCACCACGTTCGCGACCGTCCCGAGCCCCGGCCGCTGCCGCAGGGGCCACCAGGCCAGCAGGACGAGCGCGCTCACGACGAGGGTGACGGTCCCGAAGGACAGGTCGACGTGCCGCGTGATGCCCTGGGTCAGCACGTCCCACGGCATGGCGCCGAGGTCGGCGGTCACGAGGACGGCCATGGACAGCGCGTAGAGCACGAGCCCCGCGAGGAGCTGCACGGCGCCGCCGACGTCCGTCCGCCAGCGCGCGGCACGGGGGCGCGGCCGGTCACGGGGGCGTCGGCGCGGGTGTCGGGGAGGGCCATGGCCCCAGCCTCGCCCGGAAGTGGCCTTGTCCGACAGGGCCACCTCGGCGAGAGTGGCCCCCGTGAGCCCGTCCCTCGTCGCCCTGCCCCCCGAGCGCCACGTCAGCGGGCCGGGCCTCGCGCGCATCCTCGGCCTCTGGCGGCGGCCCGGGCCGACGTACGCCGCGCTCGCCGACGCGATCCGGGCGGCGATCCTCTCGGGCGCCCTCCCCCTGCGGACCCGGGTGCCCGGCGAGCGCGAGGTCGCGGCCTCGCTCGGCGTCTCCCGCACCACGGCCGCCGCGGGGTACGACGTGCTGCGCGAGGAGGGCTACCTCGTCAGCCGCCGGGGCTCGGGCACCGTCACGGCTGTGCCCGACGAGGCCCGGGGCGCCCGGGCGACCGGCGCGTTCGGGGGCCCGGCCGTCGACGGCCTGCTCGACCTGTCCATGGCGGCGCCCTCGGCGCCGTCCGCCCTGGGCGCGCACTACGCCGCCGCCCTCGAGGACCTGGCGCACCACACGGGGGGCCGCGGCTACGAGCCGCTCGGGCTGCCCGTCCTGCGCGCGGCGGTCGCGGAGTGGTACACCGCCCGCGGCGTGCCGACGGCGCCGGACGAGGTGCTCGTCACCAGCGGCGCCCAGCACGCCCTGCACCTGCTCGTCGAGGCGCACGCCGGGCCGGGCGACCGGGCCGCCGTCGAGCACCCGACCTACCCGCACGCCATCGACGCCGTGCGCGGCGCGGGCGCCCGCCCGGTGCCGGTGCCGGTGGGCCCCGACGGGCTCGACGTGGAGCTGCTCGCCTCGACCCTGCGCCAGACCGCGCCCCGGCTGGCCTACCTCGTGCCGGACCACCACAACCCCACGGGCACGAGCCTGGCACCGCAGGACCGGGAGCGCGTGCGGGAGGTCGCCCGGCGCACGGGCACGCTCGTCGTCGCCGACGAGGTCTTCGCCGACCTGACGGTCGACGGCCCGCCGCTGCCGTCCCTGCTGGGCACCGCGGGGACGCGGCGCGCCCCGGAGCTCGTCGGGATCGGCTCCGCGTCGAAGTCCTTCTGGGGCGGCCTGCGGATCGGGTGGGTGCGCGCCCGTCCCGACCTCGTCGCGCGGCTCGCGGTCCTGCGGGGCCGCGTCGACATCGCCACGCCGGTCCTCGAGCAGCTCGTGACCGCCCGGCTGCTCGCGGCGCGGGAGGAGCTCCTGCCCGCGCGCCGGGCGGAGCTGGGCCGCCGGCGCGACCTCCTGCTCGCCGCGCTGGCCGAGCACCTGCCCGGGTGGCGCGCGTCGGTGCCCTCCGGCGGGCTGTCGCTGTGGGTGGACCTGGGCGCCGCGCGCTCCAGCGCCCTGGCCGCCGTGGGGCCGCGGCACGGCGTCCGCCTCGTGCCGGGGACGGCCTTCGGCGTCGACGGCAGCTTCGAGGACCGCCTGCGCCTGACCTTCAGCGAGCCCGCGAGCACGATCACGGAGGGCGTGCGCCGCGTGGCCGCCGCCTGGGAGGACCTCGGCGGGCCGGCCGCCGAGACCGTCGCCTGGCGGGCCGTGGTCTGACGGCAGGTCCGTCGCGCGTCCGGCACGGCCGGCTCCGGCCCGCCCCGGGGCGTCAGGCGCCCGGGCGGGCCGGACGGGTGCGGCGCAGCCAGAGCAGGCCGAGGACGGGCAGCACCAGCGGCACGTAGCCGTAGCCGGCGCCGAAGCCGGACCACACGGTCTCGTCGGGGAAGTCCTGCGGCGCGGCGAGGGAGAGCGCGCCGACGACGAGCACCCCGACGAGCTCGACGCCGACGGCGACGAGGGCCGCCCGCCGCCGGTCGGTCGCCAGCGCCACCGTCGCGACGACGTAGACGACGGCCGCCAGGGCCGAGAGCGCGTAGGCCAGGGGTGCCCGGTCGAGCTCCGTGGCGATCTGGAACGCCGCGCGGGCGGTGGCCGCCAGCGCGAAGACGCCGTAGACGGCGACGAGCGCCCGCCCGGGGCCCGTGCCGGTCGGCCGGCCCGCGCCGGGGGCGGACCGCGCCGCGCTCGCGCCGGTCACGCCCCGCCCCACAGGACGAGGACCCGGTACTGCAGGAACGCGACGGTCAGCGCGGCGACGAGGAGGACCACGGAGCTCCAGCGGGTGCGTTCGGCGAAGGCCCAGGCGGCGGCGACGGGCAGGACGAGGAGCTGGGTGAGCACGTAGCCCCAGGCCTCCCAGGGCGCGGCGACGGGCCCGTCGCCGCGCACGGCGAGCACGGCGAGCACGAGCGCCTGGAGCACGAGGAGCCCCTCGACGACCCCGCCCCCGACGAGCTGGCGCAGCACGACGGCGCGGTCGCGCGCCACGAACAGGGCCGCCCAGCCGGCGAGGGCCAGGCACGCGAGCACGACGAGGAGCGTCGCGGCGGTCATGCGGCGGTCACAGCGCGGTCACGCGCACCACCGTAAGCGGTGCCGCGGGGTGGGGTGGCGTGGGCCGGTCCGGGCCGGTCCGGGCCGGTCCCGGCCGGGCCGGGGCGGGGCGGGGCGGGGCGTGCAGCACGCCCCGGGGCGTGTCGGCGCGCCCGGATAGAGTCGGCGCCGTGACGACCACCTGCACCCTGACCCCGAAGGACCCCGCCCGGCTCGCCGTGGACGCGCTCGTCGTGGCGGTCGCCGCCGCCCCCGCCGAGGGCGGCACGCCCCAGGTGCTGGGGGCCCCGTGGCTCCCCGCGGACGTGCGGACGTCCGTGACGCGCGACGCGGCGGCCCTCGGGGTCACGGGCGCGGTCGACGAGGTGCGGCGCATCCCGGCCCCCGGCCTCGTCGCCAAGGTCCTGGTGCTCACGGGCGTCGGGCCGGACGCCACGCCCTCGCCGGAGCGCCTGCGCCGCGCGGCCGGGGCGGCGACGCGTGAGCTCGCCGGCACGGAGGCCGTGGGCCTCGCCCTGCCCGCCACCACGACCGACGAGGTCGCGGCGGTCGCCGAGGGCGCCCTGCTCGGTGCGTACGCCTTCCGGACCTACCGCTCCGCGGCGCCGGCTCCCGTCGAGCGGCTGGAGCTCGTGACCCCCCTGGCGCGGGAGGCGGCCGCGAGGGCGGCGGTCGCGCGGGCGGAGGTCGTCGCCGCCGCGGTGCACGGCACCCGGGACCTGGTGAACACCGCCCCCAACGACCTGTACCCCGCGGCGGTGGCCGAGGCGGCGCGCGCCGCCGTCAAGGCCGCCGGGCTCCGCACCCTGAAGGTCTCCGTCCTCGACGAGAAGGCCCTGGCCTCCGGCGGGTACGGCGGCCTCACCGCCGTCGGGCAGGGCTCGGCGCGGCCGCCGCGCCTCGTCACGGTCAGCCACACGCCGCCGAAGCCCGTCGCCTCGGTCGCGCTCGTCGGCAAGGGCATCACGTTCGACTCCGGCGGCATCTCGCTCAAGCCGCCGGCCGGCATGGACGCCATGAAGTCCGACATGGCCGGGGCCGCCGCCGTCCTGCACACCGTGCTCGCCGCCGCACGGCTCGGCCTGCCCGTGGCCGTCACGGGCTACCTCTGCCTCGCGGAGAACATGCCGTCGGGCAGCGCCCAGCGCCCGTCCGACGTCATCACGATCCTCGGCGGCACGACCGTCGAGGTGCTCAACACGGACGCCGAGGGGCGGCTCGTGCTCGCCGACGGGCTCGTCGCCGCGGTGGAGACGAAGCCCGACGTCGTCCTCGACGTCGCCACCCTCACCGGCGCCCAGGTCGTGGCGCTCGGCCCGCGCGTCTCCGCGGTCATGGGCACGGACGCGGTGCGCGACGAGGTCGTGGCGGCCGCCACGGGCGCGGGCGAGGACTTCTGGCCGATGCCGCTGCCGCCGGAGCTCAAGGACGGCCTCAAGAGCAAGGTCGCCGACCTCGCGAACGTCGCCGACCGCGCCGGCGGCATGCTCACCGCCGGCCTGTTCCTCCAGGGCTTCGTCGGGTCCACGCCCTGGGCGCACCTCGACATCGCGGGCCCGGCCTTCAACGAGAAGGGCGCGTACGGCTACACCCCGGTCGGCGGCACGGGCGTGGCCGTCCGCACGTTGCTGGCGCTCGTCGAGGGCCGCGCCGCCGCCTGAGGCCCGTCGGCGCGCGGTGCGGCGACGCCCGCGCGCCGGGGACCGGCGACGCCCCCCGCCCCCGCGTCAGCCGCGGGCGGCGCGCCGACGCTGGAGGATCCGCTGCCGGCTGTTCCAGTCGCGCATGCGCTGCGGGTACCCCGTGCGCTGGACGTCGTAGGCCGGGATGCCCAGCTCGCGGGCCAGGAGGAAGGCGGCCCGCGTGTCCGGGACGCGCCGGCGGGTCCACTCCCCGTCCGTGGCCACGAGCATGACGGTCGCCGGCGTCACCCGCGTGACGGGCTCGACGTAGGCCTCCACGCCCACGTGCGTCCGCACGAACTCGCCCAGGTAGGCCGCCGTCGCCTCGCGGGCGGCGCGGCCCGTGGGCAGGGCGGCCCCCGGTGCGGCGGAGCCGTCGGAGCGGCGCGGCCGCAGCCGACGTGCCATCCGGCGCAGGATCCCCATGCGCGGGAGGCTAGCGACGGGTGCTGGGAGCCCGCTGGGAGCGCAGGCACTCATGGGATGTCTGTGTCGGCAGTGTCACAGGCGCCCGTTCGCCCCCGCACCGCAGCAGGTGCCAGGATGGACGCCGAGTCCGCCCCCGTCCCGAGGAGATCCGCACGTGGCCGACACCGGCACCGCTTTCGACATCGTCGTCCTGGGCGGAGGGAGCGGCGGGTACGCCGCCGCGCTCCGAGCCGCCGAGCTCGGCAAGACCGTGGCCCTCGTCGAGGCCGACAAGGTGGGCGGCACCTGCCTGCACCGGGGCTGCATCCCCACCAAGGCGCTCCTGCACGCGGCCGAGCTGGCCGACGGCGTCCGCGAGGGCGCGCACTTCGGCGTGCACGCCCAGCTCGAGAAGATCGACATGGCCGGCGTGAACTCGTACAAGGACGGCGTCGTCGCCCGCCTCTACAAGGGACTGCAGGGGCTCATCAAGTCCCGCAAGATCGAGGTCTTCCACGGCTTCGGGCGCCTCGTCGGCCCGGACACCGTCGAGGTCGACGGGCAGCGCATCCGGGGCGAGCACGTCGTGCTCGCCACGGGCTCCTACGCCCGCTCCCTGCCCGGCCTGGACATCGGCGGCCGGATCATCACCTCGGACCAGGCGCTGCAGCTCGACCACATTCCGTCGTCGGCCATCGTGCTCGGCGGCGGTGTCATCGGCTCGGAGTTCGCCTCCGCGTGGAAGGCGTTCGGCGTCGACGTCACGATCATCGAGGCGCTGCCGCACCTCGTCGCGAACGAGGACGAGGCGCTGTCCAAGGCGTTCGAGCGGGCTTACCGCAAGCGCGGCATCAAGTTCAACCTCGGGGTCCGCTTCGCCGGCGCCACGCAGGACGACAGCGGGGTGCACGTCACCCTCGAGGACGGCAAGACCTTCGACGCCGACCTCCTGCTCGTCGCCGTCGGGCGCGGGCCGTCGACGGCGGACCTGGGCTACGAGGAGCAGGGCATCCGCATGGAGCGGGGCTTCGTCATGACCGACGAGCGCCTGCACACCGGCGTCGGCAACATCCACGCCGTCGGCGACATCGTCCCGGGGCTGCAGCTCGCGCACCGCGGCTTCGCGCAGGGGATCTTCGTCGCCGAGGAGATCGCCGGCCTCAACCCGCCCGCCATCGTGGAGTCCGGCATCCCGCGCGTCACGTACTCCGACCCGGAGGTCGCCTCCGTCGGCCTCACGGAGGCGAAGGCGCGCGAGGTCCACGGCGCGGACGGCGTCGAGGTCCTCGAGTACAACCTCGGCGGGAACGGCAAGAGCCAGATCCTCGCGACCCAGGGCTTCGTCAAGCTCGTCCGCCAGAAGGACGGGCCCGTGGTCGGCGTGCACATGATCGGCGCCCGTGTCGGCGAGCTCATCGGCGAGGGCCAGCTCATCGTCAACTGGGAGGCGTACCCCGAGGACGTCGCGGGCCTCGTGCACGCGCACCCGACCCAGAACGAGGCCGTGGGCGAGGCGTTCCTCGCCCTCGCCGGCAAGCCGCTGCACGCCCACAACTGACGCCCGCGCCGATCGCGCAGCCCCAACGCAAGGAGACACGACCGGTCATGTCGGACAACGTGCTGCTTCCCGCCCTCGGCGAATCCGTCACCGAGGGGACCGTCACCCGCTGGCTCAAGAGCGTGGGTGACACCGTCGAGGTCGACGAGCCCCTGCTCGAGATCTCGACGGACAAGGTGGACACCGAGGTCCCCTCGCCCTTCGCCGGCGTCCTCGAGCAGATCCTCGTCCAGGAGGACGAGACGGTCGAGGTCGGCGCGACGCTCGCCGTCATCGGCTCGGGCGAGGGCGCCCCCGCCTCCGGCGGCGACGCCGAGCAGGCGCCGCAGGAGTCGTCAGCCCCGGCCGCCGAGCAGTCCCAGCCCGAGGAGGCGGCTGGCGAGACCAGCGCCGTCCAGAGCGTCGAGGAGCACGAGGACGCCCCGGCGCCCACGGAGTCCTCGGCATCCGACGGCGGCGGCGGGTCCGGGGGCGGCGGCGGGGGCGGCGGCGAGGAGGTCCGCCTCCCCGCGCTCGGCGAGTCCGTGACCGAGGGCACCGTCACGCGCTGGCTCAAGGCCGTGGGCGACACCGTCGAGGTCGACGAGCCGCTCCTGGAGATCTCGACGGACAAGGTCGACACGGAGGTCCCCTCCCCCGTCGCCGGAACCGTGCAGCAGATCCTCGTCGGCGAGGACGAGACCGTCGAGGTCGGTGCGGTCCTGGCGATCGTCGGCTCCGGCGCGGCGCCCGCCGCGGCCCCGGCCGCCGAGCCGGCCGCCCCCGCGCAGCCGGCACCCGCCGCGCCCGAGCCCCGGCCGGCGTCGCCGGCCACGCAGGCCTCCGCGCCGAGCGCCCCCGAGCCGCAGTGGCCGTTGGACCCGACGGCGGAGCAGGAGAGCGCGACGGCGCAGCCCGAGGCGGTGCCGACGCCGGCCGCCGCCACCGCGGCGACGTCCGCCGCCTCGAGCGCACCGGCCGCCGCGTCCTCGTCGGGCGGGACGTCCCCGGCCTCGTCGGGCGGCTCCGCGCCCGGCGGCGCCCCGTACCTCACCCCCCTCGTGCGCAAGCTCGCGAACGAGAAGGGCGTCGACGTCGCCACGCTCACGGGCACCGGCGTCGGCGGTCGCGTCCGCAAGGAGGACGTGCTCGAGGCGGCCCGCAAGGCCGAGGAGGCGAAGGCCGCCGCGGCCGCCCCCGCACCGGCGGCAGCAGCCCCGGCCGCCGCCGCCCCGGCCGCCCCGAAGGCGCCCGCCGCGGTGCCCGCCGTCTCGCCCCTGCGTGGCACGACGGAGAAGGCGAGCCGCCTGCGCCAGATCATCGCCGAGCGGATGGTGGAGGCGCTGCACACGCAGGCGCAGCTCACCACCGTCGTGGAGGTCGACGTCACGAAGGTGGCGAAGCTCCGGGCCCGCGCGAAGGACGGCTTCCGGGCCCGCGAGGGCGTCAACCTCACGTTCCTGCCGTTCTTCGTGCAGGCCGCGGTGGAGGCGCTCAAGGCCCACCCGAAGGTGAACGGGGTGCTCGAGGGCAACCAGATCACCTACCACGGGCAGGAGAACGTGGCGATCGCCGTCGACACCGAGCGCGGGCTGCTGACGCCGGTCATCCGGGACGCGGGCGACCTCAACCTCGCCGGCATCGCGCGCAAGATCAACGACCTCGCCACGCGGACCCGCAGCAACAAGGTGGGCCCGGACGAGCTCAGCGGGGCGACCTTCACCGTGACGAACACGGGCTCCGGCGGTGCCCTCATCGACACCCCGATCGTGCCGGGCGGCACGTCCGCGATCCTCGGCACGGGCGCGATCGTCAAGCGGCCGGTCGTCATCACCACGGAGGACGGCCAGGAGGTCATCGCCATCCGGTCGATGTGCTACCTGTGCCTGTCCTACGACCACCGCCTGGTCGACGGGGCCGACGCCTCGCGCTACCTCACCGCGGTGAAGAAGCGCATCGAGGAGGGCGCGTTCGAGGCCGAGGTCGGTCTCTGACGCCCACCCGTCCACGGCCGTCCGGCCGTCCGCCGCAGGCCCCGCCCCTCACCGGGCGGGGCCTGCGGCCGTCGTGGCCGTGCCGTCGGCCGCCCCGCGCCGTCACCGCCGGGGCCGCTCGCCCGCCCTGTGACGCGGCTGACGTGCGCCGTCGTCGTCCGGCGCGGCACCCCCGACGCTCCTAGGGTGGCCACATGCGCGTCGTCGTCGCCGGGTCGCACGGCCTCATCGGGTCCGCCCTCGTCCCCCGCCTGCGCGGCGCCGGGCACGCGGTGCGGACCCTCGTGCGCGGCCACGCCGCGGGGCCCGACGAGGCGCCGTGGGACCCCGACGCCGGCCACCTGGACCCGGCGGTGCTCGAGGACGCCGACGCGGTCGTGTGCCTCTCGGGGGTGAACGTCGGCGAGCGCTACCTCACGCCGTCCCGCAAGCGCCTCGTCGTCCGCTCCCGCGTGAGCACCGCGGGTCTCCTGGCGCGCACGCTCGCCGGGCTCGCGGACCCGGGGTCGCGCGTGCTGCTGCAGGCCTCGGGCATCGGGGCCTACGGCGACCGCGGCGACACGCCCCTCACCGAGTCCGAGCCGCTCGGCGACACCTTCTTCGCGGACGTCGTGCGGCAGTGGGAGGCGGCCAGCGAGCCCGCCCAGGACGCCGGCGTCCGGGTGGCCCTGCTGCGGACGGGCATCGTGCTCGCGCCGGACGGCGGCGCGCTCGGGCGGCTGCTGCCCCTCCTGCGGGCGGGCCTGGGCGGTCCGCTCGGCTCGGGCCGGCAGTACTGGAGCTGGATCACCCTCGTCGACGAGGTGCGGGCCATCGAGCACCTGCTCACCGCCGACGTGTCGGGCCCGGTGAACATGGTCACCGACGCCACGCGCAACGCGGAGCTCACCGCCGAGCTGGCCCGTGCCCTGCACCGGCCCTCCCTCGTCCCGGCGCCGGCGTGGGCGCTGCGCCTCGTGCTCGGCGACTTCTCCTCCGAGGTGCTCGGCTCGCAGCGCGCCGTGCCCGAGGTCCTGCGCTCCAGCGGGTTCGTCCCGGAGCACGCCGACGCGGCGACGGCCGCGCGCTGGGTCGCGACGGCCGGCTGACCCGCCGCGCGACCCGGACCCCGGCGGTCGGTCACGCCGCGACCTCCGGCAGCACCTCCCAGACGCGCCACCCCTCGGCCGTCCACCGCAGGTCCAGCACGACCGTGCGGTACTCGCCCGCGGGGACGTCCGTCACCGCCCCGCCGACGGCGCGCCGGTGCGCGCCGACGGCCGAGCGCACCTCGACCCGGGCGGCCCGGTCGTCCGCCTCGACGAGCTCGGCGGCGGCGACGTCGACGCTGAGCCCGGCGACCCTCGCGTCACCGAGGGCGGTCAGCACCGCGGCGTCCGAGCGCCAGGCCGGCCCGGTGGCGATCTCCACCCCCAGCAGCGCGTCCGCGTCGCCGGCGGCGACCGCGGCGGCGCGCCGGTGCGTCAGCGCGGCGGCCGCGGCCACCGGGTCCCGCGGCGTGCCTGCCACCCCCGTGCCGGCCACCCCCGTGGCACCGCCGGACGACCCCGGTGCGGCGTCGCCGTCACGGGCCACCGCCACCCCTGCCGCCGTCGCGGTCACGGCCGACGACGACGCCGACGCCGACGCCGCACGGTCGGCGACCAGACCGGGGACCACGAGCAGCCCCGCCGCGAGGAACGCGCACGTTGGGACGGCCGCTGCCAGCGCACGGCGCCGGCGGCGGCGCACCGCGGGGGCACCGACCGGGTCCGCGGGGCCGGCAGCCGCGCCGCCGGGCCGGACGGCGCGCCGCCGCGCCCG
>NZ_RWJX01000073.1 GCF_004123805.1 Cellulomonas endophytica | reverse complement strand
CCCCCTCACCCCCCTGAGAAGGACGGTGGTCGACCCGTGTCGAACTCTGTGGTCTACAAGGCTCCCCGGTCGATCAGCCGGGCGCAGGCCTCGCGCGACGCCCCGCGGCGCCGGCGCGGCAACCCCCAGGCGCGCCGGCGCGCCCTCGCCGGCCTCGGCTTCCTGCTCCCCGGCCTCGTCATCCTGCTCGTCTGGGTCTTCTACCCGACCTTCTACGCGCTGGCGATCTCGTTCACGGACTCCTCGGGCCTGAACACGCCGGAGTTCATCGGGCTGGCGAACTACGAGCGGATCATCAGCGACCCGGACACCCGCGGCGCGGTGGTCAACACGCTGGTCTACGCGGTGGCGTACGCGCCGCTCGTCATCGTCGTGGCGATGGCGATGGCGCTCCTGCTCAACCGCAAGGACCTGCCGATGCGCGGGTTCATCCGCACGGTCGTGTTCGTGCCGTTCATCATCTCGATGGCGGTCGCGGCGCTGGCGTGGAGCTTCCTGCTCGACGCCAACACGGGCCTGGTGCCCTACTGGTTCTCCCAGGTGTTCGGTCGCTCGATGCCCGACCTGCTCAACGACCCGACGTGGGCGATGCCCACCGTCATCCTCGTGGCCGTCTGGAAGAACTTCGGCTACTTCATGGTCATCTTCATCGCCGGCCTGCAGGGCATCGCCGCCGAGCTCTACGAGGCGGCGCACCTCGACGGCGCCAACGCGTGGCGGCGCTTCTGGAACGTCACGGTCCCGGGCCTGCGGCCGACGATGACCTACGTCATCATCCTCGCCGCCAACGGCGCCTTCCAGGCGTTCGACCAGATCTACATCATGACCGGCGGCGGCCCCGAGCGGTCCACGGAGACGATCGTCTACCGGGTCTACACCGAGGGCTTCACGAACTTCCGCCAGGGCTACGCCTCCTCCCTGTCCTTCGTGCTCATGGCGATCACGATGGTCGTGGGGATCATCCAGCTGAGCATCAACCGGCGTCAGGAGAAGGACCTCGCATGACGACGCTCACCCGCGCGACCTTCCCCGCGCCCGCCACCCGCCTGCGCCGCCTCGGCGGCAGCGGAGGAGGCCTCCACCGCTCGACGCTCTCGGGACGCGCGCTCGCGCTCGTCCTGTCCCTCGTCGCCGCGGCGGTCTGCGCCTTCCCGCTCCTCGTCATCGTCATCACGGCGTTCTCGCCGCAGACGGAGGTCCTGTCCTACCCGCCGTCGCTGCTGCCCGGCGCCTGGACCCTCGACAACTTCCCCGCGGTGTTCGACCGGATCCCGGTCGGGCAGCAGCTCATGAACACGATCCTCATGTCGGTGCTGGTCACGGCGCTGTCGCTCGTGCTCGACTCCATGGCCGCCTACGCGCTGGCGTGCATCGACTTCAAGGGCCGGGGCCTCGTGCTCGCCGTGCTCCTCGCGACGATCATGATCCCGTTCCAGTCCCTGCTCGTCCCGCTCTACAAGATGCTCTCGGAGCTGGGCTGGATCGGCACGATGGTCGGTCTCGTCATCCCGCGCGCGGCCGACGTGGCGGGGATCTTCCTCCTGCGGCAGTTCTTCGTGACGATCCCGCGGGACCTGGACTCCGCGGCGCGCATCGACGGCGCGTCGGAGTTCCGGATCTACTGGAACATCATCCTGCCGAACGCCACCGCGGGGCTGCTCACGCTCGGGATGTTCAACTTCATCGGCAACTGGAACGACATGATCTGGCCGATGACGATGACGAACAGCGCCGAGGACCGCACGCTCACCGCGGGCCTGGCCCTGCTCAACGGCACCGCGCAGGGCGTCATCCCCTACGGCGTCAGCATGGCCGGCGCGCTCATCTCCGTGGTGCCCCTCGTGGTCGTCTTCGCCCTCGTGCAGAAGCGGTTCATCGAGGGCGTCGCCTCCGTCGGCATCAAGGGCTGACGGCCGTGGACGAGCAGACGGCGGCGGCCCCCCCGCCGCCGTCCGGCCCGCCGCGCCTGCTCATGGGCGTGGGCGTCGAGGACACCTTCGTCGTCGAGCCGCACGGCGACCGCCGGCCGCTCGACGAGTACGCGCTCACGGACCACTACCGGCGCTGGTCGGAGGACGTCGACCTGCTCGCGGCCACGGGTGCCGACCAGGTCCGGTGGGGCATCCCCTGGTACCGGGTGCACCCCGAGCCGGGCCGCTTCGACTGGTCCTGGGTCGACCGGGTCGTGGCCCGGTTCGAGGAGGTGGGCGTCGAGCCCGTCGTCGACCTCGTGCACTACGGGACGCCGGCGTGGCTCGGCGGCGGGTTCCTCCACGCGGACTACCCGGCGGCGCTCGCGGAGTACGCGGTGGCGACCGCCGAGCGGTACCCCTCGTTGCGGCTCTTCACCGCGACGAACGAGCCGACCGTCACCGCCGAGCGGTGCGGCGAGGACGGCATCTGGCCGCCGCACCGCACGGGCGACGCCGGCTACCTGGCGGTGCTGCTCCCGGTGGCGCGGGGCGTCGTCGCGGCGCAGCGGGCGATCGCGGAGGTCCGGCCCGACGCGGAGCACTGGCACGTGGAGGCCTCGCGCCGGTTCGTCGGGGCCACCGGCACCGGGGACCGGTTCGGCGCCCGCGTTGCGCACCTGCGCGAGCGCGAGTTCCTCCACCAGGACCTCGTCACGGGCCGGGTGGGGGAGGGGCACGCGCTGCTGCCGCACCTGCGGGCGCACGGGGTGACGGACGGCGAGCTGACGTGGTTCGCGGAGCACGCCGTCTCCGCCGACGTCCTGGGCGTCAACTACTACCCGCACGTGTCGACCGTGCGCGTGGTGGACGAGCCCGGCGCGCGGGAGGACCCGCCCCCCTCGGCGTGGCCCGTCACCTGGGACGGCCTCGAGGGGCTCGTCGACCTGCTGCACCGGTGGCACGCCCGCTACCCCGCCGTGCCGCTGGCGCTGACGGAGACCGCCGACCCCGGCGACGTCGACCGACGCGTGGCCTGGCTGCACGACTCGCTCGCGACCGTCCTCCGCCTGCGCGAGGAGGGCCTGCCCCTCGTCGGGTACACGTGGTGGTCGCTCTTCGACTTCCTGCTCTGGGACTACCGGGAGGGCACGGGCGAGCCGCACGAGTACCTCCTCGGCCACGGCCTGTGGGACCTGGAGCCCGACGGCGACGGCGGGTTCGGGCGGAGGCGCACGGCCGCGGCCGACGCCTTCGTCGCGCTCGCGGCCGCCCACGGGCGCCGTGCCGCGGCCACCCCCGTCCCGTCCGGCCCCGTCCCGTCCGCCCCCGTCCCGCCCCCGCTCGTCACGGCTCCCCTCGGAGGTCCCGCATGACCCTCGCCCCCGCCCGCCCGACGGGACCGCTGCCGCCCGTGGCCCCGGGGCGCCCGCGCGTCACGACGACGACGGTGCACCGCGGCAGCGTCGGCGAGGCGGGCTCCATGTACACGCGGCTGCTCGCGACGGACCCCGACGGGCCGAACGCGGGGGCGCTCCTGCTCACGTGGGAGCTGCGGCTCGGCGTCGCGCGCCCCGGCGGCCCCGCCTTCCCCGTGCGGCGGTCCGACGACGGAGGCCGCACGTGGCGCGAGGTCGCCCGCGTGGTCGACCCGCTCGGTCGCGGCAACCGCTACCAGCCCGTGCTCTACGAGCTGCCCGGCGACCTCGCGCACCTGCGCGCCGGCGACCTGCTCCTGGCGGGCAACGCCATCCCCGCGGACGGCTCCACGACGACCCTCGTGCTGCACTCGAGCCGCGACGGCGGCGCCACCTGGCGGTTCGAGGCGGTCGTCGACGAGGGCGGGCCCGCGACGTACGACCCCTCGCGCGCGTCCACGACGACGAGCGTGTGGGAGCCGGACCTGCTCCTCCTCGACGGCGTCCTGCACGTCCTCTACGCCGACGAGCGCGAGAAGGCCCGCGGGATGCTCCAGACCATCTCGCGGCGCCGCACCGAGGACCTGCGCACGTGGACGCCGCGCGAGACGGTGGTCGGCGTGCCGAACCGGTGGACGCGGCCGGGCATGTTCGTCGCGACGGGGCCCCTGCCCGACGGCACCTACCGGGCGGTCGTCGAGGTCGTCGGGCCGCACGAGGTGCCGATCCACCTGCGCACGTCCGTGGACGGCGTCGACTGGGGCGACCCGGCCGACCTCGGGCCGCAGCTCGTCGCGGTGGACGGGGTGTCCCTGTCCGGGACGCCGAACCTCGCGTGGTGCCCGGACGGCCGGGGCGGGGCGACCCTCGTCGCGACGGCGCGGCACTCCTGGGCCGACGGGCGGGAGGCGAACCACGCGCTCGTCAGCGACGACGGCGGGGCCACCTGGCGCTCGATGGAGCTGCCGGTCGCGGCCGTCCGGCGGGTCCACGGCGACTCCTCCGGCTACTCCCAGTCCGTGCGGTGGAACGCCGCGGGGGAGCTCGTCCAGGCCACGACGGTCCGCAACGCCGTCGGCAGCCACGACGTGGTCGTCGCCGTGGTCGAGGGCGACTGGCGTGCGCTCGTCGCGCCCGACCCGGGTGCGGGCACGATGCGGCCGGGCGCCGGCGCCCTCGAGGGCTGAGCCGCACGGTCGGGCCGCCCCCGGCGCCCGCCGTCCCGTGGGCACCCGGCGACGGGGCGGCCGCCGTGCGGTAGACCCCTGCCGTGACCGACATCCCCGTCCTGCTCGTGCTCGACCTGGCCGGCACGTTCGCCTTCGCGGTCAACGGGGCGCTGACGGCGGTGCGGACGACCGCCGTCGACATCGTCGGGGTCGTGACGCTCGGCATGATCACCGGCCTCGGGGGCGGCATCGTCCGGGACGTCCTGCTCGGCGCGGTGCCGCCCGCGACCTTCGCCGACGCGCGCTACCTCGCGGTGGCGGCGGCGGGCGGGCTGCTGGCCTTCGTGCTCGGGCACGTGCTGGCGCGGTTCGCGCGGACCATCGACGTGCTCGACGCGGCCGGGCTGAGCCTGTTCGCCGTGACGGGCGCGGGCAAGGCGCTCGCGCTCGGCGCGGGACCCGCCCAGGCGGTGATCCTCGGCGCGGTCACGGCCGTCGGGGGCGGCACCCTGCGCGACGTGCTGCTGCGCCGGGTGCCGAGCGTGCTCACCAGCGAGCTCTACGCCATCCCGGCGCTCCTCGGCGCGACGGTCGCCACCGTCCTGGCCACGGCCGGGCCCGACGAGGTGCGCGGGCTGCCGACGGCGGTCGGGGCGGCGGCCGCGTGCTTCGTCCTGCGGCTCCTGGGCCTCCACCTGGGCCTCGACGCCCCGCGCCCGCCCGGGTCGCGGCACCGCGCGCCGGACCCCGGCCCGGGGGACGGCGCGCCGGACCCCCGCCCGGGGGACGGCGGGACGGGCCCCGGCGCCCCGGGCGGCTGAGGCGCCGGGACGCGGGGCGGGCCGCTCCGTCCCTGCTCGCGGGCCGCGCCCGGCGGTGCGATGGTGGTCCGGCGCCGACCGGCGCACCGCCCCGAGGGAGGCGCTCGTGCCGCAGGACGGTGCCCCGGGTCCGCGGACCCTCCGGCAGGGACCGCCGCCGGGGTCGCGCTCGTGGCTGTCGGCGGACCTGCACGCCCTCGACGACCTGCTCGGCCGGGCGCGGGACGCCGGCGCCGCAACGGCCCCCGCCGCGGGGGCCCCGCCCGCCCCGGACCCCGGTCACGGGTCCTCCGGGCCCTTCGCCGGTGCGACGGACGACCCGGGCGGCGGTGTCGCGGCGCTGCTGGCCGAGCGCCGCGTCGCGCTGCTCCAGCGGCAGTGGCTGGCCGGCGCCCTGCCCGTGCCGATGCTGCTCACCGAGGTGTCCGGGACCGTGCTGTCCGCGAACGCGGCCGCCTCCCGGGGGCTCGGGATCTCGACCGCCCACCTCCTGCGCAAGGACCTGCTCGGCTTCGTCGACCCGGCGGACCGCGACGCCGTGCGCGCCCTGGCCGCCGCCGCCGGCCCGGAGCCGTCGCACGTGCGGGTGCGCCTCGTGCCGCGCCGCGGGCCGTCCGTGGTCGCGGACCTCGTCGTGACGGCCGGCGGGTGGACCGACGGGACCGGTGAGCTCGCGTGGACGTTCGTCGTGGTCGGCGCCGGACCGCCCGGGCCGACGGCGGAGGGGGCGGACGGCGCTCCTGCGGCCGAGGCGACCGGCGGGGCGACCGGCGAGGGGGCGGGCGGATCCGTCGTCGACACCGCCGGCGTGCGGGTCGCGACGGCCTTCGCCCGCATCCTCTGGCTGCCGGCGGAGACGTCGGAGCTGCAGGTCCTCCTGCAGCGGACGGCGGCCGTCGTCGCCGCGGCCGTGCCGGCGGCGGACGCCGTGAGCGTCAACCTCGGGTCGGCCGCGGCACCCACCGCGATGGCGGCCACGGGGACGCTGGCGTCGGCGGGCGACGGGCTGCAGGTCCGGGTCGGCGAGGGGCCCTGCGTGACGGCCTCGGAGGCCCAGGAGACCGCGCTGTCGCCCGACGTGCGGGCCGACGGGCGGTGGCCCCGGCTCGCCCGGGCGGCGGACGGCGGCGAGGTCGCGGCGCTCGTCGCGGCGCCCGTGGTCGGGGAGCAGGGCCTCGTGGGCGCCGTGAACCTCTACGCGCGGGGCGTCGACGCGTTCTCCCCCGACGACGTCGAGGCCGCCGAGGTGCTGGCCACGGCCGCCGGCGGCGTGCTGGCGGAGCACGAGCAGCGCGAGCGGCTGCGCGAGCTCGCCGCCCAGCTGCACCAGGGGCTGGCGTCGCGGGCCACGATCGACGTGGCGAAGGGCATCGTGCTGGCGCAGCGGGGCGGGACGCCCGACGAGGCCTTCGCGTTCCTCTCGCGCGTCAGCCAGCAGCGCAACGTCAAGCTGCGGGTGCTCGCACGCTCCCTGGTGGACGGCCTGGCGGACCGGCGCCCGTCGGGGCCGGACGGCCGCCCGGGCACCGCGGGGCGCGGCTGAGAGGACGACCGGCCGGGCGACGGGCCTGGCCGGGCGGGCCCGGGCGGGCCGGTCTAGCGTCGAGGGGATCACCGCCCGCACCACGAGGAGGACCCATGGCCGACCCCCAGGACGTCACCGAGAACGCCGAGAAGGACCCGTCGGACTGGGTGACCGGCGACGAGCCCATGACGGGCCCGCAGAAGAGCTACCTGCACACCCTCGCCCGCGAGGCCGGCGAGGAGGTCCCCGACGACCTGTCGAAGGCCGACGCGTCCGAGACGATCGACCGCCTGCAGCAGAGCACGGGCCGCGGCGCCTGACGCGCCCGCCCGCCGACCCGTCGGCGGAGCCCGAGCAGGGGCCCGGCTCACGACGAGCCGGGCCCCTGCTCGCGCCGGGGCGTCCCCGCGGCGGCGCGGCGGACGCCCGCGCGGGTGCGCGACTCACATGTCGCGGTAGCGGCGCGCCCCGTCGAGAGCCGTGCGCAGCGACGCCAGGTCGAGCACGGCGCCGTACGCGGGGGTGTCGCGCTGCCACCGCCAGCCCTCGGCCAGCGGCTGGAGGGCGACGGTGTCGAAGCCGAGCTCGTCGACCAGCGCGACCGCGCGCTCGAGGGCGCCGGCGTCGTCCGCGGCGAGCGGCAGGGCCCGGCGGTCGGCCGCACCGGCGGGCCGCGCGTCGGTGAGGATGTCCGCGGCCCCGATGTTGCTGAACGCCTTGACGACGTGGGCGTCGGGGGCGCGCCGCTGGAGGAGCTCCGCGGTGGTGGCGCTCTCGTCGTCCAGCTCGGGGATCTGCCCGTCCCGCTGCGGGTAGTAGTTGCCGGTGTCGAGGACGACCTTGCCCGCGAGCGGCCCGACGGGCACGGACCCGACGGCGTGCAGCGGGATCGTCACGACGACGACGTCCCCCGCGGCAGCCGCCTCCTCCGGCGTGGCGGCGCGCGCCCGCGGGCCGATCTGCGCCACGAGCGCGGCGAGCGTCTCGGGACCGCGGGAGTTGGAGAGGACGACGTCGTGGCCGCGCTGGGCCGCGAGCTGCGCGAGCGCCGCGCCGATGTGTCCGGAACCGATGAAGCCGATGGTGGTCATGGCGCCGTCAACCGGAGGACCCCCGGGACTGTTCCGCCGGCGAGGTGAACGGTCGGGGACGGTCCGGCGACGGCCGCCACCCCGGCGGGCGGCGGCGGGCCGAACGGGCGTCGTCGTGCGGGCGACCTGCGTGAACGGTCCGTGCACAGCGGCGGAACACCGGCGCCGACGGCTCGGCGCACCCCCGGAGGGCTCCTAGCGTCGTCGTCGACCGCGGTCGTCGGACCCGGTCGGACCGCGTCGGTCCCGCCCGTCGAGAGCCCTCAGCAGGGAGCCCATGCCCGCCACCGCGCCCGCCGCCACCGCGGCCGGCCCGCCGCCGCACGGCGCCCCGGACGTCGACCCGTCCGGCGCCCGCACCCCCTCCGCCGGCCCGTCCCGCGAGGTCGCACGTCCTGCGCGGCGGCCGTCGGGTCCGGCTCCCGACCCCGTCCGCCGCCGGGCCGCCGCCCGCCGTCGCCGTCGCGCCTGGGCGACCTTCGCGCTGCTCGCCGGCCCGAACGTCGCGCTCCTGCTCCTCTTCGTCTACCGGCCGCTGCTGGAGAGCCTGTACCTGTCGACGCTGCAGTGGAACCTCGGCTCGCCCGTGGCGCGGTTCGTCGGGCTGGGCAACTACCGGGAGTGGTTCACCAGCCCCGCCACGGGCCAGGTGCTCACGACGACCGCCGTCTTCACCGTCGCGACCGTCGGCGGCGCGATGGTGCTCGGGCTGGCCCTGGCGCTGCTCCTCGACCGCCGGATCCCCGGCCGGGGCGTCGCGCGGACCGTGGCCTTCGCCCCCTACGTGCTCTCGGGCCTGGCGGTCGGCATCCTCTGGCTCTTCCTCTTCGACCCGCGCTACGGGCTGCTGGCCACGGTCCTCGGGTGGTTCGGCCTCGCGTCGCCGGCCTGGTACACCGCGGAGCCCTGGCCCCTGGTGATGGTGGTCGTCGTCTACCTCTGGAAGAACCTCGGGTACGTCGCGCTCATCTACCTGGCCGGCCTGCAGGCGATCCCGCAGGACCTCAAGGACGCCGCGGCCCTCGACGGCGCCGGACGCGTGCGCACCCTGCGCTCCGTCGTCCTGCCGCTGCTCACGCCGACGACGTTCTTCCTGCTGGTGACGATGCTGCTCAGCTCGCTGCAGTCGTTCGACATCATCCAGGCGATGACGCGCGGCGGGCCGCTCGGCAGCACCACGACCCTCATGTACCAGATCTACCAGGAGGGCTTCGTCACCGGCCGCGCGGGGTACGCCTCCGCCGGCGCGACGGTGCTGTTCGTGCTGCTCCTCGCCGTGACCGCGGTGCAGATGCGCTTCGTCGAGCGGAAGGTCCACTACGCATGAGCGCCCCGACGAGCGCCCGCACGACCGCCCCGACGAGCGCGCGCACGACCTCCCGCACCGGAGTCCCCGCGGGTGCCGCGCCGACGGGAGCCGCGGGCCGGGCGCGCGCCGCCCTCGCCGCGCTGCGGGACCTGCCCGTCGGCGGGTGGCTCGCCCTCGTGGCGGCGACCGTCGTGCTCGGTGCCCCGCTGCTGTGGATGCTGCTGGCGAGCCTCAAGACGCCGGCCGAGCTGTACTCCCTGCCCCTGCGGTGGCTGCCGGGCGCGCCGGGCCTGACGAACTACGCCGGCGTGGCCGACTCGATCCCGCTCGGCCGCCTCTTCCTCAACAGCGTCGGGCTGACCGTGGTCGGCGCGGGGCTGAAGGTGCTGCTCGGCCTGTGCTGCGCGTACGCCCTCGTGTTCGTCGAGGTGCCCTTCCGGCGCGTGGTGTTCGGGCTCGTGCTGGCCACGCTCATGATCCCGCCGCAGATCACGATCATCCCCAACTACACCTTCGTCGCGAGCCTGGGCTGGCTCAACACGTACCAGGGGATCCTCGTCCCGGGCCTGGCCAGCGCCTTCGGGACGTTCCTGTTCCGCCAGCACTTCCTCACCCTGCCGCGGTCCGTGCTGGAGGCCGCGGCGCTCGACGGCGCCGGCCACCTGCGCACGCTCCTGCGGTTCGTCGTGCCGATGTCCGGGCCGACGCTGGCCGCGGTCGGGCTCGTGTCCGTCGTCACCGAGTGGAACGACTACCTGTGGCCGTTCCTCGTCGTCGACGACGCGCGCCTCATGACCCTGCCGGTCGGGCTCACCCTCCTGCAGAACGTCGACGGGATGAGCAGCTGGGGCGTGCTGCTGGCGGCCACGGTCGTGGTCACCCTGCCGATCCTGCTCGTCTTCCTCGTGCTGCAGCGGCGCCTCGTCGCCGGGCTCACCGCCGGGGCCGTCACGGGCTGACGCCCGCCGCCCCGGGCCCCCGTCCGCCGGACGCCCCGCGTCACCGGCCCCCGCACCCCCCCTGACCCCACCCCGCACCCCTGCCGCCACCCGCGGCAGCGACCCGCTGCGCCCGGACCGGGCGCGGACCAGCAAGGAGAGCACCCGTGCCCGAGCACCCCCTCCCGTCCGGCACCGCCCCGTCCAGCACCGGCCGCCGCCGCGCCGGCCGGGGGCCCGCCGCCCTCGGCGCGCTCGTCGCCGTGACCGCCCTGACCCTCACCGCCTGCGCCAGCCCGACCGTGGGCGCCGCGGGCGGCTCCGCGGCCGCGGACGCGTCCTCCTCGACCGGTGCCGTCGACTGGGACGCCGTCGAGCCGGCCTCCGAGATCACCTGGTGGAGCAACCACCCCGGCGCCTCCCAGGACGTGGAGGAGGGCCTCATCGCCGCCTTCGAGGCCGAGCACCCCGAGATCGACGTGAACCTCGTGACGGCCGGCGCGAGCTACGACGAGGTGGCCCAGCGCTTCCAGGCCGCGTCGCAGACGCAACAGCTGCCCGACCTCGTCATCGCCTCCGACGTCTGGTGGTTCCGCTACCACCTCAACGACCAGATCCTGCCGCTCGACGACCTCATGACGGCGGTCGGGTCCGACACGGCGGACTTCGTCCCCGCCCTGTACGGCGACTACGAGTACGACGGGCAGCACTGGGCCGTCCCCTACGCGCGGTCGACGCCGCTCTTCTACTACAACAAGGACCTCTGAGCGGCGGCGGGGCTGCCCGACCGCGGCCCGGCCACCTGGGAGGAGCTCGTCTCCTGGAACCCGGCGCTCGAGGCGCAGGTGCCCGAGGGCGGCTCCGCCTTCGGCCTGAGCACGGGGCCCTCCTGGGGCGCCTGGTGGTTCGAGAACATGATCTGGGGCGAGGGCGGGCAGTACAGCGACGAGTGGGAGGTCACGCTCGACACCCCGCAGGCGCAGGCCGGCGGGCAGCTGCTCCACGACCTCTTCCACGCCGACGGCGTCGCGAGCGTCTCGAAGGACGCGGTCGTCGACTTCACCTCGGGCGTCGTGGCCTCGACCATCGGCTCCACGGGCAGCCTCAAGGGCGTGCTCGACGGCGCGTCGTTCGAGGTCGGCACGGCCTACCTGCCGGACGGCCCGGAGGGCTCCGGCACGCCGACGGGCGGCACCGGCCTGGCGATCCCGTCCTCGCGGACGCCGGAGCAGCAGAAGGCCGCCGCGATCTTCCTCGACTTCCTCACGAGCACGGAGGGCACCTCGACGTTCTCGCAGGCCACCGGGTACATGCCCGTGCGCACCTCGGCCGTGGAGAGCGACACGATGCAGGCGGTCTACGCGCAGACGCCGCAGTTCCGCACGGCCGTGGACCAGCTCGCCGACAAGGCGCGCTCCCAGGACTGGGTCCGGGTCTTCGTCCCCGGCGCGGACGCGATCCTCAACGAGGGCATCGAGCAGATCGTGCTCCAGGGCACGGACCCCGCCGAGGCCTTCGCCGCGATCACGCCGCGCATCGAGACGGCGTACCGCGAGAACGTCGAGCCCTACCTGTGACCGCCCTCGACGCGCGCCCGGTCGCGCCCGGGCCGCTCGCGCCCGGGCCGCTCGCCGCCGGGCCTCTCACCGCCGGGCCTCTCGTCGCCGGCCCGGTCCCGCCGGCCGCGGCCGTCCCGACCCCCCGGCGCCGGCCGAAGGTCGTCGCCCACCGCGGCAACTCCTCCGTCGCCCCCCAGAACACGCTGGCGGCCCTCGAAGCCGCCTGGCGGGCGGGCGCGGACGCCGTGGAGATCGACGTCCAGCTGACCCGCGACGGCGGCGTGGTCGTCCTGCACGACGACTCCGTCGACGCCACCACGAACGGCACGGGACGGCTCGCGGACCTCGACGCCGCCCACGTGCGCGCGCTGGACGCCGGGTCCTGGTTCTCCCGGGCCTACGTCGGGCAGCGGGTGCCCGTCTGGGAGGAGGTCATCGACTTCCTGCTCACGCGGCCCGGCATCGACCTGCTCCTCGAGCTCAAGGGTCCCTGGACCGTCGACGAGGCGGCGCGGGTGACCGCACCGCTGCTCGCCGCCGGCCTGGCCGACCGGGTGGTCGCGCAGAGCTTCTGGCCGGAGACCGTCGGCGCGCTCGCCGAGGCCGCCCCGCAGCTGCGGCTCGGCCTGCTCGTCGTCGACGCCCCCGACGACCTCGTGGACCGGTGCCTGGCCCTCGGGGTCGTCGCGTGCAACCCGTTCGGGCTGCTCCTCGTCCAGGACCCGGGCCTCGTCGACCGGCTGCACGCGGCCGGCCTGGAGGTCATGACCTGGACGCTCGACGAGCCCGAGCAGTGGGAGCTGGCCGTGGCCCGCGGGGTCGACGCGGTCATCACCGACCGGCCGGACCGGATGGCCGGCTGGCTCGCGGTGCAGCCCGCTCCCGCACCGGCCTGAGAGGTCGCCCTCGCCCGGGGACAAACCTCTGGCGCGCCCCCGGGGGGCGGACGTACGGTCGGCGGACACGGAAGGGAGGTGGTCCACGACATGGTCTGTACACGGACGCGTGAGGTGGCTGCTCGCTAGTCGCCCGAGCCATCGGACGGATTGCTCGATCGCGGTGGCCCGCCGGACGGACCGGCCGGGCGACGGCGAATCCCCAGCAGTCGCCGCAGCCCGTGGGTGCCGTGGTCGTCCACCACGGCAGGGTCCTCCCGGACCCGGCCCACGGGCTGTTCCGTGCCCGGGCACGGGCGCCCGTCGCCGGTGCCCGTGCAGTCCCCTCAGCGCCGCTTGTGCGCGTACAGGTCGCGGTCCGCCGCGGCGCACCACTGCGCCCAGCCCTCGCCCGCCCAGACGGCGGTCCCCGCGCTCCAGGCCTGCGGGTGCGCGGCACGGAGCCGCCCCAGCACGTCGCGCGTCCCGTCCGGGGTCGCCCCCGGGAGCAGCAGCGCGAACTCGTCGCCGCCGAGGCGGCCGAGCACGTCGTCGGGCCGCAGCACCGTCCGCCACGCCGCCGTGAGCGCGACGAGGAGCGCGTCGCCCGCCGCGTGGCCGTGGCGGTCGTTGACGCCCTTGAAGCCGTCGAGGTCGAGCACGACGAGCGTCAGCGGCGCCCCGGACCGCTCCGCACGGCGGCAGGCCTGCCCGACGGCCTCCTCGAGCGCGCGGCGCGTGAGGACCCCCGTGAGCGGGTCGCGCGTGGCCTCCCGGTGCAGGCGCTCGACGGTCGTCGTGAGGGCCACCGCGATGCCGACGGCGATCGCCGTGAGGAAGAACCACGTCTGCGGGGCGGAGGTGGCGCCGGCGAGCAGCAGGCCGAGGGCCGTCGCCACGGCGACCCCGCCGACGTGCGCCGCGACCGCCCGCCGGGGGTGCACGAGCGAGGTGTAGAGGACCACCCACAGCGACCCCACCGCGGTGACGGCGGTGCCGGCGGGTGTGGTGGACAGCGCGACGCACCCGCCGGTGACGGCCGTGGCGAGGGCGACGAGCGCGTGGACCGCGACCACGGTCGTGCGTCGCGCGCGGGCGAGCACCGTCCCGCCCAGGGCCAGCGCCGCGACCCCGAGGAGCGCCGCCGTCCCGCGGGGCGCCGTCGGGCTGAAGGGCACCGCCGCGGTCACGAGCGAGACGGCGCCGGCCGCGAGGAGGCCGCGACCCAGGAGCGCGACGTCCGCCGGCCGCGCGTACCCCGCCATCGTCCCGCCCGTCCCGTCGTCGCCGGCCGTCCCGCGGCCGCCCGTGGGCCCCCGTGCGGGGCGCCCACCCCCGTGATCGGCAGGCCGGCGCGCCGCGGAGGCCGGGTCCGGGCACGTTCACCCGTCCGCGAGGGCGCCGCCGGCTGCGTGGCAGAGTGACGCCATGGCCCTGAAGTCCCCCGCCCAGATCGAGGAGATGCGTCCCGCCGGGCGGTTCGTCGCCGGCGTGCTCTCCTCCCTGCGCGAGGTCGCGCGCGTCGGCATGACGCTGCGGGACCTCGACGCCCACGCCCACCGCATGATCGACGAGGCGGGCGCCCGCTCCGTCTACCTCGGCTACCACCCGTCCTTCGGCGCGGTGCCGTACCCCGGGGTCCTGTGCACGTCCGTGAACGACGCCGCGCTGCACGGCCTGCCGTCGGACCGCGTGCTCGAGGACGGGGACGTCCTCAGCATCGACTTCGCCGCGGAGGTCCGCGGCTGGGTCGCCGACTCCGCGCTGACGTTCCAGCTCGGCACGACGACGCCGGCGGCGCAGGCCCTCATCGACGCCACGGAGAGGGCCCTCGAGGCGGGCGTCGCGGCCGCCCGGGCCGGTGCGCGGCTCGGGGACGTGTCCGCCGCCATCGGTCGCGTCGGTCGCGCCGGCGGGTTCGGCATCAACACGGACTTCGGCGGCCACGGCGTCGGGCGGACGATGCACGAGGAGCCGCACGTCCCGAACGACGGCCGCCCGGGCTCGGGGACGCGGCTGAAGCCCGGCCTCGTCGTCGCGATCGAGCCGTGGTTCATGGCCGGCACGGACCAGTACGTGATCGACGAGGACGGGTGGACGATCCGGTCGGCCGACGGCTCGCTCACCGCGCACGCCGAGCACACCGTCGCGGTGACGCCGGAGGGCCCGGTCGTCCTCACCGCCCGCTGACGGCCTCGGCGTCCCCCCGCCGGGAGGCGCGGTCCGGGGGGCGGCGGGGGAGGATGGGGCGGTGCCCGACGCCCTCCGCCCCCGCGACCCCTCCGACCCGGCCGACGACGGTCCCCGTGCGTCCGGTGCGTCCCGTGCGTCCGGTGCGTCCGGCGGGCCCGCGCCCTACCGGGTCATGACCGTCTGCACGGGCAACATCTGCCGCTCGCCCATCGCCGAGGTCGTGCTCCGCGAGCGCCTGCGGGCCGCGGGTCTGGCGGACCGGGTCGTCGTCGACTCCTCCGGGACGAGCGACGAGGAGCACGGCAACCCCGTCGACCCCCGGGCCCGCCGCGTGCTCGCCGCGCACGGCTACCCCACCGGCGAGGGGCACCGCGCGCACCGCGTCCGCCCCGACGAGGTCGCCGGGCGGGACCTGCTGCTGGCCGCCACGAGCTCGCACGCCCGGGCGCTGCGCCGGATCGCGGAGCGGGCCGGCGCCGACGACGCCCGCGTGCGCCTCCTGCGCTCGTTCGACCCGGCCGCCCCGCGGGTCGTCGCCGGGGACGCCGCCGAGAGCCGCCTCGACATCGCCGACCCCTGGTACGGCGACGAGAGCGACTTCCGGACGACGCTCGCCGAGGTGGAGGCCGCGGCCGACGGCGTCGTCGAGCACGTCCGGGCGCAGCTCGCCGCGCGCGACGCCGTGCGCGCCGGCGGCCCCGGGGCATGAGCGCGCCCGGCCGCGAGGGGCTCGACGCTCCCGCGGCCCCTCGCCGACCGCCCGGGGTCGCCCGCCGGGCCCAGGTGCCGCCCTTCGCCGTCATGGAGATCGTCGCGGCCGCCAACGCGCGCCGGGCGGCCGGCGAGGACGTGCTCTCCCTCTGCGTCGGCGAGCCGGCCGGCGGCGCCCCCGCCGTCGTGCGGCGCCGGGCGGCGGAGCTCGTCGCGACCGCCGACCTCGGCTACACGGAGGCCGCGGGGGTGCCCGCGCTGCGCCGCGCCATCGCCGGGCACTACGCCCGCACCTACGGCCTCGACCTCGACCCGCGCCGCGTCGTGGTGACGACGGGCTCCTCGGGCGGGTTCGTGCTCGCCGTCCTCGCCGCCTTCGACGCCGGCGACCGCGTGGCGCTGGCCCGGCCCGGCTACCCGGCCTACGCGAACATCCTCACGGCGCTGGGCTGCGACCTGCGCGACGTCCCCTGCGGCCCGGCGGACCGGTACCAGCCGACGCCGGAGCGCCTCGACGCCGTGCTCGGGCCGCAGGGGGCGGCGGGGCTCGTCGTCGCCAGCCCGTCCAACCCGACGGGGACGATGCTGGACGCGGCCGCGCTGGACGCCCTCGTGGCGTGGGGCGCGGACCGCGGCACGCGGCTCGTCGTCGACGAGATCTACCACGGGCTCACCTACGCGGGGGCGCCGCCGACGACGACCGCCGCCCGGTCCGACGAGGCCGTCGTCGTCAGCTCGTTCTCCAAGCTCTGGGGCATGACGGGGTGGCGGCTGGGGTGGCTCGTGCTGCCCGAGGCCCTCGTCGGGGCGGTGGACGCGCTCGCGGGCAGCGTCGCGCTGTCGCCGCCCGCCCTGCCGCAGCACGCCGCGCTCGCCGCGTTCTCCGACGAGGCCTACGCCGCCGCGGCGGAGGCCGTCGAGCGGTACGCCCGCTCGCGCGCCGTGCTCCTCGAGCGGCTGCCGGCGCTGGGCTGGTCGCACGTGGCCCCCGCCGACGGCGCCTTCTACCTCTGGGCGGACGTGTCCGCGTCCGGCCTGGACTCCGTCACCTGGTGCGCGCGGCTGCTCGACGAGGCGGGGGTGGCGCTCACGCCCGGGACGGACTTCGACCCCGTCGACGGGCACCGGTTCGTGCGGCTGTCCTTCGCGGTGGCGCCCGCGACGCTCGCCGCCGCGCTGGACCGCGTCGAGGCCTGGCAGGCGGGCCTGCACCGCTGACGCGCACGCCCGGGGACCAGCCGCAGGGCGCGGGCCGGGTGCTCAGACCACGCGGACGACGACGGTGTGCCAGCCGGTGGCACCGTCGGGGACCACGCGGGCGACGTCGCCGGTCTGGGGCCCGTCGGGGTCGCTCGCGCGCACCCGCAGCACGTGCTGCCCCGGGGTCGCCTCCCACCGGAAGGACCACTGCCGCCAGGTGTCGACGGAGATCTCCCCGGCGAGCACGGCCGGCTGCCACGGGCCGTCGTCGACCTGGACCTCGACCCCCGTGACCCCGCGGTGCTGCGCCCACGCCGTGCCGCCCACCGCGACCGTGCCGGCGGGGACCTCCGCGCCGGCCCGGGGCACCTCGATGCGGGAGGCCGTCTTCACCGGGCCGCGCTCGGACCACCCGCGGTCGGTCCAGTAGGCGGTGCGGTCGGCGAAGCGGGTGACCTCGAGGTCGACGACCCACTTCGTCGCCGACACGTACCCGTACAGCCCGGGGACGACGAGGCGCGCCGGGAACCCGTGCTCGTACGGCAGGGGCTCGCCGTTCATGCCGACGGCCAGCAGCGCGTCGCGGTCGTCGGTGAGGGCCTCCAGCGGGGTCGACGCGGTGAACCCGTCGCTGCTGGTCGACAGCACCATGTCGGCGCCCTCGCGCATGCCGGCGCGGGCGAGCAGCCCGCGGACGGGCAGGCCGAGCCACCGCGCGTTCCCGACGAGGTCGCCGCCCACCTCGTTCGACACGCACGCGAGCGTCACCCAGGCCTCCACGAGGCTCTCCCCCAGCAGGTCCTCCCACGTGAGGACGACCTCGCGCTCCACGAGCCCGTGGACCCGCAGCGACCAGCCGGACGGGTCGATCGTCGGCACGACGAACGCCGTGTCGATCCGGTAGAAGGCGTCGTTCGGGGTGACCACCTGGCCGCCGCGGACCCGGGCCTGGCGGTGCGCGCCGAGGGCCTGCGCCGGCTGCGGCAC
>NZ_RWJX01000072.1 GCF_004123805.1 Cellulomonas endophytica | reverse complement strand
CCCTCCACGGTCTCGGCTTCGAGACCTACCAGGCCGAGCACGGCCAGGACGCACTGGACCAGCTCGAGAGCGGGATCGAGGTCGACCTCGCCTGCATCGACTGGAACATGCCCGTGATGGACGGCCTGACCTTCGTCAGCCGCGTCCGCTCCGACCCGCGCTGGCGGTCGGTGACGCTCATGATGGTCACCACCGAGAGCGAGCAGTCGCAGATCGTGCGGGCCCTGGCGGCCGGTGCGCACGAGTACCTCATCAAGCCCTTCACCCCGGACGCGATCCGCGACAAGCTCGAGCTGCTCGGGCTCGTGGCCGTCCCCTCCTACGCCGACGCGTACGGCGACCCGTACGCCGTCGCCCAGCCCGTCGAGGAGCCGGCATGACCGTCACCACCGTGGACACCGACCAGGTCCTCGCCATCGCCGAGGCCGTCTTCTCGGCGATGGTCGACGGCGACGCCGGGCTGCTGCTGCCCTGGTACGGCGAGCTGCCCGAGGCCGTCGAGCCCCTGTGCGCCTGGGTCGACCTGCACGGGGAGGTCGCCGGGCGCGCGGCCCTCGTGTGCGAGCTCGACACGGCGCACGAGCTGGCCCGCGCACTCCTCATGATGGGCCCGCAGGAGCCGATCGGTGAGTCGGACCTGGTGGACGCGTTCGGCGAGATCGCCAACGTGGTCGGCGGGAACATCAAGTCGCTCCTCCCCGTGCAGGGGTCCCTCGGGCTGCCGCAAGTCGCCCTCGGGACGGCCCCCGCGGTCGACGCCCCCGTGGCGGAGGAGCTCCGGCTGTCCTGGCGCGGGCAGCCCATCGTCATCAGCATCTGGCTCGTCGCCTGACGCGCCAGGACCGAACAAGGAGCAGAGAACCGTGATCCGAGTGCTCGTGGCCGACGACAGCCGCGTCATGCGCCAGATCGTCGTCCGTACGCTGCGCCAGGCCGGCTACGACTGGCAGGTGCGCGAGGCCGCCAACGGCGCCGAGGCCCTCGAGGCCGTGCGCGAGGACGAGCCCGACGTCGTCCTGTCCGACTGGAACATGCCCGAGATGACCGGCATCGAGCTGCTGCGCCGCCTGCGCGCGGAGGGCTTCGAGACGCCGTTCGGCTTCGTCACCTCGGAGGGCTCCGCGGAGATGCGCGAGACGGCCGACGAGGCCGGCGCGCTGTTCCTCATCGCGAAGCCGTTCACCGCGGAGTCCTTCCGCGAGGTCATCGAGCCGGTCCTGGCCTGAGGGGGACGAGATGAGCGACGCGAACCCGCTGCCCAACGCCAAGGAGGTCCGTGACCTCCTGGAGTCCCTCGTCGGACGGGACGTCGAGGTCGCCACGGGCGGCCTCAAGGTCGACCCCGACGCCCCCGGCGGCGCCCTCGCCGGCGTGTACGTCGACCAGCGCCTCTCCGCGCAGGCCCTCGTGCTCGTCGACGGCGCGCTGGCCGCCTTCCTCGGTGCGGCGATCGGCCTCGTGCCGGCGCGCACCGCCCAGGAGGCCGTGGCCGACCACGAGCTCCCCGACGACCTCGCCGAGAACGCGGGGGAGGTGCTCAACGTCATGGCCTCGCTCTTCAACCACGACGACACCCCGCACCTCAAGCTCGACGGCACCTTCGGCCCGGCCGACCGCCTGCCGAACGACCTCGCGGGCTTCGCGCTCGCGTTCGTCCGGCGCCTCGACCTCGACGTCACCGTCTCCGGCTACGGCCCCGGCCGGCTGTCCGTCGTCGTCCTCCCCTGAGGCGTCGCCCTCGGCGTCACGTCCCGACGTCAGGGCCCGGCGCGCGCCCCGTCACCCCTCCGGGTGACGGGGCGCGCGTCGTCGTCCCCGCCGCCCCCGCCGCACCTCTCCGTCGGCACCCCACCTCACACGTCGGTGTCGCACTTCCCCGTCGGCGCCCCACCTCCCCGTCGGCGCCCCACCTTCCCGTCGGCGTCGCATCTCGCCGTCGGCGACGCACCTGGAGGTGCCCCTCCGACGGCGAAGTGCGACGCGGACGCCTACCCCCGAGGCGCCGGCCCGGCCGTCACGTCCCGCCGGGCCGCTCCGCGTCGCACCCCCGACGAGGCCCGGCCGCCCCCGGCCCGTCGGCGCCGACGTCGCCGTCGGCGCCCCACCTCACGGTCGGCGTCGCACTCTGCCGTCGGTGTCGCACCTGGAGGTGCCCCTCTGACGGCGAAGTGCGACGCGGACGCGTACTCCTGAAGGCGTCGGCCCGGGCGTCACGTCCCGACGCCGGGCCGCTCCTCGTCGCACCCCCGACGAGGCCCGGCCCCAGCCGGCCCGTCGGCGCCCCACCGCACCGTCGGCGCCCCACCGCACCGTCGGCGCCTCACCTCACCGTCGGTGTCGCACTCTGCCGTCGGTGTCGCACCGGGAGGTGCCCCTCCGACGGCGGAGTGCGACGCCGAGGCGCCCCACCCGCCGCGCGGCCGGGGGGCGGCGGGGGGCGGGTCAGCCGCGGGCTGCGGCGGCGAGCGCCCGGACGCCGGGCACGAGGGCGTCGAACGACTCCCGGTAGAGCGAGGCCGGGCCGTTCCACGGGTCGACGACGTCGTCCTCGGCGGGGTCGGCGGCCGGCGCGAGGCCACGGCGGGCGGCGAGCAGCGGCACGAGGGCGGCGAGCCGGGCGGCCGGCCCCCGCCGGCCCGTGCCGGCGGGCGCCTCCGCGAGCAGGGCGTCCACGTCGGTGGCCTCCAGGAGCCGCCCGATCTCGCGCAGCGTGAACGTCCGCCGGACGGCGGCGGGCAGCACCTCGACGACCGCCGACCGGTGCCGCCGCGTCGCGACGAGCACGAGGCCCGCCCCGCGCAGGTGCTCCGGGCGCAGCTGCCGCGCGACGAAGCCGTCGGGGTCGGCGCCGGCCTCCCGCACGAGGGCCGCCATGGGCGCGGCCATCGCGGCCCCGGCGAGCGCCCCGGTGCCGGCGGAGGCGACCTCGACGCCGGAGCCCTCGGGCAGCGCCGCGGCGAGCAGCCGCTCGACGGCGGGGGAGCGGCAGACGTTGCCCGTGCACACGACGAGCACCCGGAACGCGGGCGCGGCGACGGGCGCGGCAGGCGGCACGGCGGCGGGCACGACGGCGGGCACGGCGGCGGGGTCGGCGACGGGCGAGGACGGGGCGGCAGGCTCGCTCACGCGCCCATCATGGGTCACGCCGCGGGCACCGGCGGGGTCGCCGCGGACGTGGCGGGGCCGTCGTCCGCCCGGCTGCCACACTGCGCCCATGGCGAACCCCTCCCCGGCCGCGACGGCGGCCCCGGCGGCGCGCGGCCCCCTCGGCGCGCTCGACCGCTACTTCGAGATCACCCGGCGCGGGTCGACCGTCGGCACCGAGATCCGCGGCGGCCTGGTCACCTTCTTCACGATGAGCTACATCATCGTGCTGAACCCGCTCATCATCGGCACGGTCCGGTCCGACGGCGGCGAGGGCACGTTCCTCGGCGGCGGCGACGTCCCGGACCTCCCGGCGGTCGCGGCGGCGACCGCGCTCGTGGCGGGCCTGATGTCCATCCTCATGGGCGTCGTCGGGCGCTTCCCGCTCGCGCTGGCGGCCGGCCTCGGCCTCAACGCCGTCGTCACGTACTCCGTGGCCTTCCTGCCCGGGATGACCTGGGCGGACGCCATGGGCATCGTCGTCCTCGAGGGCCTCATCATCCTCGTGCTCGTCCTCACCGGGTTCCGGGAGGCGGTCTTCCACGCGGTGCCGGCGCAGCTCAAGACGGCGATCAGCGTCGGCATCGGCCTGTTCATCGCCTTCATCGGTCTCGTCGACTCCGGGTTCGTGCGCATCCCCGCCTCGCAGGCCACGCCCGTCGAGCTCGGCGTCTCCGGGTCGCTCGGCTCGTGGCCCCTGCTCGTGTTCGTCGTCGGCCTCCTGCTGGCCGTCGTGCTCGTGGCCCGCCGGGTGAAGGGCGCGATCCTCATCGCGATCGTCGTCGCGACGCTGCTCGCGCTCGTCGTGGAGGCGGTCGGCCGGATCGGCCCCCGCACGGACGGGGAGGCGGTGAACCCCGGCGGCTGGGCGCTCAACGTCCCGGCCCTGCCCTCGTCGGTCGTCCAGGCGCCCGACTTCTCGCTGCTCGGCCAGTTCTCGCTGTTCGGCTCGATCGAGAAGATCGGCGTCGTGGCGGTCGTGCTGCTCGTCTTCACCCTCCTGCTCGCGGACTTCTTCGACACGATGGGGACGATGGTCGCCATCGGCGGCGAGGCCGGCCTGCTCGACGAGGAGGGCAACCCCCCGCGGACCCGCCAGATCCTCGTCGTCGACTCCGTCGCGGCCGCCGCGGGCGGCATGGGCTCCGTGTCCTCGAACACCTCCTACGTCGAGTCGGCCGCGGGCGTCGGCGACGGGGCGCGCACGGGCCTGGCCTCCGTCACCACCGGCGTGGCGTTCCTGCTGGCCACGTTCCTGTCGCCGCTCGTCGACGTGGTGCCCTTCGAGGCGGCGACGCCGGCGCTCGTCGTCGTCGGGTTCCTCATGGTCGTCCAGGTGGCGGGGATCGACTGGAAGGACGTGGAGATCGCCGTCCCGGCCTTCCTCACGATCGTCCTCATGCCCTTCGCCTACTCCATCACCGTGGGCATGGGCGCCGGGGTCATCTCGTTCGTGGTGCTCAAGCTCGCCCTGGGGAAGGCCCGGGCCGTGCACCCGCTCATGTGGGTGGTCGCGGTGCTGTTCGTGGCGTACTTCCTCATCGTCCCGCTGCGGTCGCTCGCCGGGGTCTGACGCCGGGCAGCGGGCCCGGGCCCCGGCGGCGTCCCCGGGCGCCCGGGGGCCGGGCGGGTGACCTCCACGCGAGTGTGACGAGCCCGACCGGGCGAAACCGGGCAGACCGGTCCCGACCGGCCCCCCGGCCCGGCTAGCCTCGACGCGACCCCCAGCCGTCCTGGAGAGATTGGAGCGAGCATGCGGATCTCTGTGATCGGCTGCGGCTACCTCGGTGCCGTGCACGCCGCCTGCATGGCCCAGCTGGGCCACGACGTCATCGGCATCGACGTGGACCCCCGCAAGATCGAGGCGCTGGAGGCGGGCCGTGCCCCCTTCTTCGAGCCCGGCCTGCCCGAGCTGCTGACCTCGGCCCGCGAGACGGGCCGCCTGCACTTCTCGACGGACATGTCCGCCGTCGCCGGCGCGCAGGTGCACTTCCTCTGCGTGGGCACGCCGCAGAAGCAGGGCGAGTTCGCCGCCGACATGCGCTACGTCAACAGCGCGTTCGACGCGCTGGTGGAGCACGTCGCCCCCGGGGACGTCGTCGCCGGCAAGTCGACGGTCCCCGTCGGCACCGCCGAGGGCCTGTCCGAGCGCCTCGCCGCCACGGGCGCCACGCTCGTGTGGAACCCCGAGTTCCTCCGCGAGGGCTTCGCCGTCAAGGACACGCTGCACCCCGACCGCCTCGTCTACGGCCTGCCGACGGACGAGGAGGGCGTCCCGACGCCCGAGGGCGTGAAGGCCCAGGGCGTCCTCGACGAGGTCTACGCCCGGACGCTGTCCGAGGGCACGCCCCTGGTGACGACGGACTTCGCCACGGCGCAGCTCGTCAAGGTCGCCGCGAACTCGTTCCTCGCGACGAAGATCTCCTTCATCAACGCGATGGCCGAGCTCTGCGAGGCCACGGGGGCCGACGTCACCCGCCTCGCCGACGCCATCGGCTACGACGCCCGCATCGGCCGCAAGTTCCTCAACGCCGGCCTCGGCTTCGGCGGCGGCTGCCTCCCCAAGGACATCCGCGCCTTCATGGCCCGCGCCGGCGAGCTCGGCGTCGACCAGGCGCTGTCGTTCCTGCGCGAGGTCGACTCCATCAACATGCGTCGCCGGGTGCGCGTCGTCGACCTCGCCCGCGAGGTCTGCGACGGGTCCATCGTCGGCAAGAAGGTCGCCGTCCTCGGCGCCGCGTTCAAGCCGAACTCCGACGACGTCCGCGACTCGCCGGCCCTGTCCGTGGCGGCGCAGATGCAGCTGCAGGGGGCCCACGTCACCGTGACGGACCCCGAGGCCGTGGCGAACGCCCGCGCCAAGTGGCCGGACCTGCACTTCGCCGACAGCGCCCTCGAGGCGGCCCAGGACGCGGACGTCGTGCTCCTGGCGACGGAGTGGACCGAGTACCGCGAGCTCGACCCGGCCGCCCTGGCCGAGGTCGTCGCGCACCGCCGGATCCTCGACGGCCGCAACGTGCTGGACCCCCGGGTCTGGCGCGCGGCGGGCTGGACGTACCGGGCGCTCGGCCGCCCCTGACGGACCCGCGTCCCCCCGGGCCACCGGCACCCCGCCCTGCGCGGGGGCCGGTGGCCCGTGCCGTTCCCCGGACGGTCCCGTGCCGGCGTCAGCGGCGCGTGCGGGCTCCCGCCGGCGCGCCGGTCCTCGCGGGCGCCGGGACCCCGCCGGTCGCCGGGCGGCGGCGCGGCCGTCCGACGAGGGACGCCGCCGCCGCCCCGACGGCCGTGCCCAGCGTGTTGAGGACGACGTCCTGCACGGTCGGGACGCGGGTCGGCAGGAGCGTGGCCTGGGTCGTCTCGATGCCGGCCGAGGCCAGCGCCCCCGCGGCGACGACGAGCGCGGCGGCGAGCAGCGGCCGGCGGGCCCGGGGCGGCCCCCCGTGCAGGAGCGGCAGCGCGAGGGCGCCCAGCGGCACGAACATCACGACGTTGGAGACGGCCTCGAGCCCCAGCCACGTGATCGGCACCCCGCGCGCGGCCAGCCACGCGACCGCGGCGCGCACGGCGTCGGAGGTGCCCTCGTCGGCGGGGGCGTCCCCGAGCGTGATCCGCGCGACGAGGAGCGCCCACACCGCCAGGGCCGAGGCGAGGACCGGCCGGGGGAGGGGACGGGTCGTCGCGGGCACCGGCCCACCGTAGGCGTGCCGCCACGGCGCACGGGGGCGGTGCCGGCGGCGGCGCCGTGGGGATCCTGTGGAGGGGCGGGACCCGAGAGGTCGTGACCGGAGGTAGTGAACTACGTTAAGGACGTGACCACCACCCCCGCGACGACCGGCGCCCTCGCCGCCGAGCTGCGCGTCGCGATCTCGCGGGCGGCGCGGCGCATCAAGAACGAGCGCGGCGACGCCGGCCTGTCGGACCCGCAGTTCAACGTCGTCGCCCTCCTGGACCTGCACGGGCCGATGACCCCGGGCCAGCTCGCCGAGGCCGAGCACATCGCCGCGCCGGCGATGACGCGGACCGTCGGCCTGCTCGCCGACCTGGGCCTCGTCGCGAAGGCCGACCACCCGACCGACGGCCGGCAGGTCGTCGTCACCCTCACCCCCGCCGGGGAGGCCGAGGTGCGCCAGACGCGCCTGCGCCGCGACGTGTGGCTCGCCGGCCGCCTCGACGGCCTCACCCCGCAGGAGCGGGCCGTCCTCGAGGACGCCGCGCAGCTGCTCCGGAGGATCGCCACGTCGTGAGCAAGACCTTCTCGTCCCTGCGGTACCGCAACTACCGCCTGTGGTTCGCCGGCGCGCTCGTCGCGAACGTGGGCACCTGGATGCAGCGGGTGGCGCAGGACTGGCTCGTGCTCACGGTCCTCACGCAGGACTCCGGGCTCGCGGTCGGCATCACCACCGCGCTGCAGTTCGGGCCGACCCTGCTGCTCTCGCCGGTGGCGGGCGTCCTGGCCGACCGGCTCGACCGGCGGCGCCTCCTCGCCGCCACGCAGGTGGCCCAGGGGCTGCTCGCCCTGGGCCTCGGCCTGCTCGTCCTCGGCGGCCACGCGCAGCTGTGGCACGTCTACGTGTTCGCCGGCCTGCTGGGCTGCGTGTCCGCGATCGACGCGCCCGTGCGGCAGACCTTCGTCGCCGAGCTCGTCCCCGAGAGCGGGCTGGCGAACGCCGTCGGCCTCAACAGCGCCTCGTTCAACGCCGCCCGGCTCATCGGCCCGGGCGCCGCCGGCCTCCTCATCGCCGCGATCGGCACCGGCTGGGTGTTCGTCCTGAACTCCGTCACGTTCGCCGCCACGCTCGTCGCGCTCGCGGCCATGCGGGGCGACGAGCTGCGCCGCATGCCCGTCGCCGCCCGCCGGCCGGGGCAGATCCGCGAGGGCGTCGCCTACGTGCGCGGCCGCACGGACATCCTCCTCATCATGGTCGTCGTCGGGGTGGTCTCGACCTTCGGCCTCAACTTCCAGCTGACGAGCGCGATGATGGCGCGCACGGAGTTCGGGCGCGGCGCGCAGGACTACGGCATCGCGGGGTCCGTGCTGGCGGTCGGCTCCCTCACGGGGGCGCTCCTGGCGGCCCGGCGCGACCGGCCCCGCGTGCGGCTCGTCATCGGCTCCGCCTTCGCCTTCGGCGTCTCGTCGGCCCTCATGGCGCTCATGCCGACCTGGGAGACCTACGTCGCGACGGGCGTCCTCGTCGGGCTGTCGTCGCTGACGATGATGACCGCGGCCAACTCGACCATCCAGATGAGCACCGACCCCGCCGTCCGGGGCCGCGTCATGGCGCTGTACATGATGGTGTTCCTCGGCGCGACGCCCGTCGGGTCGCCGCTCGTGGGGTGGGTCGGCGAGCACCTCGGGGCGCGCTGGGCGGTCGGGATCGGGGCGCTGTCGGCCGTCGTCGTGGCGGTCGCCGCGGCGTTCTGGGCGCGGCGCGCCTGGCACGTCGAGGTGCACTACCGGCTGCGGCACCGCCCGCACCTGCAGGTGCTGCACCCCGAGGACCTCGCGGCCGAGCGCGAGGACCGGCGGACCGCGGCCGCCGACGCGCAGGCCGTCCGCGACGCGCAGGGCCGGACCGCCGCGGCCTGAGGCGCCGCGCTCGGAGGGGCGGCCGTGCCGGGCGGTCGCACCCGGCCGCCGTGGCAGCATCGCCCGGTGGCCCGACGCGACGACCCGAGCACCGGCGCCGGCGGGGAGGCCGTCCGCAGGGACGCCGTCGACGGCCCCGCCGACGAGCCCGGCGACCCCGGCGGCAGCGGCGCCGGCGGTGTCGTCCGGGCCCGGCGCTCCCCGGCGGTCCTGGTCGGGGCCGCCGCCCTGGCGCTCGTCGTGCTGGTCGGCGGGTGGCTCGGGGTCCGCGTGCTCCTCGTGCGCGACGCGCTCGCCGACGCGCGGGGCGCCGTCGCCGGCCTCGAGGACGCGGCGCGGGCGGAGGACCTCGGGGCGGCCCGGACGGCCCTGTCCGACCTGCGCGCCGCGAGCGCTCGGGCCGTCGCGCAGCGGGACGTGGTGTGGCGGGCCGCCGAGGGGCTCCCGCTCGTGGGGCCGCAGCTGGGCGCCGTGGGGACGGTCGCCGGCGCGCTCGACGCCGTCGCGCAGCGCGCCCTGCCCGAGGTGCTGACCGCGGGCGAGGCGCTCCTGGAGCAGGGCGGGGGCGCGGCGGACGGCGCTGCCGGCGGTGCCACCGGCGGTGCTGCGGACGGTGCCGCCGACGACGCGTCGCGGCTCGTCGACCCCGACGCGGTGGCGGCGCTGGCGCCGGCGCTGACGCGGGCCGCCGGGGTCGCCGTCGACGCGGACGCCGCCGTCGCCGCCGTGCGCCGGGACGGGCTCGTCGGACCCGTGGCCGAGGGCGTGGGCACCGCAGGCGAGGGGCTGCACGCCCTCGCGTCCGGCCTGGACCGCGCGGCCACCGCGGCACGGGTGCTGCCCGGGATGCTGGGCGCCGACGGGCCGCGGACGTACCTCGTCGTCTCGCAGAACCTGGCCGAGCCCCGCTCGCTCGGCGGCATCGTCGGCGCGGTCCGCGAGGTGCGGGTCGAGGACGGCCGACTGACCGTCGGCGACCAGCTCAGCACCTCCGACCTGCCGGGCGTCCCCGAGCCGGTGCTGCCGCTGTCGGAGGAGGAGGTGGCGCTCTTCGGCGACGGCCTCGGCCGGTACGTGCAGAACGCGACGATGACGCCCGACTTCCCGCGGGCCGCGGCGCTCGTCGCCGCCCACTGGGCACGGCAGCGGCCGGGGGCCGTGGACGGCGTCGTCGCCGCCGACCCCGTGGCGCTGTCCTACCTGCTCGCGGCGACGGGGCCGGTCCCGCTCCCGGACGGCACGTCGGTAGGGGCGCCCGGGGTCGTCGACGAGCTGCTCCGCACGGCCTACCGGCGGTTCGCCGACCCCGCGGACGCCGACGGCTGGTTCGCGCAGGTGAGCGCGAGCGTGCTCGCGGCGCTCGGCGGCGGGGCGGGCGGGGTCGTCGAGGTCGCGGGGGCCGGGGCCCGGGCGGCGGCGGAGGGGCGCCTGCTCGTGTGGTCCGCCGACCCGGCGGAGCAGGCCGAGCTCGCGACGACCGAGGTCGGCGGCGTGTTCCTCGTCGACCCGGCGGCGGCGGGCGCGGGTGCGGCGGCGCGGCCCGACGCCGCGGACGAGGTCGCCGTGCTCCTCAACGACAGCACCGGCGGCAAGCTCGGGGCCTGGCTGTCCGCGCGCACGAGCGTGGAGCGGCTGACCTGCCGCCCGGACGGCACGGGCACGGCGACCGTCCGCGTGGACCTCGCCCACCGCCTGGCCGCGGCGGACCTCGCCGACCTGCCGGCCTACGTCCAGGGTCCGGTCGGCACGCGGGCGCCGGGCGTGCTCACGCTGACCCTCGACGCCCTGGCGCCCGTCGGGGCGACCCTCGAGGCGCTCGAGGTGGACGGGGCGGCCGTCACGGGGACGTCGGCGACTCTCGCCGGTCGCGGCGCGCAGGCCGTCGGGCTGACGTTCGCGCCGGGCGAGAGCCGCACCGTGCGGCTCGTGGTCCCGGTCTCCGGCGACGCCCTCGCGGTGCGCACCACCCCGACGGCGACGGACCCCGGCCGCACGCGACGCGCCTGCGGCTGACGGGCCGCCGCGCGCAGAGGTCGGGCACGGGCGCCGGGGTGCCTGTGGACGACGGCCCGCAGCCCCGGTGCGCGCTGCGGGATGCTCCCGCCGTCCTGCCCGGGACGGCCGGGCGTCGGCCGACCGGCCGGGAGGAGCACGCGTCGGGGGCGGGCGACGAGCGGGGTCCTCGCAGGTCGGCGCACCGGACGTACCGGGGCGGACCGCCCGGCGGGGGTGGGTGAAACGTCCGAATCACCCGCTTGGTCCTGCCACCGGGCAGGGCCCCGCGGTGAGGATGGGGACGTCGAGATCGGTCGGGGGGAGAGGTCATGGACAGGTTCGTGAGGTTCGGGGCGACGGTGCTCGTCGCGGCAGGGGTCGGGGTCGCCACGGCGGCCGGCGCGGGCGCGGCGGTGCCCGCCGCGGCCGGCTGCGGGACGTCGGACGGCTACACCGCGGCGGTGCCCTGCCAGGTCGCCGCCACGGTCGTCCCCGAGTGCACGGACGACGCCCCCCACCTGGACTACGCGGCGACCGTGTCCGGAAGGACGGCCTCCACGGCCGACGTCACCTTCGTGAACCCGGACGGCGAGGACGTGACCTACACGGGCCTCCCGCTGCAGGGTTCCGTGCCGTGGCCGGGCTCGACCGTCGCCGCCGACGGGCGCGTCACGGACTGGCCGGGCTGGACCCGGAGCGCCGCGGGCGCCTGGCGCGTCGGGGACGACTTCGCGTGGGCGACCGGGAGCGACCTGCGCGTCGTCGTCGCCGCCGGCGGCCTGTCCACCACGGCCACGGTCGCGTACCCGTCGACGGGCGCGACCTGCGTGCCGGTGCGCGCGGCCGTCCTCGCCGACCCGGGCACGCCCGCCGGCGGGGTGCGCTCGGCGGTCCTCGCGGCCACGGGCGCGGGCGTGGTCCCGGCCGCCGGCGTCGCCGCCGCGCTGGTGGCGGTCGGGGCCGGTGCCGTGGCGCTCGGCCGGCGTCGGGCGACGCAGGCCTGACGTCGCACAGGGCCGACGAGGGCCGACGAGGGGTGGTCCCGGGCACGCGGGGCCGCCCCTCGTCGCCGTCCCGGGGCCGGGGCGCCGCCCGGACCCGGACCGGGGGGCGTGCCGGCCGGGTCTACAGGTGGTCGACGACGTGGTCCACGCAGGCGGTGAGCGCGCGCACGTCCTCGGGGTCGACGGCGGGGAACATGCCGACCCGCAGCTGGTTGCGCCCGAGCTTGCGGTAGGGGTCCACGTCGACGACCCCGTGGGCCCGCAGCGTCGCGATGACCGCCGCGGCGGGCACGGCCGGGTCGAGGTCGACGGTGCCCACCACGGTGGAGCGGTGCGCGGGGTCGGCGACGAAGGGCGCGGCCCACGGCCGGCTCTCCGCCCACCCGTACAGGTGCGCGGCGGACGCGGCCGTGCGCGCGGCCGCCCACGCCAGCCCGCCGCGGTCGAGCAGCCACTCCACCTGCTCCGCGAGCAGGACGAGGGTGCCGATCGCCGGGGTGTTGAGGGTCTGGTCGGCGCGGCTGTTCGTCAGCGCCGCCGTGAAGGACAGCGATCCGGGCACCCAGCGCCCGCCGGGTGTCCCGTCGGCGCCGGGACGGTCCCGCTCGAGACGCGCCGCCCGCTCGACCGCCGCCGGCGAGGCCAGGGCCAGCCACAGGCCGCCGTCCGAGGCGAAGGACTTCTGCGGCGCGAAGTAGTAGACGTCGGTCTCGCGCACGTCGACGGCGAGGCCGCCGGCCGCGGACGTCGCGTCCACGAGGGCGAGGGCGCCCTCCGTCCCGGCGGGCCGGACCACGGGCGCCATCGCCCCCGTGGACGTCTCGTTGTGCGGCCACGCGTAGGCGTCCACGCCCTCGACCGCGACCGGCAGGGCCACCGACCCGGGTGCGGCCGTGCGGACGTCGGGGTCGAGGAGGAAGGGGGCGCCGGTCGTGGCGGCGGCGAACTTCGCCCCGAACTCCCCGAAGGTCGCGTGCTGCGCGCGCCGCTCGACGAGGCACGCGGCGGCGACGTCCCAGAACATCGTCGACCCGCCGTTGCCGAGCACCACCTCGTGGTCCGCCGGCAGGTCGAACAGGGCCCGCAGGCCCGCCCGCACGCGGCCGACGAGCGCGCGCACGGGCGCCTGGCGGTGCGAGGTCCCCAGCAGGGTGCGCCCGGCGGCGGACAGCGCGTCCACCTGCTCGGGCCGGACCTTGGACGGCCCGCAGCCGAAGCGGCCGTCGCGCGGCAGGAGGTCGGCGGGGATCCGGACGAGCGGGGCGTCGGCGGTCACGGCCCGAGGGTAGGTGCCCGCGACCGGGCGACGGGCGGGCCGACTACCCTGGCGCCCGGGACGCCCCGTGGCACGGTCCCGGTCCTCCCCGCCCGCGCCCGTCGCGGCCGGGGGTGCGCCGGCGGCCGCGGGCCGGGGCGCGTGCGGGCTCGACGGACACGGGAGGCGGAGCGGTGAGCGACCTGATCGACACCACCGAGATGTACCTCAAGACGATCTACGAGCTGACGGAGGAGGGCCGCACGCCGCTGCGCGCCCGCATCGCCGAGCGCCTCGGCCACTCCGGGCCCACGGTGTCGCAGACGGTGGCGCGGATGGAGCGGGACGGGCTCCTCGTCGTGAGCGGGGACCGCCACCTCGAGCTGACCCCCGCGGGCGAGGCCAAGGCCGTCCGCGTCATGCGCAAGCACCGCCTCGCGGAGCGGCTGCTCACGGACGTCATCGGCCTGGAGTGGCCGTACGTCCACGAGGAGGCCTGCCGCTGGGAGCACGTCATGAGCGAGCGGGTGGAGCGGCGCCTGGCGGCGCTGCTGCACCACCCGCAGCACGACCCCTACGGCAACCCCATCCCGGGTCTGGACGAGATCGGCGAGCAGGGCGCGCTCGAGGGCTTCCTCGACGGCGTCGTGCCCCTGAGCGAGTTCGGCCGGCGTGCGCCCGCGCTGGCCGCCACCGGGACGGCGGCGCGGTCCGCGGGCCGCCCGGTGACGGCGTCCGCGCCGCACGCGGGCGGTGGCGTCGCCGGCACGGTGCGCGACGCGCCCGCGCCGGAGGAGGACGAGGGCACGGAGGCGGTCGTCGCCCGGATCGCCGAGCCCCTCCAGGTCGACGTGGAGCTCCTCGCGCAGTTCGCGGACGCGGGGCTGCGGCCCGGCGCCCGCGTCGTGGTGCGGCACCTCGGCGGCGGGCGCGTGCAGGTCGGCGCGGCCGGGGCGGAGGGCCTCGAGCTCGACGACGAGGTCGCCCGCCACGTGTTCGTCGGCGCCCCCGCGGCCTGAACCCGGCCGGTCGTCGTCGCGCCGTCGGGTCCCGACCTCCCCTACCCCCGACGCGTCCGTGGTGCCTCCCGGGGTGGCCACCGTTCACCCGTCCGGGTGCCTGTGACATGCCTCACCGCTCCAGGCCGTCGCACCTGGTCACGGCGGCGGCCCGGTGGCGTCGACAGGCTGGGGGCGGCCCGTCGTCCCCCGGGCCGTGACCGGAACGTGACATCCCCGTGTCCTCTCGGTACCGTCGTCCCGCCCTGGGGACCCTCCTCCCCGGGAGCCCTCGACCGGTCCGCCGAGCCCTGCCGCCGGTCGAGGTCTCGATCCGACCGTCGGCAGGGACGGGGGAACCAACAGCGGACGTCCACCCGGACGTCCTTGGGGTGAAGCCGCGGCACGGACCCAGGTCCGCGCCCGGCCGGGTGATCTCCGCCCGAACCCGACAGCTCACCTCGCAGGCGTCAGGAGAGGCAACCGCGTGTCCGTGAGCACCACCCCCAGCACCACCGCGCCCAGCGCCGCCCGCGCCCGTCACCGGGCCGCCCGTCGTCCCTCGACGCCGCTGACCGACCTCGCCGCCGTGACCACCGGGCAGATCGGCGTCGTCAGCCGCCGCACCGCCGTCGTGGCGGCGTCCTCCGGGCTCGTCGTGAGCATGCTGGGGGCCACCCCCGCCGCCGCGGCCACGCCCGCCGAGGCCGGCAGCCTGCCCGCGTCCGTCGACACCCACGCCCTGACGGCGGCGGCCCGTGCCGCCCTCGCCGCGGCGCCGGTCGTCACGGCCCCGCAGGAGGCGGCGTGGACGTTCGACGCCCCCGCGGTCACCGCCGTGGCGCCGCCGCCGCCGGAGCCGGAGCCCGAGCCGGAGCCCGTCGTGGAGCGCGCCGCCACGGCCTCGCGCAGCGCCGAGCGCGCCGCCGTGGCCGAGCCGGCCGCCGAGCCCGCCACGGAGGAGGTCGCCGTCGAGGCGCCCGCCGCCGAGCCGGCCGCGGCCGCGCCCGCCTCCGGGGCCGGGAGCTCCGTGGTCGAGATCGCCGCGCAGTACATCGGCGTGCCGTACGTCTACGGCGGCACGACGCCCGCCGGCTTCGACTGCTCCGGCTTCACCTCGTACGTCTTCCGCCAGCTCGGCGTCGAGCTGCCCCGCACCTCGTCCGCGCAGCGGGGGGCCGGCACGGTCGTCTCCGCCTCCGAGGCCCGCGCCGGGGACCTCATCTGGAGCCCGGGGCACATCTCCATCTACGCCGGCGACGGCATGCAGATCGACGCGCCCCGTCCGGGCAAGACGATCCAGCTGCGCAGCATCTGGCAGAGCTCGCCGGTCTTCATCCGCGTCCTCTGACGCCGGCGCGGCCCGGCGCCCCACGGGCGCCCGGGCCGGCCACCGACCCGGCGCACCCTCCGGCCGCCCGCGGGACCGCGCCGGGCCACCGCGCCCGCTCGGGTCGCGCACGCACCCCTCCGACGAGGCCCCGACGGCACCTCCGTGCCGTCGGGGCCTCGTGCTCTAATGGTCGCGCACCACGCCTTTCGCCCCACCTGCTCCACACCAGCGGCCGGCACCCAGCCGGTCCGCCCACCGAGGTCAGGAGTGCGCCCGTGCTGACGACCGCCGTCCCCCGAGCCCTGCTGCTCAACGCGAGCCTGGAACCGCTCTGCATCGTCAGCGTGCACCGGGCCGTGGTGCTCGTCATGACGGACAAGGCGACGGTGCTCGAGTCGGCGGGCCGCCTGCACGCGGAGCACCTGACGATGCCGCTGCCCGTGGTCCTGTGCCTCACGCGCTACGTGCACGTGCCCGTGCGGCGCTCCGTGCCGCCGACCCGCCGCACGGTGCTGCAGCGGGACGGCCACCGCTGCGCCTACTGCGGCGGCACGGCGGACACGGTCGACCACGTGCTGCCGCGGTCGCGGGGCGGCCGGCACGAGTGGGCGAACGTCGTCGCCGCGTGCATGCGGTGCAACCACCGCAAGGCCGACCGCCTGCTCCACGAGATCGGCTGGGAGCTGCCGTTCGTGCCCCACGCCCCCCGGTGGTCCCTCGCGTTCGGCCCCGCGGCCGTGCGGACCGAGCCCGCCTGGTCGCCCTACCTCACCGCCGCCTGACGCGCGGCGCCCGGCCCGCGGCGCCCGGCCCGCGGCGCAGGTGTCCTGACGCCCTCGGGGGCACGGGCCGTGGTGCGTCGTGACCGGTCCGTGCCCTGGGCGCTACTGGCCCAGCGGGTGAAGTCCGGTCATAGTGGTGCTCCGGGACGGCCGCGAGGGCGCGGCCGCCGCCGCCGGTCGCCGCGCCTCGCGGCCCCGGGGGTGGTCGTCGCCCGGAGACGGAGGTCTGCGCGATGGGACGCGACGGCACGGTCCTCGTGGGCGTCGACGGGTCGGCGCCCGGCACCGGCGCCCTGCGCTGGGCCGCCGCGGAGGCCCTCCGGCACGGCTGGGGCCTGCGCCTCGTCTGCTCCTACGCCCTGCCCGCCTACGCCACGGCGCTGGACGGCGGCTTCGGCGGGTTCGACGACTCCGTCCTCGAGCGCGGCGCGAAGGAGACCCTCGCCGACGCCGCCGCCTGGGTCGACACCCAGGGCATCCCCGTCACCACCGAGCTGGCCGCCGGGGACGCCGCCGGCGTGCTCGTCGACCTCAGCCGGGAGGTCGCGCTGACGGTCGTCGGCACGCGGGGCCGGGGCGGCTTCGCCGACCGCCTCCTCGGGACGCTCTCGTCGGCGCTCCCGGCGCACGCGCACTCCCCGACGGTCGTCGTGCCGCTGCGGCGGCCCCTCGCCGCGCGGCCCGACGAGGCGGTCGGCGGGCTCTTCGGCCCCGAGCGCGGGGGAGCCACCGTCGGCAGCGCGGACGTGCTGCTCCCGACCACGGGCAGCGTGCCGGTGGTGCCGTGGGAGGACGCGCCGGCCGGCCCGGCCGACGTCCACGACGGCACGCCCGCGGTCCGGAGCATCGTGGTCGGCGTCGACGGCTCCCGCCAGGCGGTGCGCGCGCTGCGCTACGCGCTGGCGGAGGCCGAGGCCTGGGGCGCCGAGCTGACGGCCGTCGCCGCGGTGCCGCTGGCGGCCTCCGCCGGCGTCCTCGCCTGGCTGCCGGCCGTCACCGACCACGAGCAGATCCTGGCCGAGAGCGCGGAGCGGCTGGACGCGGTCGTCGACGAGGTGCTGCTCGACCACCCCGGCGTGCGCGTCCGCCGGATCGTCCTCGACGGGACGGGGGCGCAGCTGCTCACGGAGTTCTCCACCGCCACCGACCTCGTCGTGGTGGGGTCGCGCGGGCGGGGCGGGTTCAGCGGCCTCCTCCTCGGCTCGACGAGCCAGGCCGTCCTGCACCACGCCCGCTGCGCCGTCATGGTCGTGACGGACCGGGCCGACGACCGGCCCGCCCGGCGCGCCCGCTGAGCCGTGCGGTCCCGGAGGCGCCTCCGCGCGGCCCGACGCCGTCCCGTGCTCCCGCCGCCGCCGGTGCGCGCCCGCGGGGCGGGGCCCCGATGACGGACGCGCACGGCCGGCGGCGCGGCGGTCGGCGGGGCCTGTCCGTCGGGGTGGCGCTCGCGCTCCTCGTCGCCCCGCTGCCCGTGGCCGTCGCCGTCGGGCTCGGTGCCGACGCCCGCAGCGGCGCCCGGGCCGACGCCGCCGCCCGGGCGGCCGTGGCGGCACGGGTGGCCGGCGAGGTCCGGGCCTCCGACGGCGACCTGGCCCTCGCCACGGAGCGGGCCGCGGCGGTCGCCGCGGCCGCGCGCGCA
>NZ_RWJX01000071.1 GCF_004123805.1 Cellulomonas endophytica | reverse complement strand
TCGTCGGGGCCGGCGGCGGGCGGTGCCGCGGGCCCCGCGGCGTGCGCGGCGGCGGCGGCGCCCGGCGGCGCGGGGGGCGGGACGGTCGTCACCCGGCGAGCGTACGCACCACCGTCGGGCCCGGACCGCTTGACCGGCGGCGACGGCCGCTTGTTACGGTCCGGCGGTGACCCCCGGCCGGCGACGCGACCGTGGCCGGCCCGCGCCCGCGCGGCCCCGGGGGGTCCCCCCCGCCCTGCTGCTCCCCGTGGCGGTCGCGCTCCTCGCGGCGTGCGGGCCCGGGGCGGCCACCGGACCCGCCCTCGAGGGCCGGACGGGACCGGCCACGGCCGCGCCCGGGTCCCCCACCGGGCCCGAGGCGCTCACCGGCGAGCTCGTCGTGCTCGCGGCCGCCTCGCTCACGGAGGCGACGGCCGCGCTCGTCGACCGCTTCACCGCCGAGCACCCGGGGGTGACGGTGACGACGGGCTTCGGGGGCTCCTCGTCGCTGGCCGCGCAGCTCGTCGCCGGGGCGCCGGCCGACGTCTTCGTCGCCGCGAGCGCCGAGACCATGGCGCCCGTGACGGAGGCGTTCGGCGGCACCGCCCGGGTCGTCGCGCGCAACGTCCTCGAGCTCGTCGTGCCGGCGGGCAACCCCGGCGGCGTGACGGGCCTGGCGGACCTGGCGGACCCCGAACTGGCCGTCGCCCTCTGCGCCCCCGGGGTCCCCTGCGGCGCGGCGGCGGCCACGCTCCTGGCGTCGGCGGGCGTCACCGCCGCCCCCGACACCCTCGAGCGCGACGTGTCGGCGGTCCTGGCGAAGGTGCGGCTCGGCGAGGTCGACGCCGGGCTCGTCTACGCCACGGACGTGCGGCGCGGCGGCGACGCGGTCGAGGGCGTCCCCGTGCCGGGGGCCGAGGACGTCGTCAACGACTACCCCGCCCTCGTGCTGCCCGGTGCGGCGAACCCCGCCGCCGCGGAGGCCTTCGTCGCCCTCCTGCTCTCCGACGAGGGCCGGCGGGTGCTGCGCGACGCGGGCTTCCGGCCGCGGTGACCCCCGCCCCGAGGACCGGTCCCGGGCCGACCAGCGCCGGGGCGGCCGCGGACCGCCGACCGGGGCGGGCCTCGCGCCGACGGGCGCCCGCCCCCCGCCGACGCGCGCCCGCGCCGTGGGCGCTGCTCGTGCCCGCCGCGCTCGGTGCCGCCTTCCTCGTGCTCCCGGGCGTCGCGCTCGTCGCCGCCGCGCCGTGGTCGTCGCTGCCGGCGCAGCTCGCGCAGCCGGCCGTCCTCGACGCGCTCCGGCTGTCGCTGGTGACCGCGACGTCGGCCACGGCCGTCTGCCTCGTGCTCGGCGTGCCGCTGGCGTGGGTCCTCGCGCGCGTCCCGTTCCCGGGCCGCCGGCTCGTGCGCGCCCTCGTCACGGTGCCGCTGGTCCTGCCGCCCGTGGTGAGCGGCGTCGCGCTCCTGCTGCTGCTCGGCCGGCAGGGGCTGCTCGGGCGGCACCTCGACGCGTGGTTCGGCCTCACGCTGCCCTTCACCACGGCGGCGGTCGTCGTCGCCGAGGCCTTCGTCGCCCTCCCGTTCCTCGTCGTGGCGGTCGAGGGCGCCCTGGCCGGTGCGGACCGGCGGCTCGAGGGCGCCGCGGCGACCCTCGGCGCGTCGCGGCTCTACACGTTCCGGCGCGTGACGCTGCCCGCCGTGGCGCCGGGCGTCGCCGCCGGGGCGGTGCTGTGCTTCGCGCGCGCGCTCGGCGAGTTCGGCGCCACGATCACCTTCGCCGGCAGCTACCCCGGCACCACCCGCACCATGCCGCTGACGGTCTACCTGGCGCTCGAGACCGACCCCGAGGCCGCCGTCGCGCTGTCGCTCGTGCTGCTGCTCGTGTGCCTGCTCGTCCTCGTCGGGCTGCGCGAGCGCTGGCTCACCGGGACGCTGCGATGAGGCCGCGATGAGGCCGCGATGAGCCTGCGTGCGAGGGTGGTCCTGCGGCGCGGGTCGCTCCTCGTCGACGTCGACCTGCGCGTCGGGGACGGCGAGGTCGTGGCGCTCCTCGGCCCCAACGGCGCCGGCAAGACGACGCTGCTCGCGGCGGTCGCGGGGCTGGTGCCCCTCGAGGACGGCGAGGTGCAGGTCGCGGGCCGGGTGCTCGAGGCGCCCGGGCGCGCGCGCCGCGTGCCCGCCGAGGGCCGGCGCCTCGGCGTCGTGTTCCAGGAGGGGCTGCTCTTCGGCCACCTGACGGCGCGGGAGAACGTCGCGTTCGGGCTGCGGGCGCGGGGCACGGCGGCCGCGACCGCCCGGGCGCGGGCCGACACCGCCCTGGCCGCGCTCGGGGTCGGCGGCGTCGCGCACGCCCGCGCCGACCGGCTGTCGGGCGGCGAGGCGCAGCGCGTCGCGCTGGCGCGCGCGCTCGTCACGGAGCCGGACGCCCTCCTGCTCGACGAGCCCTTCGCCGCGCTGGACGCCACCGCGCGGCGGGAGGCCCGGGCCGTCGTGGCGGCCCGCGCGCGGGCCTTCGGCGGTCCCGTCCTCCTCGTCACGCACCTGCTCGCGGACGCCGCCGCGCTGGCCGACCGGGTCGTCGTCCTCGAGGGCGGGCGGGTCGTGCAGGAGGGCACGCCGGCGGAGGTGGCGCGGCGGCCGCGGACGCCCTGGGCCGCGCGGCTGGCGGGCGTGGACCTGCTCACCGGCACGGGGACGGGCGGCGACGGGGGCGTCCGGCTCGACGGCGGCGGGGTGCTCGCCGTCCCGGCGCCGCTCGCCGGGCCGCAGCTCGTCGCCGTGCCGCCGTCCGCCGTCCGGCTGGCCCGGGCGTCGGACGCGCCGGCACCCGCCGCCCCACCGGGGCCGGTCAGGCCGGCCGGGTCGGCCGGGTCACCCGCGCCGGCCGGGTCGGCCGGGTCGTCGGGAACCGTCGGGGAGCACGCCACGACGTGGCCGCGGGCGGCCGTCGGGTCCGTCGAGCAGCACGGCGAGCACTGGCACGTCGAGGTCCGCGCGGACGGCCGCACGCTGCGCGCCGAGCTGCCCGTCGACGACCTGGCGGACGCGCCCCTGCGGCTCGGCGATCCCGTCGCCGTGACGCTCCTGCCCGACCGGGTCCGGGTCTACCCCGCCGACGCGCTCCTCGCCGACACGGTCGTCGTCGTCCCGGCGGGCGGCACCTCGCGGCGGATGCACGGGGGCGCGGGCCGGCCGGACAAGACGCGCCTCCCGCTCGGGGACGGCACGGTGCTCGACCGGCTGCTGGCGGACCTGGCTCCCCTGCCCGTCGTCGTCGTGGGGCCCGCCCTCGACCCCCCGGTCGCGGCGGGGGCGCCCTCGAGCGCGCCCGGACCCGCCGCGGACCTGCGGTCCCCCGTGCGCACGTGCCGCGAGAGCCCGGTCGGCGGTGGGCCCCTCGCCGCGGTGGCCGCGGGCCTGGCCGCCGCGCTCGACGAGCGGCCGGGCACCCGCGTGCTCGTCGTCGTCGCCGGGGACCAGCCCTTCGCCGGCGTGGCCGTCCGCCGCCTCCTCGCGGCGCTGGCCGCGGCTCCCGGCGTCGACGCGGCCGTCGCCCTCGACGCGCAGGGGCACCCCCAGCCGCTCCTGGCGGCGCTGCGCGTGGCCGCCGTGCGGGCCCGCCTCCTGGACGACCCCGCCGCCGTCGTCGACGCCCCCGCCCGCCGGCTGCTCGCCGACCTGCGGACCGTGCCCGTGCCCGTGAGCGACGACGAGGGCCTCGACCTCGACCGCCCCGAGGACCTCGACCGGGCCCGCGCCCGGGAGGCCGCGGCCCGCCGCGGCGTGCCGCCCGCACGTCTCGACGGCTGACGAGGGGACGTCCGGACCGGGTGCCCGGTCTCAGCCGGCCGGCGGCGCCCACCCCGCGACGAGGCGGTCGACCACGAGGAGGCGCTCGCGCACGGCCGCCTCCAGCCGGTCCGGCGACGCCCCCTCCCCCACGGCCGCGCCGGCCGCGAGCCCGACGAGCATCGCCGTCAGCGGTGCGCCCGGGCGCACGACGTCGTGCGCGACGTCCCGCACCCGGTCGAGCACCGGGCCGGTCACGGCGGCGACGACCGCGCGGTCGAGGCCGAGCGCGGGGCACACGAGGTCCAGCCACCGCTCGAGGTCGCCGCCGACGGGGGTGCGCGAGGGACCGGTGGACGGCACGTGGTCGGGGGACGGCACAGGGTCGGGGGACGGCACCGGCGGGACGGACGGCGCCCGGCCCCCTTCCGTCGGCGCACTCCCCGTGGGCTCAGCACGGTCGCCCGCGCGCGCCGCGGGGCGACCCGCTCGGGCCTGCGCCTCGTCGCCGACCCGCCGGCGGAGGTCCTGGTCGGGGCGCGGGAGGTGCTCGTTCATGCCGTCCGCCCCCCGGTGGTCCCGTGGTCCGGTCGTCGGGTGCGGTCCGTGCCCTCCGGGCCGGGCGGGCCGTCCCCGCCCACCCCGGCGGGGTCGGGCACCCCGCCGACGAGGGCCGGCACGACGGGCCCGGCACCGGGGGTGCCGGCGGGGGTGACGACGGGGGTGACGACGGGGGTGACGACCTGAACGGCCGGGTCGACGCGGTACACGACGAGCGCCACGTCGTCGGCGCCGCCGGCGGGCACGAGCCGTGCGAGGAGGGCGTCGGCGACGGCCGCGGGTTCCCGGCCGCCCAGGGTGCGCAGCACCTCCTCGAGCCGGCGCAGCCCGGCCTGCAGACCCTCGCCCCGCCGCTCGACGAGCCCGTCCGTGTACAGCACGACGATCTCGCCGGCCGTGAGCGGCTCCGTCACCTGGGTGCGCGGGGCCACGTCGAGCCCGAGGGACGCCCCGCGCGCGCCGGCCAAACGCCGCGTCGAGCCGTCGAGTGCGAGGACGACCGGCGGCAGGTGCCCCGCGGCCGCGTAGGTGACCGAGCGCGCGGCGGGGTCGACGACGGCGCAGAACACCGTGGTGAGCTCCGCCCCGGGCAGGGTGCGCGCGAAGCGGTCGAGGCCGTCGACGGCGGCGACCGGCCGGGGGTCCTCCAGGAGGAGGGCGCGCGCGGCGCTGCGCAGCTGGCCCATGCGGGCGGCCGCGTCGAGCCCGTGCCCCACGCAGTCCCCCACGACGAGGCCCTGCCGCCCGCCCGGGAGGTCCACCACGTCGTACCAGTCGCCGCCGACGGCCAGGTCACCGGTCGCCGGGCGGTACCGGCTCTCGATGCCGGCCGCGCTCGACGTCTCGGGGAGGATCGCCGCCTGCAGCACGTCGCTCACCTGCCGCAGCCGCGCGACCTCGCGCCCGTGGCGGACGGTGCTGCTCACCGCCCACGCGACCTGCTCGGCCAGGAGCCCGAGGAACGTGCGGGCGGAGGCGTCGAACGGCCGCAGCGGGCTCGCCGTGAGCACGACGGCGCCGGAACCGCCGGCCTCGGGCCGGGCGATCGACCGGTCCGGCGTCAGCGCGGCGACGAGCGGTGCGACGAGCGTCCGCCCGACCGTCCGTGGCACCCGCGACGCCGCCACCTCCGACAGCAGCCCCGGGTCGACCGGGGCGAGGTGGTCCGGCCCGCCGCCGCCGCCCGACGACCCGCCGCCGGGGGCGGTCCCCGACGAGCCGAGCCGCATCAGCCGGCCCCCCTCGTCGAGCAGGTGCAGCTCGACGGCCTCGACGTCGGGCGAGCCGCGCAGCACGGCGAGCGTGCGCCGGGCCACGGCGCCGAGGTCGCCCTGGGCCGCGGTGAGGGCCGACGACAGCTCGCCCAGCAGGGCGGTGCGCCGCCGCTGCACCACCTGCGCCGTCGTCTCGGACACGATGTCGAGCAGCCCCCGGACGACCTCGTCGGCGTCCCGGATGGGGCTGAAGGAGAAGGTGAAGAACGCCTCCTCGACCAGCCCGGAGCGCTCCACCAGCAGGCGCTGGTCCTCCGACCACGTGGGCCGGCCCTCGTCGAGCACCGTGCGCACGAGCGGCGCGAGGTCCTCACGGATCTCGGCCCACACCTCGAGCAGCGGCGCACCCAGCGCGCCCGGGTGCTTGTCCGTGCCCAGCATCCGCCGGTAGCCGTCGTTGTAGATCATCGTGAGCTCCGGGCCCCAGGTCACGAGCACCGGGAACCGGGTCGACAGGCACATCTCGACCGTGGTCCTCAGCGCGATCGGCCAGGCCGAGGGGGCGCCGAGCGGTGTCGTCCCCCAGTCGACCTCGCGCATGAGCAGGCCCGTGGCGCTGCCGGCGGTCGCGCGCACGAACCAGGGCGTCCTCACGGCGCTGAGGCTAGGTCCCCGGACGGGGACGCCGCAGGTCGAGCGGCGGCGACGGGACGCCGACCCCCTGCCCGGTGGCCCGCGCGGCCGGGCTGGACAGGGCCGGGCGGCCGCACCACGCTCGGCGCGTGCCCCGTCCGACCGTCGACCCCGGCGTCCCCCTCCCCGACGACGGCCGGGGACCGGCGTACCTGCGCACGCGGCACGGGGTCGTCGCGCTGGCGCACCGCGGGTTCGACCGCACCGGCCGGGAGAACTCGCTCGCGGCCTTCGCCGCCGCCCGGGCCCTCGGCTTCGAGCACGTCGAGACCGACGCGCACGCGACGGCCGACGGCGTGGCCGTGGCGCTGCACGACGCGCTCCTCGACCGCACCACCGACGCCCGCGGGGCGGTCGCGGCCCTGCCGTGGGACGTCGTCCGGCGCGCGCGGATCGGCGGGACGGAGCCCGTGCCGGCCCTGGAGGACCTGCTGGGCCTCTTCCCCGACCTGCGGGTGAACGTCGACGTGAAGGCGGCGGCCGCCGCGGGGCCGACGGCCCGGGCCGTCGAACGCACGCGGGCGCACGACCGCGTGTGCCTCACCTCCTTCAGCAGCCGCCGCCGGCGCCGGGCCCTCGCCGGGCTGAGCCGCCCGGTCGCCACCTCCGCCGGGCAGGCGGAGGTCGTCGCCTTCCTCGCCGCCGCCCGGCTGGCGCCCCCGGCCCTGCGCACCGCCGCCGTGCGGGCCGCGCTGCGGGGCGTGGACTGCCTCCAGGTCCCGGAGCGGTCCGGGGCGGTGCCCGTCGTCGACGCCCGGACGCTCGCCGCCGCCCACGCGGCCGGCCGCCCCGTGCACGTCTGGACGGTCAACGGGGCCGCCGACATGCACCGCCTCCTGGACCTCGGGGTCGACGGGCTCGTCACCGACCGCGCCGACGTGCTGCGCGCGGTGCTCCTCGAGCGGGGCGCCTGGGGCGGGTAGCGCCGGGGGTCCGTCGTGCGCAGGCGGCCCACCGGGCCGTGCCCGGCGCGGCCGCCCCGCACGGCCTACCCGCGCAGGGCGGCCGCGAGCTGGCCGTCGAGGTCCTCGTAGGTCGTCGCCGTCGTGCGCAGGAACTGCCCCAGACCCGTGAGGCCCTGGACCACGTCCGTCGCACCCCGGGAGTACTGCCGGTAGGCCTCGCCGAACGCGACGGACGCCTGGTCCGTGACGAAGCCGGAGACCACGAGGCCCTCGATGCCCGCCGACAGTTCCGCCAGCACGCCCATCACCTGCTCCTGCCCCGCCGCCAGACGCGTCGCCGCGTCCCGCAGGTCGCCGTACGTCACCGAGAGGTTCGCCATGCCGGTCCCCGTCCTGCCGTGCGCGGGCGCTGCGCCCGCCGCCACCCGCGGGTCCCTCCCGCGGTGCGCGCAGGCTAGGGCGGGGCGGGTCCGGCGCGACGGCCGTCGTCCACAGGCCGCCTCACGGCCCCGTAGGAGGGCGCGCCGGGGCCCTGCTCGACCGCCCGTCAGGCCCCGAGGCCGTCCAGCGCGCGCGCCAGGTCGGTCCGCAGGTCCTCCACGTCCTCCAGCCCGACGGACAGCCGCACGGTCGCCTCGCCGATGCCCACCGCCGCGCGGCCGGCGACGCCGAGGCGCCGGTGCGTCGTCGTGGCCGGGTGCGTGACCAGGCTCTTCGCGTCCCCGAGGTTGTTCGAGATGTCGACGACCCGCAGCCCGTCGAGCACGGTGAACGCCGTCTTCTGCGCCGCCTCCGGCGGGGCGCCCTCGGGCACCCGCAGGGTGAACGTCACGACGGTGCCGCCCGCCTCCTGCTGGGCGAGGGCCAGCGCGTGCTGGGGGTGCGACTCCAGGTACGGGTAGCGCACCTCGGCCACCGCGGGCTGCTCCTCGAGCCAGCGCGCGAGGGTCAGAGCCGAGGCGCTCTGGTGCCGCACGCGCAGCGCCATCGTCTCCAGGCCCTTGAGCAGCACCCAGGCGTTGAACGGCGACAGCGACGGCCCCGTGTGCCGCAGGAACGTCTCGACGGGCCCGCGGACGAACGCGCTGCTGCCGAGGATCGCGCCGCCGAGCACGCGGCCCTGGCCGTCCATGTGCTTCGTCGCCGAGTAGACGGTGACGTCGGCGCCGAGGGCGAGCGGCCGGGACAGCACGGGGGTGGCGAAGACGTTGTCCACGACGACGGTCGCCCCCGCCGCGTGCGCGAGCGCGCTCACCGCGGCGATGTCGACCATGTCCTGCATGGGGTTCGACGGCGTCTCGAAGAACACGACGTCGGCCGGGGTGGCCAGGGCGGCCTCCCACTCCTCGAGGCGGTGCCCGTCCACGTAGTCCGTGCGCACGCCCCACTTCGCCAGGATCTCGTCGAGGATCACGACGGTGGAGCCGAAGAGGGCGCGCGCCGCGACGACGCGCGACCCGGAGCGCACGAGCGCCGCGAGCGCGGTGAAGACGGCCGACATGCCCGTGGCGGTGGCGTAGCAGGCCTCGGCGCCGTCGAGCAGCCGCAGGCGCTCCTCGAACGTGGCCACCGTGGGGTTGGCGTAGCGGGAGTACATGAACCGGTCGACCTCGCCGGCGAACGCCGCCTCCGCCTGCGCGGCCTCGTCGTAGACGTACCCCTGGGTGAGGAACAGCGCCTCGGAGGTCTCGCCGACGGGCGTGCGGACCGTGCCGCCGCGCACCGCCAGCGTCGCGGGGCCGAGCTCCTCGCGCGGCAGCCCCTCGTCCCAGTGCCGGGGCCCGGGGACGGACGGGCGGCCCCCGCCGGCGCTCACGCCTGCCGCCACGGCAGGCCCGCCGCACGCCAGCCCGCGTGCCCGCGGTGCCCGTCGGGCCCCACGTCGCCCTCGAAGCCCTCGAGCACGTTGAGCGCGTGCGTCAGGCCGAGGCGCGTCGCCGCGGTCGCCGCCGCGACGGACCGGACGCCGGACCGGCACAGGAAGAGGACCGGGCGGTCCGTGCCCTCGCCGACCGCCGCCCGCAGCGCGTCGGGGAAGGCCGTGTTGGGCCGGCCGCCGGGGTAGCCGACCCACTCGAGCAGGAGGGTCCGGGCGCCGCCGCCCTCGAGCGCCGCCGTGTCGGGCACGCCGACGTAGCGCCACTCGGCGTCGGTGCGCACGTCGACGAGGAGCGCGCGCGGGTCGTCCTGCAGCAGGCGCCAGGCCTCCTGCGGACTCACGTCGCCGGCGTAGGCGCGGCCTGCGCCGTCAGCCGTGGGGTCGGTGGTCATGGGGGTGCCCTCCTCCATCGTCTCTGGCGGGAGCACCCTGCGCCGACGGGGTCGGACCGGGTTGCTGCGGCGTCGTCGAGCCAGATCTCTCGGCCGCTCTGGATGGTCGCGGCGATCGTAGGGCACCACGGCGTCCCTGCCGAGGGCCGTCCGTCCCGAGGCGTGGACGGCCCGCCCGGATGGTGGACATCCGTTGACACCCCCGAGCGCCCTCCACCACCCTCGTGGAGGTCATGAGTGCCAGCGCGAAGCCCCGGCTCGCTGGCCGGCAACCCTCCCACCGCGGCGGGGTGCCCCGGGTGACGACACGGTCGACCGCCGCCCGGCGGTCGGCAAGCGCGGGTGGGCCCGGAGGGGCTCCCCCACCGTCCTGAGGGAGCTCCCTGTGCCGACGTCCGTGCAGACCCGTCCCGAGCCCGTCGCCGCGCCCGGCGTCGCGTGTCCTCCCGCCGCCGCCCCGGACGGCGCGTCGACGGGAACCGCCACCGGGCCCGCGTCCGCCGGGGCGGCGCCCGCCGAGCACGCGTCCGCCGGGACCGCGTCCGCCGAGAACGCGGACGACCGCCCGGGCGAGCGACCGCTCCTCGCCCTCGTCGGCGCCACCACGCCCGTCCCCCTGCTCGACGGCACCAGCCGCCCCTACACGAACCTCGACAACGCCGCGTCCACGCCGGCCCTCGAGGCGGTCGCCACCCGGGTCCAGGAGGTGCTGCCGCTCTACGCGTCGGTGCACCGCGGCGCGGGCTACCTCTCGCAGCTGTCGACCGCCCTGTACGAGGGCTCGCGCCGGACGATCGCGGAGTTCGTCGACGCGCGGCCCGACGACGTCGCGGTCCTCACCCGCAACACCACGGACTCGCTCAACCTGCTGGCGGGCTGCGTGCCCCCCGGCGGCCGGGTCCTCGTGCTCGACCTGGAGCACCACGCGAACCTGCTCCCCTGGCTGGGCGACGAGGACGACCACGACCGGCCCCGCGCGACCGTCCTTCCGGCCGCCCCCACCGTGGCCGGGACGCTCGCCGCGATCCGGGACGAGCTGGCCCGCGCGCCGTACGCACTGCTCGCGATCACGGGGGCGTCGAACGTCACCGGCGAGGCGCTGCCCCTGCCCGAGGTCGTGACCCTCGCGCACGCGGCGGGCACCCGCGTCGTCGTCGACGGCGCGCAGCTCGTCCCCCACCGGCGCGTGTCGCTGGCGGGGACCGACGTCGACTGGATCGCCTTCTCCGGCCACAAGACCTACGCGCCCTTCGGCGCCGGGGCGCTCGTGGGCCGGCGGGACTGGCTCGACGAGGGCCGTCCCCACCTCGCCGGCGGCGGCGCCGTCCGCGACGTCCGCACCGACGGCGCCACCTGGCACCCGGCACCCGCCCGCCACGAGGCGGGGTCGCCGAACGTGCTCGGCGCCGTCGCGCTCGCGCAGGCCTGCGAGACCCTCGCCGCCCTGCCCGAGGGCGCGCTGCACGCGCACGAGACGGCGCTGCGCGAGCACCTCGTCGCCGGGCTCGCGTCCGTCGACGGCGTCCGGGTCGCCCGGCTCTGGGAGGACGCCGCCGACCCCGTCGGGGTCGTCACGTTCACCGTGCCCGGCCACGACCCGGGCCTCGTGGCCGCCTACCTGTCCGCCGAGCACGGCATCGGGCTGCGGGACGGCCGGTTCTGCGCGCACCCCCTGCTCGCCCGGCTCGGCGCGAGCGGTGGCGCGCTCCGCGCCTCCGTCGGGGTCGGCTCGACGCTCGCCGACGTCGACCGCCTCGTCGCGGGGCTGCACGGCTTCCTCGCGGACGGCCCGGGCACGCGGTACGCCGTCGTCGACGGCTGCTGGACCGTCGCGCAGGACACCCGCCCGGCCCCGACGGGGTACGGCGTCGACGCGATCGCGGCCACCGCCGCGGCCGCCTGCGGTCCCGCTCCGGCATGATACCTCCACCCCGCCCCCTGCCGGACCGGACGGGGGCGGGGGCACGGGCGCGGCTGGTCGCGGCGCCCGCCGAGCCGGCCGGCGCCGCGACCGGGGCACCGCGGCTCGGGCGTCCGCGCCCCGGCGTCGCGTGCCGCAGCCGCCCCGGGATGGCCGCCGCCCGGTCACCACCCCGTCACCGGGGCGTCGGCCGGGCGTCGACGGGCAGCGGTGTGCTGGCACCGTGCGCGTCGCCCTCGTCTCGGAGTCGTTCCTCCCCCACGTCAACGGCGTCACCGGCTCCGTGGTCCGGGTGCTCGAGCACCTCGCCCGCGCGGGCCACGACGCGACCGTCCTGGCGCCCGGCACGCCGCCGGGGCGCGTGCACGGCGCGCGGGTCGTCCCGCTGCGGTCCGTCCCGCTCCCCGGCCTCGGACCGTTCCGGCTCGGGCTGCCGACCGCCCGCGAGCTGGCGCGCGAGCTCGCGGCCTTCGCGCCGGACGTCGTCCACCTCGCCTCGCCGTTCGCCACCGGCGGGCCGGCGGTGCGTGCCGCCGGCCGCCTCGGGCTCCCCGTGGTGGCCGTCTACCAGACGGACGTCGCCGGCTTCGCCGAGCGCTACGGCCTGTCCGCGGCGGCCGACGCCGCCTGGTGGCACGTCCGGGCGGTGCACGGCGCCGCGGACCTCACCCTCGCGCCGTCCCGCATCGCGGCCGCCGCGCTGACCGACCACGGCATCGACCGCGTCCGGCTCTGGCCCCGCGGCGTCGACACGGCGGCGTTCTCGCCGGCTCACCACGACCCGGCGCTGCACGCACGGCTCGCGCCGGGCGGCGGGGTGCTCGTGGGCTACGTCGGCCGCCTGGCCGCCGAGAAGCAGCTGGAGGACCTGCGGGCGCTCGACGGCCTGCCCGGGGTGCGGCTCGTGGTCGTCGGGGAGGGGCCGGCGCGGCCGGCCCTGGAACGCGCGCTGCCCGGGGCGCGGTTCCTCGGCCTGCGCACCGGCGCGGACCTGTCGCGCCTCGTCGCGACGCTGGACGTGGCGGTCCAGACCGGCCCGCACGAGACGTTCTGCCAGTCGGCCCAGGAGGCGATGGCGGCCGCCGTGCCCGTCGTGGCGGTCGGGGCCGGCGGCGTCGCGGAGCTCGTCGACCCCAGCCGGACGGGCTGGCTCTACCCGCCGGGCGACCTCGCGGTCCTGCGTGCGCGGGTGGCCGACCTCGCCGGGGACCCCGCCAAGCGGCGCGCCATGGGCCGGGCGGCGCGGCGGGCCGTCCGGGCGCGGACCTGGCCCGTCGTCGGGGAGCAGCTGCTCGGCCACTACGACGAGGCGCGCGCCCGGCACTCCGCCCGCCGCACGTCCGCCCCCGACCCGGCCGCCCGTCGCCCGTCCCCCTCCGACCCGGCCGCCCGTCGCCCGTCCCCCTCCGACCCGGACGCCCGTCGCCCGTCCTCCCGCGGCCCGTCCTCCCCCGGCCCGTCCTCCCCCGGCCGCGGTGCGACCTCGCACCCCGGCGCCACCCCTTCGCGCTGAGGGGGACGGCGCGGACCGCGGCGCCCGTGCTCGACGCGGGCTCGCGGACGGCGGCGGCGCGGCGCCGTCCGCGGAGGTCACGCCCCGGAGGACGGCGCCGCGACGGGCGCCCGCGGCTCGAGCACGACCGGGTCCCCGGGCCGCACCACGCCCCCGTCCCGGACCAGCGCGTAGACCCCCATGCGCGCGTGGCCGTAGTGCTCGCGGAGCAGCCGCGGGACCGGCAGGTCCCGACGTCCCGAGCCCGGCTCCACCTCCGTGGCGGCGCACCGGCCCGTCTCCTGCACCACCTCCAGGCGGGCGCCGCCGACCCGCAGCGTCCGTCCGACCCACCCCGCCTCCGCGAAGGGCGCCGGGCCGTCGAGGTGGACGTTGGCGCGGAACCGCAGGGGGTCGACCGGGCTCCCCGCCCGTGCCGCCAGGTCGGCGACCGACGCCAGGTTGAGCAGGGAGACGGCCTCCATGAGCTCCGGGCCGTCCACCGCCGCGTCCGTGAACCTCAGCCCCGGCTCGTGGGCGACGACCGGCGTGGTCCCGTCGGCCAGGCCGAGGACCCGGGCGACGAAGCGGCCCGCCGCCGCACGCCCCTGGTCGGTCGCGAGGTCCGCGCGCAGGGTCGGGGCTCCGTCGTCCTCGAGCGTGAGGACGGTGCCGTCCAGGCGGGTCCGCAGGCGGGCGAGGACCTCGTCGCGCACGAGCACGTGGAACTGGTTCTTCGGCAGCGGCCGGTCGGCCCCGGGGCGGTAGCGCCCGTCGGCACGGGCGAGGGCCCACAGCCGGTCGTCCGGCACCCCGCGCCCCGGTGCGAGCACGACCCGGTCCAGCACCCGCGGCCCGAGGCCCTTCACCGGGAAGGCCGTCACGTCGGCGACCCGGCCGACGAGCCTGCCCCCGCCGCCGGTGGCGTCCTCGGTGGCGTCCTTGGTGGCGTCCTCGGCGGCGACCTCGTCGTCGGGCTGCGGACGGGGCGGGGCGGGCACCCGGCCGATGCTAGGCCGTCCCCGGGACCGCCCCGGCAGCCCGAACCCTCGGGCTACCCTAGGGTCCGGACGGGCGGCGTCCGTCCGAGGTCGGGACACCCGCCGGGGGCCGCCTGCCGGCCCTCCCCCGCAAGCGTCCCGCCCACCGCCCGCACGCACCGCACCGGTCGCGCGCGCCCGCACCTGCGTCGCACCTCCCCACCGCACGCACCTACCGCACCCCGGAGCGCCCGTGGCGAGCCCGCCCCCACCCGCCCTGCCGCCCGCCCAGCCGCCCGTCGGCGAGCCCGACGTCCTCGAGCGCATCCGTCGCCGGTCCGACGACGTGACGAGCGTGCGACGGGCCCTGCGCTCGCCCGCCCGGCTGCGCACGGAGGTGCTGGCAGGGCTCGTCGTGGCGCTCGCGCTCATCCCCGAGGCCATCTCGTTCTCGATCATCGCGGGGGTCGACCCGCGGGTCGGCCTGTTCGCCTCGTGCACGATGGCCATCACCATCGCGTTCCTCGGCGGGCGGCCGGCGATGATCTCGGCCGCGACGGGCGCGGTGGCCCTCGTCGTGGCACCCCTGGCCCGCGAGCACGGGCTCGACCACCTCGTCGCGGCCGTGCTCCTCGGCGGCGCGCTCCAGGTGGTCCTCGCGCTGCTCGGGGTGGCCCGGCTCATGCGGTTCGTGCCGCGGAGCGTGATGACGGGCTTCGTCAACGCCCTCGCCATCCTCATCCTCGTCGCCCAGGTCCGGCACCTCGTCGACGTGCCCCTGGCGGTCCCGCTCCTCTTCGTCGCGGGCCTCGTCGTCATCGTCGGGCTGCCGCGCCTCACGACCGCCGTGCCGGCACCCCTCGTCGCGATCGTCGGGCTGACCCTGCTCACCGTGCTGGGCGGGATCGCCGTCCCGACGGTCGGCGACGAGGGCGCGCTCCCCGACGCGCTGCCCGTGCTCGGCCTGCCCGAGGTGCCGCTGACGCTCGACACCCTGCGCCTGATCGGGCCCTACGCGGTCGGCATCGCCCTCGTCGGGCTGCTGGAGTCGCTCCTGACGGCCCAGCTCGTCGACGACGTGACCGACACCCGCTCCCACCCCACCCGCGAGGCCTGGGGGCAGGGCGGCGCCAACATCGTCACCGGCCTGTTCGGCGGCATGGGCGGCTGCGCGATGATCGGCCAGACGATGATCAACGTCCGGGTCTCCGGTGCCCGCACCCGGATCAGCACCTTCCTGGCCGGCGCGTTCCTGCTCGTGCTCGTCGTGGCGCTCGACGACGTGGTGGCCCGCATCCCCATGGCGGCCCTCGTCGCCGTGATGGTGGTCGTCGCGGTGAGCACGTTCGACCGGCACAGCGTGCGTCCGTCGACCCTGCGGCGCATGCCCCTGTCCGAGACCGCCGTCATGGTGGTGACCGTCGTCGTGACCGTCGCGACCGGGAACCTCGCGATCGGGGTCGTCACCGGCGTCGTCACGGCCACCGTGCTCTTCGCCCGCCGGGTGGCGCACCTGACGACCGTCGTCGACGTCCCCCACCCGGACCCGGGCACCCGCGCCTACGCGGTGCGCGGCGCCCTGTTCTTCGCCTCGAGCAACGACCTGGTGCACCAGTTCGACTACGCCGGCGACCCGCCGCGCGTCGTCGTCGACCTCTCCGCGGCGCAGGTGTGGGACGCCTCGTCCGTCGCCGCCCTCGAGGCCGTGCGGACGCGGTACGCCGCCCGCGGCACGACCCTCGAGCTCGTCGGGATGGACGACGCCAGCGCGGCCCGGCACGCCCGGCTGGCCGGGCACCTCGGGGGCTGAGCGGTCGGGCGCCGACGCGTGCACGGTGCACCCGGCGCGGCGCTACTGGGAGCGCAGCAGGCCGATGAACTCGTCGGCCATCGCGAGCTGCGTCTCGAGCTTCGTCCGCCGCTGCTCCGCCTCCGTGACCACCTCCGCCAGGCGCGCACGCAGCGCGCGCGCCCGGTCCGCGCCGGCCGTCGGCAGCTCCTCGACGACCGCCATCACGTCGGCCATCTCCTCGAGGGAGAAGCCCAGGGGCTTCATGCGCCGGATGACGAGGAGGCGCGAGAGGTCGTCCTCCGTGTAGAGGCGGAAGCCGCCGTCGCTGCGCACCGAGGGCTTGAGCAGACCGACCTCGTCCCAGTGCCGCAGGGTGTGCAGCGACAGCCCGGCGCGCTCCGCGAGCTCGCCGATCTGCATCGTCCGTCCGTCCCGGGCGTCCTCCATCCGGACAGTCTCCCCCGTCGCGGCCCCGGTCCGCGGCGACGACGCGCGCGACCCGGCGGGCGGCCCTAGCGTCGGAGCCCCGGCCGCTCCCCCGCGGACGACGACGAGAGGCCCATCGTGCTGACCCAGGTCGCCGACGGCGTGCACCGCCTCGAGCACGCCCACGTCAACGTCTACCTCGTCGAGGACGAGACGGGCCTCCTGCTCGTCGACACGGGGCTGCCCGGCGCGTGGCGCGCCCTCGGCGAGGCCCTCCGGACGCTGGGCCACCGCCCGCGCGACGTCGTCGCCGTCGTCCTCACGCACGCGCACTTCGACCACACGGGGAACGTCGCCCGCCTGCGCGCGACCCTGGACGTCCCGGTCCTCGCGCACCCCGGCGACCACTGGATCGCCGCGCACCCCTACCGCTACGCGCACGAGAACCCCCGCGCGCTGTACCCCGTCCGCCACCCGGCCGCGCTGCCCATCCTCGGGTCCGTGCTCGCCGCGGGCGCGTGGCGCGTCCCGGGTGTCGAGGGGCTCGACGACCTCGACCCGGGCGCCGATCTCCCGCTGCCGGGCAGCCCGCGCGTCGTGTTCTCACCCGGCCACACCTTCGGCCACTGCGCCCTGCACCTGCCCTCGCGCGACGTCCTCCTCACCGGGGACGCCCTCGTCACCCTCGACCCCTACACCGGCGGGCGTGGGCCGCAGCTCGTCGCCGGCGCCGCCACCGCCGACTCGCTCCTCGCCCTGCGCTCCCTCGACGCCCTCGCCGCCACCGGGGCCGGGACCGTCCTCCCGGGGCACGGCGAGCCCTGGACCGAGGGCATCCGCGCCGCCGTCGACGAGGCGCGGGCCGTCGGGGCGCACTGACCCGGGGACGCCGGCGGCCATCTTTCCCGTCGCGAGCCGCCCACAGCCCCCCGATTCTCGCCATTGTTTGCCGTATCACCCGATCGGTTGGGGATATTCGACGAGCATTCTGCGGTGGCCCTTCCTCCCCTAGAATCGTGCACATGTTCGAGGCGAGCGGGGCGGTGGCAGCGGCCGGGGAGACATCCCCGCGGCTCGAGGCCCTCGTCGTCCGCCCTGCTCACGAACCGTGCTCGACGAGGAACGGCGACTCCGATACGACGGAGAAGCGGTACGGAGAAGCTGCCGACGACGGTCTTCTCGTCGGTCAGGACGCCGCCGACGGGTGCCGCGAGGAATGGGGCCGCGACATCCCGGAGACGTCGCCGGTACCCGCCGCGTCCGCTGGTGCGTCGACGAGGGTGCTGCGTCCCGGCGACGACGCTGCCGCTGACACCGTGGCTGACGCTGCCGCTGACACCGTGGCCGACGAGGTCGCGGCGGCGTCGGCATGCGTGCACGAGGCGCTGGCGGTGCTGCGTCGGTTGGATGCGGTGGTGCGGGCGCCGGAGTCCTGGCCGGGGGCGCAGCGCACCTCGTTGCTGGCCGGGGTGGAGCGGGTGCGGGCGGCGTTGGTCGGTCCGGCGTCGCGGGTGCTGCTGGCGCACCGGGACACCCCGTCGCCGCGTCGTCCGGGTCAGGGGGCAGCCACCGCGGTGGTGGCCGCGGTGACGCGGGTGGACGAGGTCGAGGTCAGGAAGCAGCTGTCCCAGGGGGAGGCGTTGGCGGACATGCCGTCGGTCGCCCGCGACGTGACCGAGGGTCTGATGCCGGTGGGGCACCTGACCGTGCTCGCGCAGGTCCGTGACCGCGCCTCGGGCGTGGTGCGAGAGTGGTTGGCGTCCGCGGCTGGGCAGGAGACGGTGACGGCGCTGGCCCGGTTGCACGAGGTGCGCGCGTTCCGCCGGGCGCTGGTGGAGCGGGTCGCGGCGATCGACCCGCCCGCGCTGGAGGCCGACCACCAGGGGCAACGCCGCGCCCGGTCCCTCGTGCTGTCGGACCGCCCGGACGGGACCCACCTGCGGGGGCGGATCGACCTGATGGCCGGCGCCCGCCTGCGCCGGGCCTTGGAGG
>NZ_RWJX01000070.1 GCF_004123805.1 Cellulomonas endophytica | reverse complement strand
CGGCGCCGCGGTGCCCGCTCCTGCCGCGCCCGCCGCCTCCTGGGCGTCGCCCTCCCCCACCCCCACGACCAGCTCGACGAGGAACGTCACCGCCCCCAGCAGGAGCAGCGGCGTCCCGAGGGCCGCGACGACGAGCGCGCCGGCCAGGCCGGCCGCGGCCGCCGGCACGAACCGCGGCGCCGACCCCGCCCCGGGGGCCCGACGGGTCGGCCTCCACCGCGGCGACGAGCACGCCGACGAGCGTCACGACCGCGCCGACGGCTGCCGCGGCCACGACGGCCGGCCGGGCACCGAGGACCGCCGTCGCCCCGAGCGCGAGCAGCAGCAGCACCGCCCCGGCCGTCGGCACGCGGTGGCCCCACACCCGCACCCCGGCCCACAGCAGCCGGCGCCGGACCGGGCCCGACCCCTGGACCTCGAGCGTCCGCAGGAACAGGTCGTCGGCCTCCCGGCGCGCGCGCCGGCGGGCCGGGGCCGTGCGCACCCCGGCCACGAGCCCCGTGCGGTGGTCGTGCAGCAGGGCGGGGAGCGTCTGGCGCCCGTAGCTGGCGAGCACCCCCCACAGCGCCTCGGGCACCGACGCCAGGTCCGTCACGGAGCCGCGGGGCACCACGTCGGTGACGGCCGCCGCGTCCCAGCGGGCCGTGCCGCCGGGGCCCGTCGTGGTCGGGGGCGCGTCCGTCCACCCGAGGTCGGCGAGCAGCTCGAACTCCACCCGCCAGCGGCGCCGGACCGCGAGCTGGCGCAGGTCCACGGTGGCGGCGGCGACCCAACCGGTGCCGGCGGCGTCGCGTGCGAGGAACGGCACGTCGCCGCTACCGCGCCACCACGTTGCGCAGCGGCAGCCCGGCGACGAGCGCCGCGGCGTTCTCGGCGACGAGCGCGTCGGACCCCACCGGGCGGCCGCCCGCCGCGTGCGGCGTGAGCAGCACCCGCGGCTCGTCCCAGAGCGGCGAGCCCGCGGGCAGCGGCTCGGTGGCCGTGACGTCGAGCGCGGCGCCGGCCAGCCGGCCCTCGCGCAGCGCCGCCAGGAGGGCCTCCTCGTCGCCCGTGCTGCCGCGGCCGACGTTGACGACGTACGCGTGGTCGGGCAGGGCGGCGATCCGCCCGGCGTCCAGGGCCCGCTCCGTGGCCGGCGCCTGGGGCAGCACCATGACCAGCACGTCCGTGTCGGCCAGCTCGTCGTCGAGCGCCCCGTCGTCGACGACGTCGAACCCCGCCCGCTCCCCCGCCGAGCGCGCCACCCCGCGCACCCGGGCGCCGAGCGCCGACAGGTACCCCGCCAGGGCCTGCCCGATCTCCCCGAAGCCCCAGACGAGCACCCGGGCGTCGAGCAGGGTCGTCACCGGCCCGTCGGGGTGCAGCGGCTGGGGGCCGCCGAGCTCGCGGGACCAGCGGTGCTCGGCCTGGGCCCGCCCGGCCGCGGGCAGCCGGCGCACGAGCGCCAGCACCAGGGCGAGGGCGTGCTCCGAGACGGGGCGCGTGTGCAGCCCCACGCCGGTCGTCAGCACCACGTCCGGCGCGAAGCCGGCGGCGAGCAGGGCGTCGTCGCCGGCGGCGAGCCCCTGCACCCACCGCAGCCCCCCCAGGTCCCGCGCGGCCTCGGCCAGCGCCTCCCCCCGGTGACCCCACACGACGAGCGCCTCGGCGTCCCGGTCCTCGGGGCGCAGGCGCTCGGCCGGGTCGTACCGCACGGCCGTGACGCCCTCCGGCAGCCGCGGGTCGAGGTCGAGGGTCGTGGGCAGCAGGATCTTCACGCGCGCCATCCTGCCGCCGCGGAGGGCACCGGGCACGGCAGGATGGGGCCCGTGACGACCCACGCCGACCCCGACGCCGCCCGCCTCGTGACCGACCTCGAGGCCCAGGAGCGCGAGCTGGTCCTGCCCTCCCTCACGCACGACGACGCCTGGCGGCTCGGCTGCCTCCTCGTCGGGCTCGCCAGGGAGCGCGACCTGCCGGTGGTCGTCGACGTCCGGCGCGGCACGCAGCAGCTCTTCCACGCGGCGCGGCCCGGCACCGTGGCGGACAACGACACCTGGGTCGCCCGCAAGGTCCGCGTCGTCGAGCGGTTCGGCGCCTCGTCGTACCTCGTCGGGCAGCGCGCGCGGGCCAAGGGCACGACGTTCGCCGAGCAGCACGGCCTGCACGTGCAGGAGTACGCCGCGCACGGCGGCGCGTTCCCCCTGCGGGTCGGGGGCGCGGGGGTCGTCGGGGTGGTCACCGTCTCGGGGCTGCCGCAGGCGGAGGACCACGCGCTGGTCGTCGAGGCCCTGCGCCTCTTCCTGGCACGGGACTGAGACCGCAGGGGGCCGATCGGGTGCTTCACACGATCTCCACCGCCCCGCGGAACAGCCTCCGGTCGCCGCCCGTTGGGATCTCTGGAACAGTCGTCGACAGACGCATCGAGGCCCCGGAGGTCCCCCATGGCAAATCGTTCGCTGCGTGGCATGCGCATCGGCTCCAACAGCATGGAGAGCGACGCGGGTGTCGACCTGGCCCCCCGCTCCCAGGCGTTCTACGACTGCCCCAACGGGCACACCATCATCCTCCCGTTCTCGGTCGAGGCCGAGATCCCGGTCGTGTGGGAGTGCCGCTGCGGGGCGGAGGCGCTCCTGCGGGACGCCTCCCGTCCCGAGGTGAAGGCGGGCAAGCCCCCGCGCACCCACTGGGACATGCTCCTCGAGCGCCGCACCGTCGGCGAGCTGCAGGAGCTGCTCGACGAGCGCCTGGACCTGCTGCGGTCCGGCAAGCTGCGCCGCTCCGCCTGAGCACCACCGCACCCCCTCGACGGGCGTCGGACCTCCGGGTCCGGCGCCCGTCGTCGTCCGCGGGGCGACGGCTCACAGCACGGGCGTGCGCTCCGTGCGCCGGACCCGCCGCGCACCGGCGGCACCGGTGACGACGGTGGCCGCCGCCAGCACGAGCAGCACCCGCGCCGGCCACCCGTCCAGGCGCGTCGCGAGCGTCCGCGAGGTGCGCAGGGGCAGGTCCGCCACCATCTGCTCGGCGGTGAACAGGCCCGTGCGCTGCTGCACGACGCCGTCGGGGCCGATGACCGCGCTCACGCCCACCGTCGACACCTGCACCGTCGCGCGCCCGTGCTCCACCGCCCGCAGGCGGGACATGGCGAGCTGCTGCACGGCCTCGTCGGACAGGCCGAAGGAGGCGTTGTTCGTCGGGACGACGAGCACCTCTCCCCCGGCCCGCACGGCGTCGCGGACGAGGGCGTCGTAGGCGACCTCGAAGCAGATGACGTCGGCGACCGGCACGGTGCGTCCCAGCCGGGGCACGGCGACGTCGACGACGCCGACCTCGGTGCCGGGCAGCATGTCGTTGCGGACGAGGTCGACCGCGGAGGAGAACGGACGGACCCACGCCCGCAGCGGGATGTACTCCGCGAAGGGTGCCGGGTGCTGCTTGGCGTACCGGTCGACCACGCCTTGTCCCGGCTGCCACAAGAGCGAGACGTTGTACCGTCCGCCGGTGTCGGGGTACTCGACCGCCCCGACGAGGACCGGGGCCTCGAGCGCGCGCGCCGCGGCGTCGATGTCGGCGGCGGCCCCCGGGTCGACCTGCGGGTCGATGTCCGTCCCGTTCTCCGGCCACAGGACGACGTCCAGCTCGCCCGGGGCCACCGCGTCGAGCAGCGCCCGCGTCCCGGCGACGTGGTTGTCCAGCACCTGGCGGGGACGGCCGAAGGCCTCGAGGCCGGTCGCGGGGACGTCGCCCTGGACCGCGCCGACCCGGAGCGTGCCGGCCTCCGCCCGCGCGTCGAGGGGGACCTGGCTGCCGACGAGGGGCACGAGCGCGAGGGTGCCGACGGCGGCGATCGCGCGCACGAGGGCCCGCCGCCGCACCCACAGCACCGCCAGGGCCAGGAGCACCCCGAGGGCCGCCGTGAGGAGGGACACGAGCGGCACGCCGCCCCAGGAGGCGAAGGCGACGAGCGGCGAGGCCGCCTGCGAGAAGGCCAGCCGGCCCCAGGGGAAGCCGCCGAAGGGCCAGGCCGAGCGGACCTCCTCGGACGCCACCCAGAGGACGGGGAACACGAGGAGCTGGAGCCCCCCCGACCGCCAGACCGCGTCGCCCCGACGCGCCCAGGCCCACGCGGCGCCGAGGGCGGCGACCGCCCCCGCCTCGGCGGTGCTGAGGGCGACCCAGGGCACGGGACCGACCGCGTCGTCGGCCCAGGTGATGAGGGGCAGGAAGAAGGCGAGGCCCCAGACGAGCCCGACGAGGGCGCCCCAGCGGGCGGAGTCGCGCCGCAGTGCCAGCACCAGGAGGGCGATGCCGACCGGGGCCAGCGGCCAGATCCCGGGGTCCGGGAAGGCGAGGCACGTGAGCAGGCCCCCGACCACGGCGAGCAGGAGCGCCGCCGAGCGCGAGGGCGGTCCGGGAGGCGGCACCGGGAGAGGTTACGGCACGCGCCTGGGCGTCCTGCCCGCCCTCCGCGGTCCCGCCCTCCGCCCCGCCGGCCGCGGACCGGCCGGTCCGGGCGCCCTTCGTACCGGTCGGTGGACGACCGTTCTCTGATGAGCGCGCGGACCGGGCCGGAGCCGTCGGCCGCGGGGGGCGGGTGGTGCGACCGGGCCGTGGCCCGGCGCCCTCGAGGGGTGGCACCGGCGACGCCCGTGAGCGCCCGCCCGGTCCCGGCCCCTTCGGGCCTGCGGACGAACCTAGCCCCGGGGCACGGGGCCGTGTCAAGGCGCCGGGGGTGCTGGCCAGGGACGTCGCCGCAGGTCAGGGACCCGGCTACGGCGAGGTGCGCCCGGCGTGTCGGGTTCGGGCGTGTCGTCGGGGCGTCACCCGAGCGTGTCGAACAGCACCCGCCCGGCCCGCACCGTGCGCCGGCACACGGGCGCAGGCGCCCCCTCGGACAGGTCGGGCAGCAGCGGCGTGCCGGCTCGGGCGTCCGTGCTCCACGACGAGAAGCGCCCGGGCGCGCTCTGCACGGCCAGCGCCTCGACGTCCCAGACCGCCAGGTGCGCGGGGCACCCCACCCGCAGCTCCCCCGAGCCGTCCCCGTCGAGGCCGGCGGCACGCCAGCCGCCCCGGGTGTGCGCGCGGAAGGCCGCCCGGGCCGACATCCGGGAGGCGGGCGTCCGGTGCCGCAGCGCCGCCGCGACGCCGCCCCAGGGGTCGACGGGCGTCACCGGCGAGTCCGAGCCGAACGCGAGGGGCGCGCCCGCCTCCGCCATCGCGGCGAGCGGGTTGAGCCCCGCGGCCCGGTCGGCGCCGAGCCGTGCCGCGTACATGCCGGTCGGGCCGCCCCACGCCGCGTCGAAGGCGGGCTGCACGCTGAACCGCGCGCCCAGCGGCAGCAGGCCGGCGAGCGTGGCGGCGTCGACCATCTCCGCGTGCTCCAGCCGGGTCCCCCACCGGGCGAGGGCGGGCGCACCCACCTCCGCGGCCGCCAGCCGCATCCCGGCCAGCACGGCGTCGGCCCCGGCGTCCCCGATGACGTGGAACCCCGCCTGGACGCCGGCGCGCGTCGTCGCCACGAGGTGCGCCGCGACCGCCTCGGGCGTGAGGGCGAGCGTGCCGTGCCGGTCCGCGGCGTCGGGCGGCAGGTCGGCGTAGGGCTCGCGCAGGGCCGCCGTGCGGGACCCCAGCGACCCGTCCACGTTCAGGTCCCCGCCGAGCCCCGTGAGCCCGGGGACGGCCGCCAGGACCTCGCGCGCCGCCGCCTCGTCCGCGCAGAGCTCGCCGCGGTACCCCACGACGAGGGGCAGGCCCGAGGCCGGGTCGGCCGTCGCGGCGAGGAGCCCCGCGAGGCCCTCGCGCGTGTCGATGGAGGGCGCGCCGTGCTCGTGCACCGCCACCACCCCGCGGGCGGCCAGGAGCGCGAGCGCGCGCCCGACGAGCTCCGCGCGCCGCCCCGGCGTCACCGCCCGGGCGTGCGTGCGCGCCGCCACGTGCGCGGCCAGGCGCACGCGCCCCGACGGCTCCCACCCGGGCAGCCGGTCGGCCCCGCTCGCGGCCGCCAGGGCGGTCGAGACGACCGCGGAGTGCACGTCGACGCGGGCCAGGTACACGGGCCGTCCGCCGGCGGCCGCGTCGAGCTCGGCGGCCGTCGGCGGCCGGCCCTCGGGCCACGCCCCCTCGTCCCAGCCGGTCCCGAGCACCGGCACGCCGGGGGGCAGGGTGCGGGCCGCCGCCGCGACGGCCGCCAGGGCGCCGGCGAGGTCGCGCACCCCGCCGGCCGCGGACAGGTCGACGCCGTCGAGCGCGAGGCCCGTCTCCAGCACGTGCGCGTGCGCGTCGACGAACGCGGGCGCCAGCAGCCGCCCCTCGAGGTCGACGACGACGTCCGCCGAGGCGACCATCCCGTCGGCGGTGTCGTCCGCGCCGACCCACGCGACGACGCCGTCCACGACGAGCAGGGCCTCGGCGAACGGGTCGGCGGAGGAGTGGACGACGCCGTGGCGGTAGAGGGTCGAGGTCACCGGTCCCATCCTGGCAGGACGGGACCGGCGCGTCAGACGGAGGAGTACGCCACGACGCCGCGTCGGACCGCGTCGATGGCGCGTCCCGCCGTGCGCCGGGTGACGGGGTCCGGGGCGGCCTGCTGGAGCTGGTCGAGGACGTCGACGACCTGCTTGCACCACCGGACGAAGTCGCCGGCGGCGAGGTCCGACCCGCGCAGGACCACGTCGAGGCTGCGGCCCGAGGCCCAGCGGTGCACCGCCTGCACGAGGCCGAGGTCGAGCGGCTGCACCGTGTCGAGACGGTGGAGCGACTCCACGTCCTCGAGCTGCGACCACGCCCGGACCGTCTCCTCCAGCGCCCGTCCGAGGCTGCCCGAGGGGCCGCCGGGGACGGCCGGCTCCCCCGCGTCGTCCCGGCGCGACCGGTAGACGAGGGTGGACACCGCCGCGGCGAGGCCGGGCGCGTCGAGCTCGTCCCAGATGCGTCGCCGCAGGCACTCGGCGAGCAGGAGGTCGTTCTCGGCGTACAGGCGCCGCAGCCAGCGGCCCTCGGGCGTCACCGCCAGACCGGCGGCGCCCCCCTCGTCGGCCGCGACGAGGTCCGCCTCCGACCCCGCGGGTGCGGGGACGAGGTAGCCCAGCTGGACGAGGACGTCGCAGGTGCGGTCGAACACGGCGGCGATGGACCCCGTGCGCCCGGCGATCCGCCGCAGGAGCGTCTCGTGCTCCGCGCGCAGCCGCGACCAGCGCTGCGCCCACCGGGCGTGCTCCTCACGGTCGGGGCAGCCGTGGCACGGGTGGGCCCGCAGCTCGCGCCGCAGGTCCGTGAGCTCGCGGTCCTCCGCGGTGCGGTCGTTCTCGCGGGAGCGGCGGCCGCGGCGCCCGGCGCCGCCCTCGTCGCCCGTGCCGCGCAGCTCCTCGTCGACGAGCGCCCGCAGGGACGCGGCGAGGTCGCGGCGCGCCGCCGGGGCACGGTGGGAGAACGACCGCGGGACGGCGAGCCGACCGACCGTCCGCGCGCCCGTGCCGACGTCCGCGACGGTGAGCCGCCGCACCTGGCGGTCGGTCGTGAGCACCGTGGGCCGCGGCCCGTCGAAGCCCGCCGCCCCGCCCGGCTCGACGACGACCACGTGCGCGACGCGACGGCCGGTCGGCACCTCGAGCACGTCGCCGACGCGCAGGCCCTCGAGGGTGCGCGCGACGTCGGCACGCCGGGCGCCGGCGGCCTCCCGGGTGAGCTCGCGCTCGCGCGCGGAGATGCGGTCCCGGAGCACCTGGTAGCCGGCGAAGTCGCCGAGGTGGCACGTCATGGCCTCGCGGTAGCCCTCGAGCGCCTCCGCGTGCGACTGGGCCTGCCGCGCCAACCCGACGACGCCGCGGTCGGCCTGGAACTGCGCGAAGGACGTCTCGAGCACCTCGCGGGCCCGCTCGCGGCCGACCTGCGCGACGAGGTTGACGGCCATGTTGTAGGTGGGCCGGAAGCTCGAGCGCAGCGGGTAGAGCCGGCGCGAGGCCAGGCCGGCGAGCGCGACCGGGTCCAGGCCCGGGTGGTCCACGACGACGGCGTGGCCCTCCGTGTCGATGCCGCGCCGCCCCGCCCGCCCCGTGAGCTGCGTGTACTCCCCCGGCGTCACGTCCACGTGGCCCGAGCCGTCCCACTTCACGAGCTTCTCCAGCACGACCGAGCGCGCCGGCATGTTGATGCCCAGGGCGAGCGTCTCCGTCGCGAAGACCACCTTGACCAGGCCGCGGGCGAACAGGTGCTCGACCGTCTCCTTGAACAGGGGCAGCATCCCGGCGTGGTGGGCGGCGACCCCGCGGGTCGCGGCGTCGAGGAAGGCCCAGTAGCCCAGGACGTCGAGGTCCTCCGGCGGGATGGCGGCGCAGCGCTCCTCCACCACCTGCCGGATCTCGGCCTGCTCCGCCGGCCGTGTCAGCCGCACCCCCGCGCGCAGGCACTGGTCGACGGCGCCCTGGCAGCCGGCCCGGGAGAAGATGAAGACGATCGCCGGCAGCAGGGACGCCCCGTCGAGCAGCTCGACGACGGCCGGCCGCGGCGTCGGCCGCGGGACGAGGCCCGAGCCGCGGTCCTCCTGCCGGTCCGAGGTGCGGTCCTGCCCCCGGCCGCCGCCGCGGCCGCGGAAGCCCCGGTCGCCCGGGCCGCGCCGCCCCTCGTCGCGCCGGCCGCGCAGGAGCCGGACGAGGTCGGGGTTGATGGGCGGGTCGACGCCGGGGTCCGTCGGGTCGACGTGCCCGGCGTAGAGGTCGAGCAGCTCGCGCTGCACGAGGACGTGCTGCCCGAGCGGCACCGGCCGGTGCTCGCTCACCACGACGGCGGTGTCCCCGCGGACCATCTCGAGCCAGTCGCCGAACTCCTCGGCGTTGGAGACGGTGGCCGAGAGGGAGACGAGCTGCACGTCGTCGGGGAGGTGGATGATGACCTCCTCCCACACCGGGCCGCGGAAGCGGTCGGCGAGGTAGTGCACCTCGTCCATGACGACGTACCGCAGCCCGACGAGCGCCGCGGAGCCCGCGTAGAGCATGTTGCGCAGCACCTCGGTCGTCATGACGACGACGGGCGCGTCGCCGTTGATCGTGGTGTCACCCGTCAGCAGGCCCACGCGGTCGGAGCCGTACCGACGAACGAGGTCGGCGTACTTCTGGTTCGACAGCGCCTTGATGGGCGTCGTGTAGAACGCCTTGTGCCCGCCCGTGACGGCGAGGTCGACGGCGAACTCGCCGACCACGGTCTTGCCCGCCCCCGTCGGGGCCGCCACGAGGACGCCGGCGCCGCGCTCGAGCGCTGCGCACGCCTCCACCTGGAAGTCGTCGAGGGGGAAGTCCAGCGTCGCGCGGAACCGGTCGAGCTCGGGGCCGGCGGAGCGGCGGCGGGCGGCGGCGAAGCGCTCGGCGGGCGAGGGCTCCTCCGTGCGGACGGGCGGCGCCGCGGGGGCGGCGCGCCCGGGGCCGGTGGCGGTGCGGGTGCGCCCCGCGGTCCGACGCTTCTGGGAGGGCACCCCCTCACCCTAGGCAGGCACCCCGCTCCGGTCGCGCGGGGGACGCACGTCCTCGGGCGCCGCCGTCACCACGCGGTCCCGACCGCCCGCCTTCGCGGCGTACAGCGCGCGGTCGGCGGCGGCCAGCAGACCGGTCGCGTCGACCGTGCTGCCGCCGGGGGCCGTCGCGACGCCGATGCTCACGGTGGTGCCCACGGGCTCCCCCGAGGCGCCCGGCACCGTGACGGCCGCGCACGACGCGCGCAGGGCCTCGGCCCGCCGTGCCGCCGCGTCCGCGTCGCAGCCCGGCAGCACGAGGACGAGCTCCTCGCCGCCGTAACGGGCCGCCAGCTCCCGGCGCCCCACGCCGTCCGCCGCCGCCGCCGCGATCGCCACGAGCACGGCGTCGCCGACGGCGTGCCCCTCCTCGTCGTTGACCCGCTTGAACCGGTCGACGTCGAGCATGAGCAGGCTCACGGGCCGGCCCGCCGCCAGCGCCGCGGGCACGTCGCTCGTCAGCACCTCCAGCAGGCGCCGCCGGTTGGCCAGCCCCGTGAGCGGGTCGCGGGCGGCGCGCTCGGCGAGCTCGGCGCGCAGCCGCTCGACGAGGGCGAGCTGCTCGCGCAGGGCCTGCGACGCCCGCTCGGCCTCGTGGCGGCGCGTCTCGAGGGCGGCCTCCCGCGCCCGCTCCACCGCGATGTCGCGGGCGATGACCACCCAGCCGATGACGTCGCCCTCGGCATCGGTGAGCGGGGTGGTCCGCAGGTCGAGGTGGAGGCCGTGCTCCGGCAGGTCCACGGCGCGCTGCGCGGGGCCGGAACGGGGCGGGTCCTCACCGAGCGGGTCGACGGGGCCGCGCAGCGGCAGCCCGACGAGGTGCTCCGGCGCCCCCGGGTCGAGCCGGCGCAGGAGGGCCTCGCCGGCGGGGTTGACCTCGACGACACGTCGGAGGCGGTCCACCACGAGGACGCCGTCGCCCATCGCGGCGACGACCTGCCGGAGGGCGACCGGCAGCACGTCGGGGAGCGCCTCGTGCTCCAGCGCCCACCAGCACAGCGCCGCCGTGACGAGGAACAGCACCGGCGTGAGGTCGACGAGCGCCTCGTCGAGCAGCCACACGGACACGACGTTGCCCACCGTGGGGAACACCATCGCCAGCACCGGCCACAGGAAGCGCGGACGGTGGGTCGGTGCGGCCCGGACCGCCGCCCGGACGAGGAGCACGCCGGCGGTGGCGAGCACGGCGTAGGAGTAGGCCGTGTGCAGGTCGAAGAGCGGTCCCCCGTGGCTCGTGAGCACGGGCGGGTCGCCCAGGGGCTGCCAGCGGGTGCGCAGCCCGTCGTGCAGCGGGTTCGTCGCGGCGGCGAGCACGAGCAGCACGGGCTCGACGAGCAGCCAGCCCTCGCGGCGCCACCGCCACCGCCAGCGCCGGTCCGCCATCGCGCGCGCGTGGCACCAGAAGCCGGCCACGATGGCGGCCACCCCCGGGTAGATCGCCAGGTCCGCCGCCACCTGCAGGGCCGGGGGCACGAGCACGAAGGACAGCACGCGCACCGCGGACCACCACGCGGACCCCAGCAGCACCACGACGAGCGCCGCGGCGGCGGGCGTCCCGCCCCGCCGGCGCATCATGCGTGCGGAGGCGGCGGACGCCACCGCGGCGGCCGCGAAGACGGCGGCCCACGGGTGCAGCTGCAGCACGCCTCTCCTCGCCTCCCCACGTCGGGCGCCGACCGTCGGCGCGGCGCCCGTGCCGGGCACCACCAGTGTCATCGGCCGCGGAGGGCCCGGACCGGAGGCGCCGGGGCGGACGGGTGAGGGGTGCCCGGGGGCCGGTCACCCGGACGGGCCAGGCCACGACGTGGTCAGGCCAGGACGTGGTCAGGCCAGGACGTGGTCAGGCCAGGACGCGCAGCGCCCCGGGGACCACCTGCACCGTCAGCGGCAGCGGCCCCAGGCGCTCGCCGTCCCCGTAGGCGACGGGCGCCGGCGCCCCCGCGGACGGGTCCGCCTCGACGAGGACCCGCACCGCGCGACGGACGCCCACCGCCGGGTGGCGCAGGTGCCGCCCGCGGGCCAGCGCGGGCAGGATCCGCAGCACGCCGAGCCGGCTGAGCGACCCGGCGAGCACGACGTCCGCCAGACCGTCGGCCGCGTCGGCCCCGGGCGCGATCGGCAGGCCCCCGCCGAAGGTCGCGGTCCCGGCGACCGCGAGCAGGGTCGCCGGGCCCCGGTGGACGAGGCGGCGGCCGTCCGGGCCCTCCAGCACGACCCGCAGGCCGTAGGGGCGGAAGGCGCGGAGCTCGCCGGCGAGGGCGCGCACGTACCGTGCCGTGCCGCGCGGCCACCGCACCCCGTCCGCCCGGGCGTTGACGGCCGCGTCCACGCCGCACGAGACCACGGCGGCGCACAGCACCTCCGCGCCGCCGACGCCGACGGCCAGGAGGTCGACGCGGCGGGCCGGCGCCCCCAGTGCGGCGTCGAGGCGGTCCACGGCGGCGCCCACGTCGTGCCGCGGCAGCCCCAGCGCCCGTGCGACGTCGTCGCCGCTGCCGCAGGCCACCACGCCGAGCGCGAGACCCGTGCCGGCGACCGCCGCCACGGCGCGGTGGACGGTGCCGTCGCCGCCCACCGCGACGAGGGCGTCGAGCCCCGGCGGCAGGGCCGCGACCCCCGGCGGGTCGGGCAGGTCGACCTCGAGGACCTCGTGCCCGCGGGCCCGCAGCGCCGTCCGGACCAGGGGCCCCGTGCGGCCCGCCCGGCCGCCGTCCGCGCGCCCGTTGACGACGAGCCCCAGGCGCGCCACGTCAGGCGGCGGGCGTGCGGGTGCCGGCGGCGGGGGTCCACCCCTCGGGCACGGTCCCGTCGAGCCGCGGCAGGCCCTCGGCGAGCCGCCGCCGGTCCGTGCGCCGGTCGTGCAGCAGGGCGATCCCGACCGCGGCGAAGTAGAGCCCGCAGATGGGCAGCGCCAGCACGATCATCGTCACGGCGTCGGGCGTGGGCGTCATGACGGCGGCGAAGAGGAAGGCGAGCATGACCGCCCAGCGCCACCCGCGCAGCATGGCGCGCCCCTGCAGGAGGTTCGCCAGGTTGAGCCCGACGAGGAGCACCGGCAGCAGGAAGGCCAGGCCGAACGCGAGGACGAGCCGCATGACGAAGCTGAGGTAGTTCTGCGCGTCGATGAAGTTCGTGGCGCCCTCGGGGGTGAGCTCCGTCAGCAGGCGCACCGCGTTCGGCAGCGCCCACCAGGCCGTCCCGGCACCCGCGAGGAACAGCGGCACCGCGACGGCCAGGAAGCCCACGGCCGCGAGCCGCTCCCGGCGGGTGAGGCCCGGGGTGACGAACGCCCAGAGCTGGTAGATCCACCAGGGGCTCGAGACGAGCACGCCGAGGAAGAGCGAGACCTTCACCTGCATGTCGAAGGCCGTCGCGACCCCGCCGAAGTTGGCGGAGACGACCGCGTCGTTCTCCGCCGCCGCCAGGACGAGCGGCTGCTGCAGGAGGTCGAACACCGTGCCGTAGGCGGCCCACCCCGCGATGGCGCCCACGACGACCCCGACGGCGGCGAGCACCACCCGCCGGCGGAGCTCGCGCAGGTGCTCGCGCAGCGGCATCCGCCCGTCGGGGTCACGCTCCCGACGGCGTGCGGGCACCGCTCAGCCCTGCGGGGTCGTGCCGCCCGGCGTCGCGCCGGTCGCGGTGGAGCCGGTGGGCGTGGCGGCGGGGGCGGCCGTCGTCGTGGTCGGGCCGGGGACGGGGGCCCCGGCCACCGGCGGGGCGGCGGGCGTCTCGTCGTCGCGCAGGTCCTTGACCTCGCTCTTGAAGATCTTCATCGACTGGCCGAGGCTGCGCGCGAGCGTGGGGAGGCGGGTGGAGCCGAAGAGCAGCACCACGACGGCCAGGAAGATGAGCAGGTGGACCGCGGTGAAGCGCATGGGGTGTCTCCTTGCCGGGCGGGCGTGGACGTGCGGGGCCAGTGTAGGTCGCCCGCCCTGTGGACCTAGGACCAGTCCCGGCGCCAGCGCGCGTACGTCTCCCGGTGCCGGACCTCGCGGGCGGCGCGCCGCTCCCGCGACCGCTCCCGGACCGGCTCGGTCCGCGCCCGCACGACCGCCGGGTCGGTGAACAGGTCGGGCCCGGCGGCGGCGGGGGCCTCGCCGGCCAGCCGCGCGAGCGCGTCGGCCCGGTCGGCCAGGCGCCCGGCCACCTCGCCGGCGCGCGTCACCTCCGCGAGGAGGGCCCGCACCGAGCGCCACAGGCGCCGCCCGACGACGACCGCGCCGACCACGGCGCCCACGACGAGCACCGTCCACACCAGGGCCCACAGCACGGCCGTCACCCTAGCCCGCCCGTGCCGGCGCGACCGTCCCCGGGCGGGACGTCGTCCAGCCCCAGCCCGGCGTAGGCCTCCAGGGCGTCGCGTGCCACGCCGGCCGCGGCGACGGCGGCGCCCGGCGGGCGGACGGCGAGCACGTCGTCGGCGACGGACAGCAGGAGGCGCTGCAGCCAGGCGGGGTGCTGCACGCGCACGTCGAGCTCGAAGGACCCGTCCTCGAGGGTGCGCACGTCCTCCGTCGGCGTCTCCTCCGCCACCCAGCGGGCGCGGCTGCGCAGGTGGACGGTGACGACGTCGCCCTCCGAGGGGCGGAACGGGTCGGCGACGGCCGGCACGGCGTGGTCCTCCGCCGGGGTGTCGAGCACGACCGCGTCGAGGACCCGGTCGAGCCGGAACGTCCGCTCCCCGGCGACGAGGTGGCACCACGCGCGCAGGTACGCGTGCCCGTCGCCGGTCTCGAGGCGCTGGGGGTCGACGTCGCGCTCCGTCTCCACCTCCGCGGTGTCGACGTAGCGCAGGTGCAGCCGGCGCCGCTCGAGCAGGGCACGCTCCACGGCAGCGACGACCGGGGGCCGGCCCGGGAGGTCGATCCGGACGTCGAGCGCGGCGTCGGCCGCCGCGTCGCCCGTGGCCGCCGTGAGCTTCGCGGTCGCCGACGCCAGGACGGCGGCCCGCTCCGGGTCGAGCCCGGGGCCGAGCGACGACGCCAGCGCCCGCAGCGCCGTGAGCAGCACCGTCGCCTCCCTCGCGCCCAGGCGCAGCGGCCGGGTCATGCCGCGGGACTCCGTCAGGCGCACCACGCCCCGCTCGTAGGAGTCGGCGTCGAAGTCGATGAGGTCGTGCGGGAAGTAGCCCGGCGTACCCGTCACCCAGAGCGTGTCGATGTCCTGCAGCACCTGCGCCGTGGTGACGCCGAACTGCTCGGCGAGGTCCTCGACGGGCACGCCGGAGCGCCCGTCGAGGTAGGCGACCATCCCGAGCAGGCGCAGGAGCCGCTCCCCCGTGCGCTCAGCCACGCCCGTCCCCCCGTCCGGCCGCGGCCGCGTCGAGCGCCGCCGCCGCGCGCAGCCGGCGCAGCACGGCCAGGCGCAGCTCCGGCGGGTCCAGCACGAGCACGGCCGCGCCGTGCCCGACGACCTCCTCCGCGAGCTCCCGGCTGCTGCGGTAGGGGACGACGAGGACGTCCCGGCCGTCCGAGCCGCGCCCGGGCAGGGCCGCGTCCGTCTCCCCGGCGTCCGGGACCGCGCGGGCGCGCAGCGCGGGCGCCCGCTCCGGCAGGACCGCGAGCACCGCGCGCCGCTCCGGCGGCTCGCCCCAGCGCGCGAGCGACGCCTCGTGCTCCGCGCGGCTCGGCGGCACGAACGCGCCCGGCGCCCCGAGGCGGCGCACGGGCCCCTCCAGGCGGGTGAGGCGGAAGGAGCGGGGGGCGTCGCGGTCGCGGTCCCGGCCGATGAGCAGCCAGCCGCCCCGGCGGCTGAGCAGGTGCCACGGCTCCACCGTGCGGGTGCGCAGCTCCCCCGTGCTCGCCGCGCGGTACGCGAACTGCACGACCTGCCGCCCGTGCACGGCGTCGACGAGGGGCGCGAGGGCGGCACCGCCGGGACGCACGCGCGGCACCAGCCCGGCGAGGACGTCGGGCCTCTCGGGCCCCTCCCCCACGGCCCGCAGCTTCGTCAGGGCCCGGTCCGTGTCCGTGCGCAGCGCCTGGTCCTGCCACAGCTGCGCGGCGAGCCCGAGGACGCCGAGCTCGGCGGGCGTCAGCTCCAGGGGCGGCAGCGACCAGGCCTCGAGGTCGACGCGGTAGCCCACGTCGTCGCCGTGGGCCGCGCCGGTCACCGTGACGACGGGGACGCCGAGCTCGCGCAGGGTGTCCTTGTCCCGCTCGAACATCCGCTCGAAGGCCTCGTCGGAGACGGCGTCGGCGTAGCCCGCGACGCTCCGGCGCACCTGCTCCTTCGTCATGCGGCGGCCGGTGTTCACCAGCGCGATGACGAGGTTGAGCAGGCGCTCGGCCGGGGGCGTGGGGGCGGGCATCGCGCTCACCGTAGCGGCCGCGCGGGGGCCGCGACGCCCGCGCGGCGTCCCCGCGGCCCCGCCCGCTGGGTACGGTGACCGGCGTGATCACGTGGCGCTCCGGGACGGTCGTGCGGGCGGGACGGTCGTGGCCGGGTGCCGCCGAGCTCGCCGTCGCCCTCGACCCGCACCCCGACGACGCCGTGCCGGACGGCGGCGACGACCCTGACGCCGGTGCCGACCACGGCGGCGGCGCCCTCGGGGACGGCACGGTCCGCGCGCTCGCCTACCCCGCCCTCGTCGGGCCGGTGCCCTCCGGCGCGCACGTCCTCCTCAACGTCGGCGCGCTGCGCCGCGGCCTGGGGACGGGCGGGTACGCGCTCGTCGTCGCCCGCACGGACGCCCCCGTGCCCGACGCCCCCGCCGGGCCCGGGCACCTCGTCAAGGCGCGCTACACCCCCCTCCAGGCGACGGTGCTCGGCGTCGACGACCCCGAGTCGCCGCACCACGCGACCCTGCGCGACGCCGACGACCTGGCGGGGATGCCGGTGGTCGTCGCCGACCTGCACTCGGCGCTGCCCGCGGTGGTCGCGGGCGCGCGGGCGGAGGCGGCGCTGCGGGGCCGGCGCGCGCCCCGGGTCGCCTACGTGCTCACGGACGGCGGCGCGCTGCCCGCGTGGTTCTCCCGGACGGTGGCGGGCCTGCGCGACGCGGGGTGGCTGGCGGCGTGCCTCACCGCGGGGCAGGCGTTCGGCGGCGACCTCGAGGCCGTCACGGTGCACACGGCGCTGCTGGCCGCGCGGCACGTCGTGGGTGCGGACCTCGTCGTCGTGGCGCAGGGCCCCGGCAACCTGGGCACGGGGACCCGGTGGGGCTTCTCGGGCGTCGCCGCCGGCGAGGCGGTCAACGCGGCCGCCGTCCTCGGCGGCCGGCCGGTCGCGTCGCTGCGCGTGTCGGGCGCCGACACCCGGGACCGGCACCGCGGCGTCTCCCACCACTCCCTGACGGCCTACGGGCGGGTCGCGCTGGCCCCGGCCGACGTCGTCGTGCCGCTGCTGACGGGCGCCCCGGGCGTCGGCGACGACCTCGCGGCGCGGGTGCTCGCGCAGGCCGCGGAGCTCGTCGCGCCGGTGGGGCGGCACCGCCGGGTCGACGTGGCCGTCGGTGCCGACGACCTCGCGGCGCTGGCCGGCTCCCCCGTCGGCCTGTCGACGATGGGCCGCGGGCTCGAGGCCGACCCGGCCGCCTTCCTCGCCGTGGCCGCGGCGGGCCGGCACGCGGTGGCGCTGCTCGCCGGGGGCTGACCGGGTCAGCGCGGGGGACGGCTGCGGACGGCGACGAGGGTCGCCAGCCGCCGGGCCTCGCGCTCGGCGTGGGCGCCGTCGGCCTGCTGGACGCCCATGACCGCCAGGGTGCCGCCGTCGGCGAGGTCGAGCTGCACCCACGGCCGGTCCCGGCCGAAGCGCACGGACACGACCTCCGCCCAGCGCACCCGCCGCGTCAGCACGAGGTTGCGGACGCGCAGGCCGTCGCTCTCGACGAAGGCCGCGACCATCGCCTGCCGCACGCAGAAGAGGGTGAGCACCGCCCCGAGCAGCGCCAGGGCCGCGCGGTCGAGAGGCTCCGCGCCCAGGACGCCCTCGGCCGGCAGCACCACGACCGCGGCCGCCGTGCAGGCGGCGACGAGGACGGCCAGCCCCGCGCCCACCGCACGCGCGAGCCGCGGGCGGAACGGGTCGGTGCGCGGGTCGGGGCCCGGCGGCCGGCCGCTCGTCGCCGGCCTCAGATCCGGCAGGCGTGGATGGACGTCACGAGGATGGCGCGGGCGCCGACCCCGTAGAGGTCGTCCATCACCCGGTTCGTCTCCTTGCGCGGCACCATCACGCGGACGGCGGCCCAGTCGCTGTCGTGCAGCGGGGAGACGGTCGGCGACTCGAGGCCGGGCGTGATGGCCACGGCGGAGTCGACGAGCTCCAGCGGCACGTCGTAGTCCATGAGGACGTACTCGCGCGCCGTGAGCACGCCCTGGATGCGCCGGGTGAGGACGTCGAGGCCGCGCGGCTCGTCGACGTCCGAGCGCCGGACGAGGACGGCCTCCGAGCGCAGGATGGGCTCGCCGAAGACCTCCAGCCCCGCGGCGCGCAGCGTCGTGCCGGTCTCGACGACGTCGGCGATGACGTCGGCGACGCCGAGCCGGATCGCCGTCTCGACGGCGCCGTCGAGCCGCACCACGGCGGCGGGCGCGACGCCCTGGGCGCGCAGGTGCGCGGCGACGAGGACCGGGTAGGACGTCGCGACGCGACGGCCCGCGACGTCGGCGACGGACGTGGCCTGCCCGGCCGTCGTCGCGAACCGGAACGTGCTGCGCGCGAAGCCGAGCGGGAGGTGCTCCACCGCGGACGACTCCGAGTCGAGCATGAGGTCGCGCCCCGTGATGCCGACGTCGACCGTGCCCGACCCCACGTACACCGCGATGTCGCGCGGGCGCAGGAAGAAGAACTCCACGTCGTTGTCGGGGTCGGGGAGCACGAGCTCGCGGTGGTCACGGCGCTGGCGGTACCCCGCCTCGCGCAGCATCTCGACGGCGGGCTCGGAGAGCGAGCCCTTGTTGGGCACGGCGATCCTCAGCACGGGGACCTCTCGGTGACGGGTGGCGGGCCGGCGGGGCCCGCGCGGGTGGATCGGTGGGGA